>DASRFM010000018.1:0-64491 GCA_035651575.1 Burkholderiales bacterium | reverse complement strand
ACGCAAGATATGGGCATTTGTAGGAGATGGAGAGACGGACGAACCCGAGTCCATGGGCTCGCTAACACTGGCCGCCCGCGAAAAGCTCGATAACTTGATTTTTGTGATCAATTGCAACCTGCAGCGGCTGGATGGCCCGGTCCGCGGCAATGGAAAGATCATCAACGAGTTGGAAGCCGCCTTCCGCGGCGCCGGCTGGAACGTGATCAAGGTGATCTGGGGCTCGTACTGGGACCCGCTGCTCGCGCGCGACAAGCACGGCGCGCTGCTGCGCGTGATGGAGGAGACGGTCGACGGCGAGTACCAGAACTACAAGGCGAACGACGGCGCCTTCGTGCGCAAGAACTTCTTCGGCAAGGATCCGCGGGCGCTCGAGCTCGTTGCCAACATGTCGGACGAGGATGTCTGGCGCCTGAACCGCGGCGGGCACGACCCGCACAAGGTCTACGCGGCGTACGCCGCCGCGGTGAAGCACAAGGGCCAGCCGACCGTGATCCTCGCGAAGACGATCAAGGGCTTCGGTCTCGGCAAGCAGGGCCAGGCGAAGAACCCGACGCACCAGCTGAAGAAAGTGGATCTCGCGACGATCCGCGAGATGCGCGACCAGTTCAACATCCCGATCCCGGACGACAAGCTCGAGGAGCTGCCCTTCTACATTCCGCCGGCCGACTCGCCCGAGGTGAAATACCTGCACGAGCGGCGCAAGGCGCTCGGCGGCTACCTGCCGCAGCGCCGGCGCAAGGCCGACAAGCCGCCCGCGGTGCCGCCGCTCGCCGCGTTCGACGCGCTGCTCAAGGGCTCGGGCGAAGGCCGCGAGATCTCGACCACGATGGCGTTCGTGCGCGCGCTCACGGCGCTGGTGCGCGACAAGGACATCGGCAAGCGCATCGTGCCGATCGTGCCAGACGAGGCGCGCACCTTCGGCATGGAAGGCATGTTCCGCCAGCTCGGCATCTACGCCGCGGAGGGGCAGAAATACGTGCCGGTCGACAAGGACCAGGTGATGTACTACCGCGAGGACAAGTCCGGGCAGATCCTCGAGGAGGGCATCAACGAGGCGGGCGCATTCTCGTCCTGGATCGCGGCGGCCACTTCCTACAGCCATTCCAACGAGGTGACGGTCCCGTTCTACGTCTTCTACTCGATGTTCGGGCTGCAGCGCATCGGCGATCTCGGCTGGGCCGCGGCCGACCAGCGCGCCCGCGGCTTCCTTCTCGGCGCGACCGCCGGGCGCACGACGCTGAACGGCGAGGGGCTGCAGCACGAGGACGGGCACTCCCACGTGCTCTCCTCCGTCATCCCGAACTGCGTCTCCTACGATCCGACCTACGGCTATGAGCTCGCGGTGATCATCCAGGACGGCCTGCGCCGCATGGTGGCCGAGCAGCAGGACGTCTTCTACTACATCACGCTCATGAACGAGAACTACGAGCACCCGGCGATGCCGCAGGGCGCAGAGCCGGGCATCCTGAAGGGGATGTACCTGCTCAGGGAATCGAAGTCGAAGAGCAAGGCGCGCGTGCAGCTGCTCGGCTCGGGAACCATCCTGCGCGAAGTCGAGGCGGGCGCCGCGCTCCTCGAGAAAGACTGGGGCGTCGCCGCCGACGTCTGGAGCGCGACGAGCTTCACCGAGCTGCGCCGCGAGGGCCTGGCGGCCGATCGCTGGAACCTGCTGCACCCGGAATCGAAGCCGCGCGTTCCTTACGTGACCCGGATGCTCGCCGAGCGCCAGGGCCCGATCATCGCCGCGAGCGACTACATCAAGACCTTCGCCGACCAGATCCGGCCATTCGTGCCGAGGGACCGGGCCTACCGGGTTCTCGGGACCGACGGCTTCGGCCGCTCCGACAGCCGCGCCAAGCTGCGCCACTTCTTCGAGGTGAATCGCTGCTTCGTGGCGATCGCGGCCCTGAAGGCGCTCGCCGAGCAGGGGGAGATCAAGCCGAAGACGGTGGCCGAGGCGATCAAGAGCTACGCCATCGACCCCGAGAAGCCCGACCCCGTGACCGTATGAGCGACGTCGTCGTTCCGGACATCGGCGACTTCAAGGAGGTCGAAGTCATCGAGGTGCTCGTGAAGCCGGGTGACGCCGTTTCCAAGGAGCAGTCGCTCATCACGCTCGAGTCCGACAAGGCGACGATGGAAATTCCGTCGCCTTCCGACGGCCTGGTGCGGGCGCTGAAGGTCAAGGTGGGCGACAAGGTCTCCAAGGGAACGCCGATCCTCGAGCTCGACTCCGCCAGTGCACCGAAGCCGGCGGCGAAAGCGCCCGAGGCGAAGCCGGCCGAGGCGCCGAAGGCCGCGCCGCAAAGGCCGGCCGCCGCGGCCGCGGGCGCGGCGCTCACGGTTCCGGTTCCGGACATCGGCGACTTCAAGGAAGTGGAAGTCATCGAGGTTCTCGTCAAGCCGGGCGACGCGGTCGCCAAGGAGCAATCGCTCATCACGCTCGAGTCGGACAAGGCGACGATGGAGATCCCGTCGCCGGACGCGGGCCTCGTGAAGGAGCTGAAGGTCAAGGTCGGCGACAAGGTGTCGAAAGGCGCCGCGATCCTCGTGCTGCAGTCCGCCGGCAGCGCGCAGGCAACCGCCGCGCCGGAGAAAAGGGCCGCCGAGATGAAAGCCGCGTCGCCCGCGCCGGCGCGCTCGGCGCCGGTCGCTCCGGCCGCGCCCGAGCAGCGCGGCGCGCTGCCGCACGCCAGCCCTTCGGTGAGGAAGTTCGCCCGCGAGCTCGGCGTGGATCTCTCGCTCGTGACCGGAAGCGGGCCAAAGGGACGCATCCTGCACGCGGACGTGCAGAGTTTCGTCAAAGGATTCTTGCAGAAGGGTCCGGCCCCGGCGAGCGCCAAACCGGGCGGCGCGCTGCCCTTCAACCTGCCGCCGTGGCCGGAAGTGGACTTCGCCAAGTTCGGCCCGGTGGAGACGAAGCCGCTGTCGCGCATCCAGAAGCTTTCCGGGCCCTACCTGCATCGCAACTGGATCTCGATCCCGCACGTCACGCAGTTCGACGAGGCCGACATCACCGACCTCGAGGCCTTCCGCAAGGCGCAGACCGCGGAGACCGAGAAGCGCGGCTTCAAGCTCACCATGCTCGCCTTCATGATCAAGGCCTGCGTCACGGCGCTCAAGCAGTTCCCGCAGTTCAACGCCTCGCTCGACAAGTCGGGCGAGAGCATCGTGATCAAGAAGTACTACCACGTCGGCGTCGCCGTCGACACGCCGGGCGGCCTCGTGGTCCCGGTGGTGCGCGACGCCGACCGCAAGGGCGTGTTCGACCTCGCGCACGAGCTCGCCGACATCTCCAAGGCGGCGCGCGACCAGAAGCTCAAGGCGGCCGACATGCAGGGCGGCACCTTCTCGATCTCGAGCCTGGGCGGCATCGGCGGCACGTTCTTCACGCCGATCATCAATGCGCCCGAAGTCGCGATTCTCGGGGTTTCCCGCTCCGCGATGAAGCCGGTATGGGACGGAAAGCAGTTCGCGCCGCGCCTCATCCTGCCGCTCGCGCTTTCGTACGACCACCGCGTGATCGACGGCGCGACTGCCGCGCGCTTCACCGCCTATCTCGTCTCCGTGCTCTCCGACATCCGGAAGCTGGTCCTGTAGATGGCCGGCACCGAGGTCAAGGTCCCCGACATCGGGGACTTCAAGGAGGTCGAGGTCATCGAGGTGCTCGTCAAGCCCGGCGACCGCGTGGCGAAAGAGCAGTCGCTCATCACGCTCGAGTCGGACAAGGCGACGATGGAGATCCCGTCCCCGGGCGCCGGCACCGTGCAATCGGTCAAGGTGAAGGTCGGCGACAAGGTCTCCCAGGGCGCGCCGATCCTGCTGCTCGAATCCGCGAGCGCGGAAAAGCCGCCGGCCGAGCCCGCGGCGCCGCCGGCCGCGCCCGCAGCGAAAGGCGAAACCGACTGCGACGTCGTCGTCATCGGCGCCGGCCCGGGCGGCTACTCGGCGGCGTTCCGCGCCGCGGATCTCGGCCTGAGGACGGTGCTCGTGGAGCGCTACCCGGTGCTCGGCGGCGTCTGCCTCAACGTCGGCTGCATTCCCTCGAAGGCGCTCCTGCATACCGCGGCCGTGATCGATGCGGCGCGCGGCCTCGCCGACCACGGCGTGAGCTTCGGCGAGCCGAAGGTCGATCTCGCGAAGCTGCGCGCTTTCAAGGACAACGTGGTCGGCAAGCTGACCGGCGGCCTCGCCGCGATGGCGAAGATGCGCAAGGTCACGGTGATGACCGGCGTCGCGAAATTCCTCGACCGCAACACGCTCGATGTGGCCGGAAAGAAGCTGCGCTTCGCCAACGCGATCATTGCAGTGGGTTCCCAGGCGGCGAAGCTGCGCCTGGGGGGAAATGAGCTGCCTTCCGACCCGCGCATCGTCGATTCCACCGGCGCCCTCGAGCTGCGGAGCGTGCCGAAGAAGATGCTGATCATCGGCGGCGGCATCATCGGCCTCGAGATGGGCACCGTGTACTCGACACTCGGCACCCGCCTCGACGTGGTCGAGATGATGGACGGCCTGATGCTCGGCGCAGACCGCGACCTGGTCGCAGTCTGGCAAAAAATGAACGCGAAGCGCTTCGACCGGGTCATGCTGAAGACCAGGACCGCCAAGGTGGAGGCGTCGTCGAAGGGGCTCCAGGTGAGCTTCGAAGGCGCCGACGCGGCGACTTACGACGCGATCCTGGTCTCGGTCGGGCGCGTCCCGAACGGCAAGAACATCGACGCACAGAAAGCCGGCATCGCGGTCACCGAGCGGGGATTCATCGACACCGACTCGCAGATGCGCACGAACGTGGCGAACATCTACGCCATCGGCGACGTGACGAAGAACCCGATGCTCGCGCACAAGGCGGTGCACGAAGGCCACGTCGCGGCCGAGGCGGCCGCCGGGATGAAGTCGCACTTCGACGCGCGCGTCATTCCTTCGGTCGCCTATACCGATCCCGAGATCGCCTGGGTCGGGCTTACCGAGGACGAGGCGAAGAAGGCCGGCACGCGGATCGGCGTGGCGAAGTTCCCCTGGAGCGCGTCGGGGCGCGCGATCGCCAATGGGCGCGACGAGGGCTTCACCAAGCTCGTGTTCGATCCCGAGTCGCACCGGCTGCTCGGGGCCGGCATCGTCGGCACCGGCGCGGGCGACCTGATCAGCGAGCTCGCGCTCGCCGTCGAGATGGGCGCCGACGCGACCGACATCGGACGCACGATCCATCCGCATCCGACCCTCGGCGAGTCGGTCGGCATGGCGGCGGAGCTCTACGAAGGCGTGTGCACCGACCTGCCGCCGCAAAAGAAGAAATGACCCAGGACGAGCTCAAGAAGAAAGTCGGCGAGGCGGCGCTGAAATATACGCAGGAAGGCGTGATCGGCGTCGGCTCGGGCTCGACGGTCAATTTCTTCATTGACGCGCTGGCGAGCGTCAAGCACAAGATCGAGGGCGCGGTGGCGGCCTCCGAGGCGAGCGCCGAGCGGCTGAAGAAGCACGGCATCCGCGTCTTCGACCTGAACGCGGTCGACCGGCTGGAGGTCTACGTCGACGGCGCCGACGAGATCACCGAGCACCTGCACATGATCAAGGGCGGCGGCGGCGCGCTCACGCGGGAAAAGATCGTGGCCGCGGTGGCGAGGAAGTTCGTCTGCATCTGCGACGCCTCGAAGCTGGTCCCGGTGCTCGGCAAGTTCCCGCTGCCGGTCGAGGTGATCCCGATGGCGCGCAGCCTCGTCGGGCGGGAGCTCCTCAGGCTCGGCGGCCACCCGGTGCTGCGCGAGAACTTCAAGACGGACAACGGCAACATCATCCTCGACTGCCACGGCCTGACGATCCTCGACCCCGTGAAGCTCGAGACCGAGCTGAACAACATCCCGGGCGTGGTGACGAACGGCCTCTTCGCGCGCCGCGGCGCCGACCTGCTGCTGCTCGCGGCGCCCGCAGGAGTCCGGACTATTCCTTAGGCGGGACGTAGCCCGATGCGGTCTCGGCGCCTTCGCCGAAGAAATGCCGCTCGGTCTGCTCCATGAGGTACTTGCGCGCGCGCGGGTCCGCGAGGTTCAGCCGGTTCTCGTTGACGAGCATCGTCTGGTGCTTGAGCCACTGCTGCCAGGCTTCCTTCGAGACGTTCTCCCAGATGCGCTTGCCGAGCGCGCCGGGATACGGCGGGAAATCGAGCCCCTCGGCCTCGCGGCCGAGCTTGACGCATTTCACTGTCCTTGCCATGCGCGGATTATAGGCCGCTAGATTTTCTTGACGAAGACCTTCGAGCCGCGCCGCCAGTTGTAGAGCGCCTTGCGGCGCGAGGGCAGCGCATCCACCGCGTCGGCGCGGAAGCCCTGCTCGAGGAACCAGTGCGCCGCCCCGGTCGTGAGCGCGAAGAGCTTGCGGATGCGCAGCGCGCGGGCGCGCTCCTCGCAGGCCTTGAGGAGCTCCTCGCCGTAGCCGGAGTCGCGATAGCCCTCGGCCACCGCCAGGCAGGCGAACTCGCCGCTCCTCGCCTCCTTGAACGGGTAGAGCGCCGCGCAGCCGACGATGACGCCGTCGTGCTCGACGACGAAGAAGTTGCCGATCTCGGCTTCCAGCAGCTCGCGGCTCCTCTTGACGAGCGTGCCTTCGGCCTCGAGCGGCTCGATGATCGCGAGCATGCCGCGCACGTCCTCCACGCGCGCCGGGCGCAGCTTCTGCACCGTGGCGGCGGTCACCATGGTGCCCACGCCGGCGTGGGTGAAGAGCTCGAGCAGCAGCGCGCCGTCCGTGCGCCGCGTGACGAGGTGCGCGCGCCCCGCGCCGCCCTTGACGGCACGGGCGAGGTGCTCGAGCGCGCGCATGGCGCCCGAGGTGAGATTCGTCTTCCTGCCGGCGAGCACCGCGGCTTCGTCCGCCGTGAGCTCGGAGACCACCTCGCCGTGGCGGTCGCTCGGCAGGCGGTCGGTGTACATGATGAGCTTGTCGGCCTTGAGCGCGACGGCGACGTTCTCCGCCACATCCTCCCAGGAGAGGTTGAATACCTCGCCGGTCGCGGAATAGCCGACGTGCGGCACGACCACGATGTCGCCGACGTCGAGGTGGCTCGCGATCGCCGCGGCATCGACCTTGCGCACCGCGCCCGTGAACTGCAGGTCCACGCCGCTGCGCACGCCGATCGGCCTCGCGGTGATGTAGTTGCCGGAGGCGACGCGGATATGGGCGCGCGCCATGGGCGAATTGGGCAGCCCCTGGGAGAGCTGCGCCTCGAGCTCCACGCGCAGCATGCCCGCCGCGTGCTTCACCGCGGTGAGCGCCTGCGCGTCGGTGATGCGCAGCCCCTGCGAATAGCGCGAGCGCAGGCCCTTGCCCTTCATCTCGGCCTCGATCTGGGGCCGCGCGCCGTGCACCAGCACGAGGCGGATCTCCAGCGCCGCGAGCACGTTCACGTCGTGGATGAAGCTCGCGAAGCGCGCGCTCTCGGAGAAGATTTCTCCGCCGAAGCCGATGACGAAGGTGCGCCCGCCGAAGTCGTGCACGTACGGCGCCACCTGGCGGAACCAGCGGACGAAGGCCTCGGAGTGCGGTGGCGCGGCCATTTGTAGTTTTTTCAAATTCTAAGCGAATGCTCCGGTCAACGCCGGGGCGCGCTGCGGCGTTATTCTTCGGCCATGAAAACCCTCCTCGCTCTCCTCCTCGCGCTGAGCTCGCTTTCCGGCTGCGCCGCGAGCGCGCCGCCGCAACAGGACGACGACGGCTGGCAGGCCTTCGGCCATGCGCTCACGCTCGTGCAGACGCTCGTCGGCATCGCGGCGCGTTCCGACGACCCGCAGGCCAACCTGAAGGGCATCGACGACGTCCTTGCCGGGCGCAATCCCGAGGCGAATACCGCGATCGCCGGGCTGCTGCAGGACGCCACCGCCGACATGCCGCCGCAGTACCGCGACAAGGTGGCGTCCATCGGGCGCGACCTCACCACGCTCGCGCGCCGCGGCATCGCCGATGCCGCCGCGCAGCCGCCGATCGGCGGCGCAGACGCGGCGCTGCAGGCGCGCAAGGACCTGACGGCGATGGGACTGAGCTACCACGACCCGAAGCAGTTCCTCGATGCGGTGAAGCGCGACGACGCCCTCGCCGCGGAGCTCTTCATCCAGGGGCGGGGCGTCAACCTCTCCGCGCGCGACGCCGACGGCCGCAGCGCCCTCGATATCGCGCGCGCGAACGGCAACACGCGCCTCGCCCAGCTCCTCGCTAGAAGTCTCCCCGCAGCGCGCTGAGCGCGGCGAGCGCCGCGAGCGCGGCGGTCTCGGTGCGCAGCACGCGCGGCCCGAGGCGCGCCGGCACGAATCCCGAGTAGACGAACGCCGCTTCTTCTTCGGCCGTGAACCCGGCCTCGGGCCCGGCGGCGAGGATCACGCCGGCCTGCACGCCGGCGCACGCCGCCGAGAAGCGCAGTTCCGCGAGCGGCGAGAGCAGGATCTTTTTCGCGGCGTCATCCTCCGGCCGGTACGCCGCCGCGTCCATGAGGAGCGGCAGGACCGGAGGCACGCGATTTCGCCCGCACTGCTCGCAGGCGGCGATCGCGACCTTCTGCCAGTGCTCGCGCCGCAGGTCCGCGCGCGTGCCCTTGGGCCGCGCCACCGAGCGGGTGGCGAGGACCGGCTGGATGCGCGCCACGCCGAGCTCGACCGCCTTGCGGACCGTGAAGTCCATCCGGTCGCCGGCCGACACCGCCTGCACGAGGGTTACGGCGAGAGGCGATTCGCGCTCCAACGGCCGGTGCTCCAGCACGTCCACCGCGATGCGCAGCTTCTCGGCCGAGGCGATGCGCCCCGGATATTCGCCGCCGCGCCCGTCGAAGAGCGTCACCGCGTCGCCGGCGCGCAGCCGCATGACGTGGGTGGCGTGGTGCGCCGCATCTTCCGGAAGGACGCAGGAGCCGCCGGCACGCAGCGGCGTATCGACGTAGAACCGGGGCGCCTTGCTCAGCGTGTGCAGGTCCAGGCCAGCACCTGGCATTTCGGCCCGCAGCGCTTCAGCGCCTTCGTTTCCGCTTCGGCGCGCGTCGCGCCCTTCTGCACGGCGAACTTGCCGCCCTCGACGCGCGCGAGCGCCCCGCAGCCGCGCGTGATCGAGGCGACGACTTCGCAGCGCTCGTGGCCGCACTGCTTCAGCGCCTCGACCTTCGCCTCGCGCGCGGACCTGCGGTCGGTCGACCAGCCGACGCTGTTCGTCTCCGCGTGGTACGCGATCGCCGCGTAGTACTGGTTGCGTGTCGGCGCGCGCTCCGCGGCGAGCGCCGATCCGGCCAGGCCGAGCGCGAGCAGCGCGGCCAAGGCCTTCCTTACATGGTGGCTCCAAGCGTCCATGGCGCGAATTCATCCTCCCCGTAGCCGAACTCCTCGGATTTCGTGCGGCGGCCCGACGCGGTCTCCAGGATGAGACGGAAGAACGCCGCGCCCGCCTCGGCGACGCTTTGCGTGCCGTCGATGATCGTGCCGCAGTTGAAGTCCATGTCGTCTTCCTGGTGCGCGAAGAGCGGTGTATTGGTCGCGAGCTTGAGCGAGGGCGCCGGCTTGCAGCCGTAGGCGGAGCCGCGCCCCGTGGTGAAGCAGATCAGGTTCGCGCCGCCGGCCACCTGGCCGGTCGCCGAAACCGGGTCGTAGCCCGGCGTGTCCATGTAGACGAAGCCCTTCGCCGAGACCGGCTCGGCGTACTCGTACACCGCCACCAGGTTGGTCGTCCCGCCTTTCGCGACGGCGCCGAGCGACTTCTCGAGGATCGTGGTCAGCCCGCCCGCCTTGTTGCCGGGCGAGGGATTGTTGTTCATCTCGTTGCCGTTGCGCCGCGTGTAGTCCTCCCACCAGCGGATGCGCGCGATCAGCTTCTCGCCCACTTCCTTCGTCACTGCGCGCCGCGTCAGCAGGTGCTCGGCGCCGTAGATCTCCGGCGTCTCGGAAAGGATCGCGGTGCCGCCATTTTTCACCAGCAGGTCGACCGCCGCCCCGAGCGCCGGGTTGGCGCTGATGCCGGAGTAGCCGTCCGAGCCGCCGCACTGCAGGCCGAGCGTGAGATGGCTCGCCGGCACCGGCTCGCGCTTCACCTTGTTCGCCTCGGGGAGCATCTCCTTCACGCGCGCGATACCGGTCTCCACCGCCTTGCGCGTGCCGCCCTTCTCCTGGATGGTGAACGCGGCGAGCTTGTCGCCGCGCTTCAGGTTTTCCGCGGAGAGCAGCACGTTCACCTGGTTCGCCTCGCATCCCAGGCCGATGAGCTGCGTCGAGAAGAAATTCGGATGGCGCGCGTAGCCGGCGATGGTGCGCCGAAGGAGGTCGGCGGGCTCGCCCCGGTCCGACATGCCGCAGCCGGTCTTGTGCGTGAGCGCGACCACGCCGTCGACATTCGGGTACTCATCCAGCCGGGTCCTGAAGTGGTCCGCGACCATTCGCGCGACCGTGGCCGAGCAATTCACGCTCGTCAGGATGCCGATGTAGTTGCGCGTCGCAACCCGGCCGTCCGGCCGCCGGATCCCCATGAACGTGGCCGGCTCGCGCACATGGTCGGTGTCCTTCTTCAGCGAGCAGAAGGCATAGTCGCGCTGGAAGTCGCCCATGGCGACGTTGTGCACGTGCACGTGCTCGCCCGCCTTGATGGGCTGCGTGGCGAAGCCGATGATCTGGTTGTAGCGATGCACCGGCTGACCCTGCGCGAGGTCGCGCACGGCGATCTTGTGGCCGGCCGGGACCCGCACCGCGGCGCGCACGTTCTCCTTCGCGATCATCGTTCCGGCGGGGAGCTCGACGCGCGCGATCACGACGTCGTCGCTCTCGTGCAGGCGGATGGTGAGGTCGGCGGCCTGGAGCATGCCTGCCTCCTTAGTGGTTGTCGCGCGGCACGAAGGCGCCGCTCTTGCCGACGAGGAAGTCGAGGTCCGCGCCGCGGTCGGCCTGCAGCACGTGGTCGAAATAGAGCCGCCAGTAGCCGCGCTCGAGCGGCGGCTTCGGCCGCTTCCATTTTTTTCTTCTCAGGGAAAGGACCTTTTCCGGGACGAGAAGCTGGATCCTGCCCTTCGCGGCGTCGAGCTCGATCAGGTCGCCGTTCTCGACGAGCGCAAGCACGCCGCCCGCGGCGGCCTCGGGCGAGATGTGCAGCACCACGGTGCCGTACGCCGTGCCGCTCATGCGGGCATCCGAGATGCGCACCATGTCCGTAATGCCCTTCTTGAGGAGCTTCGGCGGCAGCGGCATGTTGCCCACTTCCGCCATGCCGGGGTAGCCCTTCGGGCCGCAGTTCTTCAGCACCATGATGCAACGCTCGTCGATGTCGAGCTTCGGGTCGTCGATGCGGCGGTGGAAGTCCTCGATGCTCTCGAACACCACCGCGCGGCCCTTGTGCTTGAGCAGCTTCGGCGTCGCCGCCGACGGCTTGATGATGGCGCCGTCGGGAGCGAGGTTGCCGCGCAGCACGGTGAGCCCGGTATCGCGCTTGAACGGCTTCTTGTAGCTGAAGATGACGTCCCGGTTCCAGCACGGCGCGTCCTTCACGTTCTCCCAGATGGTCTTGCCGTTGACCGTCAGGGAATTTCGATGCAGCAAGTTGTTTTCTCCAAGCTCGCGCAGGACGACGGGCAGGCCGCCGGCGTAGCAGAAGTCCTCCATCAGGTATTTGCCGGAGGGCATCAGGTTGAGGATGGTATTCATGCCCCGGCCGAGGCGGTGGAAATCGTCGAGGTCGAGCTTGACGCCGATCCGGCCTGCGAGCGCGATCAGGTGGATGACGGCGTTGGTCGAGCCGCCGATGGCCGAAAGCGTGCGGATGGCGTTCTCGAACGCCTCTTTCGTCAGGATCCGCGACAACGGAATTTTCTCCTTGACGAGAGAAACGATGCGCCTTCCCGCCATGCGCGCGATGACGTTGCGCCGGGCGTCCACTGCCGGGAACGCCGCATTGCCGGGCATGCCCACGCCGAGCGCCTCGACCATCGAGGCCATGGTGGAGGCGGTGCCCATGACCATGCAGTGGCCGTGCGAGCGGTGCATGCACGACTCGGCCTCGTGGAACTCCTCGAGCGTAATCTTGCCCGCGCGCAGGTCCTCGGACATGGACCAGACGTTCGTGCCCGAGCCGATGTCGGTGCCGCGGTACTTGCCCGAGAGCATGGGCCCGCCGGAGACGAGGATGGTCGGCAGGTCGACGCTCGCCGCGCCCATGAGGGTCGCCGGCGTGGTCTTGTCGCATCCGGCGAGGAGCACGACGCCGTCGAGCGGATTGCCGCGGATCGACTCCTCGACGTCCATGCTCGCGAGGTTTCGGTAGAGCATCGCGGTCGGCCGCAGCAGCGTCTCGCCGAGCGACATCACCGGGAACTCGAGCGGGAAGCCGCCGGCGTCCAGGATGCCGTTGCGCACATGCTCGGCGAGGACGCGGAAATGGGTGTTGCACGGCGTGAGCTCGGACCAGGTGTTGCAGATGCCGATCACCGGGCGGCCGTCGAACTGGTCCTGCGGCACGCCGCGGTTCTTCACCCAGCTGCGGTAGATGAAGCCGTAGATGTCCTGCCGCGCGAACCACTGGATGCTGCGCTGCTCGGTTTTTTTCCTAGTAGGTGCCACGGCCGCCCGAGATGTCGAACACCGCTCCGGTCGAGAAGGAGCAATCCTCGCTGGCGAGCCAGCACACCAGCGCCGCGACCTCGTCCACGGTGACGAAGCGGTTCATGGGAATCTTGGAGAGCATGTAGCTGATGTGCTGCTCGGTCATCTGGTCGAAGATCGCGGTCTTCGCCGCCGCGGGGGTGACGCAGTTCACCAGCACGCCAGTCTGCGCGAGCTCCTTGCCGAGGCTCTTGGTGAGCGAGATGACGCCCGCTTTCGAGGCGGAATAGGCGACCGCGTTCGGGTTGCCTTCCTTGCCCGCGATCGAGGCGATGTTGACGATGCGGCCGTAGCCCGCCTTCACCATGCGCGGCGCGACGGCGCGGCAGCAGAGGAACTGGCTCGTCAGGTTGACGCGCAGCACGCGCTCCCATTCCTCGATCGGGTAGTCCACCGTGGGGACGTTCTTGCCGGCGATGCCGGCGTTGTTGACCAGCACGTCGACCTTGTCCAGCTTCTTCACTGCGGCTTCGATCGACGCGGGATCGGCCACGTCCACGCGCGGCGAGCCGTCGAGATCCCACACCGCGACCTGCGCGCCCGAGGCCTTGAGCCGCTTCACGATGGCGGCGCCGATGCCTTGCGCGCCGCCCGTGACGATGGCTGTGCGTCCGTTGAAATCGAGGCGGTTCATCGCGGCTCCGGGGGAAGCCCGCAGTATAATCGCTGCCCTTCCCGGAGATCACCATCAATGGCAGGCAGACTGGCTGGCAAGGTCGCATTCGTGACCGCCGCCGCGCAGGGCATGGGGCGCGCCGCGGCGCTCGCCTTCGCGCGCGAAGGCGCGAAAGTGTGGGCGACGGACCTGAACGCATCCAAGGTCGCCGAGCTCGAGGGCAAGGACGGCATCCGCACGCGGGCGCTCGACGTCACCGACGAGGCGGCGATCGCGAGGCTCGCGCAGGAAGTCGGCGACATCGACGTGCTGTTCAACTGCGCGGGCATCGTGCAGCACGGCTCCATCCTCGACGCCACCTCCAAGGACTGGGACCTCGGCATGACGGTGAACGCGAAGTCCATGTTCCTGGTGACGAAGGCCTTCCTGCCCGGCATGCTCAAGAAGGGGCGCGGCTCGATCGTCAACATGGCCTCGGTCGCCTCGTCCATCCGCGGGTTGCCGAACCGCTTCCTCTACGGCGCGAGCAAGGCGGCGGTCATCGGCCTCACCAAGGCGATCGCCGCCGACTTCGTCGCCAAGGGCATCCGCTGCAACGCGATCTGTCCCGGCACCGTGGATACGCCTTCGCTGCAGGGGAGGATCAACGCGTTCGCCGACCCGGTGCAGGCGCGCAAGGATTTCGTCGCGCGCCAGCCGATGGGACGACTCGGGAGCGTGGACGACATCACCGGCATCCTGGTGTTTCTCGCTTCGGACGAGTCGCTCTTCGCGACCGGGAACGCTTATTCGATCGACGGGGGAATGACCATATGAAGCTTTGCCGCTACGGAAGGATCGGCTACGAGAAGCCAGGCCTCATCGACCAGGAAGGCCGCGTGCGCGACCTTTCCAAGATCATCGACGGCATCGGCCCGAAGGAGATCGCGCCGCGCGGCCTGAAGATGCTCTCCAAGGTGAAGCCGGAGTCGCTGCCCCTCGTGAACGGCCATCCGCGCCTCGGCGTGCCGTACGTGGGCATCGGCAAGTTCGTCGCCATCGGCCTGAACTACTCCGACCATGCCAAGGAGGCGGGCCTCGCCATTCCCTCCGAGCCGATCGTCTTCATGAAGGCCACGACCTGCATCAACGGCCCGAACGACGACGTCGTGCAGCCGAAGAACTCGACCAAGCTCGACTGGGAGGTCGAGCTCGGCGTGGTGGTCGGCAGCCAGGCGAAATACGTCTCCGAGGCCGAGGCGCTCGACTTCGTGGCCGGTTACTGCGTGGTGAACGACGTCTCCGAGCGCGCCTTCCAGATGGCGACCAGCCAGTGGGACAAGGGCAAGGGCTTCGACACCGCCGGGCCGATCGGGCCGTGGCTCGTGACGCCCGACGAGGTGCGCGACCCGCAGGGCCTCGACATGTGGCTCGACGTGAACGGCAAGCGCATGCAGAGCGGCAGCACGCGCACCATGATCTTCAGCGTGGCGAAGTGCATCTCGCACGTGAGCCAGTACATGACGCTGCTGCCCGGCGACATCATCGCGACCGGCACGCCCCCCGGCGTGGGCCTCGGCATCAAGCCGAGCCCGGTGTTCCTCAAGCCGGGCGACGTCATGACGCTCGGCATCCAGGGCCTGGGCGAGCAGCGGCAGAAAGTCGTACCCTATTCGGAGTGAACAAGCGCATTGACCTGCCGGTGTCGCTCGAGGCCTCCGCCTTCTGGATGCCCTTCACGGCGAACCGGCAGTTCAAGAAGGCGCCGCGCCTTCTCGCGCGCGCCGAGGGCATGTACTACTGGACGGCCGACGGCCGCCAGGTGCTCGACGGACAGGCCGGTCTTTGGTGCGTGAACGCCGGCCACTGCCGGCCGAAGATCGTCGCGGCGGTGCAGAAGCAGGTGGCGCAGATGGACTTCGCGCCGACGTTCAACATGGGCCACCCGATCGGCTTCGAGTTCGCCGAGCGGCTCGCCCGCATCGCGCCCGAGCGCTTCTCGCGCGTGTTCTTCACGAACTCGGGGTCCGAAGCGGCGGACACGGCGCTCAAGATCGCGCTCGCCTACCATCGCGCGCGCGGCGAGGGGCAGCGCTTTCGCCTGATCGGCCGCGAGCGCGGCTACCACGGCGTCAACTTCGGCGGCATGGCGGTGGGCGGCATCCCGGCCAACCGCAAGGCCTTCGGCCCCGGCGTGGCCGGCGTGGACCATATCCGCCATACCCACGACCTGCAGAAAAACGCCTTCTCGAAGGGGCAGCCGCAGGCCGGCGCGGAATTCGCAGATGACCTCGAGCGTCTTTGCACGCTGCACGATCCCTCGAGCATTGCGGCCGTCATCGTCGAGCCCGTCGCCGGCTCCGCAGGCGTGCTCGTTCCGCCGCTGGGCTATCTGCAGCGCCTGCGGGAAATCTGCAACAAGCACGGCATCCTCCTCATCTTCGACGAGGTGATCACGGGGTTCGGACGCCTCGGCCAGCCCTTCGCGAGCCAGCGCTTCGGCGTGATGCCCGATCTCTTCACGATCGCCAAGGGCATGACGAACGGCACCGTGCCGATGGGCGCGGTGCTCGCCAAGGATTCCATCTACGACACGTTCATGGACGCGCCCGAGGGGATCGAGCTCTTCCATGGCTACACGTACTCCGCCCATCCGCTCGCCTGCGCTGCCGGCATCGCCACCCTCGACACCTATGACGAGGAAGGGCTTCTGACGCGCGGCTCGGCGATGCAGAAGCATTTCGAGGACGCGATTCACGCCCTCAAGGGCGCGCGCCATGTCATCGACGTCCGCAATCTCGGGCTGATGGGCGCGGTCGAGCTCGAGCCCCGGCCGAATGCGCCCGGCAAGCGCGCGTACGAGGCTTTCCTGAAGGCGTTCGAGGCCGGCGTGCTGGTCCGCTACACCGGAGACATCCTGGCGTTCTCGCCGCCGCTCATCGTGGAAAAGCCGCAGATCGAGCGGATCTTCCAGACGATCCGCGACGCGCTGCAGGCGACGGGCTAGCTTATTTCCCCGCCGCCCTGACCACGCCGAGGCGCCGGCCGCGCGTCTGCTGCTTCAGGCGCGGCGGCGTCACGAGGTCGCGCACGAAATTCGGCAGCGCGAACACGCCCTCGTGGGTCTCGCCGTTGTAGTAGCGCAGCTCCTGGAGCTTGCGCGCCTCGATGCGCCGGTCGATCTCGTCGGCGGTGAAGGCCTTCGGGTCGAGCTTGTCCGAGCACACCGCCATCGCCCAGAGCGAGCCGTAGAGCGGGATGTACATCGTGTACGGGCGCACGATGCGGAACACGCCGTTCAACCGCTGGGCGAGCTCCGACACGCGCTCGGGACGCGCGACCGGCGAGCCGATGTGCAGGGTCAGCGCGCCGCCCGGCGCGAGCGCCGCGCGAAGCTGCTGGAAGAACTCGGTCGAGTACAGCGCCTCCGCCGGCCCCATGGGATCGTTCAGGTCGAGCGCGATCAGGTCGAACTTCTCGCTCGTCTCGCGCACGAACTTCATCCCGTCGTCGACCAGCACCCGCAGCTTCGGGTTGTCGAAGACGCCGTTGTGCACGGCGCGGAAGTGCTTCTTCGCCACCTCGATCACCTCGCCGTCGATCTCCACCATCGTCAGCTGCTCGACCGACGGGTGCTTGAGCGCCTCTTCCGAGCTGCCGCCGTCGCCGCCGCCGATGATGAGCACGCGCCGCGGCGCGTTGTGGGCGGTGAGCGCGGGATGCACGAGATTCTCGTGGTAGACGAACTCCTCCTTCTCGGAGGTCATGTTGAAGCCGTCCAGGCGGAAGATGCGCCCGTAGTGCGGCGTCTCGTAGATCGCCAGCTTCTGGAAGCGCGTCTGCCATTCGCCGAGCTGCCGGCTCGCCTTGATGTAGAACCCGGTGGAGTCGTTCAGCGGCTCCATGAGGAGATGGTCGCCCCGGTCGAGCTCGTGCCGCGCGATCTCGGTCGGCTGGAAATGGTCGACCAGCAGCCCGAAAAGCTTGCGCGCCTTCGCTGAATTGTCCGCGCTGTAGTTGCACACGTAGACGTCGAGCGTCAGCCCCTGGCGCTCGGGCCAGGTATGGATCGCGAGGTGCGACTCCGCCAGGACCACGGTGCCGGTGAAGCCGCCGCCGTCGAAGGTGTGGAAGGTGGCGTCCATGGTCGTGAGGCCCGCGGCCTCCACCATGGCGAGGCACTTGGCGCGGAAGCCTTCGCCATCGAGCAGCAGCTGCGGATCGCAGCGGCACCCGCTCAGGTCACCGATGAGGTGCAGACCATTCATTTGCCGGACCCCCCAAAAAGCGAAGGCGCAGCCAGACGGAGAAAATCCGGGCCGCGCCTTCCTGGTGCGCGCTTGCGCGCTCGACTGCGATCACTGATCGCGTTCAATTCGTGCAAAACCTCCTAAGCCTTGCTGGCAATTGCGCCGCGCATTTCGCCTACCACAGAATCGATCAAGCGGCGAGCGATCGAGATTTTGCTTGGAAGTTTAGGTAATTGCAATACATCGAACCAGTTCGCGGCCTCGATTTCCGAAGGCTGCGGCGCGATCTCGCCGCCGGCGTAGTCGCAGACGAACGCGATCATGAGCGAGTGCGGAAACGGCCACGACTGGCTTGCGAAGTAGCGGCTGTTGCTTATCCGCACCCCCACCTCCTCCTCGACCTCACGGGCGAGGCACTGCTCGAGCGACTCGCCGGGCTCGACGAAGCCGGCGAGCGCGCTGTACATGCCGGCCGGGAAGTGCGGGCTGCGGGCAAGGAGCAGCTGCTTCTCCCGGCGCACGAGCGCCATGACGGCCGGCGCGACGCGCGGGTAGGCCGAGAGCCTGCACGCCGGACAGATCCGCACCCGCTCGTCCGCCTTCGGCTCGGTGCGTGCGCCGCAGCGCCCGCAGAACTGGTGGCAGCGGTCCCAGTCGAGGAGCTGCAGCGCCCGGCCGGCGAGGGCGAAGTGGGCGTCGTCCAGGACCGAGAACAGGCTGCGCAGCCCCGCCCAGGCGAGCCCTGCGGGCGCTTCGGCGCCCTTGGGCAGCTCGGCCGCCCAGAGGTCGCCGGCCCCTAGGCGCCCTAGATATAGGGTTCTGGAAGCGATCTCCCCCAACCAGTTGTGGTTTTTCTGCAACGGCAGGCGCGCCCAGGCCGGCCGGGCGCGGACGCGCAGGTCGTCGGAGGGCGCCTCGAGCGGCCCCATCTCGACGAGAAGCTCGTCGCCGCGGAACACGAACCAGTGCGCCTCGCCCGGCGCCGCGCAGCTCACGGCATGCTCGTAGTGCGGCGGGCGGGAAAACGGAAGATCGGTCATGCGCCTGAGTATAATTTGCGCCCTCCCGATGGATTCCGCCGCAACCGTCAAGGCAACCGACGGCGAGCTCGCCAATTCCATCCGCGCGCTCGCGATGGACGCGGTCGAGGCGGCGAAATCCGGCCACCCGGGCATGCCGATGGGCATGGCCGAGATCGCCGTGGCGCTCTGGAAGCGCCACCTGCGGCACAATCCCGGCAACCCCGCCTGGCCCGGCCGCGACCGCTTCGTGCTGTCGAACGGCCACGGCTCGATGCTGCTCTACAGCCTGCTGCACGTGACCGGCTATGACCTGCCGATGGAAGAGCTGCGGCGCTTCCGGCAGCTCGGCTCGAGGACGCCCGGGCACCCGGAGCGCGGCGTGACGCCCGGCGTCGAGACCACCACCGGCCCGCTCGGCCAGGGCATCTCGAACGCGGTCGGCATGGCGCTCGCCGAGCGCCTGCTCGCTGCGGAATTCAACCGCCCGGGCCACGACATCGTCGATCACTACACCTATGTCTTCCTCGGAGACGGCTGCATGATGGAAGGCGTCTCGCACGAGGCCTGCGCACTCGCCGGGACGCTGAAGGTCGGACGCCTGATCGCGGTCTACGACGACAACGGCATTTCGATCGACTCGGAGAAAGGCCAGATCGGGCAGTGGTACACCGACGACGTGCGCCGGCGCTTCGAGGCGTACGGCTGGCAGGTCATTCCGAACGTGGACGGCCACGACATCGAGGCCGTCGACCGGGCGCTGCGCAAAGCAAAGCGCGAGAAGGAGCGCCCCACGCTCATCTGCGCGAAGACCGTCATCGCGAAAGGCGCGCCCACCAAGGCCAACACCGGCGCCGCCCACGGCGCGCCGCTCGGCGAGAAGGAGATCGCCGCCACGCGGGAGGCGATCGGCTGGCGCTATCCGCCCTTCGAGATTCCCGAGCACGTCTACCGCGGCTGGGACGCCCGCGAGGCCGGCAAGCGTGCCGAGCGGCGCTGGAACCGCGCCTTCGCGGCCTACGAGAAGGACTTCCCCGAGCTCGCCGCCGAGTTCAAGCGCCGCATGGCGGGCGCGCTGCCCGCGGATTTCGATTCGCGGATCGCGGCGCTCGTGAAGGAAGCGGATGCGAAGGCGGAGACGGTCGCCACGCGCAAGGCGTCGCAGATGGTGCTCGAGGCGCTCGTGCCGGCGCTGCCCGAGCTCCTCGGCGGCTCGGCCGACCTCACCGGCTCCAACCTCACGATGGTGAAGAGCTCGAGGGTGGTCGGACGCGAGGGCGGGGGCAACTACATCTTCTACGGCGTGCGCGAATTCGGCATGTGCGCCGTGATGAACGGCCTCGCGCTGCACGGCGGCTTCATTCCGTACGGCGGGACTTTCCTCGTCTTTTCCGATTACGCGCGCAACGCCCTGCGCCTCGCCGCGCTGATGGGCGCGCGCGCGATCTACGTCTTCTCGCACGACTCGATCGGCCTGGGCGAGGACGGGCCGACGCACCAGCCGGTCGAGCACGCGGCGACGCTTCGCCTCGTGCCCAACATGGACGTCTGGCGGCCCTGCGACACCGTGGAGACGGCCTTTGCCTGGGCGAGCGCGCTTCGCCGTAAGGACGGCCCGACTGCGCTATTGCTCAGCCGCCAGAACGTGGCCTTCTCGAAGCGCAATGCCCTGGACGATGTGGGCCGGGGCGGATACGTGCTCTCCGACGCGCCCGGCGCCCGCGCCGTGCTGATCGCCACCGGCTCCGAGGTGCCGCTTGCCCTCGCGGCGCAGAAGTTGCTCGCGCAAGACAGCGTCGCCGTGCGCGTGGTATCCATGCCCTCGACGAGCGTGTTCGACCGGCAGCCCGAGGATTACCGCCGCGCCGTCCTGCCGCCGGCGCTGCCCAAGGTCGCGGTAGAGGCCGGGGTGACGGACTACTGGCGCAAATACGTCGGCCTGGAGGGCGGCGTCGTCGGGCTCGACCGCTACGGAGAGTCGGCGCCGGCCGCGGAACTGTTCAAGCATTTCGGCTTCACACCTGAGAGGGTCGCGCAAGCTGTCAAAGCCGTCCTTTGAGGCCCGTTTGACACGGGTCAAACTCGACCCCGGCCGCCCGGGGTTGAATGCCATGGCCAAACATCGCCTGACTGGAGCGCTTCAATGACGATCAAGGTAGCCATCAACGGCTTCGGCCGCATCGGCCGCAACATCCTGCGCGCGCACTACGAGAGCGGCAAAGGCCATGGGCTGCAGTTCGTCGCGGTCAACGACCTCGGCGACGCGAAGACCAATGCCCACCTCCTGAAGTACGACACGGCGCACGGCCGTTTCAAGGGCACGGTCGCCGTGGAAGGCAATGCGCTCCTCGTCAATGGCGACACCATCCGCGTGGTCGCCGAGCGCGATCCCGCCAAGCTGCCGTGGAAGGAGCTCGGCGTCGACGTCGTCATGGAGTGCACGGGTCTCTTCACGGGCAAGGCGAAGGCCGGCGCGCACCTGCAGGCGGGCGCGCGCAAGGTGATCATTTCCGCGCCCGGGGACAAGGACGTCGACCGCACCGTGGTGTACGGCGTGAACCACAAGGACCTCAAGGGCTCGGACACGGTCATCTCGAACGCCTCGTGCACGACGAACTGCCTGGCGCCGCTCGTCAAGGCGCTCGACGACCGCATCGGCGTGACGTGCGGCCTGATGACGACGGTGCACTCCTACACCAACGACCAGGTGCTCACCGACGTCTTCCACAAGGACCTGCGCCGCGCGCGCTCGGCCTCCATGAACATGATCCCGACCAAGACCGGCGCGGCGGCCGCCGTCGGGCTGGTGCTGCCGCACCTGAACGGCAAGCTCGACGGTTTCGCCATCCGCGTGCCGACCATCAACGTCTCGATCGTCGACCTGACCTTCGTTGCGAAGAAGGCCACCAGCGTCGACGACGTGAACAAGGCGGTCAAGCAGGCCTCGGAGACGGACCTCAAGGGCATCCTGGAATACAACACCGAGCCGCTCGTGTCCTCGGACTTCAACCACAATCCGGCGAGCTCGGTCTTCGATTCCACGCTCACCAAGGTGTCGGACGGCACGCTCGTCAAGGTGAGCTCCTGGTACGACAACGAATGGGGCTTCTCCAACCGCATGCTTGACGTCGCGGTGGCGCTGATGAACGCGCGCTAGAGTGGCCGCGGTTCTCGTCGAGCGCCGCGGCGAGCTCGCGCTCGTCGCGCTGAACCGGCCGGAGCGGCTGAATGCGATCAACGCCGACCTCCGGCGCGAGCTGCCGCTCGCGCTCGACGCGCTGGAAAGAGATGCCGGCGTGAAAGCCATCGTCCTGCGCGGCGCGGGCGAGCGTGCCTTCTCGGCTGGCCAGGACCTGAACGAGGCGGCGGGCTACGGCATCGACGACGTCGAGCCGTGGTTCCGCGCGCAGCACGCCATGTTCGCGGCGCTGCGCGCGTGCAACAAGCCCACCGTCGCCGCGCTGGTTGGCGTGGCGGCCGGCGCCGCGTACCAGCTGGCGCTCTACTGCGACCTGCGCGTGGCGCACGCCGAGCTGCGCATCGGCCAGCCGGAGGTGAACACCGGGCTCGGCTCCATCATGGGCACCTCGCAGATGACGTGGCACCTGCCGCTGTCGGTGAACGCCGAGCTCTCGCTCGGCGCGGAGCTGATCGGCGGTGAGCGGGCGCACGCGCTGGGGCTCGTCAACGTGCTGGTGGCGAAGGACCTCGTCGTCGAGGAGGCGCTCGCGCTCGCGCGCAAGCTCGCCGCGCGGCCGCCGCACGCCTACCAACTGACGAAGGAGCGGCTGCGCGAGCTCACGCAGGCGGCATTCGAGGAGCTGCTGCCGGCCACGATCCGCTTCCAGCGCCGCGCCTACGAGTCGGGCGAGCCGCAGCGCCACATGAAGCGACTCCTGGAGAGGAAGAAGCCATGAAGTTCAAGCGCATGAGCGAGGTCGAGCTGCGCGGCAAGCGCGTCTTCATCCGCTCGGACCTCAACGTGCCGCAGGACGACGCCGGCAAGATCACCGACGACACGCGCATCCGCGCCTCCGTTCCGGCGATCCGGGCCGCATTGGAGAAGGACGCGCGCCTCGTGATGGTCACGTCCCATCTGGGCCGGCCCAAGGAAGGCCGGTTCGACGAGAAGGATTCGCTGAGGCCGGTTGCGGCCCGGCTCTCGGAGCTTCTCGGCGTCGAGGTCCCGCTGGTCCGGGACTGGGCGGAAGGAAAAGCGCTGGACGGGGTGACCGGGCGAGTGGTCCTTCTCGAGAATTGCCGCTTCAACGCCGGCGAGAAAAAGGACGACCCGGCGCTGGCGAAGAAAATGGCCGCGCTCTGCGACGTCTACGTGAACGACGCTTTCGGCACCGCGCACCGCGCCGAAGCCACGACGCACGGCATGGCGCGCTTCGCCAAGGTTGCGTGCGCGGGGCCGCTCATGGCCGCGGAGCTCGATGCCTTGAAAAAATCCTTGTCGAACCCGGCGCGGCCGCTCGTCGCCATCGTCGCGGGCGCGAAGGTCTCGACGAAGCTCACGATTCTCGCCGCGCTGGCGAGCAAGGTGGACTGCCTCATCGTCGGCGGCGGCATTGCGAATACGTTCCTGCTCGCGCAGGGCACGCCGATCGGCAAGTCGCTCGCGGAGAAGGACCTGGTGGGCGAAGCAAAGAAGCTCCTCGCCGGCGGCAAAGTCCCCATGCCGGTCGATGTCGTCGTCGCGACCGAGATGTCGGAGCGCGCGCGCGCGGTGACCAAGCCGGCGGGCGAGGTCGAGGCCGACGAGATGATCCTGGACATCGGTCCGCGCAGCGCCGAGGCGCTGGCGCAGGTCCTTCGCGACGCGGGCACCATCGTCTGGAACGGCCCGGTCGGCGTGTTCGAGATCGACCAGTTCGCGCACGGCACGGAAGCGCTCGCGCGCGCGATCGCCGCGTCCAAGGCCTTCTCGATCGCCGGCGGCGGCGACACCATCGCCGCGATCAACAAGTTCGGCATCGCCGATCGCATCGGCTACATCTCCACCGCGGGCGGCGCGTTCCTCGAGTTCCTCGAGGGCAAGGAATTGCCCGCCGTGGCGGCGCTCGAAGCCCGCGCGGATGCTTAGGGAAATCGTCGTCCGCACCCCGGGGCAGGGGCTGCACGAGATCACGGGCGAGGTGCAGGCCGAGGTGCGCGCCTCGCGGCTCGCCGAAGGCCTGTGCACGCTGTTCGTGCGCCACACCTCGGCGAGCCTCGTCATCCAGGAGAACGCCGATCCTTCGGCGAAGCGCGACCTCGAGCGCTGGCTCGCGCGGCTCGTCCCGGAGGGCGATCCGTTCTACAGCCACGACACCGAGGGTCCCGATGACATGCCGGCGCACATCAAGGCGGCGCTCACCGCCACGTCGCTCGGCATCCCGGTGCGTGCAGGCGCCCTCGCGCTCGGCAGCTGGCAGGGAGTTTATCTCTGGGAGCATCGCCGCCGCGGCGGCGCGCGCGAAATACTCCTGCACCTCGGCAATTGATTTAGACTCGCTCGCTCATGCTGCGCAGCACGAAGATCGTCGCCACGCTCGGGCCTTCCTCCAGCTCCCCCGCCGTCCTCGAGCGCATGGTGCGCGCCGGAGTGGACGTGGTGCGGCTCAATTTCTCGCACGGCACGGCCGAGGACCACCTGCGGCGCGCCGAGCTCGTGAAGGAGATCGCGCGCAAGGCCGGCCGCACGGTCGCCATCCTGTGCGACCTGCAGGGACCGAAGATCCGCATCGGCAAGTTCCGCGACGGCAAGGTGACGCTCGAGAAAGCGCGCCGCTTCATCCTCGACGCGAGCTGCGAGGTGGGCGACGGCGAGCGCGTCGGCCTCGACTACAAGGAGCTGCCGCGCGACGTCGAGCCCGGCGCGGTGCTGCTGCTCGACGACGGCAAGATCGTGCTCGACGTCACCGACGTGCGCGGCGACGAGATCCACACCGTGGTGCGCCACGGCGGCACGCTCTCGAACAACAAGGGCATCAACCGGCAGGGCGGCGGCCTCACCGCGCCGGCGCTGACTTCCAAGGACATGGAGGACATCAAGACCGCGGCCCGGATCCAGGCCGACTTCCTGGCGGTCTCGTTCCCGAAGAGCGGCGCCGACATGTACATGGCGCGCGAGCTGATGCGCGCGGCCGGCGGCAAGGCGTTCCTGATCGCGAAGATCGAGCGCGCCGAGGCGGTGGGCGAGAGCGCGCTCCTCGACATCATGCGCGGCTCCGACGGCATCATGGTGGCGCGCGGCGACCTCGCGGTGGAGGTCGGCGACGCCTCGGTGCCGGCGCTGCAGAAGAAGATGATCCGGCTCGCGCGCGAGCAGAACAAGCTCACCATCACCGCGACCCAGATGATGGAGTCCATGATCGCGAGCCCGGTGCCGACGCGCGCCGAGGTGTCCGACGTCGCGAACGCGGTGCTCGACGGCACCGACGCGGTCATGACCTCGGCGGAAACGGCGAGCGGCAACTACCCCGTGGAAGTCATCGAAGCGATGGTGCGCATCTGCGTCGAGGCCGAGCAGACCCAGCCGCTCAACCTGGAGCAGGATTTCCTGAACCGCGTCTTCACGCGCGTGGACCAGTCGATCGCCATGGCGGCGCTCTTCACCGCCTACCACCTCAAGGTGAAGGCGATCGCCTCGCTCACCGAGTCGGGCTCCACCGCGCTCTGGATGAGCCGCCTCAACTGCGGCGTGCCGATCTACGCCCTCACCTCGCAGACCGGCACGCGCTACAAGTGCGCGCTCTTTCGCGACACCTACCCGCTGATGGTGAAGTACGTCGGGCACGACCGCGAGGAGCTGCTGCGCGAGGCGGAGAAGGTGCTGGTGGAGAGCAAGGTGGTCAAGGAAGGCGACATCATCGTTCTCACCATCGGCGAGCCGATCGGCAAGGCGGGGGGCACGAACACCATGAAAATCGTCAAAGTGGGAGAACATCTCCGGTCATGACACACGCCAATCTGCCCCCGCTTGCCTCGCGCTTCGTCGACGTCGAGCACCTGCCCTGGGAGAAGTCTCCCTATCCGGGGATCGAGTCGAAGACGCTGCTCTTCGACCGCGAGAGCGGCATCGCCACCCTGCTGATGAAGATGGCGCCGGGCGCGCGGCTGCCCGACCACGAGCACGTGCGGATCGAGCAGACCTACGTTCTCGAAGGCAGCCTTTGCTGCGGCGAGGGCGAGTGCAAGAAGGGGGAGTTCGTCTGGCGTCCGGCGGGCAGCCGGCACGAGGCCTGGGGCGGACCGCAGGGCGGGGTGATGCTCGCGATCTTCCAGATCCCCAACCGCTTCTACCAGGCGGACGGCCGCAAGACCGACTTCCTCGGAAACGACTGGGAAAAGACCTGGGGCCGCGCGCTGCGCAAGTAGCCGCGGGGCTCGCCCCGTGGCTGCTCGTCGCCGGCGCGGCGGCGCAGAGCCTCGATCCCTGCCGCGCCGCCGCGGCCTTCGCGCGTCCCGAGGAGGTCAAGGCGGCGATCGAGCGGCATTCGGCGGCGATCCGCGCGGGCGCCGGGGCGCGCGTCTACGTGGACCGCGCGGTGTGCGTCCAGCGCCTGGGCGATGCCGAGCTCGCGCTGCAGGACCTAAACGCCGCGCTCGCCCTCGAGCCGCAGCTCACCGATGCGCTGCGCGAGCGCGCCCGCGTCCACCTGAAGCTCGGAGCCGCGGAGCTCGCCCTCGCCGACGCGGACGCCGCGGTGAAGAGCGATCCCGCCGGCGCGGTGAACTGGCAGGCGCGCGCCGAAATCGAAGCGCGGCTCGGGCGGCATCGCGAGGCCGCGGCGGATTTCGGCGAGGCGCTGAAGCTCGAGCCGCAAAACCTGGTGGCGCGGCACGGCCGGGCGGCGAGCCTGACGGTGCTTGGCGACTCCGAGGGCGCGCTGCGCGATCTCGACGAAGTGCTGCGCGCCGATCCGCGCTACGTCGCCGCGCTGCTCGCGCGCGGCGAAGCGCTCGCGCGCGCCGGGCGCCACGAGGAGGCGCTCAAGGACTATTCCGCCTACCTCGCGGGGAGCGCGGACGACGCCTACGCGCACTTCCGGCGCGGCGCCTCGCTCGCGCGGCTGAAGCGCGACGACGATGCGATCGCCGACTTCAGCGACGCCATCCGCCTCGACGCGCGCCTGCTCTCGGCCTACGTGGAGCGCGGCCGCGCCTTCGAGCGCCTCGGCCGCATCGAGCGCGCAGTGCGCGACTTCTCGGAGGCGGCCGAGCTCGCGCCGCGCTACGCGCCCGCGCACAACGAGCTCGCCTGGCTGCTCGCCACGTCGCGCGAGGACGGCGTGCGCGACGCCAAGAAGGCGCTCGAGCACGCGCGCGCGGCCGCCGAGCTCTCGGGCTGGGCGAACCCCGGGGTCCTCGACACGTATGCGGCCGCCCTCGCCGCGGTCGGCGACTACGCCGAGGCGGCGAAGTGGCAGGAGAAGGCGCTCGATCTGCCCGGCTTCGGCGACCGGGCGCGCGAGGAGGCGCGCGGCCGGCTCGCGCTCTATCGCGCCGGCAAGCCCTACCGGATGCCGTAAGGGGACGGCCGTGCGCATCGCGCTCTGCAACGAAGTGATCGCCCCGATGCCGTTTCCGCAGCAGTGCGTGCACGCGGCGAACCTGGGCTATGACGGCCTCGAGATCGCGCCCTACACGCTTTCGGAGGAGCCGCACCGCCTCGGCGCCGCGCAGCTCGCGGCCACGCGCAGCGCCGCGCAGGACGCCGGGATCGCGATCACAGGGCTGCACTGGCTGCTCCTGCGGCCTGCCGGGCTGTCGATCTCGACGCGCGACGAGTCGGTGCGCCAGCGCACCCTGGATGTGATCCTCGCGCTCGTCGACCGGTGCGCCGAGCTCGGCGGACGCTACCTCGTTCACGGCTCGCCGCACCAGCGGCGCATCGATCCGGGCGACACGCGCGCCGACGCCCTGGCGCGCGCGCGCGACATGTTCGCCCTGGTCGCGCCGCGCGCGGCGCAGGCCGGGGTCGTGTACTGCATCGAGCCGCTCTCCTCGGAGCAGACGCCGCTCATCAACACGCTCGAGGAGGCGGCCGCGATGGTGCGCGAGATCGGCAGCCCGGCGCTGCGCACGATGCTCGACTGCAGCGCGGCCGGGCGGATGGAGAAAGCGACGCTCGCGGAGCTCGCCGAGCGCTGGCTGCCGCAGGGCCTGCTCGCGCACGTCCAGCTGAACGATCGCAACCGGCGCGGCCCCGGGCAGGGCGAGCAGCGCTTCGCGCCGCTCCTCGCCGCGCTCAGGCGCCATCGCTATGCGGGCGACCTCGCGGTCGAGCCTTTCGACTACGTGCCGGACGGCCCCGGCGCCGCGGCGCGCGCGATCGGCTACGTGCGCGGCATCCTGGAAGCGCTGGAGGCGGCGTGAAGTTCACGATCCGCGCCCTGGACTTCTTCGAGCGCGACGTGCGCCTGCGCATGCCGTTCCGCTTCGGCGTCGTCACGCTGTCCGAGGCGACGCAGGCGTTCGCGCGCGCCCGCATCCGCCTCGAGGACGGGCGCGAGGCCGCCGGAGCCGCGGCCGAGCTGCTGGTGCCGAAGTGGTTCGACAAGGATCCACGGCTCACCAACGATGAGAACGTCGCGCAGCTGCGCAGCTCGCTGCGGATCGCGAAGGACGCCTACCTCGCCGGCGGCGCGAACACCGCCTTCGGCCACTGGCTCGACAACTACGGCCCGCAGATCGCGCTGTGCGCGGCGCAGGAGCTGAACCCGCTCGTCGCGGGTTTCGGCCCGGCGCTCCTTGACCGCGCGCTGCTCGATGCGCTGTGCCGCGCGCTCGGCGTCTCGTTCTACGAGGCGATGGCGAAGAACCTGCCCGGCATGATGGCGCCGCCCTGGCAGGAGGATCTCGCCGCATTCGACGTCGCGGCCTTCCTCGCCACGCTCGCGCCGCGCAGCCGCATCGCGGCGCGGCACACGGTGGGCCTGCTCGATCCGCTGAGCGGAAAGAAGCTCGACGACGGCCTGCCGGCGACGCTGGAGGAGGTGATCGAGCGCTATGGCCAGCGCTGGTTCAAGCTGAAGCTCTCCGGCGATGCGCAGGCCGACGCCGAGCGCCTGTCCGCGATCGCCTCGGTGCTCGAGCGCATCGCGGAGGGCTACCGCGTCACCCTGGACGGCAACGAGCAGTTCGCCGACGCGGAGGAGGTGCTGGCGCTGTGGCGGCGGCTGCGTTCGCTTCCCGCGCTCAAGCGCCTGCTCTCGAGCGTCGCCTTCATCGAGCAGCCGATCGCGCGCCAGAGCGCGCTCGGCGCCGACGTGGCCGAGCTCGCCGAGGAGAAGCCGCTCCTCATCGACGAGTCCGACGATTCGCTCGAGAGCTTCCCGCGCGCGCGCCGCCTCGGCTACACCGGCGTGTCCTCCAAGGGCTGCAAGGGCCTCTACAAGTCGCTGCTCAACCGCGCGCGCTGCGCGCTGTGGAACCGGGAGGAGGGCGCCGAGCGCTATTTCATGTCGGGCGAGGACCTCACGGTGCAGGCGGGCGTCGCGGTGCAGCAGGATCTCGCGCTCGTCTCGCTGCTCGGGCTCGAGCACGTCGAGAGAAACGGGCACCATTACGTGAACGGCATGGCGGGTGCGCCCGCGGCGGAGCAGCAGGCCTTCCTGCGCGCGCATCCGGATCTCTACGAATCGAGCGCGGGCGCGGTGCGCCTGAAAATCCGGCAGGGCCTGCTCGACATCGGCTCGCTCGGCTGCGCCGGGTTCGCGAGCGGCGCGTCGCCGGACTGGAAAGCGATGAGGAGCATGGAATGAAGGAAAAACGGGTCGGCATCGTCATGCACGGCGTCACCGGCCGCATGGGAACGAACCAGCACCTCGTGCGCTCGATCCTGGCCATTCGCAAGGAAGGCGGCGTCCCGCTGAGGGACGGCACGCGGCTCATGCCGGACCCGCTGCTCGTCGGCCGCAACGCCGGCAAGCTCCGCGAGCTCGCCAGGGCGCACGGCATCGAGCGCTGGACGACCGATCTCGACGCGGCGCTTGCCGGCGACGACGCGATCTTCTTCGATGCCGCCTCGACGCAGCTGCGTCCCAGGATCCTGAAGGGGGCGATCGCGGCGCGGAAGCACGTGTACTGCGAGAAGCCGGTGGCGACGACGCTCGCCGAGGCGCTCTCGCTCTACAGGGCGGCGAAGAAGGCGCGCGTCAAGCACGGCGTGGTGCAGGACAAGCTCTGGCTGCCGGGCCTGCTCAAGCTGCGCCAGTTGCGCGAGCAAGGCTTTTTCGGGCGCCTGCTCTCGGTGCGCGGCGAATTCGGCTACTGGGTGTTCGAGGGCGATCGCCAGCCGGCGCAGCGCCCGTCGTGGAACTACCGCAAGCAGGACGGCGGCGGCATCATCCTCGACATGCTGTGCCACTGGCGCTACGTGCTCGACAACCTCTTCGGCGAGGTGCAGGCGGTGAGCTGCCTCGGCGCGACGCACATCCCGTACCGCTGGGACGAGCGCGGCCGCAAATACAAGGCGACCGCGGACGATGCCGCCTACGCGACCTTCCGGCTGGCGGGCGGCGTCATCGCGCATTTCAACTCGGCCTGGACGGTACGCGTGCGGCGCGACGACCTCCTCACGCTGCAAGTGGACGGCACGCAAGGCAGCGCGGTGGCAGGCCTGCGCCGCTGTGTCTTTCAGGATTATTCAAGTACGCCCAAGCCGGTGTGGAATCCCGACATTGCGCAGCCGATCGACTTCTTCCAGGGCTGGAAGGAAGTTCCCGAAGCGAGCTATGACAACGCCTTCAAGGCGCAGTGGGAGCTTTTCCTGCGCCACGTCGCGGGGGAAGGGCCGTTCCGCTGGAACCTCCTCGAGGCCGCGAAGGGCGTGCAGCTCGCCGAGCTCGGGCTGAAGAGCTGGAAACAGGGGCGCTGGCTGGACGTGCCGCGCCTCGGGAGGTAGAGCGATGCGCGGCGCGGTATTCCTTGGCGAGCGGAAGATCGAGATCCGCGATTTTCCCGATCCGACTCCGGGCCCCGGCGAGGTGGTGATCGAGATGAAGGCCTCGGGCCTGTGCGGCTCGGACCTGAAGTTCTACCGCTCCGCACCGGGTGAGGCGCAGGCCTCCCTGGGCCTGGGGAATCTGAAAGAGCCCTTCATCGGGGGCCACGAGCCCTGCGGAGTCGTCGCGGCGCGCGGGCCCGGTGTCGCGGAGCGCGAGGCGCCCATCGGGCAGCGCGTGATGGACCACCACTATTCGGGCTGCGGCGTGTGCAAGCATTGCCGCGTCGGCTGGTCGCAGCTCTGCAAGGCCGGCATCACCGTGTACGGCGTGACCGCGCACGGCGGGCACGCGCAGTACCTCAAGGTGCCGGCGCGCACGCTGGTGCCGCTGCCCGACGAGCTTTCCTTCGTCGAGGGTGCGGCGGTGTCCTGCGGCACCGGCACGGCGTACGGCGCGCTGCGCAGGATGAATCTCGCCGGCGGCTCGACGCTCGCCGTGTTCGGGCAGGGGCCGGTGGGCATCAGCGCCACGCTCCTCGGCGCGAAAATGGGCGCGCGCGTCATCGCCGTGGAGACGAATTCAGATCGCCTGAAGCTCGCGAAGCAGATGGGCGCCGAGCACGCCCTCACGCCCGAGGAGTTTCAACAGCGGCAGAAAGACCTGACGAAGGGCGAGGGCGTGGATCTCGCCCTCGACACCACCGGCGCGCCGGCCGCGCGGCTCGCGGCGGTGCGCGCGGCGAAGACCTGGGGCACGGTCTGCTTCGTGGGCGAGGGCGGCGACGTGACGCTCGACGTGAGCCGCGACATGCTGAGGAAGCAGCTGACGCTGATCGGCTCCTGGACCTTCAGCGCGATGGGGCAGGCCGAATGCGCCCGCTTCGTCGTCGACAACGGGATTTCTCTCGAGAAGATTTTCTCGCACCGCTGGTCGCTCGACCAGGCGGACGAGGCCTACCGCGTCTTCGACCGGCAATCCACCGGGAAGGGCGTGATTACCTTCTGAGGCGCAGCGCTAGTAGCCGAGGCTGCGCGGCAGCCAGAGCGAAATCGCCGGCACGTAGGTAATGATGAGGAGCGCGATGCACATCGCCGCGTAGAACGGCCACAGCTCGCGCGACACCTCTTCCATCGTCACCTTGCCGATGGCGCAGCCGACGAAGAGCGTCGGGCCGACCGGCGGCGTGATGAGGCCGATGCCGAGGTTGAGCAGCATGATCATGCCGAAGTGCACCGGGTCGACGCCCATCGCCTTCACCACCGGCAGCATGATCGGCGTGCAGATGAGGATCATCGGCGCCATGTCCATGAACGTGCCGAGCAGGAGCAGCAGCACGTTGATGAGCATCAGCATCAGGTACTTGTTGGTGGTCACGTGCAGGAAGAGCTCGGTCGCCTTGGCCGGCAGCTGCATGATCGCCATCAGGTAGCCGAAGCCGGCGGCGAAGCCGATCACCATCATCACCATGGCGACGGTCTTGGTGACCCGGTGCAGGAGCTTCGGCAGGTCGCGCCACTTGTACTCTTTGTAGATCACCATGGTGCAGAAGAGCGCGTAGACGCATGCGATCGCGCCCGACTCGATCGCGGTGAACACGCCCGAGAGGATGCCGCCCAGGATGATGACGATGGTAATGAGGCCCCAGACGGCGTCGAGCGCGATCTTCAGCGCCTGGCGCAGCGGCACGACCTCGCTCGCCGGGAAGTTCCGCTTGCGCGCCGTGTAGAGCACGAGGCCGACGATGCAGGCGCCGAAGAGCAGGCCGGGGAAGACGCCCGCCATGAAGAGCGCGGCGATCGACACCGTGCCCCCGGTGGCGATGGAATAGATCACCGAGTTGTGCGACGGCGGCACGAGGATCGCCTGCAGCGAGCCGCAGATCGTGACGTTGGTGGCGAACACCTTGTCGTAGCCGTTCTTCACCATCTGCGGGATCATCACCGAACCGATGGAGGCGGTGTCGGCCACCGACGAGCCCGACAGGCAGCCGAAGAGCGTCGAGGCCAGTACGTTCACGAGCGCGAGCCCGCCGCGGATGAAGCCGACGAACACCTTCGCGAGGTCGACCAGGCGCCGCGCCACGCCGCCTTCCGACATGATGGCGCCGGCGAGCACGAAGAACGGGATCGTGAGCAGCGCGAAGTCGTCCATGCCGTCGGAGATCTTCAGCATCACCGCCTCGAGCGGCATGTCGATCCACAGCGCGGTGATGAGCGTGGCGAGCCCCATGGCGTAGGCCACCGGGATGCCGACGAACATCAGGATGAGGAACGAGAAGAGCAGGATCAGCGCGTCCACGGCGGCCTACTCGGTCTGCGGCTGGTCGCGGAAGGTGAACGAGTCCGCCGGCGGCTGGCCGAGCCAGAGGCGCTCGACGCAGAAGAGCAGCGTGATCACCCCGGCCGCCGGGATCGGCAGGTAGGTGACGCCGACCGAGAGCCAGGGAAACTCGGCGATCGAGTTCTGCCAGACCGCCTGCACCAGCAGCACGCCCCACTTCACCATGAACACGCCGACGATTCCCATGCCGACGTCGCCGGCGAATTCCAGGCGCCGGCGGTTCGCGGCGTTCACCATGTTGAGCACCGTGCCGACGGCGATGTGCGCGTTGGCGCGGTAGGCAGCGGCGCCGCCGATGAACGAGAACACGATCATCATCAGCACCCCGGCGGGCTCCGGCCAGCTCGCCGCCGAGTTGGCGGCATAGCGCATGAACACGCCGTAGGGAATGATGACGGTGATCACCACCATCGCCACCGCGGCCAGCACGATGCAGGCGATGTAGAGGCCCTCCATCGCCTGACGGTACAGCTTTTTCAAGCTATTTCGTGTCCAGGATGCGCTTCTGCAGCGCGGCGTACTTGGCGCCGTACTTGTCGCGGATCGGCTGCGTGGCCTTGAAGAACGCGGGCTTATCCGCCGGCACGAACTGCACGCCCGCGGCCTTCAGCTTGGTCTCGGCCTCGCCCACGTACTTGTCCCACAGCGCGCGCTGCTCCATCTGCGCCTCGCGCGAGTGCTTCCTCACCAGCGCCTGGTCCGCCGGCGTGAGCTTGTCCCAGCTCACTTTCGAGAAGACGAACATCTCCGGGATGATCAGGTGGCCGGTGAGGCTGTAGATCTTGACGACCTGGTAGTGGTTGGCGGTGAGCATCGAGGGCGGGTTGTTCTCGGCGCCGTCCACCACGTGGGTCTGCAGGGCGGAGTAGAGCTGGTCGTAGCCGAGCGGGACGCCGTTGCCGCCCATCGCGTTCATCGTCTCGACGAACAGCGGGTTGCCCATCGTGCGCATCTTGAGGCCCTTCAGGTCGGCCGGTTCCTTGATCGGCCTCGAGGTGTAGACATTGCGCGTGCCGGCGTCCATCCAGCCCAGGCCCACCAGCCGCGCCGGCGAGGCGGTGACCTTGGCGAGCAGCTCGTCGCCGATCGGGCCGTCGATCACATGGCGCATGTGGGTCTCGTCGCGGAACATGAACGGCAGATTGAAGACGTTCAGGTCGTCGACCACCGGCCCGAGCGTGCCGACCGAGACGCGCGCGATCTGCAGCGCGCCGACCTGCGCCTGCTCGATCATCTCCTTCTCGCCGCCGAGCTGCATCGAGTGGTACATCTGGATCGAGATGCGCCCGTTGGTCTCCTTCTGCAGCTTCTCGCCCATGTGGACGATGGCGACGACGTTCGGGTAGCTGGGCGGGTGCACGTCGGCCGCTTTCCACACCTGCTTGTCCTGCGCGAGGCCCGCGAGCGGGGCGGACAGGGCCGCGGCGGCCACGGCCGCGGCGACGAAATACCGGCGATGCATGGAATCCTCCTCTGGTAAGATTCGTCAGTCATCATACAACCAAACGACCCGCCGTCAAGACCGTCCGCATGATGCGCATCCGCCCGCTCGCCGCCGCGCGCAAGCTCTCGCGCGGCCTGTTCGAGCAGCTCGCCGAGGAGATCAAGAGCGGCCGGCTCGGCCCGGGCGAGCGCCTGCCTACCGAGCAGGAGCTCACGCGCGCGGCGCGCGTCAGCCGCACGGTGGTGCGCGAGGCGGTGGCGGCGCTGCGCGCCGACGGGCTCGTGGTGACGCGCCAAGGCGTCGGCGCCTTCGTCTCGGCCGCGCCGCAGCAGGCGCCGTTCCGCATCGATCCGGAGGGCATGCGCTCCATCGAGGACGTGCTGCACGTCATGGAGCTGCGGCTCGGCGTGGAGATCGAGTCCGCCGGCCTCGCCGCCGAGCGTGCGACGCGCGTCCAGGTGCGCGCCATCGTCGCGGCGCTCGAGGCGATGGACCGCGCCGCGGCGCAGGGACGCGACGCGGTCGACCAGGACCTGGAGCTGCACCGCGCCATTGCCGAGGCGACCGGCAACTCGCAGTTCCCGCGCTTCCTGCAGTTCATCGGCCGCCACCTCATCCCGCGGCGCATGGTGAGCGGCATGCCGAAGACCATGGGCGGGCGGCGCGCCTACCTCGATCTGCTGCAGAAGGAGCATCGCGCCATCGTCCAGGCGATCCAGAACCGCGACCCGAAAGCGGCGCGCGAGGCGATGCGCCGCCACCTTACGCGCGCCGTCGGGCGCTATCGCAAGCTCGCCGAGGGTACGCAAGAAGCCGCTTGAAAATCCTCCTCACGCATTCGCCGGAGGCGAGGGCGCTCTATTACGGCGAGCGGGCGCTCGCCGGCCTGAAGGCGGTGGGCGAGGTGCTTCTCAATGAAACGCCCGATCCGCTGGAAGGCGAGGCGCTCATCGCGGCGGCGCGGGAGTGCGAGCTCATCGTCTCCTACCGGCAGTCGCCCGGCCCCGCGGCCGTATTCGAGCGCCTGCCGCGCCTCGTCGCGTTCCTGCGCTGCGCGATCGACATCCGCAACGTCGACGTCGGCGCGGCGAGCAAGGCGGGCGTGCTGGTCACGCAGGCGAGCGCCGGTTTCGTCACTTCGGTGAGCGAGCTGGTGGTCGGCTTGCTCGTGGATCTGTCCCGCGGCATCACGCGCCATGCGACGGCCTACCACCAGGGGCGGGTGCCGCCCGCCTTCATGGGGAAGGAGCTCAAGGGCGCAACTCTGGGCGTCATCGGCTACGGCCAGATCGGGCGCGAGCTCGTCCGGGTGGCGAAGGCGCTGGGGATGCGGGTTCTCGTGCACGATCCTTATGTGAAGGACATCGAGCAGGCGGGTTTCGACGAGCTTCTCGCGCAGAGCGATTACGTCGTGCCCCTTGCGGTCGCTACGGCGGAAACCGAGAACTTGATGGACGCGGCGGCGTTCTCGAAAATGAAGCGGGGCGCCTTCTTCGTCAACGTGTCGCGCGGCAACCTCGTGGACGAGAACGCGCTCGAGGCGGCGCTCGCGTCGGGCCGCCTTGCCGGCTGCGCGCTGGACGTCGGCCGCGCCGCGGACCAGATGCCGACGCCCGCGCTCGCGGCGCGCGCCGACGTCATCGCGACGCCGCACGCGGCCGGCCTGACGCGACCGGCGATCGAGCACCAATCGCTCGAGACCGTTGCGCAGGCGGCGCAGATCGTGAAAGGGCGCGTCCCGAAAGGCGCGGTCAATGCAGAGCACTGGAGGCGCAAACCGGAGCAATGAGTGGAGCCATGAGCGAAACCATGAAGACCGTCCTCATCACCGGCGCCACGGGCGACGTCGGCACGCATCTCGCCCGCGAGCTTGCCGGCAAGTACAAGCTGCGCCTTTCCGACAAGCGGCCGCTCAAGCCGCCCAGGGGGCAGACGTTCATGCGCGCCGACGTCTCGAAGATGGCCGACGCGCTGCGCATCACGAAGGGCGTGGACGCCATCGTGCACCTCGGCGGCTACTCGGTCGAAGGGCCGTGGGAAGCGATCCTGCAGGCCAACATCGTCGGCTGCTACAACGTGTTCGAGGCAGCGCGCCGCAACGGGGTGAAGCGCATCGTGTTCCCGACCAGCAACCACGCGGTCGGCTTCTACCGGCGCGACGAGACGATCGACCACCGCGTCTATCCGCGGCCCGACAGCCGCTACGGCGTTTCGAAGGTCTTCGGCGAGGCGCTCGGCCGCCTCTACGCCGACAAGTACGGCATGGAGTTCCTGATGGTCCGCATCGGCAACGTCAACCCGGTGCCGATCGACAAGCGCCGCCTCGCCATCTGGGTGAGCCCGCGCGACATCGCGCAGCTCGTCTCGCTCGGAATCGAGCACCCGGACGTGAAGTTCGAGATCGTCTACGGCGTCTCGCGCAACAAGAGGAGCTGGTACGACAACTCCAACGCCTACCGCCTCGGCTACCGGCCGCAGGATGACTCGGAGGGCTTTGCGAAAGAGGTTCTTTCCAGAGAGAAACCTGGGAATCCGATCGCGGAGACGTACCAGGGCGGCGTTTTCTGCGCCGTAGAGGAGGTGCCGAACCCGGCCGCGCCGAAAAAAGCGCCGCAGCGCAGAGGAAAGAAGAAATGAGCCGCAAGCCGAAGCTCGTCGCGCCGCCCGGCGCCTGCGACACGCACATGCATTTCTACGACGAGAAGGTCCCCGGCGCCCCCGGCACCTTCCTGCCCGGCACGTTCACCGTGCCCCAGTACCGGGATATGCAGAAGCAGCTCGGGCTCGAGCGCGTCATCGTCGTGCAGCCCAACGCCTATGCGGACGACAACACGGTGACGCTGCGCTCGATCCGGGAATTCGGGGCGAAGAATGCGCGCGGCGTCGCGGTCGTCAGGCCCGGCGTGAGCGACGCCGAGCTCGACCGCCTGACGAAGGCCGGCATTTGCGCCATCCGCATCATGACACTGCACGGCGGCACCCTCGGCTTCGACGTCATGGACGAGCTGATGGCGCGGGTGCATCCCTTCGGCTGGCACGCCAACCTGCAGTTCGACGGCCGCGAGATCGAGAAGCACGAGGCGCAGATCAAGCGCCTGCCCGGGCGCTTCGTGATCGACCATACCGCCAAGTTCCTCGAGCCCGTGGCCGTGGACTCGGCGCCGTTCAAGTGCCTGCTGCGCCTGATCGACACCGGCCGCTGCTGGGTCAAGCTCTCCGCGCCCTACGAGACCTCGAAGAGCGGCGCGCCGAAGTACGAGGACGTCTCGCGCCTCGCGCGCGCGCTGGTGAAGCACGCGCCGCAGCGCATGCTCTGGGCGAGCAACTGGCCGCATCCCTCGGCGCGCAAGCCCGCGCCGCCCGACGACGCCGATCTGCTCGACCTGCTGCTCGACTGGGCGCCGCAGGAGGCGGACCGCCGCCGGATCCTCGCCGACAACGCGGACGAGCTATATCGTTTCTAGAAAGCGCTCGATCGCCTGGTTGACGCGCTCCGGCGCGTCGAGCTGGGTGAAGTGCCCGATGCCGGGGATCACCTCGAGGCGCGCGCCCTTCACGCGGCTGCGGAGCAGGTCGAGCCAGGCGGAGCTTTCGCCGGGCTTGAGCGAGGCGCGCTTCAGCGTCACCGGGTCGCGCACCGTGCTCTGGATGGCGAGGAGCGGCGTGCGTACCGCGGCGAGCGCGGATTCGAGCTGGCCCGCATCCCACCGTGCGCTGCGCGGCCAGAGCGCTGCCGGCACCTCCGGCGGCTTGGCCGCCACTCTGGCGAGGATCTCGGCGGCACGCGCGGAGCCCGGGACGAACATCTCGCCAAAAAGCGCGGCGCTGAACGCGGCATAGCCTTCCTTGTCGATCGCAGCCTTGGCGGCCCGCTCGGCGGCCGCGGGGTCGCCGGTGGCGAAGCGGCTGCCGTCGACGAGCACCAGCCCGGCCACGCGCTCGGGCATCAGGCGCGCGGCCTCCAGCACCACGCGGCAGCCCATGCTGTGGCCGACGAGCACGGCGCGGCGCAGCTCCAGGTTCGTGACGAGCGCCGCCACGTCGCCGCCGAAGTTCTCGATCGAGCACTCCTCCGGCCGGCCGGGCGTCTTGCCATGCCCGCGCAGGTCGCAGGCCACGACCTCGTTGCGCGAGACGAAGTAGTCGAGCTGGGGCTGCCAGTCGCCGAGCTCGCAGCAGTAGCCGTGGACGAAGACGAGCGCGGGCGCGCCGCGACCTTCGTGGACGTAATGCATCTAGTCCTCTGCGGAGAGGGCCGGCTTGTGCGCGGAGACGAGCTTCTGCTGCAGCTGCGGCGGCGCCGGGTCGTAGTGGCTGAACTCCAGGCTGTAGGAGCCGTGGCCCGCGGTGAGCGACTTCAGGCGCGCGGGGAAGTGCTCGAGCTCCGAGAGCGGCGCCTGCGCCGAGATCTGCACCAGCCCCGGGCGCGGCGTGTCGGAGCCGCGGATGTGGCCGCGGTGCCCGGAGAGCTCGCCGGTGATGTCGCCCATCTTCGCCTCGGGCGCGGTGATCTCGACGTTGACGATCGGCTCGAGCACGATCGGACGCGCCTTGGCGAGCGCGTCCATGAACGCCTTGCGTCCGGCCGAGACGAACGCGACCTCCTTCGAGTCGACCGGATGGTGCTTGCCGTCGTAGACCGTGACGCGCACGTCCTGCAGCGGGTAGCCGGCGACGTAGCCCGAGGCGAGCACGGCGCGCACGCCCTTTTCAACCGCGGGGATGAACTGGTTCGGGATGGCGCCGCCTTTCACCGAGTCGACGAACTCGAAGCCCTTGCCGCGCGGCAGCGGCTCGACCTTGAGGAATACCTCGCCGAACTGGCCGGCGCCGCCGGTCTGCTTCTTGTGGCGGTTGTGCCCTTCCGCCCGCGCCGCGATCGTCTCGCGGTACGGAATCGACGGCGGCCGCGTGTCGAGCTCCGTCTTGTACTGCGAGGCCATCTTCTCGAGCACCGTGCGCAGGTGCATCTCGCCCAGGCCGCGCATCACCATCTCGTTCGCCTGCGCGTTGTGCTCCAGGTGGAAGCAGGGGTCCTCGGCGGCGATCCTGTGCAGCACGTCGGCGAGCTTCTGCTCGTCGCCGCGTTTCTTCGGCTGCACCGCGAGGCCGAACACCGAGGTCGGCAGCTCGAGCGGCCGCGCGTGCACGTGGGCGTCGGAAGGCGAGTCGTGCAGGATGTGGTCGAAGCCGATCTCGTCGATCTTCGCGATCGCGCAAATGTCGCCGGGCAGCGCCTCGCTCACCTCGGTCTGCGTTTTCCCGCGCAGCATGTAGAGGTGCCCGGCCTTGATCGGCTTCCTGCCTTCGCCGATGTAGAGCTGCATCCCGGGGGTGACACGCCCCTGGTGAACGCGGAACACCGCAAGGCGGCCGATGTACGGGTCGATCTCCACCTTGAACACGTGCGCAAGAACGTGACGTCCGGGGTCGGGCACCGGCTGCAGGTCGGCGGGCTCGCCGCCGCCGGCGGGGATGCTCACGTACGCGGGCGGATTTCCCTCGGTCGGGTTGGGCAGCAGCTTGACGATCACGTCGAGCAGCTCCTTCACGCCCGCGCCGGTCTTCGCCGAGGTGAAGACCACCGGGATGAGATGGCCCTCGCGCAGGGCGCGCTCGAGCGGCTCGTGCAGCTCTTCCGGCGCGACCTCGCCTTTTTCCAGGTAGGCGGCCATCAGCTTCTCGTCCACTTCCACCACCTGGTCGACGAGCCGGCGGTGCGCCTCCTCGACCGAGGAGAAGTCGGCCTCGCCCGCCGGCGCGAAGAAGCAGTCCGAGACGCGGCTGCGGTTCGCCGCCGGCAGGTTGAGCGGCAGGCATTCCTTGCCGAAGGCCTGCTGGATGCGCTCGAGCAGCCCCTCGAGGTCGACGTTGTCGGCGTCGATCTTGTTCACGATGACGAGCCGGTCGAGCCCGCGCCGGGCGGCCCACTGCATGAAGCGACCGGTCATCATCTCGATGCCGTTCTGGGCGTTGATCACCACCGCGGCCGTCTCCACCGCGGCGAGCGCGGGCAGCGCATGGCCGAGGAAGTCCGGGTAGCCGGGCGCGTCGAGCAGGTGGATGCGGTTGTCCTGCGCGCTGAAAGTGGCGACCGCGAGCTTGAGCGAGTGCTGCAGCTGCTTCTCGAGCGCGACGTAGTCGCATACCGTGCTGCCGCGCTCGACGCTTCCCGGCGAGGGCACGGCGCCCGCCTGCGCGAGCAGCGCCTCGGCCAGCGAAGTCTTGCCTGCGCCCGCCTGTCCGACCAGCGCGAGCGTCCTGATCTGCCTGATGGTGTTCGCCACGGCGAGAGCCTCCTCTCGCCGCAAGTTATAGCAGGGCCCGCGTGACGCGGAAAGCCCTGCGCCGCCGGAGGATCAGTTCAGTACCGCAGGGTGCAGGTGCACGGCGCGGTCGAGCCGCCGGTGCTGCCGCCGCCCGACGCGCCGCCTGTGGTGCCCGCGGCCTGCTGGCTCTGGGCCGCCTGCTGCTGTTGCTGCTGCTGTTGCTGCTGCTGTACCGACGAGCCGCCCGCGCTGCCGACCGTGACCGCGGCGGCCGCTGCAACGCCGCCGACGATGAGCCAGGTGGCTTCGATGCCGGCGAAGCCCGCGCCTTCGAGGTTCATGCGCATCAGGTCCAGCGTGCGGGAGTCGAAGGCCACTACGGGCGAGCTCGGCGAGCCGTGCAGCGCGAGGCCGTAGCTGGGCTCGCGCTCCTTCGGCGCGCGGCCGTCGAGCGGAATGCTGAAGTAGAACATCGTGGAATTGGGCGCGAGCTCGGTCGGCTCGATCGCGAAGGCCGGGGCGCACAGCAAGCATGCAACGACGCCGGCCAGGATGTTGCGGTACATGTCGTCCTCCTTTGCGGGTAGCGCACGGTACCGCCGGGAGGGCTACACGCTCTATCTGAGCGGCGCATGGATTCCTGCGCTGGGAGGAACGTTTTTGCGGAGGCGCGTTTCACACAAACGCGCCGCGCGGACTACTTCTTCGCTTCTTCGGGTTTCGCGAGCAGCTCGTCGCGCTTCTTCAGCGTGTCGGCGAGCTTGGATTTCGGGATGAGCAGCACGTAGCCCGAGAGCCGCTTCTCGCGCGGCAGCCGCTCCTCGAGCTTCTTGATCCGTTCGGCACGCTCCTTGTCCTCGCCCGCGTCTTTTTGCGGCTCGCCGCTCACCTGGAAGGTCACGTAGTAGTTGTCGCCCTGCAGGGCGCCGACCTTGATCGCGTAGTCCAGGCCGTCCAGCGTCGTGGCGTTGAGGAGCGTCGGCGAGTCGAGCCCGGTGTCCTTGGCCTCCTTCGGCGCGACGTCGGCGAGCTCGAGCAGCCCGAGCGAGTAGGTGGCGGCGTTTGCCTTCGTCACCTCGAGCTTCTCGCCGGGTTTCGCGCCGGCGAGCTTCCAGTCCGCATTGTCCGCCGCGCGCTCGACGCGCCAGCCGCTGCCGTCGGCGTAGCGGACCTCGAGCGTCTTCACCTTCTCCACCTGGAAGGCGGTGCGGTCGATCCAGTCCGCGCTCCTCGCCGAGGCCTGCGTCAGCGGGTCGGCGACCACGTACACCGTCCCCGGCCGGTCGGGCAGCATGACGAAGCGGCCGTCGCCCGGCGCCTTCTGCGGGTTGTCGGGCTCCTGCTTGAAGTATTTCTTGCCGACGAGCAGCTTCGCGAGCGCCTTGCCGTCCGCGCCCTGGAACTCCACCTGGGTCGCGCCCTGGTCGAGGTTCAACCGCGGCCGGTCCTTCTCGCCGATGGCGTCGCTCTGGCCGATCTTCAGGCTGATCGCCTTGATGACGAAGTCGCGGACCTTGCCCGCGTCGGCCGGGAAGCCGTCGCGCTCGGCGAGGGCCCAGCCTGCGTCGGTGCGCCGCAGCGTCAGCGCGCCGTCGGGCTGCACGATGCGGATCGCGGCGACGTCGGCGGCCTTCAGGCCCTTGAGCAGCGGCTGGCCGAGCACCCCGGCGTTCGCCGGCTGGCGCGAGCGCTCGTCGCGCTGGTAGAGCAGCGCCGCGCCGCCCAGGATGACGAGCAGCACGACGAGTATCGCGGCAACGCGCGCGCTCATGCGTGCCGGCGCCGGCGCACCAGCGCGACGACGAGGCCGGCGATCGCGACGAGAAGCGGCATGAGCGCGATGTTCAGCACCTTGGTCCAGAAGACGAGGCTCTCCGCGTCCTGGCGCAGGTTCTTGCGCACTTCCTTGAGCTCGAGGCGCGTCTCGGCCACGGTCTTCCTGAAGCGCTCGAGCTCCGCCTGCTGCTCGGGGGTGAGGATCTGGCCGCCCTTCGCCGCGCCGCCCTGGGCTTTCTGCAGCTCCTGCAGCTTCGCGGTGGTCTTCTGCAGCTCGTTCTCGAGCGCCTGGATCTTGCCGAAGTACTGCTTCTGCGCCTCGGCCTCGAGCTCGCGCACGACCGTGAGCGGACGGAAAGAGCCCTCGCGGCTGCGTAGCGAGATGAGCTCGTCGCCCGCGGCGAGCTGCTCCACCATGCCGAGCGCGAGGGCGAGGTTGCCGTTGGAGGGCACCACGACCTTGCGTCCGAACACGTCCTGGACGTCGACTGCGGCGCCGTCGGCGAGCATGTCGACATCGGCGACCAGGATCACCGAGTTCTCCTTCGCCGACTCGCGCAGCTGCGGCGTGCCGGCGACCGGTTTCTTGTCGACCAGCAGCCCTTCCGGGAATGCGGTCTTGAAGGTCCCGGTGAGGCGCAGCGCGAGCGGCATCGCGCGCCCCGAGGGCTTGAAGCTCTTGGTCGCGTCGTCGCCCGATTTCGTGGCGTCGGCGTTGCTGACCAGCATCGAGTTGGGCGAGCTCTTCACGAGCTCGGTCGCCTTGAGGCCCGCCGCGGGCTTGACGTCGAACGCGCCGCCGAAGGCGTAGAGCAGCGTCTCGATCGTGCCCGTCACCACGTCGTCGCGGCTCATCGCCGTGCGGTTGAGCGAAAGCACCGTGGGCGTGTAGCGGCTGCCGGAGCCCGAGCCGAAGACCACGTCGGAGAGTACCTTGCCCGGGTCGAAGCCGATCCCCCAGGCCTTGAACAGCGTCGGCAGGTTCGAGCTCGAGGCCTCGGGCGGCACGCCCGGCATGGTGGGCGTCTGGTCGAAGTAGGCGTACGGATCGACGAAGGCGATCAGCTTGCCGCCGCGCAGCACGAACTGGTCCAGCGCGTACTCGGTCTGCGGCTGCACGTCGCGCGGATGGATGAGGAGGAGCACCGTCACGTCCTTGTCGATCTCCTTCGCGTCCATCGGCACCGGCTTCACCTCGAACTCGCGCTTGAGCTCGTTGGCGAGCACCCAGGGCTCGGAGCTCTGCCGGGTAAAGGGGTTGAATTTCTCGCCGAGCACCGGAAGGCCCGCCATCAGGCCGATCTTCGGCCGCTCGCTGGAGGCGACGCGCGCGATGGCGCGCACGAAGTCGTACTCGAGCAGGCGCTCGCGCTGCGGCGTGATCTCGGGCAGGGTCTGCTTGCGGTCGAGCTGCGTGACCGCTGCGCCGAGATAGAACGACTCGCCGCTCATCAGCTGCTGCGGCTCGATGCCGTCGAGCTGCGCCGCGTCCTCCTCCTCCGAGTCCGGCTTCGGGTTGTAGCGCTCGACGACGAGGTTCGGGCCGGCGGCAGCCTTGAGCTCGCGCACCGTGTCCTCCACGCGCTGCGCGAAGCCGCGCAGCGGCACCGGGACCGATTCGCCCTGCGAGATGTAGAGCTTGATCTTCACCGGGGACGAGAGGCCCGCGAGGATCTTGCGCGTGCCCGGGGAGAGCGTATAGAGCTTGCCCTCGGTAAGGTCGACCCGCGCCGGGACGCGGGAGAGCAGGAAGTTGGCCGCGACGAGGACCAGGAAGAGCGCCACCAGGCCGACCGCGGAGTAGAGCAGGGGCTCGTATTTCTTCGTCGCCATGGCCTAGCCGGCGCGGTGGCCGCGGATGACGATGCCGGTCGCGAAGAGCGCGAAGCCGATCACCGAGAGGAAGAAGGCGACGTCGCGCAGGTCGATGACGCCGCGCTGGAAGCCGTCGAAGTGCGTCACCACCGAGAACGCCGCCACCGTGTCGACGAGCGCCGGGCTCGCCCAGCGCGCCATCAGGTCGGTGACGGGGCTGAAGCCGGCGATGAGGAGAAACAGGCACAGGACCACCGCGAGGATGAACGCGACCACCTGGTTGCGCGTCATGGCGGAAGTCATGCACGTGATCGCGAGGTAGGCGCCGGCGAGGAAGAAGCTGCCGACGTATCCGGCGACGATCATGCCGTTGTCCGGATCGCCGAGCACGTTGACCGTGATCACCGCCGGAAAGGTGAGCGCGAGCGCCACGGCGAGGAATACCCACGACGCGATGAATTTCGCCACGATCGCCTGCGCCGTGGTGACTGGCATGGTGAGCAGCAGCTCGAGCGTCCCCGAGCGGCGCTCCTCGGCCCAGAGTCGCATGCCGACCGCCGGGACGAGCACGAGGTAGATCCACGGGTGCCAGCCGAAGAACGCGGCGAGGCTCGCCTCGCCGCGCTCGAAGAAGTTGCCCGAGGTGAAGGTGAAGAACCCGGCGAGGAGCAGGAAGATGACGAGGAACACGTACGCCACCGGCGAGGTGAAGTAGCTCACGAGCTCGCGCTTCGCGATGGTGAGGATCGGCTTCATTTCCGGGCGCTCATTTGCGCACGGTGTCGGGCAGCGTGATGCGCCGGAACACCTCGTCGAGCTCGCCGCGCTCGCTGTACATGCCCTCGACCTTCCAGCGCTCGCGCTTCACGAGCTCGACCACCGCCTGCGCGAGCTCGGCGGCCTGCGACTTGTCGCGCGGGTAGATCCGCCAGGCGCCGTTCAGGCGCTCGACGCGCCCGAGCGCCGCGAGCTTCTCCTCGCTCGCGCCTTCGGCCGCGAGCGTGACCGCGCCGGCGAGCTCCGACATGCCGCGCAGCTCCCCGGGCGTGCCGTTCGCGACGATGCGGCCGCGGTCGATGATGATCGCGCGCGTGCACGCCGCGTCCACCTCCTCGAGGATGTGCGTGGAAAAGACGATCGCCTTGTTCGCGCCGAGGGTGCGGATGAGGTTGCGCACCTCGTGCTTCTGGTTCGGGTCCAGCCCGTCGGTGGGCTCGTCCATGATGAGGACGTCGGGGTCGTGGATCAGCGCCTGGGCGAGGCAGGTGCGGTGCCGGTAGCCCTTCGAGAGCGTGTCGATCGACTGCTCGAGCACCGCCTCGAGGAAGCAGAGCTCCACCACGCGGTGCACCGCCTTCTTGCGCGCCGCGCCTTCCAGGCCGCGCAGCTCGGCGGCGAAGTTGAGGAAGCCGTGCACCGTCATGTCGGGGTAGGAGGCCGCGTTCTCCGGCAGGTAGCCGATCAGCCGCTTCGCCTCGAGCGGCGACTCGGCGACGTCGTGGCCCCCCACGCTGATGCGCCCGGACGTGGGCGGCATGAAGCCCGTCACCATGCGCATGGTGGTGGATTTGCCGGCGCCGTTCGGACCGAGGAAGCCGAGCACCTCGCCGCGCTCCACGTTGAACGAAATGCCGTCCACCGCGCGCTTCGCGCCGAAGGCCTTGACGAGGTTCTCGATCCTGATCATCTCGAAGGGGCGGGATTATCGCCGAAATGGAGGGCTAAAATCGCCTGCATTCCTTAGGAGAGGCTTAAATGAAATCCGTCCGTGCCGCGTTTTTCGCGCTCGCCGCAACCTCTGCCGTCGGGGCTTTCGCGCAGGCATATCCCGCGAAGCCGGTCCATATTATCGTGCCGTTCGCCCCCGGCGGCGGCTCCGATTTCATCGGCCGCTTCGTGGCGCAGAAGCTCACCGATGCGATGGGCAAGCAGTTCCTCGTCGAGAACCGGCCAGGCGCCGGCGGCGTGCTCGGCATCGAGCAGGGCATCAAGGCGGCGCCCGACGGCTATACGCTCGTCCTGATCGCCTCGAGCTACACGGTGAACCCGAGCGTCTACAAGATCCACTTCGACCCGGTCGCCGACATCACGCCCATCATCCAGCTGTCGCAGGGGCCGCTGGTCGTCGTGGTGCGGCCTTCCCTGCCCGTCAGCAGCATCAAGGAGCTGATTGCGCTCGCCAAGCAGAAGCCGGGGCAGGTGAACTTCGCGTCCTCCGGTCAGGGCAGCGTGATCCACCTCGCCACCGAGCTCTTCGACAGCATGGCGGGCGTGAAGATGAACCATATCCCGTACAAGGGAACCGGTCCCGCGCTCACCGACACGATCGGCGGCCAGACCGACGTCTTCTTCAGCAGCACGGCCACGGCCATGCCGCAGGTCCAGGCGGGCAAGCTGCGCGCGATCGCGGTTACGACGGCGAAGCGGATCCCGGCTCTCCCCAACGTGCCGAGCATTGCCGAGTCCGGCGTGCCCGGCTACGACGTCACGCTGTGGCACGGCCTCATTGCGCCCAAGGGCGTGCCGCGCCCGGTCGTGGAGCGCCTCAATGCCGAGGCGACGAAGATCCTCAAGATCCCGGCGACCGGCGAGCAGCTGCAGACCGACGGCGTCGCGCCGGCGGGCGGCACGCCGGAGCAGTTCGGCGCGCAGATCAGCAAGGAGATCGGCATCTGGCGCAAGGTGGCCGCCGATGCGCACGTCAAGGTCGAGTAGCCTCGACGCCGACGTAATCGTCATCGGCGCCGGCGCGGCCGGGCTCGCCGCCGCCGACGCGCTCGCGCGCGCCCGGCGCTCGGTTCTCGTGCTCGAGGCGCGTGAGCGCGTCGGCGGGCGCTGCTGGACGCGCGCCATGCCCGGCCTGGGCATCCCGGTGGAGCTCGGCGCGGAATTCATGCATGGCGAAGCGCGCGCCACGCATGCGCTCCTTGCGCGCGCCGGCATCGCCGCCGTGGATTTGGTCCGCGAGCAGCGCGACCTGAGGGGCGGGCGCCTGCGCCCGATGAACGCGTTTGTCCATGCCGCGCGCGCAGTGCAGGGCGCCTTGCTTCCAAAGGACGTCTCCTTCGAGGCATTCCTCGCCACCCGCCGCCTTCCGTCCGAGACGCGCGCGTTCGCGCGCATGATGGTGCAGGGCTTCGACGCCGCCGATCCGCGCCGCGTGAGCGCGCGCTCGATCATCGACGAGTGGGGCGATGGCGGCGAGCTCGGCCGCTCGCAGCCGAGGCCGCGGGGCGGCTACGGCGCGCTCTTCGACTGGCTCGCGCGCTCGCTCGCCGCACGAGGCGTGCCGCTTGCGCTGCAGCGGGTCGTGCGGGGCGTCGAATGGCGTCAGGGCGCCGTGCGTGTGCACGGGCGCTTCCTCGGCGAGCCGTTCGTCGTACGCGCGAGGCGCGCGGTCGTGACCTTGCCGTTGGGGGTTCTGCAATCCTCGAATCTGTTCCGGCCTGCATTGCGCGGGAAAAAGTCGGCGCTGAAAAAGCTGGCGAGCGGGCCGGTCATCCGCGTCGCGATGCGCTTCGACAAAGCCTTCTGGGAATCGCGTGCGCCCGGCGTCGCGTTTTTCCACACCCCGCAGTCGCCGTTTCCGACCTTCTGGACGCCTCTGCCGATGCGCGGGCCGCTCCTCACGGCCTGGGCGGGCGGACCGAAGGCCGCGCGCCTCACCGGCCGGCCGGAACGCGTGCTCCTGCGTGAAGCGCTTGCAAGCGTCGAGAGAATTTTTCCGCAAGCGTCCAGCCAGCTCGAGGCCGCCTGCGTCAAGGACTGGGCGCAGGACCCCTTTTCGCGCGGCGGCTACAGCTACGTTCTCGTCGGCGGGCAGGGCGCGCGCGAGGCGCTCGCCGCGCCGCTCGAGGACACGCTGTATTTCGCCGGCGAAGCGACCGAGAGCGAGGAGCCGGGCACCGTGGCGGGGGCGCTGAAGAGCGGCGCGCGCGCCGCGCGGCAGATCCTGCGGGGCTAGGCGGCTGCTCGCTCGGCCTTGCGCCGCTCGTGCTCCTTCAGGTAGCGCTTGCGCAGGCGGATCGACTTCGGCGTGATCTCGACGAGCTCGTCGTCGCCGATGAATTCGACCGCGTACTCGAGCGTGAGCTGGATCGGCGGCGTGAGGTCGATCGCCTCGTCCTTGCCCGAGGCGCGGATATTGGTGAGCTGCTTGGTCTTGATGGGGTTCACCACGAGGTCGTTGTCGCGGCTGTGGATGCCGATGATCATGCCCTCGTACACCGGGTCGCCGGGGCTCACGAACATGCGACCGCGCTCCTGCAGCTTCCAGAGCGCGTAGGCGACCGCGGCGCCGTCGTCCTGCGACACCAGCACGCCGTTCCTGCGCTCGGGAATCTCGCCCTTCACCGGCGCGTACTCGTCGAAGACGTGCGCCATGATGCCGGTGCCGCGCGTCATGGTGAGGAACTCGCCCTGGAAGCCGATCAGCCCGCGCGCCGGGATGCGGTACTCGAGGCGCACGCGCCCCTTGCCGTCGGGCTGCATGTCCTTCAGCTCGCCGCGGCGGCGGCCGAGCTCCTCCATGACGACGCCCTGGTGCGCGTCCTCGACGTCCACCGAGAGCAGCTCGAAGGGCTCGCAGCGTTCGCCGCCGATCTCCTTGTACACGACGCGCGGGCGCGACACCGCGAGCTCGTAGCCCTCGCGGCGCATGTTCTCCAGCAGGATCGTGAGGTGCAGCTCGCCGCGGCCGTGCACGATGAAGGTGTCGGTGTCGGCCGGATACTCGACCCGCATCGCGACATTGCTCTTCGTCTCGCGCTCCAGGCGCTCGCGGATCTGGCGGCTGGTGACGAACTTGCCTTCCTTGCCGGCGAGCGGAGAGGCGTTCACGAGGAAGTTCATCGTGAGCGTCGGCTCGTCGACCTTGAGCAGCGGCAGCGCATCCGGGTGCTCGAGCTCGCAGATCGTGTCGCCGATGCCGATTTCGTCGATGCCGTTGATGAGGACGATGTCGCCGGCTTCCGCCTCCTCGACGGGCTTCCTCTCGAGGCCCTCGAACATCAGGATCTGGTTGATCTTCGCTTTCAGCGCCGGCGAATCCGGGCCGTGCAGCACGAGCACTTCCTGGGCTGCCTTGACGCGGCCGCGGCGGATGCGGCCGATGCCGATCTTGCCGACGTAGCTCGAGTAGTCGAGCGAGCAGATCTGCAGCTGCAGCGGCTCCTCGGGGTTCTCGTCGCGCACCGGCACGTACTTCAGGATCGCCTCGAACAGCGCGGAAAGGTCCTTCGCTTCCTCCTCCAGGCTGTTCTTTGCAAAACCGAGAAGCGCGGAGGCATAGACCACGGGGAAGTCGAGCTGCTCCTCGGTCGCGCCGAGCTTGTCGAAGAGCTCGAACGTGTGGTTCACCACCCAGTCGGGCCGCGCGCCGGGCCGGTCGACCTTGTTCACCACCACGATCGGTTTCAGCCCGAGAGCGAGCGCCTTGCGGGTGACGAAGCGCGTCTGCGGCATCGGCCCTTCCACCGCGTCGACCAGGAGCAGCACCCCGTCCACCATCGACAGCACGCGCTCCACTTCGCCGCCGAAGTCCGCGTGCCCCGGCGTGTCGACGATGTTGATGTGCGTGCCGGCGTAGCGCACGGCGCAGTTCTTCGCGAGGATCGTGATGCCGCGCTCGCGCTCGAGCGCGTTGGAGTCCATGACGCGCTCCTCGATGTGCTCGTGCGCGGCGAACGTGCCCGACTGCTGCAGCAGCTTGTCGACCAGAGTGGTCTTGCCGTGATCGACGTGGGCGATGATGGCGACGTTGCGCCGTGCGGCGGGCATGAAGCTGATTCCAAAAGGCAAAGGGGCGAGATTGTACGCCATCGCGAGAGTTCGGTGTTGCGTCGCACAATCGCGAAGGCGATAAAATTTTGCCTGCTTCAGCCACAGCAAATCCCACCACCCGAGAGAGTTCGCGCATGGACCAGGCATTGCTTTCCAAAACCGCCGCCGCCATGGTGGCCAAGGGCCGGGGCATTCTCGCCGCCGACGAGTCGAGCGGCACCTGCGAGAAGCGCTTCAAGTCGGTCAACGTCGAGTGCACCGAGGAAAACCGGCGCACCTACCGGAACCTGCTTTTCAGTACCCCGGGCGTCGAGCAGTACCTCTCCGGGGTGATCCTGTTCGACGAGACCGCGCGCCAGAAGGCGAACGACGGCACGCCGTTCCCCCAGTACCTGGCGAAGAAGGGCGTGATCCCCGGCATCAAGGTGGACAAGGGGCTCGCCAACCTGCCCTTCACCGCGGAAGAGAAGGTCACCGAAGGCCTGGACGGCCTGCAGAAGCGCATGAAGGAGTACTTCGACCTCGGCTGCCGCTTCGCCAAGTGGCGCGCGGTCATCACCATCGGCGAAGGGATCCCGACGCACGCCTGCCTGTACGCCAACGCGCACGCTCTCGCGCGTTACGCCGCCATCTGCCAGGAAGCGTCGATCGTTCCCATGATCGAGCCCGAGGTGCTGCTCGACGGCACCCACAGCGCGGAGCGCTCGGAGGAGGTGCATGAAGCGACGCTGCGCGCCACTTATGCGGCGATGGCCGCCTACAACGTCTCGATCGAGCACCTGATCCTCAAGACGAGCATGGTCGTGTCCGGCAAGGACAACGCGCGCCAGGCGGGCGTGGACGAGGTGGCCGAGCGCACCGTGCGGGTGCTGAAGCGGACCGTGCCGGCGGCGCAGCCGGGCATCGTGTTCCTCTCCGGCGGCCAGTCCGACGAGGCGGCAACCGCGCACCTGAACGCCATGGCGGCGACGAAGGGGCTGCCCTGGCCGCTCACGTTCTCCTATTCGCGCGCGCTGCAGAACCCGGCGCTCAAGGCCTGGCGCGGGCAGGCGGGCAATGTCGCCGCCGCGCAGAAGGCCTTCCACCACCGCGCGCACATGAACGGCCTCGCCTCGCAGGGCAAATGGCGCGCCGACCTCGAGAAGCAGGCGGCCTGATGGCGGTTTTCGAATCCCAAATCAAATCCCTGCCGCGGATCGGCAAGGGAAAAGTGCGGGACATCTACGCCGTCGGCGAGGACAAGATGCTCATCGTCGTGAGCGACCGCCTCTCGGCGTTCGACGTCGTGCTGCCCGATCCGATCCCGGACAAGGGCGCGGTGCTGAACCAGATGGCGAACTTCTGGTTCGAGAAGCTCGGCCACATCGTGCCGAACCAGCTGACCGGCGTCGATCCCGAGACCGTGGTCTCCGCCGACGAGAAATCCCAGGTGAAGGGAAGGGCGATCGTGGTGAAGAAGCTGAAGCCGCTGCCGATCGAAGCGGTCGTGCGCGGCTACATCATCGGCTCGGGCTGGAAGGACTACCAGAAGACCGGCAGAGTGTGCGGCATCGAGCTGCCGAAGGGCCTGCAGCAGGCGCAGAAGCTGCCCGAGCCGATCTTCACGCGGGCGACCAAAGCCGAGACCGGGCACGACGAGAACATCTCCTTCGAGGAGGCGGCGAAGCTGATCGGCAGGGACAAGGCCGACAAGGTGCGCGACATCAGCATCCGCCTCTACAAGGAGGCGAGCGAGTACGCGGCGAAGAAGGGCATCATCATCGCCGACACCAAGTTCGAGTTCGGCCTGGATGAAAAAGGCGGCATTGTCCTGATCGACGAGGTGCTGACCGCCGACTCCTCGCGCTTCTGGCCGGCCGACTCCTACAAGGTGGGCATCTCGCCGCCCTCGTACGACAAGCAGTACGTGCGCGACTACCTGGAGACGCTCGACTGGGACAAGACGCCGCCCGCGCCCAAGCTGCCGCCGGAGGTGATCAGGAAGACTTCGGAAAAATATCGCGAGGCGCTCGAGCGCCTGACGGGGAGAACGCTGCAATGATCGGCATCGTGATGGGCTCGACCTCCGACTGGGAGACGATGAAGGCGGCGGCCAAGGTGCTGGAGGAGTTCGGCGTACCGTACGAGGCGAAGGCCATGTCCGCGCATCGCACGCCGCACGCCGTGGCCGAATGGGCGGCGAATGCCCAGAAGAACGGGCTCAAGGCGATCATCGCCGCGGCCGGAGGCGCCGCGCACCTCGCCGGCGTCGTCGCGGCGCACACGACCCTGCCTGTGCTCGGCGTGCCGATGCCTTCGAAGCACCTGCAAGGGCTCGACTCGCTGCTTTCCACCGTGCAGATGCCGAAGGGCATCCCGGTCGCGACCTTCGCCATCGGCGAGGCGGGCGCCGGCAACGCCGCGCTCTTCGCGGTGGCGCTTCTCGCGCTTTCGGACGAAGGAATGAAGAAGAAGCTGGCGGATTTCCGCGCCCGCCAGACGGAGTCCGTCCTGAAGGCCGCGCCGCTCAAGCTGTGACGAACGATGTCCGCCGCGCCGCGGAAATCCTGCGCGCCGGCGGACTCGTCGCGTTTCCCACCGAAACCGTGTACGGCCTGGGCGCGGATGCGTCGAACGCGAAGGCCGTCGCACGCCTCTATGCAACGAAGGGGCGGCCGGCCGATCACCCGGTGATCGTGCATTTCGCCTCCGCAGGGGCGGCCTTCTCCTTCGCCCGGAACGTGCCGAAAAGCGCCGAAGCGCTCGCGCGCCGCTTCTGGCCCGGGCCGCTCACGCTGATCCTCGAACGAAGCGACAAGGCCGGGGACTTCATCACCGGTGGGCAGGACAGCGTCGGCCTGCGCGTGCCCTCGCACCCCGTCGCGCACGCGCTCCTTGCGCAGTTCGGCGGCGGCGTCGCCGCGCCCTCGGCGAACCGCTTCGGCCTGGTCTCGCCGACCACGGCGGCGCACGTGCGCGAGGACCTCGGCGACGAGGTCGACCTGGTGCTCGACGGCGGGCCGAGCGAGGTCGGCATCGAGTCCACCATCGTCGATCTTTCCGGCGACGGCGCCATCGTGCTGCGGCCCGGCGCGATTTCCGAACGGCAAATTTCCGAAATCGTGACAGTCGGGAAACGCACGGCCGCGGTTCGCCACTCCGGCGGCATGGCGCGGCACTATTCGCCGCGCACGCCGGCGCGCCTCGTGGACGCGCACGATCTCGACAGGACGATTGCGCGCCTGAAAGAGCGAGTCGCGGTCCTTGCCTTCTCCAGGCCGGACGAGCGCGTGGACTACTGGCTGCGCATGCCGCGCGATCCGGTCGCCTACGCGCAGCGGCTCTACGCGGCACTGCGCGAGCTCGACACCGCCGGATGCGAGGAGATCCTGGTCGAGGCGCCGCCGGACGCGCCGGAATGGGCCGCCGTGCGGGATCGTCTTCAGAAGGCTTGCAGCGGCGGGTAACATGCGCCGATGCGCCGCATTCCCATCATTTGCTCTCTGATTGTGGCCGGCTGCTCGCACGGCCAGATAGGGATCAACGCCGGCGCCGTAACCACTTCAGGAGGCGGAACGACGGTCACGAGCTCCGGCGGCGGCCTCGCTTACCAGGGCAGCGGCACGTCCACCGCAACGCTGATCGGCCTCGGGATCGCGGGGGCGGTGATCTACAGCGCCGAGCAGCGCGGGCCGGGGTCCGGATACGGAACGACCTATACCGCCAACCCGTTCATGGCGGTGACGCCCGCGCCGCGCGCGCCGGAGCTCGCTCCCGGCCGCCGCGTGAACGAGCAGGACTGCTCCCGCCCGATCGCCGACCCGTCGGCCAACCTGAAATGCCGTTAAGCGTCCTGCCGTTCCTCTTTCTCGCGCTTGCGCGGGCCGAGACGATCGACGCGCGCGTGACGCATATCGGCGACGGCGACTCGCTCTCGGTGTGCATCGCGCGCCAGGAGACCCGCGTGCGGCTCGTCTACATCGACGCCCCGGAATACCGGCAGCCCTTCGGCCGCGAGGCGCGCCGCTCGCTCGCCGAGCTCTGCGCGGACAAGGTGGCGCGCCTCGACTGGACGCAGAAGGACCGCTACGGGCGGCTGCTCGCGCGCGTGTCCTGCGACAGCATCGACGTCAACACGGAGCAGGTGCGCCGCGGCATGGCGTGGGTTTCCTCGCTCGACAAGCCCGAGCCCGCCTTCTATGCCGCGCAGCGGAGCGCGCGCGCGAGCCGGCTCGGCCTGTGGAGCGATCCGGATCCCGTGCCGCCGTGGAAATGGCGCCGCGCGCACCGCCCGCCGGCCGATTCGAAAGCGCGCTTCGAGGGCACCGTGCCGCGCGAATGTTCGCAGTAGAATTTTTCCTTTGGCTTGCGGGAATGCGCAAATGATCCATTTCGTCGTGCACGAGGAAGGCGACGGCGTCGGCGTGGTCGTCGTCGAGGGGGTGAAGGCCGGGCAGTCGCTCGCCGGCTGGATCATGGAGGACGACAAGGACGTCGAGATCAAGGCGAAGAGCGACATCCCGATCGGCCACAAGGTGGCGCTGCGCGACTATCAGCCCGGCGACACGGTGATCAAGTATGGCGTGGACATCGGCAAGGTGGTGAAGCCGATCGCCAAGGGCGAGCACCTCCACGTGCACAACGTGAAGACCAAGCGGTGGTGAGCGCCATGGACCTCTCGAAAGCGACCTTCCGCGGCTACAAGAGGGAGAACGGGCGCATCGGCGTGCGCAACCACGTCCTCATCCTGCCGGTGGACGACCTTTCCAACGCCGCCGCCGAGGCGGTGGCGAACAACATCAAGGGCGCGATCGCCATTCCGCATCCGTACGGCCGGCTGCAGTTCGGCGCCGACCTCGACCTGCACTTCCGCACCCTGATCGGCACGGGCTGCAACCCGAACGTCGCCGCGGTCGTGGTGATCTGCATCGAGGACGGCTGGGCGAAAAAGGTGGCCGACGGCATCGCGGCGACCGGAAAGCCGGTCTCCTACTTCGGCATCGAGCAGCACGGCGACCACGACACCATCCTGCGCGCCTCCAAGGCGGCGAAGGAATACGTGCAGTGGGCCTCCGAGCTGCGGCGCGAGGAGCGGCCGCTGCAGGACCTCTGGGTGTCGACCAAGTGCGGCGAGTCCGACACGACCTCGGGCTGCGGCGCGAACCCGACGGTGGGCAACGCCTTCGACAAGCTCTATCCGCACAAGGTGACGCTCGTCTTCGGCGAGACGACCGAGCTCACCGGCGGCGAGCACCTCGTCGCGGCGCGCTGCCGCACGGACGAGGTACGCAGGAAGTTCCAGTTCGTGTTCGACCGCTACCAGGCGATCATCGAGAAGCACAAGACGAGCGACCTGTCGGACTCGCAGCCGACGAAGGGCAACATCGCCGGCGGCCTGACGACGATCGAGGAGAAGGCGCTCGGCAACATCCAGAAGATCGGCCGCAAGTGCATGGTGGACGGCGTGCTCGACAAGGCCGAGATGCCGACCGGAACCGGGCTGTGGTTCATGGATTCCTCCTCGGCGGCGGCGGAGATGGTGACGCTCTGCGCGGCCTCCGGCTTCGTGGTGCATTTCTTCCCGACCGGGCAGGGCAACGTGATCGGCAACCCGATCCTTCCCGTGATCAAGCTCTGCGCCAACCCGCGCACCGTGCGCACCATGGGCGAGCACATCGACGTGGACGTCACGGGGCTGCTGCGCAAGGAGATGACGCCGGACCAGGCCGGCGACAAGCTCCTCGAGTGCATGTTCAGGACCGCGAACGGCCGCCTCACCGCCGCCGAGGCGCTGGGGCACCGCGAGTTCGTCCTGACCCGCCTCTACGAGTCGGCTTGAAAGTCCTCGTCAAGAGAAAAGACGCATACCAGGAATTCGAGGTGCCGCGCGAGCCGTCGCAGACGGTGCTCGACGTGGTGACGTACATCCAGCGCGAGCTCGATCCGAGCCTCGCCTACCGCTTTGCCTGCCGCGTCGGCATGTGCGGCTCGTGCGCGATGGACGTGAACGGCGTGCCGCGCTGGACCTGCCGCACGCACGTGGACAGGGTCCTCGAAAAGGAGCGCCTCACCCTCGCGCCGTTGCGCAATCTGCCGGTGATCCGCGACCTCGTGGTCGACATGGGCGCGTTCTTCGACAAGTGGGCGCAGGCGAGGGGCAGATTCGATGGAAGCAGGTCGCGGCGGGAAGATTTCCACCAGGTCCGTCCGGAAGATGAAAAGCGCAAGCAGGTGGACGCGGGAATCGAGTGCATCGGCTGCGGCGTGTGCTACAGCGCCTGCGACGTGGTGAAGTGGAGCCCGGAGTACCTCGGGCCGGCGGCGCTGAACCGCGCCTGGACGCTGGTGCAGGACGAGCGCGACGTGGCGCGCGCCGAGCGGCTGCGCGCGGTCGCGGGAGACGCCGGCTGCCATGCCTGCCATACGCACATGAGCTGCATCGAGCGCTGCCCGAAGCAGATCTCGCCGACCGCGTCGATCGCGGGCCTGAAGCGCGCGCTGGCCAAGGCGGCGCTGGAGGGCGGGCTTTGAGCTCCAGGACCCAGGCGTATCTCTGGCTCGCGCAGCGCGCGAGCGCCATGGTTCTCGCCTTTTGCGTCGCGGTGCACCTCGCGACGCTCATCTATGCCGCGCGCGGCGGCCTGAGCGCCGCGGAGATCCTCGGGCGCACACGCGGCAACGTCGGCTGGCTCGCCTTCTATTGCCTGTTCGTCGCCGCGGTGAGCCTCCACGCGCCGATCGGCCTGCGCGCCGTGCTCGCGGAGTGGACCGCGTGGCGCGGCCGCTCCAGGGACGCGTTTCTTCTCTTCTTCGCGCTCGCGCTGCTCGCGCTCGGGCTGCGCGCGGCGTTCGCGGTCTTCGGATGAGGCAGGGCTCGTCCTACTGGGCCGCCATCGTCCACCGCGTCTCGGGCATCGCGCTCGCGCTTTTCCTGCCGCTGCATTTCTGGGCCCTCGGCCAGGCGCTCGCGGGCGAGGGCGCGCTCGAGCGCTTCCTCAAGTGGACCGAGCAGCCTGCGGTGAGGCTGGGCGAATGGCTGATCGTCCTCGCGCTCGCGGCGCACCTCGGCGGCGGCCTGCGCGTGCTCGCGCTCGAATTCTTGCCGTGGCGCGAGTGGCAGAAGACCCTGACCGCAGCCGCGGCCGCGCTCGCCCTCGCCGCCGGCCTCGCTTTCGCGCTCGCGCTATAGAATTGGCGGCGAGGAGGATGGCATGACACAGAGAATCCTGGCGCTCGTCGCCGGCATGCTGCTTTGCCTCGGCGCTTCGGCGCAGGGCTGGCCGCAGAAGCCGGTGAAGGTCATCGTTCCGTTCCCGCCCGGCGGCGCGACAGACATCGCGGCGCGGCTGCTCGGCGAGCCGCTCTCGAGGATGTGGGGCCAGAGCGTGATCATCGAGAACCGCGGCGGCGCGGGCGGCGGGGTCGGCGCGGCGGAGGCGGCGCATGCGCCGGCCGACGGCTATACGCTCTTCTTCCCGTCGGGCTCGGTGATGACGGCGAACCAGCATATCTACGCGAAGCTCAACTACGACCCGGAGAAGGACTTCGTGCCCGTCACGAACGTGGTCTCCGGCGCGCAAGTGCTCGTGGTCCCGGCGAGCGCGCCTTACAAGACGGTGCGCGACCTGCTCCAGGCGCTGAAGGCCCAGCCCGGCAAGCTCACCTTCGGCTCCGCCGGGATCGGCTCGCAGGTGCACCTCGCGGCGGAGAATTTCCTCTACCAGGCGAAGGCCGACGCGGTGCACGTGCCCTACAAGGGCGAGGCGCCGGGGCTCGCGAGCCTGGTCGCCGGCGACATCACTTTCATGCTGGCGAACGTCGCCGGCGCGATGAGCCACATCAACAGCGGCCGGCTGCGCGCGCTCGGCGTGACGAGCACCACGGAGGTCGCGCAGCTTCCGGGCGTGCCGCCGATCGCGAAAGCGATTCCCGGCTTCGAGAACTCGGGCTGGTTCGGCATCGTCGCGCCCACCGGGACGCCGAACGACATCATTCAGAAGGTCTACCGCGACACGAAGACCGCGCTTCAGGACACGACCCTGAAGGCGCGCCTGTACGCGCAAGGCCTCGTGCCCGTGGCGAACACGCCGGAGGAAATGGCGAAAGCCCTGAAGGAGGAGACCGCGCTCTGGCAGAAGGTCGTGCGCGAGCGCAACATCCACGTCCGGTGAAGGTCGATCTCGCACAGGTCGAGGAGGCGGCGAAGGAGCTCTACATCCGCGCGCTCAAGCAGCTGCCGCCGGACGTGAAGCAGGGCTTCGACGCCCTGGCCGGCCGGGAGACCGACGCCGGCGCGAAGCGCATGCTCGCCACGATGATGAGGAACATCACGGTCGCCGAGCAGACCGATAACCTCCTCTGCCAGGACACGGGCATCCCGATCTACAACGTCTGGATCGGGCGCGGGGTGGAGGTGGACGGCCTGCGGCTGAAGGAGGCGATCCGCAAGGGCTGCGAGCGCGCCACGCGCGAGCACCCGCTGCGCTCCTCGGTCGTGCACCCGATCACGCGCGTGAACGAGCACACCTCGTGCGGGCGCGGCGTGCCGGTGATCAACGTGGATTTCTCGGAGCGCGACACGCTCGAGATCGAGATGGTGCCGAAGGGCTCGGGCTCGGAGAACAACTCGTGGCTGCGCATGGCGGTGCCGGCCGAAGGGGTCGACGCCGTCAAGACCTTCGTCGTGGACTGCGTGCTCGAGGCGGGAGGCAAGACCTGCCCGCCGACCATCGTCGGCGTCGGCGTGGGCGGCACGGCGGACCTTTGCATCCACCTCGCCAAGCTCGCGGCGACGCGCCCGCTCGGCACGCAGTGCGCCGACGCCGAGGGCGCCAAGCTCGAGCGCGCGCTCAGCGAGGCGGTGAACCTGCTCGGCGTCGGTCCGCAGGGCCTCGGCGGCGACTCCACCTCCTTCGCGGTGCACGTCGAGACCGCGGCGACCCACATCACGATGAACCCGGTGGCGGTGAACATGCAATGCCACTCGGCGCGCCGCGCGCGCGCGATCTTCCGGGCGGGGGCGCTGGAGTACGGTTACTAGCATGGCGCACTACGACCTGGCGACGCCGATCACCGAAGCGCAGGCGCGGCAGCTGCGCGTCAACGACACCGTGACGCTGAACGGAACGCTGTTCGGCATTCGCGACGCAACGCAGATCCACATGTTCGACCGCGGCCGCAAGACGCGCTTCGATCTGCGCGGGCACGCGGTCATCCACACCGCGCCGAACGTGCGCAAGGTCGAGAAAAGCGCGGCGCATCCCGCCGGCTACGCCCCGATCTGCATCGGCACGACGACGAGCGACCGCATGGAGCGCTACACGCGGCCGCTGATGGAGCAGTACGGCGTGCGCCTCGTGATCGGCAAGGGCGGCCTGCGCGAGGACTCGCTCAAGGCTTTCTCCGACCTCGGCGGCGCGTACCTCGCCATCATCGGCGGCACCGCCGCGCTCGAGACCACGTGGATCGAGGCGATCGAGGACGTGGATCTCGACGATCTCAATCCCGAGTCGCTGTGGAAGTTCCGCATCCGCGGCTTCGGGCCGCTGCTCGTCGCCATGGACAGCCAGGGCGGCAGCCTCTACACCGAGGTGCGCGACGCGGCGAAAGCGCGCCGCGCCGAGGCACTGCGCCGCCTCGGCGTGCGGTAATATCGCCGGACCAGGAGGAGGGAGCCCATGAGCATTCTCGCGCGCATCGTTGCGCTCGCCGCCGTTTTCTTCGCAGTTTCCGCGCAGGCGCAGAACCTTTCCATTGCGACCGGCGGCACGGGCGGCGTGTATTACCCGCTCGGCGGCGGCATGGCCGCCGTGCTTTCGAAATATGTCTCGGGCATGCAGGCGACCGCCGAGGTCACCGGCGGCTCGGTGGCCAACCTGCAGCTGATCGGCACCGGCAAGCCCTACCTCGGGATGACGATGGCCGACGCGACGCTCGACGCGTACAAGGGCGAGGACAAGTTCAAGGGCAAGCCGGTGCCGGTGCGCACGCTCCTCGTCATGTACCCGAACCGCATGCACGTCGTCACCATCGATGGGACCGGCATCGCGAAGCTGGCGGATCTCAAGGGCAAGCGCGTCTCGACCGGGTCGGCGGGCAGCGCGACCGAGGTGATGGCCTTCCGCGTCATCGAGGCGGCGCACCTCGACAAGGACAAGGACCTGAAGAGGGAGAGGCTGGGCGTCGCCGAATCGGTCGACGCGCTCAAGGACCGCAAGATCGACGCCTTCTTCTGGGTCGGCGGCCTGCCGACCGCGGCGGTGACCGACCTCGCCAACACGCCCGGCGTGAAGATCAAGCTGATCGACCACGCGGAGGTGGTGCCGGCGATGAACAAGAAGTACGGCAATCTGTACGTCACCGACACGATTGCCAAGGACGTCTACCGCGGCATGGACCGGGACAACCAGATCGCCACGGTGAACAACCTCCTGGTGGCGAACCAGAGCATGGACGAGAAGAGCGCCTACAGCATCGTCAAGGCGGTCTTCGAGCACAAGGACGAGCTCGTCCGGGTGCACAAGGAAGCGGAGAACATCAGGCTCGAGAACCAGAAGAAGGATGCCTCGCCGGTGCCCTGGCACCCCGGGGCGGTGAGGTATTTCGCCGAGAAGGGCATCAAGATCCAGTAGCGCGGGCGCCATGAGCCTGCAACCCCAGATCAGCGACGAGGCGCTGAAGCGCGCCGAGGAGATGATCGAGCAGGAGGAGGGCGTCCAGAACAGGTTCAAGGGCGCCATGGCGGGCTTCGTCACGGCAGTCGCGGTGGCGATGTCGCTCTTCCACCTGTACGCCTCCTACAGCATCGTGCGCACCGAGGTGCTGCGCGCGACGCACGTCGCCTTCGTCCTCTTCCTGTCGTTCATGATTTTCCCGGTGGCAAGGCGCTTCCGCCACCGCACCATGTGGTGGGACTGGGCCTGCGCGCTGCTCGGCGTCGCGATCGCCGCCTACCTGGTGAGCCAGGGCGACGACTTCTGGGATCGCAGCATCACGCCGGACGGCTGGGACATCTTCTTCGGCGTCGCGCTCGCGCTCCTCATCCTCGAGGCGATGCGGCGCGCGACCGGCTGGATCATGCCGGTGATCACGGTGTGCTTCCTGCTGTACGCGCTCTACGGCCCCTACCTGCCGGCACCGTGGACCCACAAGGGCTACGAAGTCTCGCGCCTCGTCGGCCACATGTTCATGACGCTGGAGGGCATCTACGGCGTGCCGGTGGGCGTTTCCGCCACCCTCATCATCCTCTTCACCATCTTCGGCGCGTTCCTCGAGCATTCCGGCGCCGGGAAATTCTTCATCGACTTCTCGTTCGCCGCGATGGGCGGCAAGCCGACGGGCGCGGGCCGCACGGTGGTGCTCGCCTCGTTCCTCCTCGGCGGCCCTTCGGGCTCCGGCGTGGCGACGACCGTGACGCTCGGCTCGGTGGCGTATCCCATGCTCGCCAAGGTCGGCTACGCCAAGGACGCCGCCGGCGGGCTGCTCTCCGCGGGCGGGCTGGGCGCGATCATCTCGCCGCCGGTGCTCGGCGCGGCCGCATTCCTCATCGCCGACTTCCTGAAGATCTCCTACCTCGACGTGCTGTTGATGGCGACGATCCCGACCTGCCTCTATTACCTCGCGCTCTTCACCATGGTGGAGATCGACGTGCGCAAGTTCGGCATGAAGGACGTCACCTTCGAGCGGGTCGAGTCGGCATCGAGCCTGGCGAGGAAATACTGGTTCCACTTCCTTTCGCTCGTGTCCATCGTGTTCTTCATGCTGTGGGGCTACTCGCCGGTGCTTTCGGTGTTCTGGGCGACGGTCGTGTCCGCCCTCACGAGCCTGCTGCGCCGGGACACGGCGGTCCTTCCCTATGAGCTCTTCTCCGGGAAAGCGGGCGTCTGGAGGTCCATCCGCGATTCCGGGCTCGTCAAGGCGCTGCGCGGCGGCTCGCTCGGTGTCCTGAACGTCGGCGCTACCTGCGCCGGCGCCGGGCTCATCGTGGGCACGGTGACGCTCACCGGGCTCGGGCTCAAGTTCAGCTCGATCGTGCTGCAGTACGCCGGAGGCTCGCTGCTCCTCACCGCGATCTACACCTCGCTCATCGTCTGGATCGTCGGCCTCGCGGTCCCGGTCACCGCGAGCTACATCATCTGCGCCGTCATCGCCGCGCCGGCGCTCACGAAGCTCGGCGTGCCGGATTTCGCGGCGCACATGTTCATCTTCTACTACGCGGTGTTGTCGGAAGTCTCCCCACCCACGGCGCTTTCTCCCTTTGCGGCGGCCGCCATCACCGGCGGCGATCCGTACAAGACCACGCTGCAGTGCTGGAAGTACACGACGCCCGCGTTCCTCGTGCCGTTCATGTTCGTGCTGGATCCGAGCGGCACCGGCCTGCTCCTCACCGGCTCGTTCAAGACCCTGGGCGGCGCGGACTGGGGCTCGATTGCGCTCGTCACGGTCACCGCCGCGGTCGGCATCGTCGCCATCGCGGGCGGCCTGCAGGGCTGGCTGCTCAAGCGGGCGAATGTCCTCGAGCGCATCATGCTGATCGTCGCCGGTTTCCTGCTGGTCTACCCGAAGGCGTCGTTCGACGCCATCGGCTTCGCGCTCGTCGTCGTCGTTCTCATCGCGCAATGGCTGCGCCGGCCTACCGTACCCTCGACACGGACCTCCTGATCCTCGGCTCGGGCGGCGCCGGGCTTTTCGCCGCGCTGCACGCGCACAAGGCTGCCCCCGGGTTGTCCATCACCGTCGCGGTGAAAGGCCTCCTCGGCAAGTGCGGCTGCACGCGCATGGTGCAGGGCGGCTACAACGTCGCGCTCGCGAAGGAAGATTCGGTCGAGCGCCACTTCATGGACACGATCGAGGGCGGCAAGTGGCTGCCCGACCAGGAGCTCGCCTGGCAGCTCGTGACCCTGGCGGTGGAACGGATCCACGAGCTCGAGAACGAGCTCGGCTGCTTTTTCGATCGCAACCCGGACGGCACGGTGCACCAGAAAGCCTTTGCCGGTCAGACGTTCGACCGCACGGTGCACAAGGGCGACCTCACCGGCATCGAGATCATCAACCGCCTCGCGGAGCAGGTCTGGTCGCGGCGAATAAATCGCCTGGAAGAGCATCGCGCCGTCGAGCTCGTAAAGACACGGGCGGGAGATTCCGTCGCTGGCGTGCTCTTCATCGACATGCGCACGGGTGAATACGTCTTCGTGCGCGCAAGGGCGGTGCTGCTTGCCACCGGCGGCGGGCCGACGATGTACAGGTACCACACGCCCTCGGGCGACAAGAGCTGCGACGGCCTTGCCATGGCGCTGCGCGCCGGGCTGCCGCTGCGCGACATGGAGATGGTGCAGTTCCATCCCACCGGGCTCCTCGCCGGCACCCGTACGCGCATGACCGGCACGGTGCTCGAGGAAGGCCTGCGCGGCTCCGGAGGCTATCTCCTGAACGGAAGAAAGGAGCGCTTCATGGCGGCTTACGATCCGCGCGGCGAGCGGGCGACGCGCGACATCGTCTCGCGCTCGATGTTCAGCGAGATGCGCAAGGGCAACACGACGCCGCACGGCGGCCTCTACATCTCCATGGCGCATCTCGGGCCGGAGCGCGTGCGCAGGGAGTTCAAGGGAATGGTCGAGCGCTGCGCCGACTGCGGCTTCGACCTCGCCGGGGGGCTCGTCGAGGTCGTCCCGACCGCGCACTACATGATGGGCGGCGTGGAATTCCGCGGCGACTGCACGACCGAGCTCGCGGGCCTCTTCGTCGCCGGCGAGGACTCGGGCGGCGTGCACGGCGCGAACCGCCTCGGCGGCAACGGCGTCGCCAACTCCACGGTGTTCGGTGCGGTTGCCGGGGACGCCATGGCGTCCTGGATCCCGAAGAGAAGCTTCCTGCCGCCCGACGGCGACGCGATCGATCGCGCGATCGAGGCGTGCGAGACGCCTTTCAGGCGCAAGCCGGCCGGCAGCCTGGAGCCCGTGCGCGAGCGCCTGTACGAGCTCATGTGGGAGCAGGTCGGCATCATCCGCGACGCCGCGGGGCTCGCGCAGGCGGCCGGGGAGCTGCGCGCCCTCGACGCTCAGCTGGAGGCGCACGGCGTCGCCGACGGCGAGCGTGCGTTCAACCTGACCTGGCACGACTGGCTCAACTTGAAGAGCCTCGTGCAGGTGAGCCGGGTGATCGCCGCAGCGGCGCTCGCGCGCGAGGACTCGCGCGGCGCGCACTTCCGGGCCGACTTTCCGCAGAGCGGTCCGCTCGAGGCGTCCGCCTTCACCAGCGCTAAGATGCGCGGCGACGCAATCGACATCGCCATGAAGCCCGTTTCCTTCACGCGCGTGCGCCCCGGCGAGACGCTCCTCAAAGATGCGGCCTGACCGGGACTGGCCGCTCGAGATCCACCGCGAGCTGCGCGCCGCCGGCGTGAGCCTCGTCGGCTACGTCCCGGACGCGGGCCACAAGCGCCTGATCGAGCTCTGCCACGCGGACAAGTCGATGCGCACGGTCGTCCTCAGCACCGAGCAGGAAGGCATCGGGCTCGCGATGGGCGCCTGGCTCGGGGGCACGAGATGCGCGCTCCTCATGCAGTCGAGCGGCGTCGGCAACGTCATCAACGTGCTGGGCACCGTGCAGGAATGCCGGTTCCCGCTCGTCACGCTCGTGACGATGCGCGGCCACCAGGGCGAGTTCAACCCGTGGCAGGTG
>DASRFM010000017.1:0-3059 GCA_035651575.1 Burkholderiales bacterium | reverse complement strand
AGGGGGGAAGCGAGCCGAAGGCGAGCGGGGGGTTTTTGCGTTAGCGGGCTACGCCCAGACGGGATAGCCCTTCGCCTTCCACGCGTAGCCGTCGTACATCTGCAGCAGCCGCTCGCGCCACGCGTAGATCGGATCATCCGGTTCGAGCAGCCGCGCCGGCGAGATGCAGCGCGGCCACTGGAACGTGCCGAAGAGGATGTAGTCGGCATAGCTCGGCCCGTTGCCGCCGAGGAACAGGTTCTGCACCAGCACGGGCCTGAGCGGATCGAGCGCGCCGCGGAACGCCGCGAGCGCGCCCTTCGGATCGGCGCCGAACGTTTCGAGCGACATGCCGTAGCGCTTCTCGCGCGACTCGCGGAAGTACGCCTTGTCCTTCGGATGGATCCTCTCAAAGATGTCGAGGATCACGATCCGCATGATGAGCGGATGCAGCGCTTTGAATGTCCACTGATTGAAGAAGTCGCACAGCGTCCTCGCCTCCGTGCCGCCGAAGAGCCGCGGCCGCGACGGGTACACCTCGTCGAGATAAAGCGCGATCGCCCACGAGTCGTAGACGGACTGGTTGCCGTCCACCAGCACCGGCACGGTGGTCGACTTGTACGGCGCGAGCGCCTCCTTCTCGGTGAAGCGCCACGGCACCGTCTCGAAGTCGAGCCCCTTGTGCTTGAGCGCCATCTTGGCGCGCCAGCAGTAGGGCGAGAAGCGCCGGTCGTCTTCCGCGCCGGCGAGGTCGTAGAGCTTGATGGCCATGTCGTCCGTTATCCGGTTGAGCCGTTAGATGGTACTGCCGGGGAGGGAGAAGACAGGAGAAAAGGGTTTAACGCTGAGCGGCTGGAGCCGCTGATCTTCAGGGTTCGCGGGCATCGGGTAGTGCTAGACGCTGACTTGGCGCGTCTATACGGGGTAAGCACCAAACGCTTCAACGAGGGGTTTAAGCGCAATCGACATCGCTTCCCCGCGGATTTCGCCTTCCAGGTCACAGCCGCGGAATTCCAAAATTTGAGGTCGCAAATTGCGACCTCAAGAGCCAAGGTGCCACAAGCCCTTGATTCTTTATGGCAGAACTGGTCGCAATTTGCGACCAGTTCAAGTTCCCATAGAGGCCGGACTTATCTGCCTTGGGCGTTACCGAACACGGAGTGCTGATGGTCGCGAACGTGCTCCGCACCGAGCGCGCGGTGCAGATGAGCGTCTTCGTCGTGCGTGCGTTCGTGCGCCTGCGCGAGCAGGTAGCAGCCAATACCGCCATCCTCAAGCGTCTCGCCGAAATCGATAAGACGCTCCTGCAGCACGACGAAGCGCTGCACGATCTGTATCGCAAGCTTCTGCCCTTGCTCCAGCCGCTGGCCGATCCGCCGAAGCGCCGCATCGGTTTCTATACGGACCAGGATTGAAGAAAGCCGACGTTTCCCTCGCCGACGCCCGCGCGCGCGAAGAAGCGCTCGACCCGCGCCGCTCCTTCATCGTCCAGGCGCCGGCCGGCTCGGGCAAGACGGAGCTCTTGGTGCAGCGCTACATCCGCCTGCTCGCCGCGGTCGAGAAGCCCGAAGAGATCATCGCCATCACCTTCACCATCAAGGCGGCGGCGGAGATGCGAAAGCGCGTGCTCGCCGCCATCCCGAACGCGGGCGACATCGGCCATCGCCTGCGCATCCAGACGATCGACGCCTTCTGCGCCGCGCTCACGCGGCAGATGCCGGTGGTCTCCGGCTTCGGCGCGCAGCCCGGCATCATCGAGGACGCGCGCGAGCACTACGAGGAAGCGGCGCTGCGCGCGGTGAACGAGCTCACGCCCGCCGCCTGCCGGCTGCTCCTGCACCTCGACAACAACGTCGACACCGCAGCGCGCCTCATCTCCACCATGCTTGCGAAGCGCGACCAGTGGCTGCGCAAGACCGGCGCTGCGCCTTCCCGGGAAGAGCTGGAGGCAGCACTACGCGCCGAACGCGCGCGCCTCCTCGCGCACGCGCGCGTGCTGCACCCGAAAGCGTCCACCGACTTCGCCGCCGCCGCGCTCACTACGCAGTACACGTGGCGCGCACGCGCCAACCCCGTAGCGCCCGCCCAGCAGACCGAGGCACTCCGCGCAGCGCTCGAGATGTTGCTGCGCGCCCCCGCCGAGAAATACACCGACGAGCAGTGGCAGACGCTCAGCGCGATGCTGGAACTGCTTCCCCGCGCCGCCGCGCACCTCAAGCTCGTCTTCGCCGAGCGCGGCGAGACCGACTTCACCGAGGTCGCGCAAGGCGCCGTGCGCGCGCTCGGCACCGCCGACAGCCCGACCGATCTCCTGCTCGCGCTCGACACCAAGATCCGCCACGTCCTGGTCGACGAATTCCAGGACACCTCGTACTCGCAGTGGGAGCTGCTCGAGCGCCTCACCGCCGGCTGGGAGAAAGGAGATGGCCGCACGCTCTTCCTCGTCGGCGATCCGATGCAGTCGATCTACCGCTTCCGGGAAGCGAACGTCGCGCTCTTCCTGCGTGCCTGGGAAGACGGGCGCATCGCTGTCGCCCCCGCGGAAGCGGGGGTCCAGTTTGAACGCCTGCGCCTCACCACGAACTTCCGCTCACAGTCCGGCCTCGTCGACTGGTACAACGCCGCCTTCCCGCACATCCTCGCGCCCGAAGCCGATCCGGCCTCCGGCGCCGTGCCGTACTCCGCCGCGACCACGCATCCGGAGAACGCGCCGCTCGCAGGCGACGCCGTCACCTGGCACCACGCGCCGGACCGCCTCGCCGAAGCGCGCACCATCGTCGACCTCGTGCGCAATGCCGAAGGCACGAAGGCCATCCTGGTGCGCAACCGCACCGCGCTCGCCGACATCGTGCCGGCGCTCAAGCGCGCCGGCATCCGCTATCGCGCGATCGAGATCGAGCACCTCGGCGAGAAGCAGGTCGTGCAAGACCTCTATGCGCTTACGCGCGCGCTCATGCACCTCGGCGACCGCATCGCCTGGCTCTCCATATTGAGAGCGCCGTGGCTCGCCCTGCCGCTCGATCGCCTTCTGGAAATCGCCGGCGGCGATCGCACCAAGACCATCTGGGAAATCATCAAGG
>DASRFM010000016.1:0-11751 GCA_035651575.1 Burkholderiales bacterium | reverse complement strand
CGCCCTGCCCGTCGAGCATTTGCACCACTTTCCAGGCGTACTGCTTGTGCTTCGCCGGATCGGTGCCGATGAGCGCGATCTTTTCGCTGCCGAGATGGCCGGTTGCCCAGACCGGGCCGAACTTCGGGTGCACGAAGTTCGCGCCGCGCCCGGGGTGCGGGATCTTGTCCACCTCCACCAGCGCGGCGAGCTTGCCCTCGATCGCGTCGACGACCGCGATCTTGTGCGACTGGTTGGCCGCGACCAGGAAGTAGCGCTTGCTCGCGTCCCAGCCGCCGTCGTGCAGGAAGCGGGCGGCGCCGATCTCGGTGGTCCTGAGGTTGCCGATATCGCGGTAATCGACCAGCAGGATCTTGCCCGTTTCCTTGACGTTGACCACGAACTCCGGCTTGTGGTGGTTGGCGACGATCGAGGCCACGCGGGGCTCGGGATGGTATTCCTGGGTGTCCACCGTCATGCCGCGCGTGGCGACGATCTTCAGCGGCTCGAGCGTGTCGCCGTTCATGATCACGTACTGCGGCGGCCAGTAGGAGCCCGCGATCGCGTACTTGTCTTCGAAGCCCCTGGCCTTGGAGGTGTCCACCGAACGCGCTTCGAGCCCGACGCGGATCTCGGCGACGTTGTCGGGTTTTTCCAGCCACAGGTCGATCAGATTGATCTTGGCGTCGCGGCCGATCACGTACAGGTAGCGCCCCGAGGCCGACATGCGCGAGATGTGCACCGCGTAGCCGGTCTTGACGATGTTGACGATCTTCTTGGTGTCGCCGTCGACGATCGCCACTTCGCCGCTGTCGCGCAGCGTCACCGAGAAGAGATTGTCGAGGTTGAGCCGGTTCATCTTCCGCTTCGGCCGCTTCTCGGGCGGGACGATTACTTTCCATGTCGCCTTCATGTCTTTCATGCCCCACTCCGGCGGCGTGGGCGGCGTCTGCTGGACGTAGCGCGCCATCAGGTCCACTTCTTTTTCGGTCAATTCGCCGGAGGTGCCCCAGTTGGGCATGCCCGCGGGCGAGCCATAGTTGATGAATACCTTCAGGTATTCGGTTCCGCGGCCGATCGTGATGTCGGGGGTGAGGGGTTTGCCGGTGGCGCCCTTGCGCAGCACGCCATGGCAGCCGGCGCAGCGCTCGAAATAGATCTGCCGCGCGCGCTCGAATTCCGCCGCGGTCATCGGCGGCGCCTTCGGATTGATGTCCTGATGCATCGGTTCCTCGGCCAGCGGGGAGCCGCCCGCCTGGTACTTGAGTTCCTCTTCGGTCACCCCCGGTTTTTCGCCGTGCTTGTCCTTCTCCTTTTCCTCGTCGGCGGCAGCCCTGCCGGCCGCCAGCGACAGGACCAGAAGCGCCGCGCCGCACGCGGCCAGAATACGCGGGGAGCCCATTTCCACCTCCGTTTGCCGGATTGCGAGTTGATCGTGTTGTCGTGGCACAGATTCTCGCGATGCCAACGGGGTCATCCTTGATTCAAATCAAGCTCTCTGGTCGTGCTGCGTGGGTACAGTGCGATCGACGAGGCACGCAGCGATGGACCATCCGCCGATACTCCACGACGCCGACGACCGGGAACGCATGCCGGAGGGCGCTGCGCGCGGCCGGCAAGGCCCGGCAGGCGGATGCGTATTCCTGGTCGGGGCCGGGCCAGGCGACCCCGAGCTGCTCACGCTGAAGGCGCTGCGTGCCATCCGGCGCGCCGACGCGGTGCTCTACGATCACCTGGTGTCGGACGAGATCCTCGCCCTCGCTCCGCGTGCCGCGGTGCGCATCTACGTCGGCAAGGAGGCGGGGCGGCACGCGATGCCGCAGGCGCGCATCAACGAGTTGCTGGTGCAGTTCGCGGGCGCGGGGCAGTGCGTCGTGCGGCTCAAGGGCGGCGACCCGTTCGTCTTCGGCCGGGGCGGAGAGGAACTCGAGGAACTGGCCGCGCGGGGGATTGCTTTCCAGGTCGTCCCCGGCGTCACTGCAGCATGCGGCGCATCCGGTTACGCGGGAATTCCGTTGACGCACCGAGACCATGCGCAGTCGGTCGTCTTCGTCACCGGCCATCTGTGCGACGGGAGCGTGAACCTCGACTGGCCTGCGCTCGCGCGCCCGCATCAGACGGTGGTGATCTACATGGGGCTTGCGGGCCTCGCCGAGATCTGCGCCCAGCTCGTCGCGCACGGGCTGCCCGTCTCGACGCCGGCCGCCGCGATCGAGCGCGGCACCACGCCGCGGCAGCGAGTGGTGATTGGCGATCTGGGCACGCTCACGCGATTGGTCGAAGAAGCCCGGTTGCGCCCGCCCGCGCTCATCGTCGTCGGGGAAGTCGTGAAACTGCGCAGCCGACTGGCCTGGTACGGGGAGGCGGAACAGCCGGCTAAGGGCGCTCGCGCCACGCGGGCCGCGTAGGCGGCGGGATTTCCCGCTGCGTGCGGATCGCCGCATAATGACGATGCGGCTGCGCGTGGTCGTGCTGCCGAGGGGGGATCGTGCTCACCGTTCCAATCAAGACCCAGGCTTTCCTGAGCAATCTGCCGTTGTTCCGCGAGCTGGGCGCGGAGGAGATCGACCGCATCGCGTCGGGTTCCCGCGAAGTGCGCGTCAAGCGCGGCGACGTCCTGTTTCAGAAGGGCGACCCGTGTCGCGGCTTTCACATCGTCGTCTACGGCCAGGTCAAGCTCCTGTTCATCACGTCGCAGGGCGACGAGAAGGTGATCGAGATCATGGGCCCCGGGCAGAGCTTCGGCGAAGCGGTGATGTTCCTGGAAAAGCCCTACGTGGTGACCGGGCAGACGCTCACCGACTCGCTGCTGCTGCACGTGGCAAAGGAAGTGGTGTTCGAGGAGATCGAGCGCGATCCGAAGTTCGCCCGCCGGGTGATCGCGGGCCTGAGCCGCCGGCTGCATCAACTGGTGACCGACGTGGAGGCGTACTCGCTGCGCTCGGCCACGCAGCGGGTCATCGGCTACCTGCTGCGCCCCGACCACGAGCACGAGGACCATAAGAACGCGAGTTCGGTAACGCTTCCCGCAAGCAAGACCGTCATCGCTTCGCGGCTCAACATCACCCCGGAGCACTTTTCCCGCGTGCTGCACGAACTGACCGAGAACCGCCTGATCCAGGTCGACGGCAGAACCGTGCGCATCCTCGACGTCGAGCGCCTGCGCGCCTACGAAGGGTAGCTGCGAGAATCCAGGCCAATTCCCGATGCGATATCCAAATCAACACCCGACGCAGAGGCGCAGAGGACGCGGAGTTCGCAGAGAAAAATCGGGAATGAAATGATCGGGAGCAGATAGTCGCCCGCGAACGAAGCGAAGCGCGATGCGATGCATCGGCGTTGACCGTCGGTGTGACACCACCTTAATGCTTCAGCGCCGTCCTCGGCACTGAGCGCGTCCAATTCTCCATTTTCAAGATCTTCCTCTGCGACCTCTGCGTTCTCTGCGCCTCTGCGTTGAGAAGTGGATGCAGATTTCTGTGCCGAGAAGCGGATGCAGATTTCCTTGGCTCCGGTGATCCGGCGGGCGTGCGCGGGAACGTGATGCAATCGTACGCGGCGGCCGCGTGAGGCTCAGGCGCCGCCCTTGCGGCCGCGCAGCAGCCCGAGCATGGCTTCCAGGCCGAGCAGGTACGACTGCACGCCGAAGCCGAAGACCGAGCCCACCGCAGCCGGCGCGAGCACCGACCGGATGCCGCGCTTCTCGATATTGGTCATGTGGACTTCCACGTAGGGGAAGGGCAGCGCCAGGATGCAATCGCGCAGCGCGTAGCCCGCGTGGCTGAAGCCGGCGGGGTTCATGACCAGCCCCTGCACGCCCTCGTCGACGGCACGATAGAGCCGATCGACGGCTTCGCCCTCGACGTTGGTGTAGAAGAGTTCGAGCCGGTAGCCGTTCGCCTTGGCGTGCGCGAGCAGCAGCGCGTCGAGCTCGGCCGCGGTCGTCGTGCCGTAGATCTCGGGCTGGCGCCGGCCCAGATAGCTCATGTTTGCGCCCTGCAGGAGAAGGAGCTTTTCCATGTCGGTCCTTGTCACTGTCCATGCCGCCGGGCGGCGTGCGCCGCCGCGCGACGCTTCACTCGTCCGCCGGCGAGGTGACGACGATGAAACGCAGGTCGGTCATGCCGGTGTTGTAGATCGCGTGCTCGACGCCGGGCGGAATGAAAATCACGTCGTCCTTGCGCACCACGCTGCGTTCGCCGTCCAGTTCCATCAGCGCTTCGCCGTCGAGGATGTGATAGACCTGCTCCTGGATGCGGTGGCGGTGCGGTTCGACGTAGGCTCGGGGTTGATACACCGAAACGCGGTAGTCGATGCTCCTGGATCCGCACGATTCCGGCCGCACCAGCAGCTTCGAGTAGGCGCCGCCGATGTGCGCGGGCATCTCGTCCCACATGACCGACGCGGCCGCGCGGATCGTCGCCTTCGGTTCGACAGCTTTCTTCCTGTTCATCGGGTCTCCTCTCTAGTTTGGCGACAACGCCCGCTGCGCGCGCAGCGCCTGCACGTACGCGCGCAGCCCGGCGCGGATGTCGAAACGCGGCCGCCAGCCGAGCTCCGCCGCGGCGCGGCCGACGTCGAGCGCGCCCTTCCTGACGATCTCGATGCGGTCTCCGTGACGATAGGTTCCGGGGCCCACCGAGAGCCGGGCGCCGGGAACCAGCTCGCGCACGACGTCGATCAGTTCGGAGACGGTAACCGCGGTGCCGCTGGAGATGTTGTATGCGTCGAAGCGATGCCGCGGATGGTCGAGCGCCTTGAGAATGGCGGCCACGACATCCTCTATATAGGTGTGGTCGATCGCCGATTCGGCGCCGCTCGGAATGTGCAGGGCGCGGCCGGCCAGCGCTGCGTCGACCAGGTTCTTGGGGATACGATCGCGAGGCAGGCCGGGGCCATACACCCAGGAGGTGCGCAGGTTGACGATCTCCAGCCCGTGAAGCTCGCGGTAACCGCGGCCGAATTGCTCCACGGCGGCCTTGCAGATTCCGTACGGCAGGACCGGCTCCAGCGGATGCGTCTCGTCGACGCGCTCGGCGCGAAAGGCGCCGTATACCTCCTCCGAGCTGATGTGAATGCAACGCTTCAGGTGCGCGACGCGCATCGCCTCGAAGACGTTGAGCGATCCCTCGATGTTGACGCGCGCGACGGCGGCGGGGTTGCCCAGCGAGGACAGCACGCCGACGATCGCCGCACAGTGGATTACCGCCTCCGGCTCGTGATCGAGCACGCTGTGCATCAGGCCCGCAGGGTCGGTCACGTCGCCGGCGATGCGCACCAGACGCTCGTCGCTGCGCGTCCCGGCGGCGGGCTTCGTGTCGAACGCGATCGCCGTGTCGCCGCGCTCGATCAGCGCGCGGACCACGGCCGCTCCGAGGAAGCCGCTGCCGCCCGTCACCAGCACCCGCATCCGCGCTCTTCCGCTCAGAGGTTGAAGACGATGAGGCGCTGCTCGGTCATCTCCTTGATGGCGTAGCGCGGACCTTCGCGCCCGATGCCGCTTGCTTTTACGCCGCCGTAGGCGAGCTGGTCGGTGCGCCAGGTGGAGGTGCCGTTGACGATCACGCCGCCGACGCGCAGCCTGCGGATCGCGGCGAAGGTGACCTCGTTGGAGCGGGTGAAGATGCCCGCCTGCAGGCCGTAGGGGCCGGCGTTGATCGCGGCGAACGCATCGTCGAGCGAGCGGTAGGCGATCACGTTGACCACCGGGCCGAACACTTCCTCGCAGACCACTTTCATTGCCGGCTGAAGATCCGTGAGCAGCGTCGGCTCGAAGGCCGCGCCGCGGCGCTTGCCGCCGGTGCGCACCCGGGCGCCGCCGGCCGCGGCTTCCGCCACCCAGCTCTCGACGCGCCGCGCCGCCGCCTCGTCGATCAGCGTGCCGACGTCGGTGGCGGGGTCGAGCGGATCGCCCAGCACGAGCTTGCGTATCTGCGTCTCGATGAGACCGAGGAAGTCGCCATACACGCGCTCGTGCACGTACACGCTCTGCACCGAGATGCAGCTCTGGCCGGCGAGCCGCATGGCATTGCGCGCGCAGGCGGCGGCCGCCGGCGCGAGTTCGGCATCCTCGTGCACGATGGTGGCGCCGTTGCCGCCCAGTTCGAGCGCCACGCGGCGCAATCCGCTCGCCGCCTTGATCTCGGCGCCGGCGCGGCTCGATCCGGTGAAGGTGATGAATTCCACCCGCGCATCGGCGACCAGCGCCACGCCGATCTCGGCGCCGCCGTAGACGGTGTTGACCATTCCCGGCGGCGCACCCGCTTCGGCGACCAGTTCGACCAGGCGGTGCACGATCAGCGGCGCTTGCGGCGGCGGCTTCAGCACCATCGTGTTGCCGGCGGCGATCGCGGGCGCGATCTTGTGGGCGGCGAGATTGAACGGCGCGTTGAACGGCGTGATCGCGGCCACCACGCCGACCGGAAAGCGCATGAGAAACGCCATCCTGCCCGCGCCCATCGCGCTCGCGTCCAGCGGCACGTGCCGCCCCTCGATGCGCACCGCTTCCTCGGCGGCGAGCGAGAAGGTTTCCATCGAGCGCCGGATCTCGCCCTGCGAATCCTTGATCGCCTTGCCGGTCTCGCGCGTCATCAGCTCGGCGAGCGGCTCGGCGTCGCGCTCGATCAGCACCGCCACGCGGCGCAGCAGCGCGGCGCGTTCGTAGGCCGGCATCGCCGCGGCTGCGTCGCGCACACGTACCGCGGCCTCCAGCGCGGCGTCGAGGTCGGACCGGGCGCACACCGGTACCGTGCCGACGACCTCCCCCCGATAGGGATCGCGGATCTCGGTGCTGCGCGCGGGCTCGCGCCACGCGCCGCCTGCCAGCACCCGCGCGCGCAGCGGCCGGAATGCGCGCCCGGCGGCGACCGCGCTCATGGCTGCGCGACCGGATCCTGCCGCCCCGGCTTGCCGAACACCGGTTCGCGGAACGGCGTCGGCGGGAGCTGCCAGGTGCCGGTGCCGGGCGGCTTGACCTTGTCGTCGACGTGCACGTCGAGCAGGCAGGGCTTGCCGAGCGCGAGCGCGTGGCGCAGCGCGTCGCCAAGCTGGTCGGAGTGCTTCACCGAGACGCCTTCGACGCCGCAGCTTCGCGCCAGGGCGGCGAAGTCCGGGTTGTAGGGCTCGCGCTCCGGCCCGGCGTAGAAGCCGGTGCCGATCTCGTGTCCGCCGAACATGCCGTACTGGATGTCGCGGATCGCGGCCCACGAGTAGTTGTTCCACACCAGCCACACCGCCGCGATGTCGTACTCGACCGCGGTCGCGAGCACGTGCGGCGTCATCATGAAACCGCCGTCGCCGCACACCGAGAGGCAGGCGCGGTCCGGCGCGGCGAGCTTGGCGCCGAGGATGCCGCTGACGCCGAAGCCCATGGCGGAAAAACCCCAGGTGTTGAGCATCGTCTGCGGCCGGCGCGCTTCCCAGAATTGCATGAACCAGTTGTGGTGCACGCCGCTGTCTAGCGAAAGGATGCCGTCGTCGGGCAGCGCCTTGCGGATCTCCTTCACCACGCGCTCCGGGCGCAGCGGCGAGCCGCTCGCGTCGAAATTCGGCCGGATGTAGGCCTCCCACTCGCGGCGCCAGCCGGAAATGGTTTCCTGCCAGGCGGCGAAGCGGCTGCCGGATACCTTGCGCAGCGCCGCCTCCTGCAGCAGCTGCGCGAGGAATACCTTCGCATCGGCGACGATGCCCAATGCCGGCGCGTAGTTGCGGCCGATTTCCGCCGCATCGACGTCCACGTGCACCAGCTTCGTCGGCGGCATGTTCCAGGAGTAGCCCGGAATCCACGACGAGGAGGAGCGGTCGTCGAAGCGCGCGCCCACGGCGATCAGCAGGTCGCAGTGCCGGCCGGCCTGGTTGGCGGGATAGGCGCCGTTGCGGCCGATGAAGCCCAGCGACACCCGCTGCGGCACGGTGCCCATGCCGTTCGGCGAGGTGATCACCGGAATGTTCAGCATCTCGGCCACGCGGCTGAGTTCCGGGCCGGCTTCCGCCAGCGTCACGCCGTGGCCGACGAAGAACGCCGGGCGCTGCGCGGCGAGGATCATGTCGACGACTTTGCGCACGTCCTCCGGCGCGGCGCCGGCGCGGGCGAAGCCGACCGCCTGCTCCGAGTGCGGGACCTCGACGTCGTCCTGCTCCTGAAAAAGATTGAACGGCACGTCGAGGTTGACCGGGCCCGGCCGGCCGGTCAGCATCAGGTTGTAGCTCTGGCGCAGCGCGAGCGGCAGCATGTCCACGCGCGTGGGCTGGAACGTGCGCTTGACGTAGGGACGCAGCGCGACCGGGAACTCGGCGGCCTGGTTGCGGTGGCTTTCCTGGAACGGGCCGCGATTGAACTGCGAGGTCGGCACGTTGGCGGTGATGGCGTAGAAGGCCGACGAATCGGCCGCGGCGCAGGCGGTGGCCATGATGAGGTTGCAGGAACCCGGGCCGGTCGAGGTCAGCGTCGCGACCGGGCGGTGGGCGACGCGGAAATACGCGTCGGCCATGTGGCCCGCGGTCTGCTCGTGGCGCGGAGAGACCAGCTTGATCCGGTCCCGGCGCTCCCAGAGGCAATCGAGCAACCCGACGTTGCCGTGGCCGCAGATGCCGAAGACGTAAGGCACTTTCTCCCGGATCAGGAACTCGGAGATGAGATCTCCGCCTTTCATGCGCGGCATGACGTTTCTCCCCGTCGGCTCGAATGTCGCGCGGCCGTCCGCGGCGGCACGGCCGGCCCGGCGCATTCGCGAGTTGCGATAATGTAAAAGCATTTTCTACAATATCGCAATCACGCGCAACCACGGGAAAGATCGATGCTTCCGCAGCAGTGTGACGTCGCGGTGGTGGGCGCCGGCAACGCCGCGATGTGCGCGGCGCTCGCCGCGCGCGAGCAGGGCGCCGGGGTCGTGGTGCTGGAGCGCGCGCCGGAGGAGGAATGCGGGGGCAACACGCGTTTCACCGCCGGAGCGATCCGATTCGCCTACAACGGCGTGGACGAGCTGCGCGAGCTGATGCCGGATCTCAGCGAAGAGGAGATCGCCCGCACCGACTTCGGTGCCTACACCGAGGACCAGTTCTTCGACGACATGGCGCGGGTGACCGAGCACCGCGCCGATCCCGATCTGGTAGAGCTGCTGGTCCGGCGCAGCAAGCCGACGATGATGTGGCTGCGAAGCAAGGGCTTTCGCTTCGTTCCCATCTACGGCAGGCAGGCGTTCAAGGTGAACGACCGCTTTCGATTCTGGGGCGGGCTGACGGTGGAGGCCTGGGGCGGCGGACCCGGCCTCGTCGAGGCGCACCGCAAGGCCGCGCAAGCCGCCGGGGTGGACGTCTTCTACGGCGCGCGCGCGATGTCGCTGCTGCACGGCGACGAGGGCGTGCACGGGCTCACGGTGCGCCATCAGGGCAAGACCCGCGCCTTGCGCTGCCGCGCCGTGGTGCTCGCCGCGGGCGGATTCGAATCCAACGCGGAGTGGCGCACGCGCTACCTCGGGCCGGGCTGGGATCTCGCCAAGGTGCGCGGCACGCGTTTCAACACCGGCGACGGCATCCGCATGGCGCTGGAGGCCGGCGCCGCGCCCTGCGGCAACTGGTCCGGCTGCCACGCCGTGGGCTGGGACCGCAACGCGCCCGAGTTCGGCGACCTCGCGATAGGCGACGGCTTCCAGAAGCATTCGTATCCCTTCGGCATCATGCTCAACGCCCGCGGCGAGCGCTTCGTGGACGAGGGCGCGGACTTCCGCAATTACACCTATGCAAAATACGGCGCGGTGATCCTGCGCCAGCCCGGCCAGTTCGCGTGGCAGGTGTTCGACCGCAAGGTGGCGCATCTGCTGCGCGACGAATACCGCATCCGGCAGGTCACCAAGGTTACCGCGCACAGCCTCGAGGAGCTGGTCGGCAAGCTCGACGACGTCGATGCCGCCAGGGCGCTGGAGACGATCCGCGGCTTCAACGCCGCGGTGCGCACCGACGTCGCCTTCGACCCGAACCTCAAGGACGGCCGGCGCACCGAGGGTTTGGCGATTCCGAAGTCGAACTGGGCCAACACGCTCGACACCCCGCCTTTCGAAGCCTACGCGGTATCCTGCGGCATCACCTTCACCTTCGGCGGGCTGCGCATCAACCGGGACGCGCAGGTGGTGGACACCGACGGCGCGCCGATGCCCGGGCTCTACGCCGCGGGCGAGTTGGTGGGCGGCCTGTTCTACTTCAATTACCCGGGCGGCACCGGGCTGATGTCCGGCGCGGTGTTCGGCCGCATCGCGGGAACCAGCGCCGGGCGCGCCGCGCGGGCCTGATCGCGATGGAAGAAGTCTTCGACGTCGTCGTGGTCGGCGGCGGCGGTTCGGGGCTCGCCGCCGCGATCGAGGCGCGCGCCGCGGGCGCGCAGGTCGTACTGCTCGAGAAGAACGAAAAGCTCGGCGGTTCGACGGCGTGGTCCATCGGCTCGATCACGGCCACCGGCACGCCGCACCAGTCCCGACGCGGCATTCGCGACGACCCCCGCGACCACTACGCGGACATGCCGTTGTTCGCGGGCGAGCTCGCCGGCCGCGACAACGATGCGTTGCGTCGCATCCTGTGCGACGAGGTGCCGGAGGCGTTTCGCTGGCTGCTCGCGCTCGGCGTGCGCTTCTACGGCCCGATGCCCGAGCCGCCGCACCGCCGGCCGCGCATGCATAACGTGCTGCCGAACTCGCTTTCCTATATCTATCACCTCGGCCGCCGCGCGCGGCGCACCGGCGTGGAGTTCCGCTTCGGCGCGCGCGCGTCCGCCCTGCTCACGCGGCAGGGTCGCGTGTGCGGCGTGCGCTGCGGCGACGAGCGCCGCTTCCTCGCGCGCCGCGCGGTGGTGCTCGCAACCGGCGACTTCACCAACGATCCGGAACTGAAGGCGCGTTACATGGGCGCGCGCGAGGCGAGGGTCGAGGGCGTGAACGCAACCGCGACCGGCGACGGCCAGAAGCTCGCGCTCGCCCTGGGCGCGCGCATCGTGAACGGCGATCTCGCGCTCGGCCCGGAGATCCGCTTCATCGCGCCGGCCCGGCCCACCCTGGCGCGCAGGCTGCCGCCGTGGCGGCTGCTTGCGCGCACGATGCAGTGGGCGCTGGAGCACGCGCCGCAGAAACTGCTGCGGCCCTTGGTCATGAGCTTCCTGACCACGGCGCTCGCGCCGTCGAGAAGCCTGTTCGAGCACGGTGCGCTGCTGGTGAACGCGCAGGGGCGGCGCTTTTGCGACGAGCGCGACGCGCCCGCGCTGGCGCTCGCCGAGCAGCCCGGCGGCTGCGGGTACATCCTGCTCGACGGCGATCTCGCCGGGCGATTCTCGGCCTGGCCGCATTTCGTCTCCACCGCGCCCGGCGTGGCCTATGCCTACGTTCCCGACTACCGCCGCAACCGGCCCGATGTCTACGCCGAGGCGCCGAGCCTGGAGCAACTCGCGCACAAGCTGCGCGTGCCTCCGCAGGCGCTCGAGAGCGCGGCGAGCGGGCGCCGCGACGCGGCTTCGTTCGAGCGGCCGCCGTTCATCGCGCTCGGCCCGGTGCGATCCGTGTTCGTGCATAACGAAGGCGGCCTGGCGGTGGACGAGCATCATCGGGTGCTGGGCGAAGACGATGCGCCGGTCGCCGGCCTGTACGCGGCAGGCGCGACCGGCCAGGGCGGACTGCTGTTGAAGGGCCACGGACACCACCTCGGGTGGGCCTTCGTCTCCGGGCGTCGCGCCGGGCGCTTCGCCGCGCAGGACAATGCCGCCGGCTAGCCGCGTTTTGCGGCGGCGCGCCGGGC
>DASRFM010000015.1:0-3928 GCA_035651575.1 Burkholderiales bacterium | reverse complement strand
CACGCCGCGAGATCGCCGTCGCCCGAGCAGTCGATGAAGAGCTTGCCGCGCACCGCGCCGCGCCCGGATTTCGTCTCGACGAGCAGGTGGTTTTCCCGGAAGCCCGCCGCGCAGGCATGGAAGAGCAGCTTCGCGCCGCTCGAGAGCACGAGATCGTCGGCCGCGAGCTTGTAGGCCGCGTTGTCGTAGGCCTGCGCCGCGACCTTGCCGTCGAAGAAGACGTGCGGCTCGCGCAGCCCGTCGAGCGCCGCGATGCGCTCGAGCAGCGCGTCGGCGACGCCGCGCACCACGCGACGGATCTCGCCGTGCACGCTCGCGTGCAGCCCGCAGAAGTTCGTGACGCCGGCCGCGGTGCCCATGCCGCCGAGGAAGCCGTAGCGCTCGACGAGGAGCGTCGAGCATCCGGCGCGCGCCGCCGCCGCCGCGGCCGCGATGCCCGCCGGGCCGCCGCCCAGCACGACGATCTCGTGCTCGGCGAGGATCGGCGTCTGGCGTGCCGGTTCCGCGATCATGCCTAGAGCTTACGGCTGTCGTAGGCCCAGTGCAGGAGCGCCTGCCGCTGGCGCGGGCGGCAGAGGAGATCGCCGCGGCGGCAGCCCTGCCGGATCTGGGCGACGTGGCGGCGGATCGCCTTCCAGCGCCGGATCTGGCGGCGGTCGTCGTCCGAGCGCCGCCCCACGTAGTAGCGGCAGTACCACTGGAACCAGCCGCGCGGATCCTGCGGATGGATCCCCCCTTCTCGCGCCACACCGCGAGCGGCTGCGAGGCGCGCACGCCGAAGCAGTTCAGCTTCGCATCATGGCCGGCCGGCGAGAGCTTGGCGCGCGCGAACCAGCTGGCGGGGAATTCCTTCCGGCAATCGGTCATGTACTTGCCGCCGAACACGCCCGCGGCGAGCATCTGCTTCGGTGTGAGCTGCGGCTTGAACTCGGGATCGAAGCTGCGGCCTGGCGCTTGCGTCCGGTAATAGACGTAGCGCTTCTGCATCTTGTCGTTCACTGTGACCCTCTTCGGCCGCATCAGCGCTGCCCCGGCGAGAGCAGCTTCTCGAACCTCGGGTCCGGGCAGAGCCAGATCGCCGCGACGAGAACATAAAGGCCGCAGGAGATCCAGGAATTGACGAAGGCGAGCCCGATCGCCGCCAGGTAGAGGGCGAGCGAGGCGTTGCCCTTGCGGTCGCGGCCGAGCCCTTTTGCGAACAGCGAATCCTCGCCGTGGGTGCGCCGCAGCGCGCGCGTGAGCACGGTGTACGCGCCTGCCGCGCCGAGCAGCACGAGGCCGTAGATCGCGACCGGCAACGGCTCGAGGTGGTTCTCTCCCATCCAGGCCGTCGTGAAGGGGAAGAGCGAAAGCCAGAAAAGCAGGTGCAGGTTCGCCCAAAGCACGTCCCCGTTCACGTGGTGGACCGCGTGGAACATGTGGTGGTGATTGTTCCAGTAGATGCCCACGAGCACGAAGCTCAGCACGTAGCTCAGGAACACCGGCAGGAGCGGAAGAAGCGCCTGCGCATCCGCGCCGTGCGGTACCTTCATCTCGAGCACGAGGATGGTGATGATCACGGCGATGACGCCGTCGCTGAAGGCCTCCAGCCGTCCCTTGCTCATCGGCTCCACCCCGCGATCGTTTCCCCGAGCCATTCTCCCAGCCATTCGAGCGCATAGAGGAACGCTGTGTAGGCAACCCCCACGACGATGGCGACACGTCCGCGTTTCCAGCCGCGCGAGCGCACGAGGTAGACCGGCAGCGCGAGCACCGCCACGAGCCCGATGCCGACGTTCATGAGCGGGCCGGCGCGGTAGCCGTGCTCGGCCTTGTCGAGGTGGTACCACCAGTAGAGCGGCACGAGCGAGAGCAGCGTCCCGGCGACGTCGTACGGGCTCATGGACTCCACCTTGCCCGTGACGAGGCCCTCCACGATCGGCGCGGTGAAGATGATCGCGGCAAGCAATCCCAGGGCAATGAGCTTTTGCCTTGCGATCATCCGTGCGCGAGGCTCGCGAGCGCGGCGACCGCGGCGGCGATGCCGAAGCCCTTGCGCGCGGTAAAGCGCTCGCCCAGCGCGACGAAGCCGGCGAGCGCGGTGATGAGGAAGCCCATCTGCGCGATCGGCACGACCACGCTCGCCTGGCCGCGCGCCATGCCTTCCACCATCAGGACGAATGCGAGGGCGAGGAGCACGGCAGCCACCGGCGCATAGCGTAGCGCCTCGCGCGCCGGGCGCACGCTGCGCTCGCCCGCCGCGACAAAGGCCGTGGCGAGGCTCACCACCACGGCGGCCTGCGCCGCGACCAGCGTGCCGGGCGTGGCGCCGGCGCGCAGGCCGAGCGTGTGCAGGAAATTGCCGATGCCCACCGCCACCGTGGCGGCGAGCACGCGCGCGAGGGATGCGAGATCGAATCCGGAATCCTTGCGCTGCGGCGCGCCGAGGAGCAGCCACGCCGCCGCCAGCGCGAACGCGATGCCCGCCGCCTTGTACGCCGTCAGCGGCTCGCCGAGCACCGCGATCGCAAGCGCCGCCGTGAGGACGAAGCTCAGCCGGAAGACCGGGGCGTTGACGCTGACCGACCCGGTGCGCAGGCTGCGCGCGAAGTTGTAGAAGCCGAAGAAGAGGAAAAGGCCGGCCGCCGCGCCCCAGAGCGCTCCGCGCACCGCGTGGAGCGAGCCGCTCAGTGCAGCGTAGAGCGCCACGCTGGGCGCGAAGATCCAGGCTTGCACCATCAGGAAGTGGCCCGCCGGCGCGCCCACGGCCGCGGCGCGCTTGTAGACGAGGTCGCTCAGGCCGAAGAGCAGCAGCGCGCCGAGCGCGAGCACCACGGCGGGGGTCACTGCCGGAAGATCGCCTTCAGGTCCTTCCCGGACATCATGCCGCGCGCCCAGGCGAACGAGCCCTGGTCGCGCATCGCGACCGCGGCGTCGCGCACCGCGCTGTACATGAGGCGCGAAAGCGCGCCGCCGATGCTGATGCGCTTGACGCCCGCGTCGGCGAGCTGCTGCACCGTGAGCGCGGGATCGATGCCGCCGACGACCACGTTCACCGGCTTGTCCACCGCGGAGACCACGCGCTTGATCGTCGCGAGGTCGCGCAGGCCGGGCGCGTAGAGCACGTCGGCGCCGGCCTTGGAGAAGGCCTGCAGGCGGCGGATGGTGTCGTCCAGGTCCGGCCGGCCGTGCAGCAGGTTCTCCGCGCGCGCGGTGAGCGTAAACGGGAAGGGCAGCCTGCGCACCGCGCGCACGGCGGCCGCGACGCGCTCCACCGCAAGGTCGAAATCGTAGATCGGCTGGTCGTCGCGGCCGGTCGCGTCCTCGATCGAGCCGCCGACGATGCCGGCCTCTGCGGCGAGGCGGAAGATCCCGGCGGCCTTCTCCGGGTCGTCGGCGTAGCCGTTCTCGAGGTCGGCGTTGACCGGAAGGTCGGTCGCCGCAGCGATCTCGCGGCAGTTCGCGATCAGCTCCTCGCGGCTTACCGAGAGCGTGCCGTCGACGCGCCCCAGCGCGGCGGCGAAGCCGAGGCTCGTGGTGGCGATCGCCTTGAAGCCGAGCGAGGCGAAAAGCTTCGCCGTGCCGGCGTCCCAGGGGTTCGGCATGATGAAGACGCCGGGCTGCTCGTGCAGCGCGCGGAACGCCTTCGCCCTTTCCGCCTGGCTGCGCATTACTTCTTGCCCGGAATGGGAGTGAAGCCGGCCGCCTTGACGCCGGCCAGCGCGCACACCTCGTCGTTGTCGCCCGTGTCGCCCGAGATGCCGATGGCGCCGAGGATCTCGCCGCCCGCGTCGGCGATCAGCACGCCGCCGGGGGAGGGCACCATGCGGCCCTCGGTCACCGCCGCGAGCGCGCCGATGAACGCCGGCTGCTTGCCGGCGCGCTCGGCCAGCTCGCGCGTGCCGAAGCCCATGCCGAGCGCGCCCCAGGCCTTGCCGTAGGCGAGCTG
>DASRFM010000014.1:0-35630 GCA_035651575.1 Burkholderiales bacterium | reverse complement strand
TCATCTCGGTCGCGACCGCCATGTCGGATTCGCCGGCGATCACCTGCTCGCAGATCTGCGTGGGATTGCCCTGGTGGATGACGAGCTCGACTTTCGGATAGCGCCGCTTGAAGGCGGCAACCGCTTTTGGCAGCAGGTAGCGCGCCTGCGTGTGCGTCGCGCCCACCGTCAGCGTGCCGAGGCTCTCGTTCGCGAATTCCTGGCCGGCGCGGCGCAGGTTCTGCGTCTCGCCCAGGATGCGCTCGGCGATCGCGATGACCGCCTTCCCCGGCTCCGTGACGCTGACCAGGCGCTTGCCGTGGCGCGCGAACACCTGCACGCCGAGCTCGTCCTCGAGCGCGCGGATCTGCTTCGATACGCCGGGCTGCGAGGTATGCAGCGCCTCGGCGGCCTCGGAAACGTTGAGGCCGCGACGCACCACCTCCGCCAGGCAGCGAAGTTGCTGGAGTTTCATATGCAATTAAGGAATATCATCGTAACACAAACGTCTTTGTCAGAATAAGGCGGCACCGTAGCATGGCCGGCTCCATGGACGCGGGCACCCTTGTCCTGATCGCGATCGGCCTCGCCGCCGCTTTCGTCAATGGCGCGCTCGGCTACGGTTTCTCGTCGCTTACCGTGCCGGTGGCGCTGCTCTTCCAGACGAGCCGCGCGCTGAACCCGGCGCTGATCCTCGTCGAGCTGTTCCTGAACCTCTATGTCCTGTTCATCAACCGCGCGAGCGTGCCGGCGGTGTGGCGGCGGGTCTATCCGGTGATCCTCGGCCTGCTGCCCGGGGTGGCCCTTGGCAGCTACCTCCTCGCCTCCCTCCATCCGGCATGGGTGAAGGTCGCGACCTATTCGGTTCTGCTTCCGCTGATCCTGCTCCAGGCGGCGGGCCTGCGCCGTGCGCTTGCCGCCGAGAAGGCGCTCGGGCTGCCGTTCGGGGCGGGGCTCGGCCTGCTCTATTCGGTCACCACCCTCTCCGGGCCGCCGCTCGCCCTGTTTTTCAACAACCAGGGGCTGGTGAAGCGCGATTTCCGCGCCGCGCTCGCCTTGATCCGCGTCGCGGAGACCACGCTGACCGCGGCGGCGTACGGGTGGCTGGGGCTTTTCACGGCGCAGAGCTTCGGCATCGCCTCGACGCTCCTGCCCTGCGTGCTGGTGGGCGTGCCGCTCGGCGCGTGGCTCGTGCGGCGTTTCGATGCGGAGACCTTCCGCCGCATCTGCATGAGCTTCGATGTCTGGGTGGTCGGCTTCGGCCTGTCGCGCGTGCTTGCCGAGCTGAAGCTCGCCCAGGGCCCTTCGGCTTACGGCCCGATGGTGGCTGCCATCGCGCTCGATGCGTATCTTCTGCTCGCGTTTTTCCGCTCGCGGCCGGTCGCCGCGCAGGCCTGACGCATGTACCGCTACGACGACATCGACCAGCGCATGGTGGACGAGCGCGTGCGCCAGTTCCGCGCCCAGGTGCGCCGCTTCCTCGACGGCAAGATCCCGGAGGACGAGTTCCGCGCCCTGCGCCTGCGCAACGGCCTCTACATCCAGCGCTACGCGCCGATGCTGCGCATCGCCATCCCCTATGGCCTGCTCTCTTCGAGGCAGCTGAGAAAATTCGCGAGCATCGCGCGCAAATACGACCGCGGCTACGGGCATTTTTCCACCCGCCAGAACCTGCAGCTCAACTGGCCGCGCCTGGAGCAGGTCCCCGACATCCTTGCCGAGCTCGCCACGGTGCAGATGCATGCCATCCAGACCTCGGGCAACTGCGTGCGCAACGTCACGACCGATCACTTCGCCGGCGTCGCGCGCGACGAGATCGTCGATTCCTTCGTCTGGTGCGAGCTGGTGCGGCAATGGTCCACGTTCCATCCGGAGTTCAATTTCCTGCCGCGCAAGTTCAAGATCGCGGTGAACGGCGCCGCGTCGGATCGCGCCGCCGTGGCGATCCATGACATCGGCCTGCATGCGGTGCGGAACGACGCGGGGGAGGTCGGCTTCCGGGTGCTGGTCGGAGGCGGTCTCGGCCGCACGCCGATCCTCGGCAAGGTGATCCGCGAGTTCCTGCCGTGGCCCCACCTGCTCACGTATCTCGACGCCATCCTGCGCGTCTACAACCGCTACGGGCGCCGCGACAACATCTGGAAGGCGCGCATCAAGATCCTGGTGAAGGATCTCGGCGCCGAGAAGTTCCGCGATGAGGTCGAGGCCGAGTGGGCGCACCTCAAGGACGGCCCGGCCACCCTCACCGAGGCCGAGGTCGGCCGCGTCGCCGGGCGCTTCAGCCGTCCGCAGTACGAGGCGCTGCAGGATCTGAAGTACCCCGACCTGCGCACGCCCTTCAACGCCTGGCTCAAGCGCAACACGCATCCCCACAAGCAGCCAGGCTACGCCGCAGTCACGATCTCGCTGAAGAGCACGGGCGTGCCGACCGGCGACGTCACGGCGGACCAGATGGACCGCATCGCGGACCTCGCGGAGCACTATTCGTTCGGCGAGCTGCGCGTGTCGCACGAGCAGAACCTGATTCTCGCGGACGTGCGCCAGGCGGAACTCCACGGCCTGTGGCTCGAGCTGCGCGCGCTCGGCCTCGCGACGCCCAACATCGGCCTGCTCACCAACATCATCAGCTGCCCGGGCGGCGATTTCTGCTCGCTCGCGAACGCGAAGTCGATCCCGGTGGCGCAGGCGATCCAGGAGCGCTTCGAGGACCTCGATTACCTGCACGACATCGGCGAGCTCGACCTCAACATCTCCGGATGCATGAACGCCTGCGGCCACCACCACGTCGGCCACATCGGCATCCTCGGCGTCGATAAGAACGGCGAGGAGTGGTACCAGGTCGAAATCGGCGGCAACCAAGGCGAGATTCGCCCCGGGCGCGCCGCTTCGCTCGGCAAAGTGCTCGGGCCGTCCTTCGCGCGCGCGGAAGTCCCCGACGTCGTCGAGCGGCTGATCGAGGTCTACCTCGAGAGTCGCGACAGCGAGAGCGAGCGCTTCATCGACGTGGTGCATCGCATCGGCGTCGAGCCGTTCAAGGAAAAGATCTATGGCCACGCTCATCCGGGGACGCCGCGTCGTTCCGAACCCGCCCTCGCCTGAAGGCGAGGTCATCCGGCTCGAGCCGGGCGATGATCCGGCCGCGGTCGCGGCGCGGCTCGAGGGCGCCGCGCGCGTGGAGGTGAATTTCCCCAAGTTCGGCGACGGGCGCGGCTACTCGATCGCCCGGCTGCTGCGCGAGCGCTACGGCTACAAGGGCGAGCTGCGCGCCGTCGGGCAGGTGGCGCGCGATCTGCTCTACTACATGGAGCAGAGCGGCTTCGACGCCTTCCTGCTGCGTGACGGAGAAGACCCGGAAGAGGCGCTCGGCGCCTTTGCGGACTTCACCGAGGGCTACCAGGCCTCCGCGGCCCGTCCGGTACCGCTCTTTCGCCGGCGCGCGTGATCTCGCTGCTGCATGACCAGCTCGGGCGCATCGCTGCCGAGCACGCGCCCGCCACCCTTGCGAGCAGCCTCTCCGTCGAGGACATGGTGCTGACCGAGGCGATCGCCGCCGCGCGGCTGCAGATCGAGGTCTTCGTGCTCGACACCGGGCGCCTTCATGGCGACACGCTCGCCCTGATTCCGGTTATCGAGCAGCGCTATGGCATCAAGGTTTCCGTTTTCCGGCCCCGCGCCGGCGACGTGGAGGGGTATGTGGCGAAACATGGAGCAAATGGGTTCTACCGCAGCGTCGCGCTGAGGCAAGAATGCTGCGCGCTGCGCAAGGTGGAGCCGCTCTCTCGCGCGCTCGCCGGCAAGCGCGCCTGGATCACCGGCCAGCGCCGCGGGCAAGCGGAAGGCCGGGCCGAGCTGCCGGAGCGCGAGTTCGACTCCGTCCACGGCATCGAGAAGTTCAATCCGCTCGCCGCGTGGAGCGAGCAGGACGTCTGGGACTACATCGCGGCGCGCGACGTGCCGTACAACGCGCTCTACGACCACGGCTACCGTTCCATCGGCTGCGCGCCCTGCACGCGCCCGGTGCTGCCTGGTGAGGAGGTTCGCGCCGGCCGCTGGTGGTGGGAAGCGCCGCAGCACAAGGAATGCGGCCTGCACGTCGCGCCCGACGGCAGGCTCGTACGCGCCAAGGTGCCGGCGTGAACGCTCCCCTGGCTCGCCACCGGCTGGTTCAGCGCGACCACCTCGATTGGCTGGAGTCCGAGGCCATCTACATCCTCAGGGAGGTCGCAGGCCAGTGCCAGAATCCGGTGCTCTTCTTCTCCGGCGGCAAGGACTCGATCGTGCTCCTGCGCCTCGCGGAGAAGGCTTTCCGGCCGGCGCGCTTCCCGTTTCCCCTGCTCCACATCGACACCGGCCACAATTTCCCCGAGGTGATCGCCTTCCGCGACCGGCGGGCCGCGGAGCTGGGCGAGCGCCTGGTGGTGCGCACGGTGGAGGACTCGATCCGGCGCGGTTCCGTAAGGCTCACCTCCGAGAGCCAGAGCCGCAACGCGGCACAGTCGGTGACGCTCCTCGAGGCGATCCAGGAGTTCGGCTTCGACGCGGCGATCGGCGGCGCGCGCCGCGATGAGGAGAAGGCGCGCGCGAAGGAGCGCGTGTTCTCCTTCCGCGACGAATTCGGCCAATGGGACCCGCGCAACCAGCGTCCCGAGCTCTGGAGCCTCTACAACGCGCGCGTGCATCCCGGCGAGCACACGCGGGTCTTCCCGATCAGCAACTGGACCGAGCTCGACGTCTGGCAGTACATCGAGCGCGAGCGCCTCGAAGTCCCCTCCCTCTATTTCGCCCACCGGCGCCCGGTGGTGAGGCGGCGCGGGCTGCTCGTGCCCGTGACGGCGCTCACGCCCGCGCGCGCAGGCGAGGCCGTGGAGGAGGCGCTGGTGCGCTTCCGCACGGTCGGAGACATCAGCTGCACCTGTCCGGTCGAGTCCTCTGCCCTCTCGATCGCGCAGATCCTCGAGGAAACCAGGAGCGCCCCGCTCACCGAGCGCGGCGCCACGCGGATGGACGATCAGACGAGCGAGGCCTCGATGGAGCGGCGCAAGAAAGAAGGGTATTTCTGACATGCAGCCGCTTCGCATCACCACCGCCGGAAGCGTCGATGACGGCAAGAGCACGCTCATCGGCCGCCTGCTCTACGACGCGCGCGCAGTGCAGGTTGACCAGCTCGCCGCCGTCGAGCGCGCCTCCGCGCGGCGCGGCGCGGCCGAGCTCGATCTCTCGCTGCTCACCGACGGGCTCGAGGCCGAACGCGAGCAAGGCATCACCATCGATGTCGCCTACCGTTATTTCGCGACGCCGGCGCGCAAATTCATCCTCGTGGACGCCCCCGGACACGAGCAGTACACACGCAACATGGCGACCGGGGCGAGCAACGCGGACGTGCTCGTCCTTCTCGTGGACGTGAGCAAAGGCCTGCTGGCGCAGACCCGGCGCCACTTCCTCCTCGCGCGCCTGCTCGGGGTTCGCTATGCGATCGCGTTCGTGAACAAGATGGACCAGGCCGCGTATGCCGAAGAGCGCTTCGAGTCCGTGCGCGCAGGGCTCGTCGCCTTCGCGGAGCAGCTTGACCTGCAATCGCTCGACGTCATCCCCGGCTGCGCGCTGAAAGGCGACATGGTCGTGGAGCGCGGCGAGGCGCTCGCCTGGTATCGCGGGCCGACGCTGCTCGAGCGGCTGGAGAGCCTGCCCGCGGCCGCCGAGGAGGCGAGCGCTGGGCCGCTGCGCTTCCCGGTGCAGCTCGTCTCGCGGCCACAGGCCGATGCGGCGCGCGGCTACATGGGGCGTGTCGAGTCGGGCCATGTGCTCTCGGGAACAGAAGTCATCGTGCTGCCCTCCGGCCGCAGCACGCGCGTGCGCCGCATCGTCCACCATGGCGCCGAGCGCGAGATCGCCGTGGCCGGAGATTCCGTGACTCTCGTCCTCGCCGACGACATCGATATCGCGCGGGGAGAGCTGATCGCGGATCCGCGCACGCCGCCTCGCGAAGTGCGCGCCCTCGAGCTCACGCTGGTCTGGCTCGGGCACGAGGCGCTGCGCCCCGGGGCCCGTTATCTCGTCCAGCAGGCGTCGCGCCGCGTGCCGGCGCGCATCACTCAGGTGGAAAGCCGGCTCGACGTGAATAGCCTGCGCGCGGCACCGGCCGAGGGCGAGATCGTCATGAACGACATCGTGCGCGTGAAGCTCGCGCTGCAGGCACCGCTCTACGTGGATCCTTACGACCAGGTGCGGGCCACCGGCTCGATGATCCTCATCGACGAGGCGACGAACCAGACCGTCGCTGCGGGCCTCGTAAGATGAAGGGGACCGTTTACCTGGTCGGTGCCGGCCCGGGCGCGCCGGACCTCCTCACGCTGCGCGCGGCCCGCGTCCTGCGCGACGCGGACATTGTCTTCTACGATGCGCTCGTCCATTCGGACACCCTCGCGCTTGCGGAGCGCGCGGAACAGATCCTGGTCGGCAAGCGCTGCGGCAGGCACTCCACCGCGCAGCGCTTCATCAACAAGCGCCTCGTGGACGCGGCGCGCGGGCATCGCGTCGTAGTTCGCCTCAAGGGCGGCGATCCAACGCTCTTCGGACGCGCGCAGGAGGAGATCGCGGCGCTTCGCGAAGCCAATGTCCCGGTCGAAATCATCCCTGGCGTGACGGCGGCGCTCGCCGCCGCGGCCGAGCTCGGCGTATCGCTCACGCAGCGCGGGCTTGCGCGCAGCGTGGCGCTCGCGACGCCTCGCGCCGCCGAAGGCGCCGCGCCCTCCGGGTGGCTCGATGCCGTGCTGGCGGCCGATACCGCTGTGCTTTATATGGCGGCACGCGATGCGGCGCGAGTAAAGGCTGAGCTCCTGGCGCACGGGCTGCCCGCCAGCCGGCCGGTGGCGGTCGTGGAAAGCGCCTCGAGCCCCGCTCGGAAAATATTCGCTGGCCGGCTCGCCGAGCTTGACCGGCTTGCCGCTCAATGCGCAGACGGGCCGGCCGTGCTGCTTGTCGGCGAAGTGCTTGCCGCGGCCGCTAGAGAAGGATTACTGCCAGATCTTGCAGCACCAGCCAAACCGCTAGCAGCCCGACGGCGGTAACGAGGTTTCGATGGTGCTTGGCGCGCGCCAGCGCTTCAGGCGTCGGCTGCTGCTTGTCCGTTGCCAAGGCCGGGGCGTTCCAGAGGTACAGGAAGATAAGGAGAACGCCGGCCGTAGTGGCAAACAAGCCGACGGCATTGACGACCCATGCAGCGTTCATTCGTTTTCCTCCCGGGACACTGTGCCCGGTCTCTCAGGAGGGCTTGTACCGGTTTTTCGCTCTTGGGGCAAATCCCATCCAGACGGCGTACAGCGCGAGCCCGATGAAGCAGGCGAGGGACCACTCGGCGATCGAGAAGCCCAGCAACGTCCAGTCCACCTTGGCGCACTCGCCGCTGCCCGCGATGAGCTTCTTCAGAGTCTGCGCGAGCGGGAAGTTCTCGAGCATGAAGTACAGGTCCGGGCCGCATTGCGGCACCCTGTCCGCCGGCAGGTGCTGCAGCCAGACCTGCCGCGCCGCGGTCGCCAGGCCGCCGGCGGCGAGAAGCGCGATCAGGCCCCCATAGGCGATAGACCCGCCACGGCCGGGTCGCTGGGCCGCCGCGGCGATGAAAAGCGCCATGACGGCGTAGAAGAATCCCCGCTGGATGAGGCAAAGCGGGCAGGGCTGCAAGCCCTCGACGTACTGCAGGAAGTAGCCGTAGCCGAGGAGAAGGGCGCAAACGGCCGCGCCGGCCCCCCAAAGAAGCCGCGGAGCGCTCTTGGACATCGCGCGATTATCTCAGACCGTGCCGTTCGGACCGGGGCCGAGCGCGTGGATCGCGGGCGCCGCGGGCCAATAATTGGCGAGTGCGGCGCGCTCTCGTCATTGCCATCTTGTGCTCAGGGTGCAGCACGCTGGCCGAGAAGCCCGTTCCCGGCTGGCCTGCGCTGCAGGTGGTCGAGCACCGCGTGCCGCACGAGGTGATGCGCGAGCACTGCGTGCGCTACGTCGGCTTCGGCCAATCCCCTGCCGCGTGCGCCGAGTTCGACTTCGCGCAGCATCGCTGCGACATCTGGTACAGCGCCGATTTCCCGCCGCAGCCCTTCATCGTCGAGCACGAGCGCATGCATTGCCGGGGCTACGAGCATGCCGGCGAACATCACCTGAGCGAGGCCTGGCATCGCTGGCAGGCCGCACAAGAGTCCGCGGTCAGGCCGTGACGATCCCCGAGGCGGCGCCGAACCCGAGCGTGGCGTAGCCCTCGCGCGCACAGCGCCCCCGCTCCAGCACCTCGTCACCGTCGTGGAGGAAGGCGCGCGTCTCGCCGCCGGGAAGCTGCGCCGGCTCCTTGCCCGCGAGCGTCAGTTCGAGCATCGACCCCACCGAGTCTCGCGTCGGACCCGAGATCGTTCCGCTTCCGAGCAGGTCGCCGGGCTTGAGGTTGCAGCCGTTGGACGTGTGGTGAGCGACAAGCTGTCCCGGCGTCCAATAGGACGTGGCGTAGTTGCCGCGCGAAAGCCGGTGCGCCGCGCGCATCCTGCGCGTGCGCAGGTGCACCTCCACCTCGATCGAATAGGTCGCGTCTGCTTCCTTCTCGCGCAGATACGGCAGCGGATCCGGATCGCCTTGCGGACGTGCGAAGGCCGGCACGCGGAAGGGCTCCAGCGCGTCGAGCGTCACGATCCAGGGCGAGACCGTCGTGGCGAAGCTCTTGCCGAGGAACGGTCCGAGGGGCTGGTACTCCCACGCCTGGATGTCGCGCGCCGACCAGTCGTTTAAAAGCACGACACCGAAAACATGCTCTCGCGCTCTTGCGATGGGGATCGGTCTGCCGAGCGCGTTCCCGGGTCCCACCACGAAGCCGAGCTCCGCCTCGTAGTCGAGGCGGCGGCTCGGCCCGAAGACGGGGTGCTCGCAGTCGGGCAACTTCAGCTGTCCGGCGGGACGGCGGACGCGCGTGCCCGATACGACGATTGAAGAGGCGCGTCCGTGGTAGCCGATCGGGATCCACTTGAAATTCGGCAGCAGCGGATTGTCGGGACGGAACATGCGGCCGACGTTCGTCGCGTGGAAGCTCGAGGTGTAGAAGTCGGTGTAGTCGCCCACCGCGACCGGCAGCAGCAGCTCGGCGCGCTTCATCGGCACGAGGTGGCGCGCGAGCTTCTTCTTTCCGCCGTTCGTCGACAACGCCGCGGAGAGCGTCTTGCGGAGCTTCTTCCATGCGGGCCGTCCGGCGGCCGCGAGTCCGTTCAGCGTTGGCCCGGTGCGGATCCCGAGCGCGGCGAGGTCGACGATCTGGTCGCCGATCGCCACGCCGCCGCGCGGCGCCTCGCGCGCTCCCTTGCGGCGGAAGATGCCGAACGGAAGGTTCTGGATCGGAAAGTCGCAGTCCGGCGCGTTGGCCGATTCGACCCAGCTCCTGAGCGCCGGATTGTGCGTCGCGTCGAGCCTCACGGCTTGAAGGTCTTGCGAAAGCCGCTCCAGACGCCGTCGTAGCCTTTCTGCAGCTCCTTCGCCGCGAGCGCGAACCGTGTCGGGCGGAATACGTGGCGCGATTCCCACATGAAGGCGAGCGTGTCCTCGACCTTGTGCGGCGCGAGCTCGGCCCGGCTCGCGCGCTCGAACGTCGCGGCGTCCGGGCCGTGGGCGGACATGCAGTTGTGCAGCGAGATGCCGCCCGGCTCGAAGCCTTCCGCCTTCGCATCGTAGACCCCGCGCACCAGGCCCATGAGCTCGCTCATGACGTTGCGATGGAACCAGGGCGGCCGGAACGTGTCCTCGGCGACCAGCCAGCGCGGCGGGAAGATCACGAAGTCGCAGTTGGCCACGCCGGGTTGGCCCGAGGGCGAGGTGAGCACGGTGAAGATCGAAGGATCGGCGTGATCGAAGCTGACCGTGTTCATCGCCATGAAGCGCGCGAGATCGTACTTGTAGGGCACGTAGTCGCCGTGCCAGGCCACTACGTCGAGCGGTGAATGGCCGAGCTCGGTCACCCAGAGGCCGCCCTGGAACTTTGTCAGGAGCTCGGATTTGCCGCCGCGCTCCTCGAACGCCGCGACCGGAGCGAGGAAGTCGCGCGCCTGTGCGAGGCCCTGCGAGCCGATGGGGCCGAGCTCGGGAAGCCGGAAGAGCGGCCCGTAGTTCTCGCAGGCGTAGCCGCGGCTTGGCCCGGACACCTCGACGCGGAATTTGACGCCGCGCGGCAGGACCGCGATCTCGCCCGGCGCGACCTCGAGGATGCCCAGCTCGGTGCACAGGCGAAGCGTGCCCTGCTGCGGCACGAGCATCATCTCGCCGTCGGTGTTCGCGAAATAGCGCGCGCGCATGGAGGCGTTCGCGCGATAGACGTGCACCGCGATCCCCGCTTGCGCCGCCGGAGAGCCGGAGCCCGCGATCGTCACCAGGCCGTCGACGAAGTCGGTCTCCTTCGAGGGGATGGCGAAAGGATCCCAGCGCAGCGGGTTGGGCGTGGGCTCCAGGTCGTCGAACGGACCCGAGCGCAGCAACGGTTGTCCGGCGCGGCGGTACGGCGGGTGCATCGCCGAGGGCCGCATGCGATAGAGCCAGGTGCTCTGGTTCTCCGCGCGCGGCGCGGTGAACGCGGTGCCGGAGAGCACTTCCGCGTACAAGCCCTTGGGCGGGCGTTGCGGCGAGTTGCGCGGCGGCAGCGCGCCGCGCACCGCCTCGGTCGAGAACGTGTTGCCGAATCCGCTCTGGTAGCGCAGGAGCGCCTTGGCCTTCCTCTTCATCGCGCGGATGACGCCACGTAATCCTCATATGCGAGGCGCAGGCCGTCGCGCAGCGAGATCCGGCGTTCCCATCCCAGGCGGCGGAGCAGTCCGACATCGAGCAGCTTCTGCGGCGTGCCGTCGGGCTTGCTGCCGTCATAGACGATCTCGGCCGGGCAGCCGACCACCTCGCGCACCAGGGCCGCGATCTGCGCGATCGTGTGGTCCTCGCCGCAGCCCACGTTCACGAGCGGCGGGCGCTCCGCGCCGAGCTCGCGCTGCAGCCGTTCGGCAGGCAGCTCGAGGAGGTGGATGCAGCCCTCCGCCATGTCGTCGCTGTAGAGGAATTCGCGCCGGGGCGAGCCCGTGCCCCAGACGCTGACCGTCTTCGCGCCGGCGATCTTCGCCTCGTGGAACTTGCGGATCAGCGCCGGCAGGACGTGGCTTTTCTCGAGGTCGTAGTTGTCGCCCGGGCCGTAGAGGTTCGTGGGCATGGCGCAGAGATATCGCGTTCCGTACTGGCGGTTGTAGGACCAGCACATCTCGATCCCGGCGATCTTGGCGATGGCGTACGGCCGGTTGGTCGGCTCGAGCGGCCCAGTGAGCAGGTAGTCCTCGCGGATGGGCTGCGGGCACTCCCGCGGATAGATGCACGAGGAACCGAGGAAGACGAGCTGGCGCACGCCCGCGCGGTAGGCCGCGTCGATGGTGTTCACCTCGATGGCGAGGTTCTGGAACACGAACTCGGCCGGGTAGGTGCTGTTCGCCAGGATGCCGCCGACCTTGGCGGCGGCGAGGAAGACGGTTTCGGGGCGCTCGCGCTCGAAGAAGGCGCGCGCCGCGCTCTGGTCGAGGAGGTCGAGCTCGGCGTGGGCGCGCGTCACCACATTGCGGTAGCCCCGGGCGTGCAGTCGCCGTACGAGCGCCGAACCCGCGAGGCCGCGGTGCCCCGCGACGTAGATTTTCGAATCCTTATTCGTGGTACTGGAACGCCTTGTGGCCGTGGCTGCGCGCGAGCTCGTCCCTCTCCGCCCAGCGCAGGTCGTCGCGCATCATCTCGGCGACGAGGTGCGGGAAGTCGACTTCCGGCTTCCAGCCGAGCTGCTTGCGCGCCTTGGTCGCGTCGCCGAGGAGCGTATCGACCTCCGCCGGCCGGAAGTAGCGCGTGTCGATGCGCACGATCGTCTGGCCGCGCTTGAGCGCGGGCCATTTCCCGGCCGCGACTTTGGCGACGCGTCCGCACTCCGACTGTCCCTTGCCTTCCCAGTCGAGCGCGATGCCGAGCTCGCCCGCTGCGGCGGAGACGAATTCGCGCACGCTGTGCTGGATGCCGGTGGCGACGACATAGTCCTCGGGCTGCGGCTGCTGCAGGATCATCCACATCGCGCGCACGAAGTCTCGGGCATGGCCCCAGTCGCGGCGCGCGTCGAGGTTGCCGAGATACAGGCAGTCCTGCAGACCGAGCGCGATGCGCGCCAGCGCGCGCGTGATCTTGCGCGTCACGAACGTCTCGCCGCGGATCGGCGACTCGTGGTTGAAGAGGATGCCGTTGCAGGCGTACATGCCGTATGCCTCGCGGTAGTTCACCGTGATCCAGTAGCCGTACAGCTTCGCGACGCCGTAGGGCGAGCGCGGATAGAACGGCGTCGTTTCCTTCTGCGGCGTCTCGACCACCTTGCCGAACATTTCGGAGGTGGAAGCCTGGTAGAAGCGCGTCTTCTTCTCCAGACCGAGAATGCGCATTGCTTCGAGGAGGCGCAGCGTGCCCAGCGCATCGGAGTTCGCGGTGTACTCGGGCTCCTCGAACGACACCGCGACGTGGCTCTGGGCGGCGAGGTTGTAGATCTCGTCGGGCTGCGACTGCTCGATCACGCGCACGAGGCTCGAGGAGTCCGTCATGTCGCCGTAGTGCAGGAAGAAGCGCCGGCGCTTCTCGTGCGGATCCTGGTACAGGTGGTCGATGCGCTCGGTGTTGATGAGCGAGGTGCGGCGCTTCACGCCGTGGACGTCGTAGCCCTTGCCGAGGAGGAACTCGGTGAGGTATGCGCCGTCCTGGCCGGTGATGCCGGTTATGAGCGCGACCTTCTTCATTCCGTTCTCCAGGGCGACGCGGCAACGTTCGTTCGCGGATCACGGAGTATACAAGGGCGCTCGCCCGAGCCTTCCGAAAGAGCCGGCGCCCCCCTATTGGGCGGCCTGCGCGATCTACATCAGCTTGAGCCAGGGCAGGACGATGAGGATGAGGCCGGCGAAGTAGACCACGCCGAAGATGAGGCCGAACACCCAGAAGTCCCGCTTGTCGATGTAGCCGCTGCCGAAGTAGATGGGCGCAGGCCCGGTCGCATAGGGCGAGATCACGCCCATGAGGCCGAGCGAATACACGCAGAGGAGCGTCAGCGTCGGCATCGGGATCCCGGCGATTCCCCCGCCCACCGCGAGGACGACCGGCAGCACGGCCGCGGTATGGGCGGTGAGGCTGGAGAAGAAGTAATGGATCCAGAAAAAGAGCGACACGAGGAGGATCAGCGCGACGGTCGGCGAGACCGAGGTGAGATGCTTGCCGAAGCCGGTGGCCACCCACTTGATGAAGCCGATCTCGTTGAGGCCCGCGGCGAGCGTGAGGAGCGACGTGAAGTAGAAGAACACTTCCCACGCGCCCTTTTCGGCCGTGATGTCGTCGAACCTGACGACGCCGGTGAGGAGGAGCAGCGAGATCACCACGAAGACCACCATCGTCGGATTGATGAAGTTCGACCCGAGCAGCGGCAGGCTGATCGTGGCGTTCGAACCGGTGATCCACAGGAACATGGCGAGCAGGACGAGGCCCGTCATGATCCATTCCTTGCGCGACATCGGGCCCATCGCATGGAGCTCGCCCGCCGCCCAGCTGGAGATTTCCGGGCTGCTCTTGATCTCCGGGCGGCAGACGAGGTAGCTCATGAACGGCACGAGCAGGATGAGCAGGATGCCGAGCGGCGCAAAGCCGATGAACCACTGCGCCCAGTTCACGTCGACGCCGACCGTCTTTTTCGCGATGGCGAGCGCGGCGACGTTGGGCGCAAGGCCGGTGAGGAAAAGCGAGCTCGTGACCGCGGTGGCCGCGAACGCCGTCCACATCACGTAGGTGCCGATCTTGCGCGCGGTGGGACCTGGCTCCGAGCCGTAGATCCTGGGGATGTTGCTGATGATCGGGAAGATCGTGCCGCCGCTGCGCGCGGTGTTCGAGGGCGTCGCCGGCGCGAGCAGCAAGTCGGCGAAGGCGACCGCGTAGCCCAGGCCGAGCGTGCGTCGCCCGAGCCATTTCACCAGCAGCAGCGCGATGCGCTTGCCCAGTCCGCTATTGCGATAGCCGATGGAGAACACGTAGGCGCCGACGATCAGCCACACCGTGCCGTCGGAGAAGCCGCTCAGCGCCCAGGCGAGCGCCTTGTTGGGATCGGCCTGTATGGTTCCCGAAAGCGCGGCGATCGTCAGGCCGATGAGGCCCACCGCCCCGACCGGCATGGACTCCAGCACCAGGCCGGAGATCACGGCGGCGAAGATCGCGAAGTAGTGCCATTGATTGGGCTTTAGCCCTTCGGGCACCGGCACCAGGAAGAGCACGAGCCACACCGCAAGCGGCGCAAAGTGGCGCCAATTGAAGCTCGGTAGACGCACCCCCTCTGCGGGCGGTGCGCCGTTCGCCGTCACGCTGTTCGTTCCCATCCCCGTCTCCAATGCGAAGATGGGCCTACGCTATCCGCTGCCCGGGTCGACTTGTTGACCTAGCTCAAATGGACGGTCCGTTTCTCGCCGGTTGCTGCTAGATCTTGAGTACCCCCGGGAGCCAGAGCGCCATCGCCGGAAACGCGATGAGGAGCGCGACGAGGACGAGGTCGGCGACGAGGAAAGGGAGCGTGCCGAGGTAGACGCGCGCGACGGGGATGTCGGGATGCTGCGCCTGGATGGCGAACACCGTCATCCCGGTGGGCGGCGAGATGAGGCCGATGGTGCACATGATGGTCACGAACACGCCGAGCCAGATGCCGTCGTAGCCGATGCTCGTCACGAGGGGCAGGGCGACCGGCACCGTGATGAGGATCATGCTCACCTCGTCGAGGAAGGTGCCGAGCACGAGGTAGAGCGCCATCACGGCGAGCAGGATCATGAGCGGCGAGAGCTTCGCGTGCGCGACCCAGCGCGCGAGCTCGGAGGGAAACTCCGTGAGCACGATGAAGCGCGAGAAGATGAAGGCGCCGATGACGATGAAGAATACGGCCGCCGTCGTGTGCACCGACTCGAGCAGCGCGTCCACGAGCGCGCGCCAGCCCATCGCCCGGGTGAAGAAGGCGATGAGGATCGCGACGAACGCGGCGAGCGCGGCCGCCTCGGTCGGGGAAAACCAGCCGAGATAGATGCCGAAGAGGGCGAAGAAGAAGAGCACGCCGAGCTTCCAGATCCCGAGCGAGGCGCGCAGGCGCTGGAGGAGGCTCATACCCGGAACGCGCGGCACCCACGCGGGCCGCAGCCATGCGACCGTCCACACCGCAAGCACGTAGAGGCCGGCGAGCACGACACCCGGAACGAAGCACGCCGCATAGAGCCGGGCGAGCGACTGCTCCGCGGCGAGCGCGTAGATCGCGGTGAGCACCGAGGGCGGGATGAGCACCGCGAGCGTTCCGGCGGAGGCGACGGCTCCGGCGGAGAAGGACGCCTCGTAGCCGTGGCGGCGCATCTCCGGGATGGCGACCCGGGAAAAGGTCGCCGCGGTGGCGATCGAGGAGCCGCAGATCGCGCCGAAGAGCGCGCACGCGCCGATGGTGGCGTTCGCGAGGGCGCCTCGGACTCCCGAAAAGAGGCCGTTGCAGGCGTCGAAGGTTTCCTTGGCCATCCTGCCGCGCGAGGCGACCGCCCCCATGAGGATGAAGAGCGGCACGACCGAGAGCGAATAGGCGCTCGCCAGCTCGAAGGGCACCGAGGCGAGCACGGTGAGCGCCTTGCGCCAGCCGTCGATGGCCGCGTAGCCGGCGACGCCCACGATGGCGAGCGCGACGGCGATCGGCACGCGCAGCCACAGGATCACGAGAAGCGCGATCACGCCCCAGAAACCGATCGCGAGGTTGCTCAGGCCTTGCTCCGCCAGCGGGCGATGTACACGACCGTGGCGACGGCCGAGCCGGCGATGCCGAGGAGTACGGGGATCCAGTAGTAGATCTTGGGAATGGAGAGGTCGGCGGTGACGTCGCCGAGCTGGACCATGTCGCGCGCGAGCGGCACCATCTCGCAGAGCGTCACGCCGAGCAGCGCCGCGGAGAGGCAGGCGGCGACGAGGTCGAGGACGCGCACGACGCGCCTGCCCACCATGTAGTCGATCGCGTCCACGATCAGGTTCTCGTCGCGCAGGAACACCGCCGGCATCGCGAGGAACACCGCGCACGCGAGGCCGAGCTCGATCAGCTCGAAGGTGCCGTGGATCGGCGTCTTGAAGAGCGAGCGCAGCGCGACGTCCGCCACCGTCAGCAGCATCATGGCGGCGAGGAACGCCGCCGCCACATAGCCGAAGATTTTCTCAACAAGCTTCATGCGAAATCAGGGACGTCTGTCCCTGATTCTTTCACTGCCAGAAGTTCTTGGAGGTCTTCGCGTGTTTCTCGGAGAGCGCGACCATCATCTTGTGGACCGCGCGGGCCGGAAGCCCCTTGCCCTCGAGCTCCTTCAGCTTCGCCTCGGTGACGCCGGCGCCGATCTGGCGGAACTTCGCGTCCTCGGCGCTCGAGAGCTTGATCGGCTGGTCGCCGCCCTCGAGGAGCGCCTTCTTGCCGACCTCGTCGAGCGCGTCCCAGCCCTCGCCGACTTCCTTCTCCACGCCGACGACCGAGTCGTCCACCATCTTGCGCAGGTCGGGCGGCAGGCCCTTGTAGGTGTCCGGGTTCATGGCGACGCCGAACGACGAGACGTAGGAATACATCTCGGTGGAATACTTCAGCGTGCCGCCCATCTTGAACGCGATCCCGGCGCCGCCGTAGTCGATGAAGACGCCGTCGAGCGTGCCTTTCTGCAGCTGCTCGAGCTGGTCGGGCGGCGGCACGCCGACCGGCGTGCCGCCGAGCGCGGCGACGAAATCGCGGATGGTCGGCGCGGCGAAGCGGATGCGCAGGCCCTTGAAGTCGTTCGTGGTATGGATCGGCACCTTGGTGGTGTGCACGTTTCCCGGCTGGTGCGTGAGGAGCAGCAGCACATGCACGCCCTTGTGCTCCGCGTCGAGGTACTTCGAGCGCAGCTCGCGGTCGTTCAGGACCTTGGTACCGATTTCTGCGCTTCCGACCATGTAAGGAAGCGAGATGAGCTCGACCAGCGGAAAGCGACCGGGCGTGCCGCCGTGGAGGAACCAGGCGACGTCCGCCTGGCCGGTGCGCGCGAGATCGTAGTGCGCGGGGGCGGGCGCCATCTGCGCGCCGGGGAAATGCTTGAAGACCAGGCGGCCGCCCGACTGCTTCTCGAGCTTCTCGCCCCACTTCATGAGCCAGATCGTCATGAAGTGCTGCGCGCCGACGAACTCGGCGACCTTGATCTCGTATTTCTGCTGCGCTCCGGCGCCGCGCGAAACGCAAAGCGCCAGGACGAACACCATCAGTAGACGCGCCATCGGCTCCTCCCGAGTAGACGTGGTCGATTATAGTGGAGCGCGATGCGCCTGCTGCTCTTCGACCTCGGCGGCGTGCTGGTGGACGTCTCCGGCTACCGCAACCTCGGCCCGCTCCTCGCCCGCTCGCTCGACGAGCCGCAGGTGCTGAAGGAGCTGCGCAGCTGCCCGGTGCTGCGCGGCTTCGAGACCGGGAAGCTCGGGCCCGAGGAGTTCGCCGAGCAATTCGTCGCCGCCTGGGACTGCGTCCTCGCGCCCGAAGAGTTCCTGCGCCAGTTCCGCGGCTGGACGCACGGCTTCTACCCGGGCGCGCGCGAGCTCCTGGCGGGGCTGCAAGGCCGGCACCGCCGTGCTTGCCTCAGCAACTCGAACGCCGTCCATTGGGCGCGCATGGAGCAGGAGCTCGGCATCTTCGAGCCCTTCGAGGCCGCGCTCTCCTCGCACCAGCTCGGCTGCTACAAGCCCGATCGCGAGATCTACGAGCGCGCCTTCGCCTCGCTCGGCGTCGCGCCGCGGGAGGTGATCTTCTTCGACGACCTCGCGGCGAACGTCGAGGGCGCGCGCGCCTGCGGCGCCGAGGCCTACCAGGTGAAAGGCATCGCCCAGCTCGGCGAGCAGCTCCGCCGGCTCAACCTCTAAACAGGGACAGACCACGTTTTTTCGACATGCGAAAAAACGTGGTCTGTCCCTGATTCCTGATCATTCGGGATATCCATCGGGGTTGGAGGCTTGCCAGCGCCAGGCGTCGGCGCACATGTCGGCAAGGCCGAGCTTCGTCTTCCATCCGAGCGCGCGGGCGGCAAGGCGCGGGTCCGCGTACACCGTCGCCGTGTCGCCCGGCCGGCGAGGGCCCGTCTCGAGTGGGACCTTGCAGCGGGACGCCTGCTCGAACGCGCGCACGACCTCGAGCACCGAATAGCCGCGGCCGGTACCGAGGTTGACCGCGAGCGAGCGCCGCTCGCGCTCGAGGTAGCTCAGCGCCGCGACATGGCCTTGCGCGAGGTCCATGACGTGCAGATAGTCGCGCACTCCGGTGCCGTCCTTCGTCGGGTAGTCGGCGCCGAAGACGATCAGCTTCGGCAGCGTGCCGATCGCCACGCGCGCGACATAGGGGAGGAGGTTGTTCGGCACGCCGCGCGGATCCTCGCCGATGCGGCCGGAGGGATGGGCGCCGATCGGGTTGAAGTAGCGCAGCGCGACGTACGCGAAAGGCGGATCGGAGGCTGCACGGTCGTCGAGCAGGTGCTCGATCACGAGCTTTGTCTTGCCGTAGGGGCTCTGCGGGCGCAGCGGATGGTCCTCGGCGATCGGCAGCCGTTCCGGCTCGCCATAGACGGTGGCCGACGAGCTGAACACGATGCGCTCCACTTTGTGCGCGGCCATGGCATCGAGCAGCGCCACGGTGCCGCCGACGTTGTTGTCGTAATAGAGCACCGGCTTCGCGACGGATTCGCCGACCGCCTTCAGGCCGGCGAAGTGCACCACGGCGTGGATCCTGCCCTGAGCAAATACCGCATCCAGGGCGCGGCGCTCGCGCAGGTCCACGCGGTGGAACGCGAGGTCCTTGCGCGTGAGCTCGCGCAGGCGATCGAGCACCGAGCGCTTGGAGTTCACGAGGTTGTCCACGATCACCGGCTCGTAGCCCGCCTCGGCGAGCACGACGCAGGTGTGCGAGCCGATGTAGCCGAGGCCCCCGGTGACGAGGACGCGGCGCCTCAAGCCGGGACGGCTTCCTTGCGCAGCGGCATGTGCCGCAGCCACTTCTCGACTTCGGCCGCATCGGAAAAGAGCGTCTCGAGCTCCGCGCGCGCCTCGTCCTCGGTCTGCAGCACCGACTCGACCACGCTCCATTTGCGCCCGCTGCGGTCCGTGGCGAGCTCGAGGCGCGTGCCGAATGGGTCGAGGAAGTACGCCGACCAGAAGCGCCCGCCGAGGGGCACCGGGCCGATTACCTTGAGGCCGCAGCTCTTCACGTGCTCGACCATGGCGTCGAACCGGTCGGGCGGCACATGGAAGGCGACGTGCTGCATGCCGCCGACGTGGTCGCGCACCTGGCGCGGCAGGCCCTTCGGGTACTCGAAGATCGCGAAGAGCGAGTCGTTGCCCATGTCGAAGAAATAGTGGCGCAGGTTGTCGTACGGCGGCTGCCAGCGGTCCTGCTCGTAGGGGACGCGGCGCACATGCACCAGCCGGAAGCCCATCACGCGGGTGTAGAAATCCATCGCGACCGGCATGTCGTCGGAGACGATGGCGAGGTGATCAATGCCGCGCGTGCTCATGGCTCTTCTCCAGTCCGGCGAGGAACGGGCGCAGCGCGCCCAGGAAGCCCTGCGGGTTCTCGCCCGCGATGTTGTGTCCGGCGTCGACCTCGGCGATGCGCAGCCCGGCGTTGGCGGCGCGCATCTTTTCCTTCGTCTCCGGGGCGTACATGTCCGAGCGCGCACCGCGCAGCGAGAGGATCGGGCAGCGCACCTCGCCGATGAGCTGCCACATGTCCACGCCGAGCTTCGGGCGCTCGCCGCTCTCGAGCATCTTCCTGAACTGGTCGCGAAAATGCGGATCGCGCTTCACCGCGAGGCCCTGCGGCGTCTTTTTCAGATACGCCTCGAAACGCTCGCGGCTGCCTTTCCCGAAGTATTTCAGCGCCTCCTCGATGCTCGCGAAGGCGTCGGGCGTGCCCGCGACCGTCTGCGCCGTGCGCCGGGTGCCGGCGGGCGCGTTCTCGGGCGAATAGTCCACCAGCACGAGGCCGGCCGCGCGTTCGGGGAACTTCGCCGCGGCGAAGGTCGCGCTGCGCCCGCCCATCGAATGCCCGGCGATGACGGCGCGGTCCAAGCCTGCATGGTCCATCACGGCGATGACGTCCCGGCCCATCGTCGGCACCGCGTAATCCTTCGCCGCGCTCCATTCGGAGTCGCCGAAGCCGCGCATGTCCATGCAGATCACCTCGCGCTCGGCGCCGAGCGCCTGCGCGACCTCCAGCCAGTCCCACGAGAAGTAGGACAGGCCGTGAACGATGAGCAGCGGCGTCGCGCCGCGCTTGCCGAGACGGCGATAGAAGAGCTCCACGTCGGCGGAGCGTACGCGGGCGGTCTGGTGGGCGATGTTCATCCTTCAATTATGCCGTCAGGGTGCCGCGGCGGATCTGGTCGAGCTCCATGGATTCGAAGAGCGCGCGGAAATTGCCCTCGCCAAAGCCTTCGTCGCCCTTCCTCTGGATGATCTCGAAGAAGATCGGGCCGATCACCGGCCGGGTGAAGATCTGCAGCAGCAGGCCGCCGCCGGGCGAGCCGTCGAGGAGGATTTTCCTCTTCTTCAGCTCGGACAAAGGCTCGCCATGGCCCGGCAGGCGCTGGTCGAGGAGCTCATAGTAGGTGTCGGGTGCGTCGAGGAGCTGCACGCCGCCCGCCTGCAGGCGGTCGACGGTGGCGTAGATATCGCGCGCGTGCAGCGCGATGTGCTGGATGCCCTCGCCGTGGTACTGGTCGAGATATTCCTGGACCTGCGAGCGGTCGTCGGCGGATTCGTTGATCGGGATCCGGATCTTGCCGCACGGGCTCGTCATGGCCTTGGATTTCAGGCCGGTCAGCTTGCCCTCGATGTCGAAGTAGCGGATCTCGCGGAAATTGAACAGGCGCTCGTAGAACTCGGCCCACTCCTGCATGCGCCCGCGGTGAACGTTATGGGTGAGATGGTCGACGAAGGCGAGCCCTGCGCCTTCCGGCGCGGGCGCCTCGCCGCGCCAGAAGGCCTCGAACCCGGGCAGCGGCTTGAAATCCACGTCGTAGATGGTGTGGCCGTAGTCGTTCTCCGGATAGCGGTCGACGAGATAGATGAGCGAGTCGCCGATTCCCTTGATCGCCGGGATGTTGAGCTCCCCCGGGCCGGCCGCGTTCTGCACGCCCCAGGCGCCGCGCCCGAGCAGCGCCTCGTAAGCCTGCGCCGCGTCCTTCACGCGGAACGCCATGGCGCACACGCTCGGCCCGTGCCGGCGGGCGAAGTTCTGCGCGAAGGAGCGCGGCTCGGCGTTGACGATGAAGTTGACGCCGCCCTGCTTGTAGAGCAGGACCTCCTTGTGGCGATGCCGCGCCACCGCGCGGAACCCCAGGCGCTCGAATAGCGCGCCGAGAGCGGCCGGGTCGGGGGCGGCATATTCGACGAACTCGAAGCCGTCGGTCCGGAGGGGGTTGTCCCAGAAGTCGGCCGCGCGAGCGGCGGGCTCGGTCATAGGAAAGCTATTATGCGCGCCATGCAACGCGTTCCGATGGCGGACTTCGAGCCCGCCCTGAAGAAAAAGCTCGACGCCTTGTGGGGCGCGCCGCCGAACCTCTACAGGGCTCTCGCCAACCACCCGCGGATCATCGACGCCTGGAGCGAGTTCGCGCGCACGCTGCGCCACGACAGCCGCACGCCCCGGCCGCTGCGCGAGCTGATGATCCTGCGCGGGGCGCAGATGATGCGCTCGGACTACGAATGGGCGCAGCACCTCGCCATGGCGCGCAAGAGCGGCGTGCGGGAAGAGCAGATCGCCGCGCTCGCCGGCTGGCGCGCCTCCGCGCAGTTCGACGCGCGCGAGAAGGCGGCGCTCGGCCTCGCCGAGGCGGTGACGGCCGGAAGCGTGGCCGACGAGGTCTATGCGGAAGCCGCGCGGCATTTCGACAGCCCCGACCTCGTCGAGCTTTGCGTCACCGCGGGCTTTTACGCGATGGTCGGCCGCGTGCTCGATGCGCTGCGCGTGGAGCTCGAGCCCGAGTTCGTCGCGCACTCGCCGAAGCTGCCGCGATCATGAGCACCCCGCAGCGCTCGTACCGCTATTACGACTTCGTCATGGCGGCGTTCGTCGCCGTGCTGCTGTGCTCGAACTTCATCGGCGCGGCGAAGCAGGCGAGCGTTACGCTGCCGCTCTTGGGCCAGGTCACGTTCGGCGCCGGCGTGCTGTTCTTTCCGATTTCGTACATCTTCGGCGACATCCTCACCGAGGTCTACGGCTATGGACGCGACCGCCGCGTGGTGTGGGCGGGATTCGGCGCGCTCGCGTTCGCCTCGCTCATGGCCTGGGTGGTGATCAGCCTGCCCGCGGCGCGGACCGACTTCATGGCGAAGTACCAGGGCGAGCTGGAGGGCGTCTTCGGCAACAGCTGGCGCATTGCCGCGGGCTCGATGATCGCGTTCTGGGCGGGCAGCTTCTCCAACAGCTACGTCCTCGCCAAGATGAAGCTGTGGAGCGACGGGCGCTGGCTCTGGACGCGCACCATCGGCTCGACGATCGTCGGCGAGGCCGTGGACTCGGCGCTCTTCTACTTCATCGCCTTCTACGCGATCTGGGCGAGCGCCGACATCGTGAAGATCGCGTTCGCGCAGTACCTGCTGAAGACCGGCTGGGAAGTCGTGATGACGCCGGTCACGTACAAGGTCGTGGGATTCCTCAAGCGTGTCGAGCAGGAGGACTACTACGACCGGCGCACGAACTTCAATCCGTTCGTGCTGGGGAAGTAGCCGGCCCGTCGCGCCGACGGTAGTCCTGCACCACCTTCTCCAGCGCCGAGCGCCCTTCGCTCGGCACGTCGTCCATCAGGAAGCGGCCGTCGATCTGGATGAAGTACTGCGCGGCGATGTGCTCGCCCGCGTCGCCGAGGCGCCAGAGAATCGCCCGGCGCGGGCCGACGGCGAGCTCAGCCACGACGTGGTTTTGCGGCAGGAGATACTGCGCATAGACGCGCTTGAAGGCATCTTCGCCGACGCTTGCGCGGTAGTCGCGCAGCACCTCGTAGCGCCGCCGCGGGGCATTGGAGGCGAGGGCCGCTTCTTCGATCTCGCCGGCAGCGAGATGGCGCACGATCGACAGCGCGGCCGCCCGGGCGCTCTCTTGCCGGTCCTGCACCATGCGGTACTCGACCGTTTTTCCGTCGGGGAGGCGCAGCTCTTCGGAAAACGCCGTTGCGGTGAAGAGCGCAAGAACAAAGACAAATTTCAAGCCGCGGCGCGCTGGGCGGCCGGCGCGGTAAACCGCGCCAGCAGGCCTTCTGCCTTCTTGCGCGCGGCGGCGATGTTCTTCAGCTTGATGTGGCCGAACCCGCGGATCTCCTCGGGCAGCGAGGCGATCTCGACCGCGAGGGCCGCATTCTGCGGATTCAGGCCCTCGAGAAGCGCTGCCACGGTCTGTTCGTAGTCCCGCACGAGCGCGCGCTCGGTGCGCCGCTCCTCGGTGCGGCCGAAGGGATCGAGCGGCGTTCCGCGCAGCCTCTTCAGCCTGGCGAGCACGCGGAACATGGCCAGCATCCAGCCGCCGAAGCGCATTTTGCGCGGCTCGCCCGTGTTCGGATCCATCCGTGCGAGGAGCGGCGGCGAGAGGTGGTACACGATCCGGTAGTCGCCCTCGAACATGCCCTCGATCTTCTTGCGGAACTCGCCGCTGGCATGCAGGCGCGCGACCTCGTACTCGTCCTTGTAGGCGAGCAGCTTGGCGTAGTACCGGGCGACCGCCTCGGTCAGCCTGGACGAATTGAGCTTTTGCTTCTCCACGCCCCTGACTTTCTCGACCAGCCTGCGGTAACGCTCCGCATAAGCCGCGTCCTGGTATTCGGTCAAGAACTTCACCCGGCGCTCGATCAGCTCGTCGAGGGTGCGGGAAAAGTGCTCGTCGATCGGGATCACGTCCGCCGGCTTGGCGATCCGCCTGACGCGCTCGAGATCGGCGGCGGCGCGCCGTCCCCAGAGCAGCGCCTTCTTGTTGAACTCGACCGCGACGCCGTTCAGCTCGATCGCGCGCTCGAGCGCCGCGCCGGAGAGCGGCACCCAGCCTCGCTGGTAGGCGAAGCCGAGCATGAACATGTTGGTCGCGATGGCGTCTCCCATCAGCGCGGTGGCGATCTCGGAGGCGGGGACGAAGGTCGCGTTCTCCGGGCCGCAGGCCTGCGCGATGTCGCCCTGCAGGTCCGAGCCGGGGAGCTTCCAATCCGGGTTGCGGACGAACTCGGCCGTCGGCGTGACGCTCGCATTCACGATGGCGCGCGTGCGGGAGGGCGCCATCTTGGCGAGCGCCTCGGTGCTCGCCGTAACGACGAGGTCGCAGCCGATGACGAGCCGGGCGCCGCCCGTGTCCACGCGCGTCGCGTGCAGGTCCTGCGCGCGCGCGGCGATCTGCACGTGCGACATCACCGCGCCGTATTTCTGCGCGAGTCCGGACATGTCGAGGACCGTCACGCCCTTGCCCTCCAGATGCGCCGCCATGCCGAGGATCTGGCCGATCGTGATGACTCCCGTGCCGCCGATTCCGGTGACGAGGATGCCGCACGGCGTGTCGAGCGGCGCGGTCGGCGGCTCTTCGAGCGCGATGGCCTCTTCGGTGGCGGCGGCGCTCGACTTGCCCTTCCTCAGCCGGCCGCCCTCGACGGTGACGAAGCTCGGGCAGAAGCCCTTTACGCACGAGAAATCCTTGTTGCACGAGGACTGGTTGATCTGGCGCTTGCGGCCGAACTCGGTCTCGAGCGGCTCCACCGAGAGGCAGTTCGACTTCGAGCTGCAGTCGCCGCAGCCTTCGCACACCATCTCGTTGATGACCGCGCGCAGGGCGGGATCCGGATACGCATTGCGCTTGCGCCGCCGGCGCTTCTCCGAGGCGCAGGTCTGGTCGTAGATGAGCGCCGAAACCCCGGGCGTGGCGCGCAGCTCGCGCTGGACGGCGTCGAGCTCGTCGCGATGGCGGACCGTCACGCCGTTCGCCCACGCGATCCCGTGCGGATACTTCTGCGGCTCGTCCGTGACGACGACGATCGGCTTCACGCCTTCGGCCGCGAGCTGCCGCGAGATCATCGCCGGATCGAGCGGGCCGTCGTGGCGCTGGCCGCCCGTCATGGCGACCGCGTCGTTGTAGAGAATCTTGTAGGTCATGTTGACCTTGGCGGCCACCGCGGCGCGGATCGCGAGCAGGCCGGAGTGGAAATACGTGCCGTCGCCGAGATTCGCGAAGATGTGCTTCTCGTCGGTGAAGGGCGCCTGGCCGATCCAGGGCGCGCCCTCTGCGCCCATGTGCGTGAAGGTGGCCGTGCTGCGGTTCATCCACACGGCCATGAAGTGGCAGCCGATTCCGGCCGTGGCCCGGCTTCCTTCGGGGACGCGCGTCGACGTGTTGTGCGGGCAGCCGGAGCAGAAGTAGGGCTGCCTGATCGCGGTGACGCGCGGTTTCGCGAGCAGCTTCTCCTTGAAGTCGAGGAACGCGAGCCGTTCCCTGAACTGGCTCCCCAGGCTCGCCGTCATGTTCAGCTTGGAAAGCCGTTGCGCGATCACCCTCGCCACCATCGCGGGCGAGTGCTCGTAGTGCGCGGGCAGCAGCCAGGTTCCCGCGGGCTGGCCTTCGGCGCGGCTCCATTCGCCGTTGTCGTCGAACTTGCCGACGACGCGCGGCGTGCGCACGCCTTCCTTCCAGTTGTAGAGCTCTTCCTTGATCTGGTACTCGATGACCTGGCGCTTCTCCTCGACGACGAGGATCTCCTCGAGGCCGTCGGCGAAGCGCCGCGCGCCCTGCGGCTCGAGCGGCCATGACATCGCCACCTTGTAGACGCGCAGGCCGATGTCGCGGGCGACGGCCTCGTCGATGCCGAGATCGGCGAGCGCCTGCATCACGTCGCCGAAGGACTTTCCGGTCGTGACGATTCCCAGCCGGGCCTTGAGGCCCGACGAGGGCTCGTTCCAGACGATGCGGTCGAGGCCGTTCGCGCGGACATAGGCGAGGGCCGCGTACACCTTGTAGTCGAGGATGCGCGCTTCCTGCTCGAGGAAGCCGTCGGGCCAGCGGATGTTGAGGCCGGTGGGCGGCGCGACGAAATCCGTTGGCAGGCGGCAGGCAACGCGCTGCGGGTCCACGATGACGCTCGCCCCGGACTCGACCACGTCGGTGACGCATTTGAAGGCGACCCACAGACCGGAATAGCGGCTCATCGCGAAGCCGTGCAGGCCCAGGTCCAGGTAATCCTGGACGTTTGCCGGGTTGAGCACCGGGATGAGGCAAGCCTTGAAGATGTGCTCGGACTGGTGCGGCAGCGTCGAGGACTTCGCGGCGTGATCGTCGCCGGCGAGCACGAGCACCCCGCCGTGCTTCGATGTGCCGGCGGCGTTGGCGTGCTTGAAGACGTCGCCGCAGCGGTCGACGCCCGGACCCTTGCCGTACCACATGGCGAACACGCCGTCGTAGCGCGCCCCCGGAAACATCCCGACCTGCTGCGTGCCCCAGACCGCGCTCGCGGCGAGGTCTTCGTTCACGCCGGGCTGGAACTTGATGTGGTGCTCCTCGAGATGCTTCTGCGCGCGCCACAGGCTCTGGTCGAGGCCTCCGAGCGGCGAGCCGCGGTATCCGGAGACGAAGCCTGCGGTATTGAGCCCGGCGGTCTGGTCGCGCACCCGCTGCAGCATCATCAACCGGATGAGCGCCTGCGTGCCCGTGAGGAACACGCGTCCGTCGGCGACGGTGTACTTGTCGTCGAGGGAGGCCTTGGCGAGCTCCAGGGGCGCGTTCACGGATATCCCTTAGACAGCACTGCGCGCTTTGATTCTCGGCTTCGGGCGCGCGCGCGGCCGATCCCAATACGGCTCCGGGCCGAAGGATTCCGCGAGAAACTCGATGAAGACGCGGGTCTTTGCGGGCAGATAGCGCCGGTGAGGATACACCGCGTAGATCGCCACATCGCTGCCGAAGGTATAGCCCGGGAAGAGGGGCACGAGCGAGCCCTCCTCCAGGTGCTGGCGCACGTCCCAGGTGGACTTAAGCGCGACCCCGAGCCCCGCGAGGGCCCATTCCCGCAGCACCTCCCAGTTGTCGCAGGCATAGCGTCCCGAGACGCGCACCGAGCCCGCCTGCCCGCCGGGATCGGTGTAGTCCCAGGTCATCGAGAAATCCGTGCTGGTGATGCAGTTATGCCGCGCCAGGTCCTGCGGCGCGCGCGGCGTGCCATTTCGCCGCAGGTATTCCGGGCTTGCACAGACGACCCGCCGGTTGGGCGCAAGGCGCCGGGCGGCGAGCGAGGAATCCTCGAGGTGCGCGATCCGCACTGCGAGGTCGAAGCCTTCCTCGATGATGTTTACCGTGCGGTCCGAGAGGCTCAGCGCGAGCTGCACGTTCGGGTAGCGCTCGGCAAAGCGCGGCACGAGCGGCGCGATGTGGCGGTTGCCGAACGAAGCGGGCAGGGCGACCTTGAGCGTGCCCCGCGGCTCCATCCGCCCCACCGAGACTGCGGCCTCCGCCTCGTCGATCTCGGCCAGTAGCCGCGAGCAGGTGTCGTAGTAATTCGCGCCCTCATCGGTCAGGCGCAGGCTGCGCGTGGTGCGGTTCAGCAGCCGCACGCCGAGCCTCGCCTCCAGCGCGGACAGGCGCCGGCTCACCATGGCCGGGGATAGTCCCAGCTCGCGGGCGGCCGACGAAAGGCTCCCGGTCGCCACAACCCGTGAAAATACGGACATTTCGGTCAGGACATCGGCCATCTTTGCAATTTATGCAACAGTGTTTTACAATGAAGTCGTATTCTAGCTGTTGCGGTTAAGACTTAGAATTTGCTGCAGCGCAATAGCGACTCGACGTCGCGCCGTCGCGGATCCTCCTCCTCCTCTTTCCGCGTCGGATTAGCGTCCGGGGGCAGCGCCCGAAAGGGCCCTGCCCCTGTTTTTTTCTACCTGCGCAGGAGCAGGGCAGCGAAGGCAGCCAGGGAAATCAGCGAAAGCAGCATGATTACCGCACCTGCGGGGCGCGGTGAGCGCTCAACCCAGCGGTCGAGCGGCAGGTGCATCACGTCGCTTTGGGCGAAGAACTGCTTGGTCGAGTGCCAGCGGTTGGCGCGCTGCTCCAGCGCGGCCCATGTCGCGGGAAAGAACAAGAGCAGCACGCCGGCGCCGAACGCCCCTATGCAGCCAAGCACCAGCAGCCAGCGCACGGCGTCGGCCACCACGAACGACGCCGCCCAGAGCCCGCCGCGCGCCTGCAGCAGGGCGGCCGCCGGAATCTTTGGCATGGAAGCGAGCACGACCGCAGCGAAGGCGCCCCCCGAAGCGAATATGGCACCGGCGATGCGCCGCTGGGAGCCGGTCAAGCTCGAGTGCTCGCGGACCGGATATTCCTCGCGTGCGCGCAGGTCCGCGCGACTCATCACCCAGTGGTTCAGGCGAGCGAAAAGCCCGAGCGCGGCCTGCGCTCGCAGCACGAGCACGATGCCGATCCCTATGCCGGCCAGACTGCCGAGGAGCAGCACGATCAGAACCGACTGTACGAGTACTTCGCGCAGCGTCGCCATGCGTCCTCCTTTGAGGTGCGGTCCTGATTATGCCCTCAGCCCGAGATCCGGCGCCACATCCGCAGTTGCGCCGCTCGGCTGGGTGGCGAGCGCTTTCGGCATAATGAGGAAAGCCGGCAAAAACCACATGACTTCCCCGAGGGCGTACAGCAGAGCGCACCCGAGCGCGCGCTACATCGAGCTGCAGAAGCAATACGCGAGCATGCACGTCACGGGCGCGCCCGGGCTCGGGCTTGCTCCAAACGACACCTTCCCGGGTCGAAGCCTCTTCGCCCACTTGGATCCGATTCGCCGGCTGGTGCAGAAGACGGGCGCAAAAACCATTCTCGACTATGGCTCGGGCAAGGGGCTGCAGTATCGAGCGCATCCGATCCTGGTGGATGGCCGTGCCGTGGCGGACAGCGTCGCCGAATACTGGGACGTCGACGAAGTGCGCTGCTACGACCCGGGGTACGAGCCCTACGCCGCCTTGCCCGCCGACAAGTTCGACGGCGTCATCTCCACGGATGTGCTGGAGCATTGCCCCGAAGACGATCTCGCCTGGATCCTCGATGAGGCATTCGCCTTTGCGCGCAGGTTTGTCTACCTCAACGTCGCCTGCTTTCCCGCGCGCAAGTCCCTGCCCAATGGAGAAAACGCGCACGCGACGGTCCGCCCCCCGGAATGGTGGCGCGAGCTCGTGGCCGAGCGCGCCCGCCAGCATGACGGCTTGCTCTGGGAATTGCACGCGGCCTACTCCGCCGGCGGAAACATTGCCGAAAAGATCTTCAGCAGCGCCGACTCCATGCCGCAGGCGCATGGCGCGGTGACGGCGGTTTCTCTCGAAGGCCTTAGGGCATTCTTCGGCACGCCGAACGACATGACGCGCTGGCGTGCCGAATCGCTTTACACGAAGGAGCCCGTGACGATCGAGTGGCTGCGGGCGATGCCGGCAGGGTCCGTGTTCCTGGATGTGGGCGCGAATGTCGGCCTCTACACCGTGTTTGCCGCGCTTGCTCGCGAGGCCCGCGTCTTCGCCTTCGAGCCCGAGAGCCAGAACTATGCGCTGCTGAACGAGAATTTACGGCTGAACGGGTTGGGCGACAAAGTCACGGCGATCTGCGCCGGCCTCTCGGATCGCTCCGGTGTTTCGCGCCTGTACCTGTCGCAACCGATGGCCGGAGGATCGTGCCATTCCCTGGGGGCCGAGGTCGGATTCCGCCTCGAGCCGCGGCCCGCCGCGTTCGCACAGGGGGCGATGGCCGTGCGCTTCGACGAACTCGTCGCTGCCGGCGACGTTCCGGTGCCGGGCTACATCAAGATCGATGTCGATGGATTCGAGCACAAGGTCATCGCGGGCATGGAGCGCACGTTGCGGGACGAGAGCGTGCGCTCCCTGATCGTGGAGCTCAATCCCGCGCTGTCAGAGCACAGGGAAGTCCGGGAGCATCTCGCGACGATGGGATTTCGCTGGGATGCGGACCAGGTGGCAGCGGCGGCGCGCAAGACGGGCCCCTTCAAGGGCGTGGCGGAGCATGTCTTCCGCCGTTGAGTCCCACGTCTTCGCCCGCATCGCCGAGGCGGCGGTGCAGCGCGAGCCTTTCGCGCACTGCGTGATCGACGGCATCTTCCCGCGCGAGTTCTACGAGTCCATTGTGGACGAGTGGCCCACGGAAGAGGCATGGCTGCCGCTTGGCGAGTCGGGACGCGTGGGCAAGGGTACTTATGCGTCGCGCATGGTCGTGCTGATGAACGACGCCGGCTACGCCCGCTTGGACGAAGAGCGCCGCCGTTTCTGGGTGGGCGAGGTGGGAGGCTGGCTGCTCGGCACGGGCCTGAGGCGGCTCCTGCTGGAGAAATTCGCCGACGACTTGGCGACGGCCGGTTTCGGCGCGCCGCTCGAGCGCACCGCGGGCGACGCACTGCTCGTGAGCGACCGCACCCGCTACAAGATCGGGCCACATACCGACGCGCAGCACCGGGTGGTCTCGCTGCTCTTCTATCTGCCCGAAGACGCGGCTTTTCGCCGTTTCGGGACGAGCTTCTACGTGCCTCGCACCGCGTCCTTCCGCTGCCGCGGGGGCCCGCACCATCCATTCGCGCTGTTCGAGCGCGTGAAGACGGTGGAATTCGTGCCGAACAGGCTTGTCATCTTTCCAAAAACCGACCGCTGCTTCCACGGCGTCGAGGACGTCGATTTGCCCGGGATCGAGCGCCGTCTTCTCATCTACAACGTGCGTCGGACCTCATGAGCGAGCGCGCGACGCAAGAGCTGATCAGCAACGCCCGCGGGCTGGTGGCGCAAGGGAACCTGGACGGCGCCGAGCGCCTGCTCGCGGACGCTGCCCGCAGTCCCGCGGGCCGCGACGACGCCGCGTTGAACCATCTGTTCGGACAGGTTCTGCATGACCTGGGAAAGCTCGATCGCGCCATTACGCATTACCGACGTTCCGTACGACTCGATGGGGCGAATGCCGAGCTGCACCGCGATCTCGGCGTGGCTTATGAAAGCAAGTCCTGGCTGAGGGAAGCGACCGAGTGCCTGCGCGAGGCCGTGCGCCTGGATCCGGGTGACGAGCTCGCGCAGGGCTATCTCGGGCGCGTGCTCCGTGCGCAGGGAGATACCGTGCCGGCGCTCCGTCATTTCGCGCGCGCGGCGTGGCTCAAGGTCACGCGGCCGTTTCGTCCGGCGGGAAAGGTCCCTGCCGAGCCCGCGCGGGCTGCACCGGCGGAGCCGCCTGCCCTGGCGCAGGCCAAGGCCGACTTCGAGGCGAAACGTCTGCCGGCGGCCGAGCGCGCGCTCCGCGACCTGATCGGCCGGGGCGAAGGCTCTGCGCAGTCGCTCGCGCTCCTCGCGAAAGTATGCGCGAAGACCAAGCGGCTGGATGAGGGACTGCGGTACGTCGACGCGGCAATCGCAGAGGATCCGCAAAACGCCGAATGGTGGGTGCTCAAGGGCGAGCTTCAGTTCGGCTCCGAGCGCCTGGACGAGGCGGCGGCGAGTCTCGAAGCGGCTCTGGAGCGCGACCGGGGGCACGCGAAGGCGTGTGCCCATCTTGCGCTGGTCGAGCAGCGTCGCGACCGCATGGAGCGCGCCGAGGAACTCTCGAAGCGAGCCCGGGAGCTGGACCCTCTGTCGGCTCACGTGAACAACGCACGCGGATACGTCCTTCTTGCGCAGGAAAGGTTCGACGAGGCGGATGCGTGCTGCCGCGATGCGATCCGGCTCGAGCCCGCATCCGCAGGGCCCTATCTCAATCTCGCCCATTCGCTGAAGGAGCGCGGCCGAATCGAAGAGGCGCGCGAGATGGTCGCGAAGGGGGCGGACCGGTTGAGCGACGAAGCGGCCTCTTACTGCCACCTCGCCGGATTCGAGATGGACATGGGGCAGATCGACGACGCGATCGAGCATGCCCGCCAGGCGCTCATGGTGGACCCGGGGCATCCGGATGCCCACATGGCGCTCGCCAACCTCCTGCTGTTGTCGGGAAGACATGAGGAGGGATGGCGCGAATACGAGTGGCGCAAGCGCTACCGGAGGCAGGCGGCAATCCATGAGTTCTTCCGCGCGCGATTGCAGAACGTGCGGCAATGGGCCGGCGCTCCACTCGAAGGAAAACGCTTGCTCGTGCACTGCGAGCAGGCACTGGGCGAGCAGATTCTCTTTTCCTCTTGCCTGCCAGCGCTGACCGGGCGAGCGGCGGCGATCACCCTCTTGTGCGACGAGCGGCTGCGCGAGCTCTTCGCGCGCTCGATGCCCCAACTGGCCGTCACAGCGGTGTGCCGCGGCGATCAGCTGAGCGACTATCAGCCGAACGGACAGTGTGACTTCTGGTGCGCGCTCGGCAGCCTGCCGAGCGCGCTGCGCCTCGCTGGATCGGCCATTCCGCCGGCCGTGTCCTACCTCGTGCCGGACGCGGGCCGCGTGCAGCGGTGGCGCGAGCGGCTGCGCAGCGCCGGTTCGGGGCTCAAGGTCGGCATCTCGTGGCGGGGCGGGGTCATCGCGACGGGAAGGTTCAAGCGCTCCATGGAGCTCGCGGTGCTGCGGCCGCTGCTCGAGGTGCCGGGGGTCACGTGGATCAGCATGCAATACACCAAGTCGGCGGACGAGATTGCGCAGTTCCGCAAGGCGACGGGAATCGAAGTCCTGCACTGGCAGGAGGCGATCGACGACTTCGAGGAGCATGCGGCACTCGCCGCGGCGCTCGACCATCGCATCAGCGTCTGCAACACGCTGGTTCATCTCTCGGGAGCGATGGGCCTGCGCACCTGGGTGCTCTCGCCGCCGGCAACGATCTGGCCCTACGGTCTCGGAACGCGCATGCCCTGGTATCCGAGTGTCACCATTTACCGACAGCGGCGCTACAAGGACTGGTCCGAGCCGATTGCTGCCGCGGTACGTGACCTGCGGGCGCTGGTGCAGGAAAGTCAGCCGCGGTAATTCGGCTACAGTAGCGGTCGGCACAGGGAGGGAACATGGCCGTCCCCGAGAAGGCGCGGCAGAAGATCCGGCTGGGCGACGTGCTCGTCGGGCAGAAGCTCATCAGCAGCGAGCAGCTGGGCAACGCGCTCGATCAGCAGAAGAAGACCGGCCGCAAGCTCGGCCGCGTGCTGATCGACCTCGGTTTCGTCACCGAAGAGCAGATCGCGCAGGCGCTCTCGCGCCAGCTCGGGATGCCGTACGTCAACCTGAAGCAGTTCAATGCCTCGCCGAGCGTCGCGCGGCGGCTGCCGGAAGCGCTGGCGCGGCGTTTCCGCGCCATCGTCCTCGAGGAGCGCGCTTCCAACTATTTCGTCGGCATGGCGGACCCGACGGACCTCTTCGCCTACGACGAAATCTCGCGCGCGCTGAAGCGCGAGCTCGAGACCTGCGTCGTGAGCGAGAGCGTGCTCCTGCAGACGATCGATCGCCTGTATCGGCGCACCGAGGAGATTTCCGGGCTCGCCAAGGAGCTGGAGCGCGACGTCGGCGACAGCTACATCGATTTCGGCAGGCTCGGCGCCGACCTCGGCGCCGAGGAAGCGCCCGTGGTCAAGCTGCTGCAGTCGGTGTTCGAGGACGCGGTCCAGGTGAGCGCTTCCGACATCCACATCGAGCCGCAGGAAAACGAGGCGCAGATCCGCTTTCGCATCGACGGCGTGCTCGTGCTGCAGACGCAGGCCGATATCCGCATCGCCCCGGCGCTGGTCCTGCGCCTGAAGCTGATGGCCTCGCTCGACATCTCGGAGAAGCGGCTGCCCCAGGACGGACGCTTCGCCATCATCGTGCGCGATCAGCCGATCGACGTGCGCATGTCCACCATGCCGACGCAGTACGGCGAGTCGGTCGTGATGAGGCTGCTCAACAAGCGCACCGGCCTGATCGGCCTGGACCAGCTTGGCATGCCTGCCGAGATGCTGACCCGCTATCGCGAGATCGCCAGCCGCGAGTCGGGCATGCTGCTCGTGTGCGGTCCGACCGGGAGCGGCAAGACGACGACCCTCTACGCGACGCTCGCCGAGCTCAATTCCGTCGAGAAGAAGGTGATCACGGTCGAGGACCCGGTGGAATACCGCCTGCGCGGCATCAACCAGGTGCAGGTGAACGAGAAGATCGAGCTCACCTTCTCGCGGGTGCTGCGCTCCGCGCTGCGCCAGGACCCGGACATCATCCTCGTCGGCGAAATGCGCGACGAGGAAACCGTTCAGATCGGCTTGCGCGCCGCGCTGACCGGCCACCTCGTGCTCTCCACGCTGCATACGCGCGATTCGGTCAGCACGCCGTTCCGATTGCTCGACATGGGCGCGCCTCACTTCATGGTGGCGACCTCGCTCCAGGCAGTGCTTGCTCAACGCCTCATGCGGGTGAACTGCGACGGTTGCTCGCAACCCACCGAGCTGCTTGCCACGGAAATGGGATGGCTGAGCGAGGGCGACCCGCTGGAGTCGTGGCGCGAGCAGCGGTTCATGCGCGGGCGCGGCTGCACGCGCTGCAATGGCACGGGGTATCTGGGACGGATCGGTGTCTACGAGCTTCTCGAGATGTCCTCCGACCTCGTGCGCGCGATCCACGAGCAGAACGCCACGTTTTTCTCGGAGCGGGCGCGCGCCCAACTCGAGGGCAAGACGCTTCGCGACAGCGCGCTCAGCTTGGCGCGCGCAGGCCGGACCTCCGTCGCGGAAGCCATGCGGGTCTCGAGCCACGTAGAGGAGTAATGCCTCACTTTCAATATACCGGGAGAAATTCGCGGGGTGAGCTAGTGAGAGGTCGGCTCGAGGGAGCAGACAGTGCAGCGATAGCGGATCAGCTCTTCACCAGCGGCATCACTCCAGTAGAGATCGACCGAACGACGGAAAGCGCCTCCAGCGGCGACTCGGACTGGCTCGCGCGCCTCACGGCGCCGAAGGTCGGCCTGCTGGACCTGATGCTCTTCAGCCGCCAGATGCACACGCTGCTTCGCGCCGGCGTGCCCATCCTGCGCGCGCTCGCGGGCCTCGAGGAGTCGGCGATCAACCCGACGCTGGTCGCGGTGATCAAGGATCTGCGAACCAGTCTCGATGCCGGCCGGGAGCTGTCGGCGGCGATGCACCGTCACCCCGACGTGTTCTCCTATTTCTACGTCAGCATCGTGCGCGTCGGCGAGCTCACGGGAGGCCTGGAGGCGGTATTTCTCAGGCTCTACGAGCACCTCGAGTTCGAGAAGGAGATCCGCGAGCGAATCAAGGCGGCATTGCGTTATCCGAGCTTCGTGCTCATCGCGATGGCCGGCGCCCTCGTCGTCATCAACCTGTTCGTCATTCCCGCATTCGCGCGCGTCTTCGCCGGGTTCAAGGCCGAGCTGCCGCTCATGACGCGCGTGCTCATCGGCTTTTCGAACTTCATGGTGGCGGAGTGGCCGCTGCTGCTCGGCGGCGCGGTGCTGGCCGCGGTTCTCGTGCGTGGGTACATCCGCACCGGGCCGGGCCGGTACCAGTGGGACCGGTACAAGCTGCAGCTGCCGATCGCGGGGAAGATCATCCTCAAGGCCACGCTGGCGCGCTTCGCCCGCACCTTCGCCCTGGCGCTGCAGAGCGGCG
>DASRFM010000013.1:0-40266 GCA_035651575.1 Burkholderiales bacterium | reverse complement strand
TCCCAGTCCTGCGCGCTCAGCTCCTTCGCCGCCAGGGCGAGCACGTCTTCCTCCTCCTTGGCGATGTGGTTGCCGTAGTAGACGAGGTAGGTCGCCGCGGCCACCTCGATGTCGCTCCGGCGAATGAAGGCGTCGTCCAGGGCCTCGGCGAGATACGTGCGCAGGCGCTCGCCCGCGCCGGCGATGACGCGGTGCTCCTGCTTCAGGCGGGCGAGCTGCGGCGCGAGATCCGTGCACTTGCGCCCGAGGCGCGCGAACGCCTCGTCCTCGCGCGGGTGGTGATACTGGTCGGCGTAGTCGCGCAGGTACGACAGGATGTCCAGCATGAGCTCGTAGTTCGGCCGGCCGCCGTCATGGAAGCGGTCCAGCTCCTTCGCGAGGCGCGCGAGCAGCTGGTTGAAGTAGACGTGCTCCTCGTGCCAGGCGGCGATGGGATCGATCATGTCAATGTCTCCTACAGCATGCCGAGCGCGTGCGGCAGCCAGAGCGAGAGCTCCGGCCAATAGGTCACGATGACCAGGAAGACGAGCATCGTCACGAGCCACGGCAGGACGGCGATGGTGAGCTCGGTGATCCCCATGCGGCTGATGCCGCTCGCCACGTAGAGGTTCAGGCCTACCGGCGGGTGGCACAGCCCGACCTCCATGTTCACGTCGATCAGGATGCCGAGGTGCACCGAATTGATGCCGAACGCCATCGCGGCCGGGTGCAGGATCGGCGCCATGATGAGGATGATGGACGAAGGGTCCATGAAGTTGCCGGCGATCAGCAGCGCGAGGTTGGAGACGAGGAGGAAGCCGACGCGGCCGAGGTCCTTCGACAGGATCCAGTCTGCGAGCGCGTGCGGGATGTTCTCGTCGGTGAGGATGAAGGAGAAGAGCGCGGCGTTGGTGATGATGTAGAGCAGCATCGCGCTCATGTTCGCGGAGCTGAGCAGCACCTTGCGCACGCCCTTGAGCGGCAGCGCCTTGTAGACGAACACGGAGACGAAGAAGGCGTACACCGCGCTCATCGCGGCCGCCTCGGTCGCCGTGAAGATGCCCGAGTAGATGCCGCCGATGATGATGACGACGAGCATCAGCCCCCAGACGCTTTCCCGGAACGCCTTCCAGCGCTGGCCCCAGCTCGAGCGCGCCATCCTCGGATAGTCGTTCTTCTTCGCGACGTACCACGTCACGCCGCCCAGCATCGCGGTCAGCATGATCCCGGGGACGAGGCCGGCGACGAACAGCGCGCCGATGGAAGTATTGGTCGCGATGGCGTAGATCACCTTGGGAATCGACGGCAGCATGAGGATGCCGAGCGAGCCCGCGACGGTGATCACGCCGGCGCCGAAGCGCATCGGATAGCCGTGGCGCACCATCTCGGGCAGCACGATCGAGCCGATCGCGACCACGGTCGCGACGCTCGAGCCGCAGACGAGCGCGAACATCGCGCAGGCGAGGATGCCGGCGAGCGCGAGGCCGCCGTGCCAGTGCCCCACCATCGAGGTGGCGAAGTCGATCATCTTGCGCGCGACGCCGCCGTGCGTGAGGAAGTTGCCGGCGAGGATGAAGAACGGGATCGCCATGATCTCGAAGCGCTCGATGCCGGTGAAGAGCTTGAGCGCCACCGACTCGAGCGGCACGTGGGTCATCGTGAAGATGAACGTCAGCACCGTCAGGCCGAGCGCGATCGAGATCGGCATGCCGGTCAGCATCAGCGCGACAAGCAGGCCGAAGAGGACCGCGGAGTCCATCAGGCGCTCCCGCGGGGCAGCGGCGCGGCCTGCGGCCCGGGCTCAATGCCCTCGACGCGGGCCTGGTCGTAGTGCGGCAGCTTGCCGGTGTGGAGGAAGCTCCAGGCGACCTGCAGGAAACGCAGGCACATCAGGTAGGAGCCCGACGGGATCGCGAGGAACACGATCCACATCGGCATGCCGAGGTCCGGCGACACCTGCTCGGTATGCGCCATCTCCCACACGAACTTCGCGCCGAAGGTGCCGACGACGCCGGTGAAGAGCGCGCCGCAGAGCAGCCCGAAGAGCGTCGTCTTCCTCGCGATGCGCTCCGGCAGACGCTCCACCAGCACGTCGACGCCGACGTGGATGCCGGTGCGCACGCCGTAGGCGGCGCCGAACTTCGCCATCCAGATGAACATGTAGATGCACAGCTCCTGCGCCCAGCTCAGATTGACGGTCAGCAGCCAGTCCTGGAACGCAGGCCAGGGGATGCCCGAGGCGTAGCGGTGCACCACCGCGACGAAGATGAGCAGCGTCGCCGCCCCCATGAGCGCGGCGATCACCCACTCCTCGAATTGGTCCAGGAAGCGCACCGCGCCCGTCCGCCCGCCGTCCTACAGGGAGCCGGGGTCGAACTTCGTTTCCTTGTAGATCTCCTGGATCAGCGCCTTGCCGATGGTCGCCTCGCTGTCGCGGTGCACCTTGATGAGCGCTTTCTTCCAGGCCTTCTTCTCGTCCGCGGTAAGCGCGATGATCTGCGTCTTGCCGCTCGCCTTGACCGCGGCGAGCGCGTCCTCGTTCTCCTTCTTGGCGATGTCGTTCGCGTAGGCGGTCGCGTCCTTCATCGCGCCTTGCAGCGCGCCGCGCAGGTCGGCGGGCAGCCCATCCCAGAACTTCTTGTTGACGATGACCGCGTACTCGATCACGCCGTGGTCGGAAAGCGTCACGTACTTCTGCACCTCGTTCATCTTCTGCGTGTACAGGTTGGACGGCGGGTTCTCGGTCCCGTCCACCACGCCGGTCTGCAGCGCCTGGTAGACCTCGGAGAAGGCCATCACCTGCGGCGTCGCGCCGAGCGCGCGCATCTGGCCATCGAGCACCTTGGAGGACTGGATGCGCATTTTCAGCCCGCGGAAGTCCGCCGGCGTGCGCAGCGGCTTGTTGGCGCTCATCTCCTTGAAGCCGTTGTCCCAGTAGGCCAGGCCGACGATGCCCTTCGACTCGAGCTTCTTGAACAGTGACTGCCCGATCGGCCCGCCCGTCACGGTATGCAGCTCGTCGTAGTTGTCGAAGATGTACGGCAGGTCGAAGACCTCGAATTCGCGCACGCCGAGGGGCCCGAACTTGGACACCGAAGGCGCCAGCATCTGCACGTTGCCGAGCGCGAGCATCTGCATCTCCTCGCCATCCTTGAAGAGCTGGCTGTTCGGGTACACGTCCACCTTGACGCGGCCTTTGGTGCGCTGCTCGGCGAGCTCCTTGAACTTGAGCGCGCCCTTCCCCTTCGGGGTGTTCTCGGCCACGACGTGGCTGAACTTGATCACGACGGGTTGCTGCGCGAAGGTGCTGGCGGCGCCGAGCGCGAGGAACGCGAGCAATGCGGACAGAGCGAACCGTTTCATCGGAGTCCCCTTTTTGACGTTCCGCCCACCTTATCGCCGGCCGGGGCGCGACCTTTGACGTGGGTCAAACGGCCCCCGTTGCGGCACGGCACCATGCCTGGAATGGGAGGAGCCGAACCGCGCGGCCTCGCGCTGCTGCACGACCCGCTGCTCAACAAGGGGACCGCATTCACCGAAGCCGAGCGCGACGCGCTCGGCGTGCGCGGCCTGCTGCCGCCGCACGTGCTGTCGCAGGACGAGCAGGCCGAGCGCGCGCTGCGCCACATCCGCAACCAGCCCACGCCGCTCGAGAAGTACATCGAGCTGAACGCGCTCCATGACCGCAACGAATCGCTGTTCTTCCGGCTGATCGGCGACCACATCTCCGAGATGCAGCCGCTGATCTACACCCCGACCGTCGGCCTCGCCTGCCAGAAATACGGCCACATCTTTCAGCGGCCGCGAGGGCTGTTCGTGGGGGCGAACGACCGTGGACGCGTCGAGCAGGTGCTCAGGAACTGGCCCTACCGGCCGGCCATCATCGTCATCACGGACGGCGAGCGCATCCTCGGCCTGGGCGACCTCGGCGCGAACGGCATGGGGATCCCGGTCGGCAAGCTTTCCCTCTATACGGCTTGCGCCGGCATCGACCCGAAGCTCTGCCTTCCCGTCATGCTCGACGTGGGCACGAACAACGAGGCGCTGCTCGCCGACCCCTTCTATATCGGCCTGCGCCAGCGCCGCCTCGCGGGCAGCGAGTACGACGCGCTCGTCGACGAGTTCGTCAGCGCGGCCCAAAGCGTGTTCCCGGGCGTGCTCATCCAGTTCGAGGACTTCGCCAACCACAACGCGTTCAAGCTGCTCAAGCGCTACCGCAGCAGGATCTGCACCTTCAACGACGACATCCAGGGCACGGCCGCCGTCGCGCTTGCCGGCCTGCTCTCCGCCATGCGCATCACGCACCAGAAGCTCGCCGAGCAGAAGATCCTTTTCCTCGGCGCCGGCGAAGCCGCCACCGGCATTGCCGGCCTCGTGGCCTGCGTCGTGCCGGCGCGGAACATCGCGCTGTTCGACGTGGAAGGGCTCGTCGTGCGTGGCCGCCCCGGGCTTCCCGAGCACCTCAGGCCCTATGCGCACGACCACCCGCCGATCGCCGGCTTCGCGCAGGCCGTGGAAGCCTTGCGGCCGAGCGTCCTCATCGGTGCGAGCGGCGTGGGCGGCCTCTTTACTGCCGAAGTGATCGGCGCGATGGCCCGGATCAACGAGCGCCCCGTGGTGTTCGCGCTTTCCAACCCGACGTCGAAGTCCGAGTGCACCGCCGAGGAGGCGTACCGGTGGAGCGGCGGCCGCGCGCTCTTTGCAAGCGGCAGCCCGTTCGAGCCCGTCACCCTGGGCAGCCGGACCTTCGTGCCGCGCCAAAGCAACAACTCCTACGTGTTCCCGGGCGTCGGGCTCGGGGTGATCGCCAGCCGCGCTTCGCGCGTCCCCGACGAGATGTTCGAGGCGGCGGCGCATGCCCTTGCCGCGCGCGTCTCCGAGGCGGACCTCGCGCAGGGCAGCCTGTATCCCTCGCTCGCGCAGATCCGCGAGGTGTCGATTGCCATCGCCACCGCGGTGGCGAGCAGCGCGTGGCAGCTCGGCATCGCGGGGGCGCCGCGCCCGGCGGACATCGAGGCGCACGTGCGCGCGCAGATGTTCGAGCCGCGCTACAAGAGCTACGTCTAGCCGATCAGGAAGAGCAGGTACGCGGCCGCGAGCGTTCCCGCGGCGGCGAAGCCGTGGAACGCGGCTTTCAGGCCCGCGCCCACATGGATGCCGAAGTCGTGCAGGCAGTGGTACATCCGGTGGCAGCCGTGGAACAGGAAAAGCGAGATCACCGCGACGATGGCGAGCTTGCCGAAGCCGTTCTGCGCCAGGGCAAGGACGCGCTCGTAGCGCATCGTCTCCCGGCTGAGAAGGTCGAGCGGCACGGCGATGCCGGTGATGAAGACGAGCATCGGCCCGATGAGCGCCGAAAGCATGCCGCCCGCGCCGAACAGCGCCCAGAAGACCGGCTTGTTCGAGCGTTTCACGGCAGGCTCCACAGGCCGAACCACCACACCGCGACGAAGAGTGCCGCCGAGCACAGCACGGACGCCGTGATTCCGCTCGCCACGATGACGCCGGCCGGCGTTCGGCTGTACGGCAGCGTCTTCGGCATCACCTTGAACCAAGTCCAGGCGTGGTAGAGCACGAAGGGCAGCGCCGCCGCGTGAAAGGCGATCGATTTCGGAGTCGCGAGGCTCTCGAGCCAGTCCTCGAAGCGCCATTCGCCCTGCGTGAGGCGCATCAGGCCCCAGAGCAGGATGAGCGCGTAGACCGTGATGAAGACGCAGCTCGCCTCGCGCAGCATGTACCAGAGGTAGTAGGGGTTGCGCTTCCACCATCCCGCCATCGGGCGCCGATAGGTCTTCATTTCTTCAGGAACCGCAGGAAGTAGTCCTTCGTGCTCTCGATCTTGTTCTGGTTCACGGCGCGCGCCGGGTCGACGCCCTTCGGGCAGACCTCGGAGCAGTAGCCGACCAGCGTGCAGCCCCAGACGCCGTCCTCGGCGTTCACGACCTCCATTCGCTGCGCCTTGCCGGCGTCGCGCGAGTCGGCGTTGTAGCGATGAAGGAGCGCGAGCGCCGCCGGGCCGGTGAACTTCTCGTTCAGCCCGTATTGCGGGCAGGCCGCATAGCAGAGCAGGCAGTTGATGCATTGCGAGTACTGGTAGTACCGGTCCATCTCTTCGGGCGTCTGGACGAACGTATTCCCGGCCGGGACGTCCGGGTTGATGAGGTACGGCTTGACCGCCTCGAGCTTCTTCAGGAAATCGCCCTGGTCGATGGCCAGGTCGCGCACGATGGGGAAGTGGCTGAGCGCCTCGATGCGCAGCGGCCCGGGGAAATAGTCGCGCAGGAACGTCTCGCAGGAGAGCTTGGGCGTGCCGTTCACCAGGGCGCCGCAGCTGCCGCAGATTGCCATGCGGCAAGACCAGCGGAAGGTGAGGCTGCCGTCGAGATGGTCCTTGATGTATTGCAGCCCCTCGAGCACCGACATCTCATCGGTGAAGGGCACGTCGTAGCGCTGCCAGCGCGGCGCCGCGTCGGTTTCGGGGCCGTAGCGCAGCACCTCGATGGCGATCGTGCGGCTCATGTCAGCACCGCCTGCTTTCCGGCGCCGCCGTAGACGCGCGCCTCGGGTTTCGACCGGGTGATGGTCACGGGCTGATACGAGATCTTCGGCGAATGCCCTCCCGCATGCGTCGCGAGCGTGTGCTTGAGGTAGCCGTCGTCGTCGCGCTTCCCGAAGCCGTCCAGCCGCATGTGCGCGCCGCGCGATTCGCGCCGGTTGAGGGCCGAATGCGCCATGGCCTGCGCAACATCCAGCATGAAGCCGAGCTCGATCGCGCCGAGCCACTCGGTGTTGAAGGCGCGGCTGCGGTCGTCGAGGCGCACGCCGTGGCGCCAGCGCGCGGCGAGCCCGGCGAGGGCGTCGCACGCGGTTTTCATCGTCTCGCCCGTGCGGTAGATGCCGACGCCCGACTCCATCGCGTCGCGCATGGCGTCGCGGATCGTCGCGAGCCTGTCGCCTGCGCTCACGTTCAGCATCGCAAGGCAGCGCTCGCTCGCGGCCCGCGCCTTCCCGGTGACGTCCGGCCCTTTTCCGGAGGCGGAGAAGCGCGCCGCCTGCTCTCCGGCGACCTTGCCGAACACCACGATCTCCACCAGCGAGTTCGAGCCGAGGCGGTTCGCGCCGTGGATGCCGACGCTCGCGCACTCGCCCGCCGCGTACAGACCTGGAAGCGGCGTCTCGCAGCGCACGTTGGTGAGGATGCCGCCCATGGTGTAGTGCACCGCCGGGCAGACCGGGATCGGCTCCTTCACCGCATCGACGCCGGCGAAGGTCTTCGCCGCCTCGGCGATGAGCGGCAGGCGCTCGCGGATCTTCTTCGCGCCGAGGTGGCGCAGGTCGAGGTGCACCGCCGGGCCCTGCGCGGTGGCGATGGTGCGGCCCTTCTGCTGCTCGTGCCAGAACGCCTGCGACAGGCGGTCGCGCGGGCCGAGCTCCATCGCCTTGGCGCGCGGCCAGGGATCGAGCGGGCCGAGGCCGTAGTCCTGCAGGTAGCGATAGCCGTCCTTGTTGACGAGGATCGCGCCCTCGCCCCGGCAGGCTTCCGTCATGAGGATGCCGGTGCCCGGCAGGCAGGTCGGGTGCCACTGCACGAACTCCATGTCGCGCAGCGGCACGCCGGCGCGGTACGCGAGGCCCATGCCGTCCCCCGTGACCGTGCCCGCGTTGGTGTTCTGCCGGAAGACGCGCCCGGCGCCGCCGGTTGCGAGCACGACGCTCTTCGCCTCGATGAACACGAACTCGCCCGTGGCGATGCAGATCGCGAGCACGCCGCGCACCCGCCCCTCGTCCACGATCAGCTCGGCGCAGAAATACTCGTCGAAGCGCCGGATGGACTCGTAGCGCAGCGAGGTCTGGAAGAGCGTGTGCAGGATGTGAAAGCCGCTGCGGTCGGCGGCGAACCAGGTGCGCTGCACCGTCATCCCGCCGAAGAAGCGCACGTTCACGTTGCCGTCGCTTTTGCGGCTCCACGGGCAGCCCCAGTGCTCAAGCTGCACCAGCTCCTCGTGGCAATGCGCGACGAAGTAATCCACGACGTCCTGGTCGCAAAGCCAGTCGCCGCCGGCGACCGTGTCGTGGAAGTGGTGCTCGAGGCTGTCGTCCGCGCGCGTCACGCCCGCCGCGCCGCCCTCGGCGGCGACGGTGTGGCTGCGCATCGGCACCACCTTCGAGACGAGCGCGATGGAGAGCTTCGGGTCGACGTCGGCGGCGGCGATCGCGGCGCGCAGCCCTGCGCCGCCGCCGCCGACGACGACCACGTCGGCCTGGATCACCTGCATTACGGCTTCTTCACCTGGTGTGGTTTCGTGACCGTAAGCAGCTGGTACAGGCCGCCGAACGAAGTGCTTTTCTCCACCACCGCTTTCTGCGGCAGCCAGTCCTTGATCTCATGGCGCCACAGGTCCATCGCGAAGGGCTCGAGCGTCTTCAGGATCGCGACCATCGGCAGGTAGAGCGGATTGGTCTTATTCGGGCGGTGATAGTCCACGATCACCACCTTGCCGCCGGGCTTCACCACGCGGAACGCTTCGCTCAGCGTGCGCTGACGCACATCCTGGGGCTGCTCGTGCAGCAGGAAGAAAAGCAGCACTTGGTCGTACGTGGCGGATGGAATGTCGAGCGCGGAGCTGTCGCCCTGCACGAGGCCGACGCGCGGATCCCCGGTCAGCTTGCGCGCGAGGTTGTCAAGCTGCACCTTCAGGACGTCCACCACGTCCAGGCTTCCCGCCGTGGTGAGCCGCCTGCGCAGCCGCGCAGTGAGGTCGCCGTAGACGCAGGCCACCTGCAGCGTGCGGCCGGAGATGCGCGGCCCCAGCGCGTCCAGCGCGGCGTCGCGCAGCCGCGCGAAATTGCCCCACAGGATGAGGTTGACGAGCCATTGCCGCTCGAAGAGCTTGACCGCCTTCGGGTGGACGTAGGCCCACCAGTAGGTCTGCTCCAGGTATCGGGGTACGCCCAGCGCGTCTTTCATCGGTAAAACCCTCCGTCGTTCGAGCCATTGTGCAAACGGCGGCGAGCGTGGAGTTGATGAAAGTCAAAGGGCCGGTCGCCCGGCCCTTTGATTCAGACAATTCCTACGCGGCGGCTAGAAGGTGTGCACGAACGTCGCGTAGATCATGTTCACGGTGTAGTTCGGCGACTGCTGGTTCGTCGGCAGAACCGAAGTCGGCGTGAAGTTGGTCTGCAAGCCGTTGTAGTAGAAATCGTTCGTGCTCAGCCTTTGATAGGTCCAGCCGATGCGGATCTTCGAGTCCTTCCTGACTGCATAGGCGGTGCTGAGTCTGAGCTGCGTCAACCTGCTCGTCACATCGGGCAGCGCACCGCACGTATCGAAGGAGGGGTCTGCGCAGGTGATCCCCAGAAGCGTTGGCGCGGAATAGTTGAAGACCGTGTTGTACTGCGTCTTGGTCCACGTGTAGGTCAGGTCGCCGAGGAATTCCACCCGCCCGCCCATCAGGCCGCCCTGCTTCATCCCCAGCCCAAGCGTCGTGTCCGTATCCTTCAGGCGGTTGGTCCAGGTGGCGCCGGAAGGGATTCCCAGGACCGCGTTGGTCGCGAGCACCGCCATGTTGATGCCGTTCTGAACGCCTATGACGGTGGTAGCCGACCTTTGCTCGTTCGTCAGATCCCGAGTGCGTTCCTGCTGCGTGACGAAGGCCGTGATGACGCCGTTCTCCCGATACGCGTAGCTCGTATCGAGATTCAGGCTCCACTGATGACCCTTCTGCATGCCGTACGTGCTGTTGTAGCGGTCGTCCGTGTAGCGGCCGTTCAAACCGATGGACCACTTATCGGTGGGTTCCCAGTTGGCGCCAGCCTTGAACAGATTCTCCTTGCGTGACTCGGCAAAAAATGGATTGAACCCGATGAACTCGCCGCCATTCAGACCGGAGATGCCCGGAACGGGCGCCGGCGGCGGGTTGGCTCCTGTGGGATTCGAATTGCCGACGAAGGCGTTGCCGTCGAAGCCGATCATCGGCGGACGCGCGTTGAGGTCTCGGTCCGACTTGCGATTGCCGTACGTGTATCCGGCGTTCAAATTAAGCCCCTCTGCGGCCTTGAGCCTCCAGGTGGCGCCAAGCCGATCCTCCTTGGTATTGGGGATCGTGACGCAATCGGTGCCCGAGGTATACGGGAAGGTGCTTACGTTCGTCGCCGTCGGATTGCCGCCGCCGGTCGCGTACTGGTTGCACTCGCGCTTCGTGTCGTCGTGGTTGTACGTGAAGCGCACCTTCTGCTTCATGTCGATGCGATAGTCGCCCGCCAATTCGAACTGCGTCTTCTTGACGCTGCGCGGCGCGTTCGGGTAAAAGCCGTTGTTACCGCCGTCGATCGCGTAGAAGTGATAAATGTTCGACGACGTGCGATTGTCGCGGTTGTCGTATTTCAATCCCGCCGAGAGCGCCAGGTTCTTCGTGGTCTGGTCGGTGACCTTGACGTCCGCATGCGTATTCACCACGAGCCCGTTCAGGGAGCTGGTGGGTGAAGTGGCGAGCATTGCGGCCGGGTCGAAGGCGTAGGTGGTGTTCTGGGTGTTGCGCGAGTACGAGAGGCCGCCCGCAAGCTTCGTACGCTTCGAGAAGGCATAGCCTCCTGTCAGACTGAACTGGTGCACGTCATTGCTCGGCGCCGTCCCCATCGTCTCGTTCAGGGATCCCGTAGCACCGGCAGCGGTGCCGAAAGTCTGGAACGTCACGCCGTTATATTTGTCGCGGAAGAACGAGCCGTAGTACGACGCGCTGGCGTACCCCTTGTCCCCCAGCCAGTTGAGCGCGACGTTCGCCGTGTCCGTGTTGTAGTTCGTCGGCATCGGCAGGATGGAAGTGATCTCGCCCTGAGGCGAAGCGGCTCCGAGGCTCGGAAATTTGGCCGATCCGAATCCCAGCAGCTTGGCCCCTGATTGCTCGAGGTGGTTGAAGTCCGCCTTGACGCTCCACTGCGGGCTGAGGACCAGGCTTCCGTTCAGGGTGGTGTTGTCCCTGTCGTTGAAGACCTTCATCGTCTGCAACTGATTCAGCTGCGCCGGAGTCAGCGCGCGCGTGCTGGCGGCCGTGCCGAAGCTCGGCAGCGTGAAGCTGTTGCCACCCATGTTGCCGGTGTAGGGCGTCTGGTACGTGTCCTGGGTGACATGCCTCAGGCTGTCGAAGTTGATGCCGAAGCTCCAGCGCCCCTGGTCGCCGATCGTGGCGCCGAGGCTGCGCGAGGTAAGACCGAGGTCTTCGCCCCGGATCTCCCAGCGCCTCACGCCGTTGGGATCGCCATACCCGTTGCCGCCGCGGATGCCGAAAGCGCCATTCAGGTAGGCACCTGACTTGTCGAGGCCGTTGTACTCGCCGAACTTGGCCGAGGACTTGGAAACGTCGAGGACGCCGAATTCCGCGGAGTTCTGCGATTCCGTTGCGGGCGATACCGCTTGCTGCGCTTGTGCCGGCATGCCCCACATCGCAGCAAGCGCGCCCTGAATCGCGAGCGCAAGTGCGCTTGCTTCAATTCTCCCTCTATGCGTTTTCATCGCTGTTCTCTCCGTGGATCAGCGCTGGAGGAAGCCCCCGTTGGGGCTGTTCGAACCGTGGACCTGGCTGTGGCAATTGAGGCAGGCGCGGCCGGCAATCTGGTTGCTCGGCGCGGTGCCCGGCTTCAAGGTGAACTGGTTGCTTGCCGCACCTGGTCCGATCGGGTTCTCGCTCGAGTGCTGGCCGTCGTGGCACTGCTGGCAGAGCCAGGGCGCGCGCGACGTCAGGAGCGGCGGCAGGTTGGCGCCGTGCGGCGTGTGGCAGTTCGTGCAGCTCTCGACGGCCGGCTGGTGCTCCCACAGATACGGGCCGCGCTTGTCCGCGTGGCAGGTCCAGCAGGTCTCGTTGATGGTGTTCTTCTTCACCATGCTCGGGCCGGGCGAGCCGTGCGGGTTGTGGCAATCGGAGCACGCCACCTTGCCCTCGCGGATCGGGTGGTGGGAGATCTTCAGCGTGTCGGCGCGCTGCTCCCTGTGGCAGGCGAAGCACACCTCGGGCTGCGTCTTCTTCTCGCGCACCCGGTCATGGGCAGCGTGCACCTGGTGGCAATCGCTGCAAGCCACGTCGTTCACCTGGTGAGCGCTGCCCTCCCAATGCGTGCGCGCGGTGCCCTTGTGGCAGCTGATGCAGGCTTCGTTCCGCTCGGGGACCGGTGTCGTGGAGCGCTTGGTGAACGTGCGATCGGGACTGGGACGCTCGGTCGCGTTGGCCGGCTTATTGACGTGCCGGTCGCTCTCGCCGTGGCAGCTGGTGCATGTCGGCGTGCGCGAGTCCCCTCGCACGCCGTGCTTGGTCTTGCCGATCTCGAGGATTTGCGGATTGTCCTCGGCATCGTGGCAGCGCGTGCATTTCGCGTCGCCGTTCAGCACGAGGTCCTTGCGCGCCTCCGCTTGTTGCGCGGGCGCGTCGCTGCTGAAGAAGATGCCCGCCAGCGCGAGCAGCGCTGTAGCGGCGGCGATGGCCCCGATCTGGTCCCTTTTCCCCTTCATCGGCCCTCCCTTTGAGCCTTCTGCTTTTGCCTCGCTACGTCAGAACTTGAGCTCCTGCGGTCCCGGCCCCTCCGGCTCGTGGTGCGCGATGCCGAAGTGGCAGTCGATGCAGGTCTTGCCCTGCGTCTTCATCAGTTCGTGGCGCGCCTTGGCGCGCTCGCTCTGCTTCTCCGGATCGAAGGCGTCGGAGTGGTGGCAGTTGCGGCACTCGAGCGAGTCGGTCTCCTTCATGCGGCGCCACACGCGCGTCGCGAGCTCGTAGCGGCGCGCCTGGAACTTCTCCTTGGTGTCGATCACGCCGCGGAAGTGGCCGAGCAGCTCGAGGCTCGCGCGCATCTTCCGCTTGATGAGCGGCCAGGGCTCGTGCGGCACATGGCAGTTGGAGCAGATCGCGCGCACGCCGGAGCGGTTGACGTCGTGGATCGTCCCCTTGAACTCGGCGTAGACGTTGTCGCGCATCTCGTGGCAACCGGTGCAGAACTGCTCGGTGTTGGTCCACGCCAGGCCGTAGGCGCCGGCGGTCAGCATGACGAACGCGATGACCAGTGTGGCAAGCAGCACGCCCGCGCCGAGCGTGACCCTGGAGCAGGTCTTGCACCGTTCCTGCAATCCGCGCCACCAGGCGAGCGCCATGTCAGCGGCTCAGGATGTACTGGACGACGTTCTTGATCTCCTTGTCGTCCTTCGACTTGATGATCTCGTGGCGCTCTTCCTTGCCGTCGATCTTGACCGTCGGCCCGGTGGTGATGTGCTTGACCAGCGTCGCCTCGGCGTCCGGCTTGCCCTTGTACTTTTCGGCGACCGACTTGTAGGACGGCCCGTCCTTCTTCGCGGTGACGGAATGGCACTTGAAGCAGCCGCTCTTCTTCATCAGCGCTTCGGCGGCAGCGGCGTCCTGCGCCTGCGCGGCGAGCGGCGAGGCGAGCGCTGCGGCGAAAACGGCGGCGACGATCGATTTCATTCTTTTCTCCCCAAGAACCCCTCATCGCATCATGCGGAGGTCAGCGCCATTGCGCCCGAGGATTCACGACGGCCTGTTGACGCAGATCAAACGGCGTTCCGGAACGCATGGAGCCGTTGATGCAGGTCAATAAGCGGCGCGGCGTTTGTGCAACGCTGCAAAGCAACAACGCCATGAACGCCGCCGCCAAATCGCGACTCCGGGACCAGGCCCTGCTGGACGGAGTGCTGCAGCACCTCGGGCGCCGCTGGAGCCTGTCGCCCGCGCAGACCACGGCGCTGGCACGGCGCAGCTGGATCGTGGGCGAGGCGCGCGCCGGGACGCTGGCGCAGCGCGGCGCACGCCTGCCGGGGGTGATGCTGGTGGCCTATGGAAGCGTGAAGCTCGTCCTGCGTCGCGCGCACGGCGAAGAGCGCACCGTGCGCCTGCTCACCGCCACGCAGACCTTCGGCGAGGCGACCGCGCTTCTTGGCAAGCCCTGCCCCTACGACGCGGTCGCGCTTACCGCATGCAAGCTCGCCGTGATCCCGTCGGCGGCGATTCTCGAGTTGATGGACAGCGACGCGCGCTTTTCGCGCCGGATGGCCGTCGGCCTGGCGGAGCGCAACCACGAGCTGCTCGCCGAACTCGAGGCCGCGACGACCATGCGCGCGGCGCAGCGCCTCGCTTCCTATCTGAAATCGCTCGGAAACGCGGATGCGCCCGACGCGTACACGGTGAGCCTGCCGGTGAGCAAGACGCTGCTGGCGAGCCGCCTGGGCATGAAAAAGGAAACGCTCTCCCGCCTGCTCAAGCAGCTCGCATCCGAGCGGCTGATCGAGGTGTCCGCCGGCGACGTCCGGGTACTCGACCCGGCGCGCCTCGCCGAGCGCGCACGGGCCAGTTGACATGGATCAAGACGCCTTGCCCGGCACGGCGGAGCATGCGCGGATGCAAAGCTCCGCCGCGACCTTGCGCCGCATGCGCTCGCTGCCCGACCAGCGGCTGATCGAGGGTGCGCTCGAGCAACTTGCGCTCTTCCGCGAGCTCGGCGCGCAGCGCACCGCCGCGGCGGCGAAGCAGTGCTGCGTCATGTCCGGCCGCCGCGGCGAAGTGCTGGCGCGGCGCGGATCGCGCCTGCCCGGCATTTTCGTCGTCGCCTACGGCATCGTGAAGCTCGCGCTGCGCGGGCAGGACGGCGACGAGCGCGTGCTGCGCCTGGTCTCCTCGGGACAGGGCTTCGGCGAGGCGACCGCGCTCCTCGGCGAGCGCTCGCGCTACGAGGCGAGCGCGCTGGCCGACTGCAAGCTCGTGATGGTCCCGAGCAGCGTGCTCTGGAAGCTGCTGGAGACCGAGCCGCGCTTCGCGCGCCGCATGATGCTGGTGCTCGGCGGGCGCGCGCTCGAGATGATGGACGAGGTGGAAGCCGCCACGCTGCAGCGCGGCTCGCAGCGCCTCGCGCGCTACCTGCAATCCCTCGGCGCGTCCTCCCCGACACCGGGCGCGGTGCGCCTGCCGGTCAGCAAGACGCTGGTCGCGGCGCGCCTCGGCGTGAAAAAGGAGACGCTCTCGCGCCTGTTGCACCAGCTCGCCGCCGAAGGCGTCATCCGGGTGGAGCGGCGCGACGTGAAGATCCTCGACGCCGCCCGCCTGCGCAGCGCCGCGGGGGAGGCCGAAGCGCCGCCGGCGAAAGAAGCCCTGGCCGCTACTTCCTGAAGGCCGAGGCGAAGCGCCCGCCCAGGGCGCGCGCGCGCTCGAGCAGCGTGCGCGAAGCAACGCTTTCCTTGCCGGCCTGCGCCGACTCGGTGCGCGCGAGGGCCGGCGTGGCGTGCATCTCCGCGTAGCGCGAGAGCGCCGCCATCAGCCCCTTCTCGAGCAGCGAATGGTTGATGGGCTTCTTGAGGAAGCGGAAGATGCGCGCCTCGTTGATGAGCCGGATGATGAGCTCGGCGTCGTGCACCTCGGAGGTCACCAGGAGCTGCGTCTGGGGCGAGGCCTTCTTCAGCACGCGGAGCAGCGCCGCCGGGTCCTCCGAGCGCAGATCGACGTCGCAGAGGAGCGCGGCCACCTCGCGGTGCGCGAGCACCGTCAGCGCCTCGTCGCCGTCCTTCGCCTCGACGACGGGGAACGCCCCGCGCGCGAGTTCCCGCGCGGCGCGCGCGATCGCCGGGTCGCCGATGATCAATGCCGCCGCGTCGCTGCGCACCGCGGCGCTGCCGCGCGCCGCGGCCGCCTCGAGCGCGAGCGCGACCGACGCCGCCTCGGCGAGCGTCGCCTTGAGATCCTCCTGCTGCCAGGGCTTGCTGACGAAGCGGAACACCTCGCTCTCGTTCACCGACCCGACCATCGCCGCCAGGTCGGAATAGCCGGTCAGCAGCAGGCGCACCGTGGCGGGCGCGAGCGCCCTCGCCTGCCTGAGAAGCTCGACGCCCGTCATCTCGGGCATGCGCTGGTCGCTCACGATGACATGGAAGCGGCGCGCCTTCAGCCGCTCGAGCGCCTGGGCGCCGCGGGTCGCGGTCTCGGTCTCGTACTCGTTGCGGAAGAGCGCGCTCAGCGCGTTGAGCACGCGCTCCTCGTCGTCGACGAAGAGGATCGACGGCCTTTTCACTCCCGCCGCGGGCGCAGGCGCCGCCGCGGGAGCGGGCGCGGGCGCCGGCTCCGCCTTGATGGCGCGCCGCAGGGCGCCCACGCCGGCGATCTTCGGCGCGGGGCGGAAGGCCTGCCTCAGCGCCTCGAGGAAACCGCGCGCGCTCGGGTAGCGGTGCGCCGGATCCTTGGAGAGCGCCTTGAAGAGCACCGTGTCGATGGCGATCGGCAGCCGCGCATTCAGCGTGCTCGGCATGGGCGGCGCGTCGTGCAGCACCTGCTTCAGGAACGCGCCGCCCGAGCCCTCGAAGGGCCGGCGCCCGCAGAGCACCTCGTAGACGATCACCGCGGCGGAGTAGATGTCGCTCCGCTCATCGGCCGGCTTGCCGTCGAAGAGCTCCGGCGCCATGTAGTACGGGGTGCCGATCACCTCGTCGGCGTGCGTGAGGTGCGAGCGCTCGATGCGCGCGATGCCGAAATCGCTGATCTTGGCGACGCCCATCTCGCTGATGAGCACGTTGTCGGCCTTCATGTCGCGGTGGATGACGCCGCGCGAATGCGAGAAGTCGAGCGCCTCGAGCATCTGCCCGAGCACCTCGGGCAGCGAGGTCAGGTCCGGCCGGTAGCCCGAGACGAGGTGATCGCGCAGCGACTTGCCGGGAACGAGCTCCATGACGAGCCAGGCGCTCTCCTCGTCCTCGCCGTACTCGTAGATCGCGACGATGTTCGGGTGGTGGAGGCTGCCGGCGGCGCGCGCCTCGCGCTTGAAGCGCTCGAGGATCGCCGCGGCGTGCGCCGGATCGAGGTCGCGCTTGCGCACCAGCTTGATCGCCACCGGGCGGTGAATGACCGGGTCCATGCCGCGGTAGACGACCGACATGCCGCCGCGGCCCAGCTCGCCCGAGATCTCGTACTTGCCGATGCGCGCCGGCGCGCTCATGCCCCGACGGGAAGGATCATGGTGAAGCGCGTGCCCTTGCCGGGCTCGGACTGCGCCTCGAGCCGGCCGCCGTGGTTCTGCACGATCTTGTAGCTGATCGCGAGGCCGAGCCCGGTGCCCTTGCCGGGTGCCTTGGTGGTGAAGAAGGGCTCGAAGAGCCGCTTCATGTGCTCCGGGGCGATGCCCTGGCCGTTGTCCGCGATCTCCACGGCGACCTCCTTGTCGCCGGCCGCGCGCGTCGTGATGTCGATCGCGCCGTCGGTCTCGGAAGTCGCCTGCGCGGCGTTCGAGAGCAGGTTGAGCAGCACCTGGTTGATCTGCGAGGGCGAGCACGAGATCTTCGGCAGCGCGCCGAAATGCCTGCGCACCGTGCGGTGCTTGATCTGGTTGTGCGCGATGCGCAGCGTGCTCTCGATGCCCTCGTGCAGGTCGTACTGCGAGGTCTTGCTGCGGTCGAGGCGGCTGAAGTCCTTCAGGTTGGCGACGATCGCGGAGATCTGCTCGATGCCGTAGACGCCGTCGTTCACGAGCTTCGCCAGCTCCTCGCCGGAGCCGCGCGCGCGCAGCGCGTCCAGGCGCGCGCGCACCGTCTCGAACTGCGCCGCGAGCTGCTGCTCGTCGGGCGTCTCCGCGGCGAGCGCGGCCAGGAGCTGCCCGGTCTCGCGCGCGAGCGTCTCCATTTCCGGCAGGTGGCCGCGCACCGACTCGAGGCTCGCCTTGACGTAGGCGAGCGGCGTGTTCACCTCGTGCGCGATGCCGGCGACCATCTGCCCGAGCGAGGACATCTTCTCGCTCTGGATCAGCATCGCCTCGGACTCCTTCAGCTTGACGAGCGCGTCCGACAGCTCGCGCGTGCGCTCGGCGACGCGCCGCTCGAGGCCGGCTTTCGCCTGCCATAGCTGCCACATCGCGTAGGCGAGGATCGTGAGGAGGAACCCCGAGTAGTAGAGCAGCCAGCTGCGGTAGATCTGGCCGTACGAGAGCGCGACGTCGAAGGTGAGGTCGAGGCCGCGCGCGAGACCGTCGAGCCGCGGACCGGTGGGCGCATACCACGCCTTCTCCACCGCCGCATTGTCGCCCGCGGCGACGCGCGCCATGAGCGCGGCCTTCTCGTCGAAGGCCTCCTTGACCCCGGCGAGCGCGCGCGGCGGCACGGCGAGGCGCAGCGCCTGCGCCTCGAGCTCGGCGAGCGCCTTGCCGTGCGGCTGCGGGGACGGCGCCGCGGGCGCCGCGGCCTGCGGCGCTCCTGGCGCCCCGAGCCGCAGGTTCATCAGCTGGTCGTTCCAGCGCGCGTCGAGCGAGCGCAGCTCGTTCAGCGCGGCGCGCGCCGCGCTCGCGCTCTGCAGGTCGACATCGTTGCTCTGCCAGTAGAGGAATGCCCAGCCGCCGGCCAGGACGACCGCTACAAGGACATAGAGAGCGACGCGAAGGATTCTCATTGGCCGGCGCAGTATACCGACGCCCCGGGAAAACCGCCTTCTATTAACAGGTTATTGCAGGTCGAGGGCGTAGCGCTTGAGGGCGGAGAGGGGCACATACCTGAGCACGTTCTCATGCGTCGCCTCGAGCACCACGCGCGGCGGCTTGCCCGCCTCCCAGGCCTGCATCCAGCGCAGGACGTGCAGGCACCAGCGGTCGCCATGCTGCAGGCCGCGGAAGCGCAGGTCGGGACGCGGCGTCACGAGGTCGTTGCCCTGCGCCACGCTGTAGTCGAGGAACTCGCGCGTCACCTGCACGCACACGAGGTGCGCGACGCCGTCCTGGTCGTGGGTCGCGCAGCAGCCGTCCCGGAAATAGCCGGTGAGCGGCGCATAGCTGCAGGCCCGCAGCTCGCCGCCAAGGACGTTCTTCTCGCTGCTCATGAAGCCGACTCGATGTAGCGCTTCAGGCGCTCCGCGTCCGCGGGAATGACCTCGAAGCGCTGCGGCCGCGCCTCGAGCCCGACGAGCTCTGCGGGACGCTGCGGCTCGCGGCCGAGCGCCTCGCGCACCGTGTCGGCGAACTTCACCGGCAGCGCGGTCTCGAGGCAGATGAGCGGCACGCCGGGCTCGCGATGCTCGAGCCCGACCTTCACGCCGTCTGCGGTGTGCGGATCGATCATGACGCGGTGCGTCTCGAAGACCGTCCGGATGGTGCGCAGGCGGTCGGCATGCGTGCTGCGGCCCGAGACGAACTCGGCGCCCGGCTTGAGCGCGAATTCGCCCTTCTCCTCGAGCTGGCGCCACAGCAGGCGCACGCGCGCGCCGTCGCGGCCGACGAGCTCGAAGACGTAGCGCTCGAAGTTCGAGGCCTTCGAGATGTCCATCGAAGGGCTCGAGGTCTCCTGCGCGGTGCGGCGCACCCGGTAGCGGCCGCTGCGGAAGTACTCGTCCAGCACGTCGTTCTCGTTGGTTGCGAGCACGAGGCGCCGGACCGGCAGGCCCATGCGGCGCGCGACGTAGCCGGCGTAGATGTTGCCGAAGTTGCCTGACGGCACGGCGAAGGACACTTCCTCGCCGTCCGAGCGGGTCGCGGCGAAATAGGCCTTGAAGTAGTAGACCACCTGCGCCGCGACGCGCGCCCAGTTGATCGAGTTCACCGCGCCGATGTGCCGGCGCGCCTTGAAGGCCGCGTCCGCGTTCACCTGCTTCACCAGGTCCTGGCAGTCGTCGAACACGCCCTGGACGGCCAGGTTGTGGATGTTCGGCTCCTGCAGCGAGTACATCTGCGCGCGCTGGAAGGCGCTCATGCGCTTGTGCGGCGAGAGCATGAAGACGCGGATGCCGCGCTTGCCGCGCATCGCGTATTCCGCGGCCGACCCGGTGTCGCCCGAAGTGGCGCCCAGAATATTCAGAACCTGCTTCTGCTCGGCCAATACTTTTTCAAACAAGCCCCCGAGGAGCTGCAGCGCGATGTCCTTGAACGCCGCCGTGGGGCCGTTGGAGAGCTGCAGCAGGTGCAGGCCGGGCTCGAGGGTCTTCAGCGGGGTGATGTCGTCGCTGCCGAAGACGCGCGCGCTGTAGGTGCGCTCGACGAGCGCGTCGAGGCCGTCGATGTCGTCCATGTAGCGCCCGAGGATCGCTTGCGCGATTTCCACATAGGATTTTTTCCTCAGGGAAGCCAGGTCGATGCGCGGAAACGATTCGGGCACGTACAACCCGCCGTCGGAGGCGAGGCCCTCGAGCAGGATGGCGCCGAAGGGCTGCGGCGGCGCGACGCCGCGAGTGCTCACATATTGCACGCCTAGGACAGCTCCTCGAGCCGGATGCGGGTCACCTTCCCGGCGACCACCGGCAGCTTTTCGATCTTCTTCATGGCGGCGTTGACGTTCCTCTCGATCGCGCGGTGCGTGAGCATCACGATGTCGACGCGGCGCTCGCCCTCGCCGGGCTCCTTCTGCACCATGGCATCGATCGAGATCCTCGAATCGGCGAGGATGCGCGTGATGTCGGCGAGCACGCCCGGCTTGTCGAGCACGCGCATGCGCAGGTAGTAGCTGGTTTCCACCTCCTCCATGCCCAGGATTGGAACGCCGGAAAGCTGATCGGGCTGGAAAGCGAGGTGCGGCACGCGATGCTCGGGGTCCGCGGTGATGAGGCGCGTGATGTCCACGAGGTCGGCCACCACCGCGCTCGCGGTCGGCTGGCTTCCGGCGCCGGCGCCGTAGTAGAGCGTCGGTCCGACCGCGTCGCCCTTGACCAGGATCGCGTTCATGACGCCCTCGACGTTCGCGATGAGCCGCCGCGCGGGAATGAGGGTCGGATGCACGCGCAGCTCGATCCCCTTCGGCGTCTTCTTCGTGATGCCGAGAAGCTTGATGCGGTAGCCGAGCTCCTCGGCGTAGCCGATGTCCGCGCGCGTCAGCCGGGAGATGCCCTCCTTGTAGCACTTGCCGAACTGCATCGGGATGCCGTAGGCGAGCGCGGCGAGGATGGTGAGCTTGTGCGCGGCGTCCACGCCCTCGATGTCGAAGGTGGGATCGGCCTCGGCGTAGCCCTTCTTCTGCGCATCCGCGAGCGCGGTATCGAACGCGAGGCCCTTGTCGCGCATCTCCGAGAGGATGAAATTGGACGTGCCGTTGATGATGCCGGCGATCCACTCGATGCGGTTCGCCGCCAGGCCTTCGCGCAGCGCCTTGATGATCGGGATGCCGCCGCCGACCGAGCCCTCGAAGGCCACCATCACGCCCTTCTTCTGCGCGGCGGCGAAGATCTCGTTGCCGTGGGTGGCGAGGAGCGCCTTGTTGGCCGTGACCACGTGCTTCCCATGGCGGATCGCCTCGAGCACCAGGTCCTTCGCCACGGTATAGCCGCCGATCAGCTCGACCACGATCTCGACCTCCCGGCCGCGCACCAGCGCGAAGGCGTCGCCGGTAACCTTCGCTTTCTTGCCGACGATTTTCCGCGCCCGCCGCGTCGCCTTGTCCGCCACGACGGCGATGCGGATCGCGCGCCCCGCGCGGCGGCGGATCTCGTCGGCGTTGCGGTTCAGCACCTCCCAGGTGCCGCCGCCCACGGTGCCGATGCCGAGCAGCCCCACATTGATCGGTTTCACGAAGGAATATTCACCCTGAATGTTTTTGCAGGCGAAACATCAAATGCTTCCGGACGTCGGGCCATTCGGCGGCGAGCACGCTGTACATCACGGTGTCGCGCACGCTGCCGTCGCGCCGCGGCCAGTGGTGGCGGATCACGCCGTCCTTCTTCGCGCCGAGCGCCTCGATCGCGCGCTGCGACCGGAAATTGAAGTTGTCGGTGCGCAGGCCCACCACTTCGCAGCGCAGGGTTTCGAAAGCGTGGGAAAACAGCAGCAGCTTGCACGCGGTATTCACGTGGGTTCTCTGGCAGCGCTTCGCGTACCAGGTCCAGCCGATCTCGACCCGGCCGGCAGCCGCGACGATGTCGTGGTAGCGCGTGCTGCCGACGATCGCCCCGCTTTTCAGATCGCGCACCGCCCAGGGCAGGAATTCGCCCTTGCGCTGGCCTTCGAGCGCGTCGTCGATGTACTTCCTGGTTTTGTCCGGCTCGGGAACCGAGGTGAAGAACAACTCCCAGAGGCGGCCGTCCTGCGCGGCTTCCCTCAGCCCCGATTCATGCTCCGGCGCGAGCGGCTCGAGGCGCACGCCGTGCCCTTCGAGCGTTTGCGCAACCGCCCTGATCACGCCGCGCCACGGAGCAAGCCGTCCTTGCGGAACATGTCGCGGATGCCGCGCGCCGCCTGGCGCAGGCGATGCTCGTTCTCGATGAGCGCGATCCTGACGTGGTCGTCGCCATAATCGCCGAAGCCCACGCCGGGGGCGACCGCGATCTTCGCGCCGGCAAGCAGCCGCTTGGTGAACTCGATCGAGCCGAGCTTGGCGTAGAACTGCGGGATCTTCGCCCAGATGTACATGGACGCCTTCGGGTTCTCCACCATCCAGCCGATGTCGTGCAGCGCCTTCACCATCACGTTGCGGCGCTTCTCGTAGGTCTTGCGGATCTCGGCAACGCAGTCCTGGGGACCTTCGAGCGCGACGATGGAAGCGACCTGGATCGGGGCGAAGGTGCCGTAGTCGTGGTAGCTCTTGATGCGCGCGAGCGCGTGCACCAGGTCCTTGTTGCCGACCATGAAGCCGATGCGCCAGCCCGCCATGTTGTAGCTCTTCGACATGGTGAAAAACTCCACCGCCACGTCGCGCGCGCCGGGCACCTGCATGATGGACGGGGCCCTGTAGTCGTCGAACGTGATGTCGGCATACGCAAGATCGTGGACCACGAGGATGTCGTGCTCCTTGGCGATGGCGATCACCTTCTCGAAGAACGGCAGGTCGACGCACTGCGCGGTGGGGTTCGACGGGAAGCCGATGATCAGCATCTTCGGCTTGGGCGTGAGCTCGCGGATCGCGCGCTCGAGCTCGGCGAAGAAGTCCACGCCCGGCGTCATGCGCACCGAGCGGATGTCGGCGCCGGCGATGATCGCGCCGTAGATGTGGATCGGGTACGACGGATTGGGCACCAGCACCGTGTCGCCGCGCTCCAGGCACGCGAGCATCAGGTGCGCGAGCCCTTCCTTGGAGCCGATCGTGACGATCGCCTCCGAGTCCATGTCGAACGCGACGCCGTACCTGCGCTGGTACCAGTCGCAGATCGCCTTTCTCAGGCGCGGAATGCCCTTCGACACGGAATAGCCGTGCGTGTCGGAGCGCTGCGCGGCCTCGACGAGCTTGTCGACGATGTGCTTCGGCGTCGGCCCGTCGGGGTTGCCCATCGACAGGTCGATGACGTCCTCGCCGCGCCGGCGCGCCGCCATCTTCAACTCGTTGGTGATGTTGAAGACATAGGGCGGCAGGCGCGAGATGCGAGGAAACTCTTTCATGCCTTAGTGCTTGAAAAATCACGCATTGTAGAATTCTAGCGTGAAACTTCACGCCTCGGCCCCCGGCGGCGCCAACACCGTCACCGGCTACGGCCCGGACTACGTCGCCGTGAACGGCCGGCGCCACCAGTCGAGCCTCGTCGTGCTCCGCGACCGGGTGCTCGACTGGCCGCCGGCCTCGTTCGACGCGCTCAGCGGGGAAGACTTCCAGGTGCTCGAGACGCTCGACGTCGACATCGTCCTCCTCGGCACCGGGGCGAAGCAGCGCTTTCCGGCGCCCGGGCTCACCGCCGGCCTGCGCGCGAAGCGCATCGGCCTCGAGGTGATGGACCTGCAGGCGGCCTGCCGCACCTACAACATCCTGGTGGCGGAAGAGCGCAAGGTCGCCGCGGCGCTGCTCTTCGGGTGAGACTTTTACTCGTCGTCGCGGCGGCGGCCCTCTGGTTCGGGACGCTGGGCATACGGCCGCTCTACAAGGCGGACGAGAGCCGCTACGCCGAGATCCCGCGCGAGATGGTCGCGAGCGGTGACTGGGTAACGCCGCGCCTGAACGGCTTCAGGTACTTCGAGAAGCCGCCGCTGCAGTACTGGGCCACGGCGACGCTCTTCAGCGTCTTCGGGCAGAGGGACTGGGTCGCGAGGCTCTGGACCGCGCTCACCGGATTTGCCGGCGTGGCCCTCGTTTTCGGCTTTACGAGGAAGATCGCGACGCGAAGAGCGGCCTGGTGCGCCGCCGCCGTGGCGGCGGGCTCGCCGCTCTATGTCCTGCTCGGGCAGGTCAATACGCTCGACATGGGCCTCACGTTCTTTCTGTCCGCGGCGCTCTTCGCCTTCGCGCTCGGCCATTGGCTGCTTTTCTGGGCGGCCTGCGCGCTCGCGGTCCTCAGCAAGGGCCTCATCGGCATCGTGCTGCCGCTCGGCGCGGTGGCGCTCTACATCCTCGTCAAGCGGGACTGGGCTCTGCTCGGCAGGATGCGGCTCGTGAAAGGCGGCGCGCTGTTCCTCGCCATCGCGGCGCCGTGGTTCGTCGCCGTCAGCCTGCGCAATCCGGAATTCGCGCATTTCTTCTTCATCCAGGAGCACTTCGAGCGCTTCACGACGAAGATGCACGGGCGCTACCAGCCGGCCTGGTATTTCCTGCCGGTGCTCGGCGTCGGCCTCGCGCCCTGGCTGCTGCCGCTTTTCCCCGCCCTGGGGAAGGCCTTCGCGAAAAAGCCGGCGTTCGATGCGCCGCTCTTCCTCGCGCTGTGGGTGATCCTGGTGTTCGTCTTCTTCTCGATCTCGGATTCGAAGCTGCCCTCCTACATCCTGCCGATCTTCCCCGCGCTCGCCGTGCTGCTCGGCCTGTGGCTCGCCGATGCCCCGCGCGCGGTGCTGCTCGCGCAAGGGGCGCTCGCCGCGCTCGCGGGCATCGCGGTCGCGATCCTCGCGCCGAGCCTCGCGGCCGATTACGCGGGCTATGTGCCCTGGATGATCGGCGCCGCGCTGCTCGCCGCCGCATCGGGCATCGCAACCGTCGCCTTCGCCTGGCGCAACGCGTACGGCCCGGCGCTCGCCAGCCTCGCGGCCGCCGGGTTCGCATGCACGCAGGCGGCGCTCGTCGGCCACCGCACGCTTGCGCCGCTCTTCAGCGTGGCGAGCCTGGTTGCTTCGGCGCCGGCCATCCCGCCCGGCGTGCCGGTCTACGCGGTGGACGGCTACGACCACACCATGCCGTGGTATTTGCGCCGCACGGTGACGATGGTCGGATATGAGGACGAGCTCGAGAAGGCGATCGCGTGGGAGCCGGCGAAGTTCGTCCGCGACGAGGCGCGCTTCGCCGAGCGCTGGAGGCAGGACCCGGTCGCCTTCGCCTTCGTTCCCGTCCAGGAGCTCGACCGGCTGCAGAAGACGCTGCCGATGCAGGTGCTGGCGCGCGATCCCCGCTATGTCCTCGTGAGGAAGCCATGACCCTCTTCAGCTTTTCCTTCATCCTCGCCGGCGTGCTGCTGAACGCCGCGGCGCAGCTCCTGCTCAAGGCCGGCACCAACGCGGTGCCGCTCGGCCTGCGACTCGCCGCGGAGCCGCACGTCCTCGGCGGCCTCGCCTGCTACGTCGTCAGCGTCGCGGTGTGGCTCGTCGCGCTCTCGCGCGTGCCGGTGAGCATCGCGTATCCCATGCTCTCCATCGGCTACGTCGTGAACGCGTTCGCGGCGTGGTATCTCCTCGGCGAGACGCTCTCGCCGATGCGCCTCGCGGGAATCGGTATCATCGTCCTCGGGGTGTTCATCGTGGCGCGTTCATGACGAGTTCCGGGGCCGCATTCCTGCCGTTCACGCGGCCGACGATCGACGAGGCGACCATCGCCGGCGTCGCGGACGTGCTGCGCTCGGGCTGGATCACTTCCGGCCCGCAGGTGAAGGCGTTCGAGGAAGCGCTCTCGCGCCACTGCGGCGGCCGCCCGGTGCGCAGCTTCGTCTCCGGCACGATCACGCTGGAGGTCGCGCTGCGCCTCGCCGGCGTCGGCCCGGGCGACGAGGTGATCACCACGCCGCTCTCGTGGGTCGCGACCGCGAACGTCGTGCTCGAGCTCGGCGCGCGCCCGGTCTTCGTCGACGTGGATCCGCACACGCGGAACATCGACCTGTCCCTGGTCGAAAAAGCGATAACCCCCGGGACCAAGGCCGTCATTCCCGTGGATCTCGCCGGCCTGCCGGTCGACCGCGACGCGCTCTATGGCATTGCCCGGAAGCACGGCTTGCGCGTGGTAGAGGATGCGGCGCAATCCTTCGGCGCGTCGTGGAAGGGCCGCCCGATCGGCAGTTTCGGCGATTTCGTGTCCTTCAGCTTCCACGCCAACAAGAACATCACCACGGCGGAAGGCGGCGCCCTGGTCCTGCCGTCCGCGGACCTCGTCCCGCTTTGCGAAAAGCTTCGCTTCCAGGGCGTGACGCGCTCCGGCGAAGACGGCATGGAGGTCGACGTCCTCGGCGGCAAGGCGAACCTCACCGACCTCGCGGCGCGCATCGGCCTCGGCCAGCTCGTCCACCTGGATGCCTTTACCGCAAGGCGGCGAGAGCTGGCGAGAAAATATTTCGAGCGCTGGGACCGCGCGCTCGGCTGCGAGCTGCCGGTCGCGGACTTCGAGAACTGCAACTGGCACATGTTCCAGGTGGTCCTGCCGGCGCGCGCCGAGCGGGCGAAATTCATTTCGCGCATGCGGCAGGCGGGGATCGGTATCGGGGTGCACTATCCCGCCATGCACCTCTTCGCGCTGTACCGGGCCCTGGGCTGGCGCGCCGGGCAGTTTCCGCACGCCGAGCGCATCGGCCGCTCCATCGTCACGCTGCCGCTCTTTCCCGCCATGGCGGACGCGGACGTCGATCGGGTGTGCGCCGCGGCAGGGAAGGCGCTCGCATGATCTCGGTCGTCATCCCGATCTACAACGAGGAGGCCGGGCTCGAGGCGCTCTTCAACCGGCTCTATCCGACCCTCGACAACCTCGGCGAGCCCTACGAGCTGGTGCTGGTCGACGACGGCAGCCGGGACCGCTCGGCGGCGCTGCTGCGCGCGCAGTTCGAGCGCCGCCCCGACGTGACGCGCGTGATCCTGCTCGCCGCGAACTTCGGCCAGCACATGGCGATCCGCGCCGGCTTCGAGCGCTCGCGCGGCGAGGTGGTGGTGACGCTCGACGCCGACCTGCAAAACCCTCCGGAAGAGATCCCGCGGCTCGTCGCCAAGTTCCGCGAAGGCTACGACTACGTCGGCTCCTACCGCCGCGAGCGGCAGGACACCGCCTTCCGCCGGCACGCGTCGCAGCTCATGAACCGCGTGCGCGAGGGCATCACCGACATCCGCATGACCGACCAGGGCTGCATGCTGCGCGCCTACGGGCGCGACGTCGTGCAGGCCATCGTGCATTCGCCTGAAGTGAGCACCTTCATCCCGGCGCTCGCCTACCTCTACGCGCGCAGCCCCATCGAGATGGAAGTCGCGCACGAGCCGCGCGCTGCCGGGACGACCAAGTACTCGCTCTACAAGCTGATCGACCTCAACTTCGACCTCGTCACCGGCTTCTCGACCCTGCCGCTGCGCATGTTCTCGATCCTCGGCATGCTGGTGGCCTCGGGCTCGGTGGTGCTCTACGTCGTCGTCATGCTGCTGCGCGCGCTGCACGGCGGCTCCTTCACCGAGGTGATCTGGGACCGCGACATCCTGCAGTTCTTCCTCATCGGCATGGTGCTCTTCGGCCTGGGCCTCGTCGGCGAATACGTCGGCCGCATCCACGAGCAGGTGCGCGGCCGGCCGCGCTACCTGGTGCAGGCGATCTACGAGAGCCGCGCCGGCGAGAGCACTCCCTCCCCCGAGTGGCGCCCCGAGCGGTCGTCTTCGCGTACCACGACGTAGGGGTGCGCTGCCTCGGTGCCCTGCTCGCCGCGGGGGTCGAGGTGCCGCTCGTCGTCACGCATCGCGACGACCCGGGCGAGAACCTCTGGTTCGCGAGCGTCAGGGAGTTCTCCTCGAAAAGGGGTCTCAGGACCCTCCTCGACCCGTCGGTGGAAGAAATCGAGGCCGAGCTGCGGCGAATCCGCCCGGACTTCCTGTTTTCCTTCTATTACCGCCGCATGCTGCCGCCGACCGTCCTCGCCCTCGCGCAGCGCGGCGCCTACAACATGCACGGCTCGCTCCTTCCCAGGTATCGCGGACGCGCGCCGGTGAACTGGGCGATTCTCAAGGGCGAGAAGGAGACCGGGGCGACGCTCCACGAGATGGTGGCGAAGCCCGACGCCGGCCGCATCGTGGACCATCAGGCGGTGCCGATCGGGCCGGACGAGACCGCCGTGGAAGTTTTGCGCAAGGTGACCGAAGCCGCCGGCGTCGTTCTGGAGCGCAGCGTGAAGAGCCTGATCGATGGAACGGCGAGGTTACGGGAACAGGATCTGTCGAAGGGCAGCTACTTCGGCGGCCGCAGGCCCGAGGACGGGCGCATCGACTGGTCGAGAAGCGCGAAGGAGATCCACGACCTCGTGCGCGCGGTGGCGCCGCCCTATCCCGGCGCCTTCCATGAAGATCTGCGCATTCTCAGGACGCAGATGACGGCGAGAGCAAGCCCCGGGAAAGCCCTGGGGCCGTACCGCGAGGGCGGCGAATGGTTCGCCGCATGCGGCGATGGTAAAGTCCTGCGCCTCCTCGAGGTGGAAACGAAGAAATGAAGAGAATCCTGATTCTCGGCGTCAACGGCTTCATCGGCCACCACCTCTCGAAGCGCATCCTCGCGACGACGGACTGGGAGGTCTACGGCATGGACATGCAGGCCGACCGCATCGCCGACCTGCTGGACGAGCGGCGCTTCCGCTTCTTCGAGGGCGACATCACGATCAACAAGGAGTGGATCGAGTACCACATCCGCAAGTGCGACACCGTGCTGCCGCTGGTCGCGATCGCGACGCCGGCGACCTACGTCAAGCAGCCGCTGCGCGTGTTCGAGCTCGACTTCGAGGCGAACCTGCCGATCGTGCGCGCCTGCGTGCGCCACCGGCGGCGGCTCGTGTTCCCGTCCACCTCCGAGGTGTACGGCATGTCGCCCGACCGCGAGTTCGACCCGGAGAGCTCGCCGCTGGTGTACGGGCCGATCGCCAAGCAGCGCTGGATCTACGCCTGCGCGAAGCAGCTCATGGACCGCGTCATCTGGGCCTACGGCGAGCAGAACGGGCTCGATTTCACCCTGTTCCGGCCGTTCAACTGGATCGGCGCCGGGCTCGACTCGATCAGCACGGCGAAGGAAGGCAGCTCGCGCGTGGTGACCCAGTTCTTCGGCCACATCGCGCGCGGCGAGCGGATCCAGCTCGTGGACGGCGGCCGGCAGAAGCGCGCTTTCACCTACATCGACGACGGCATCGACGCGCTGATGGCGATCATCGCCAACAAGGACGGCATCGCCTCGCGCAAGATCTACAACGTCGGCAATCCCCGCAACAACGTCTCGGTGCGCGAGCTCGCGCGCATGATGGTGGACCTGGCGCGCGAGTATCCGGAGTACCAGAAGGCCGCGCGCAAGGTGCGGCTGGTCAACACCTCCGCCGAGCGCTACTACGGGCGCGGCTACCAGGACATGCAGAACCGGGTGCCGAAGATCCTCAACACGCGGCGCGAGCTTCGCTGGCAGCCGCGCGTCGGCCTCAAGGAGGCGCTGCGCCGCATCTTCGACGCGTACAGGACGCACATCGCCGAGGCACGTCATCTGAGCAGATGAAACTCGCCCTGAAGGTCGACGTCGATACCTTTCGGGGAACGAGCGAGGGCGTGCCTCGCCTCGTCGAGCTCTTCCGCCGCCACGGCGCCGGCGCCACCTTCCTCTTCAGCCTCGGGCCGGACCACACCGGCCGCGCGCTGAAGCGGGTCTTCCGGCCGGGGTTCTTCTCCAAGGTGCAAAGAACCTCGGTGGTGGAGCACTACGGCCTGAAAACCCTGCTCTACGGCACGCTGCTTCCGGGGCCGGACATCGGCTCGCGTTGCGCGGCAACGCTGCGGAGCGTGCGCGACGCGGGCTTCGAGGTGGGCATCCACTGCTGGGACCATGTGCGCTGGCAGGACGGCGTCGCGGATGCGCAGGCCGCATGGACCGAGCGCGAGATGAAGCTTTCGCTGGAAAGGTTCTCCGCGATTTTCCACGTCGAGGCAAGGACCTTCGGCGCGGCCGGCTGGCAGACCAACCGCCACGCCGCCTGGGTCGAGGAGCAGCGCTTCGACTACGCGTCCGATACGCGCGGCCGCTTCCCTTTCCTGCCGCTGTGGAACGGCGTGCGCATCGGCTGCCCGCAGCTCCCGACGACCTTGCCGACGCTGGACGAGCTGATCGGCCTCGAAGAAGATCCCGTCGCGCACCTCCTCGAAAAGACGAAATCAGGGACGCACCACGTTTTCACCGCGCACGCGGAGCTCGAAGGCGCAAAGCTGCTGCCGGCCTTCGCGTCCCTGCTCGAGGGATGGAAGCGCCAGGGCTACGAGCTCGTGTCCATGCGCGAGTACTTCGGCTCGCTCGATGCCGCGAACCTTCCGAAATGCGAAGTGGTCTACGGAGAGATCGCCGGGCGCTCCGGCACCCTCGCGCTCCAAGGAGCCTGATGTTCCGCAATTTCAGGAAGACGAGGATTCGGACCTCCGGCGCGACGATCAACCTCGTCGCGGGCGGCGAAGGGCCCGCGGTCCTGCTGGTGCACGGCTACCCGCAGACGCATGTCATGTGGCACAAGGTCGCGCCCGCGCTCGCGCGCGACTACACGGTGGTGTGCGCCGATCTGCGCGGCTACGGCGACTCGTCCAAGCCGAAAGGCCTGCCCGACCATTCCAACTACTCGAAGCGCGCAATGGCGAAGGACTTGGTGGAGGTCATGGACGCACTCGGGCACAAGCGCTTCCACCTCGTGGGCCACGACCGCGGCGGGCGGGTGGCGCATCGCCTGGCGAAGGATCATTCGTCGCGAGTCAGGACGCTCACGGTGCTCGACATCTCTCCCACCCTGAAGATGTACCAGGGCACCACGATGCAGTTCGCGCGCGCATACTGGCATTGGTTCTTCCTCATCCAGGAAGCGCCGCTGCCCGAGCGCATGCTGGCCGGCCACGTTCCCTGGTACATCCTCAAGCGCCTCGGCCGCGGCAAGTCCGGCCTGCGCCACTTCGACAAGCGGGCGGTGGCCGAGTACACGCGCGCCTTCAGGGACCCGCGAACGATTCACGCGACCTGCGAGGACTACCGCGCGGCTGCCACGATCGATCTCATGCACGATAAGAAGGATTTTTCCAGGAAGCTCCAGATGCCCGTCCTCGCGCTGTGGGGCCGGCAGGGCGTGATCGAGGCGCTCTTCGACTGCGTCGCCGACTGGCGCGAGGTTGCGAGCGACGTGCGCGGGCGGGCGCTCGCCTGCGGCCACTTCATCCCGGAGGAAAAGCCGGCCGAGCTCGTCGCCGAGCTGCGCCGATTCTGGAAATAGGCTTTTCCTTTCAGGCGCCTACGCTGGTGCTTGCAGCCGTTAGGAAAAACATGTTTACTGAAGGCGTTACGCAATAATGCTAAGAAGGGGCTTAAGAACCTCCTGATGCAAGGCCCGCTGGTCCTCCTGCCGAGCGCCCCTTCCCGCAGCATCCGGTTTCCGCTGTACGAGCTCCACCCGCGAAGTCAACCCGAAGTCCGTCCGCCGTGTCACGTCCGGAGGTATTGAACTTTGCTCAAGCCCTATGATGTCGAGCAGTCCGCCGCAGAATCGCCCGAAGCAGCGATGGTCAAAGCCCCCGCCCGCAGCCCCCGCAAGCCCAAGCTGAAGAAGCTCTTCGTCCTGGACACCAACGTCCTGATCCACGATCCGACGAGCCTGTTCCGCTTCGAGGAGCACGACGTCTACCTGCCGATCGGCACGCTGGAGGAGCTCGACGGCCACAAGAAGGGCCTCTCCGACGTGGCGCGCAACGCGCGCCAGGCGAGCCGCTTCCTGGATGAGATCGTCACCGGCGACCTCGAGACGATCAAGAAGGGGCTGCCGATCCGCACCAAGCAGGGCCAGCACTCGCGCGGCCGGCTCTTCCTCCAGACCGAGGCGATCAACGGCGAGCTGCCGGCGACGCTCGCCTCCGGCCGCACCGACAACCAGATCCTGTCGGTGGTGCGCCATCTGCAGAACGAGGAGTCGCAGCGCGAGGTCGTGCTGGTGTCGAAGGACATCAACATGCGCATCAAGGCGCGCGCCCTCGGGCTCGCCGCCGAGGACTACTTCAACGACAAGGTGCTCGAGGACGCGGACGTCCTCTACACCGGGGTGCGCGCGCTGCCGAAGGACTTCTGGGAAAGCCACGGCCGCGACATGGAGTCGTGGAAGAAGGACGGCCATACCTACTACCGCGTGCGCGGCCCGCTCGTGCCCAGGCTGCACGTGAACGAGTTCGTGTTCGACGAGAGCGGCGAGCGGCCGCTGTACGCGCTCGTGAAGGAGATCGGCGGCAAGCTTGCGGTGCTCGAGACGCTGCGCGACTACACGCACGCGAAGAACCAGGTCTGGGGCATCAACGCGCGCAACCGCGAGCAGAACTTCGCGCTCAACCTGCTCATGAACCCGGCGGTGGACTTCATCACCCTGCTCGGCCAGGCCGGAACCGGCAAGACGCTGCTCGCCCTCGCGGCGGGCCTCACCCAGGTGCTCGACGACAAGCGCTACTCCGAGATCATCATGACGCGCGTCACCGTCCCGATCGGCGAGGACATCGGCTTCCTGCCCGGCACCGAGGAGGAGAAGATGCAGCCCTGGATGGGCGCGCTCGAGGACAACCTCGACGTCCTCAACGCCTCCGACGACTCGGGCGGCGAATGGGGCCGCGCCGCGACGCGCGACCTGGTGCGCTCGCGCATCAAGGTGAAGTCGCTCAACTTCATGCGCGGCCGCACCTTCGTCAACAAGTGGCTCATCATCGACGAGGCGCAGAACCTGACCCCCAAGCAGATGAAGACGCTCGTGACGCGCGCCGGGCCGGGGACGAAGGTGGTGTGCCTCGGCAACATCGCGCAGATCGACACGCCCTACCTCACCGAGGGCAGCTCGGGCCTCACCTACGTCGTGGACCGCATGAAGGACTGGGCGCACGCCGGGCACGTGACGCTCGCGCGCGGCGAGCGCTCGCGCCTGGCAGACCACGCCGCGGAAGCTTTGTAGAATTCCGCTTCCCTTCATCCACCAGGATCAGCGATGACCCTGCAAGCGCGCTTCATCGCCGCGGTCGCGGCGCTGCTTCTCTGCTTCGCCGCCTCGGCACAGCAGAAATACGAGCCCCAGGTCGGCCAGGCCGGCAAGGACGTCATCTGGGTGCCGACGCCCGACGAGGTGGTGGACCGCATGCTGACGATGGCGCAGGTCGGGCCGAACGACATCCACTTCGACCTCGGCGCGGGCGACGGCAAGATCGCGATCGCGGCGGCGAAGCGCGGCGCGAGCGCCACCGGCATCGAGTACAACCCGGACATGGCGCGCTATGCGAACGAGCGCGCGAAGGAGGCGGGCGTCTACGGCACCGGCCCGGGCAAGGCCACCATCCGCCAGGCCGACATCTTCGCCACCGACTTCAGCAACGCGACCGTCATCACGCTCTACCTCCTGCCCTCGCTCAACATGAAGCTGCGCCCGCAGCTCCTCTCCATGAAGCCGGGCACGCGCGTCGTGTCGCATTCGTTCACCATGGAAGACTGGGAAGCCGACGAGATCTCCGCCGTCGATGGCCGGCGCACCTACTTCTGGGTGGTGCCGGCGAGCGTGATGGGCAACTGGACGCTGGACGCCGGCGGCCAGAAGCTCGAGCTCTCCTTCGAGCAGGTGTTCCAGAAGATCAGCGGCACCGTCGCCTTCGGCAGCCTCGCCGCCGGCCTGCGCGACGCGCGGCTGAGCGGCGCGGCGATCGCCTTCGCCTTCGTTGACAGGAACGCCGTGCGCCGCGACTTCTCCGGCCGCGTCGACGGCAGCCGCATGGAAGGCAGCTTCCGCGACGACAAGGGCGGCGAAGGCCGCTGGAGCGCGACTAAGAAATAGGGCGCTTCAGTAAGACCCCGGGTCGGCGTAGTTCTCGAAGCGCGTGTACTGCCCGAGGAAGGTGAGCCGCACGGTGCCGATCGGGCCGTTCCTCTGCTTGCCGAGGATGACCTCCGCGACGCCGCGCTGCTCGTCGGGCAGGTCGGGCTTGTAGACCACCTCGCGGTAGATGAACATGATGACGTCGGCGTCCTGCTCGATCGCGCCCGACTCGCGCAGGTCCGACATCACCGGGCGCCGGTCGGGGCGCTGGTCGACCGCGCGGTTGAGCTGCGAGAGCGCGATCACCGGCACGTCGAGCTCCTTCGCCATGGCCTTCAGCGAGCGCGAGATCTCGGAGATCTCGGTGGCGCGGTTCTCGCCCTGCGCCGTGGACGACATGAGCTGCAGGTAATCGATGACGATCAGGCCGAGCTTGGAGTACTGGCGCTTCAGCCTGCGCGCCCGCGCGCGCACCTCGAGCGCCGTCAGCGCGCCGCCCTCGTCGATGTAGATCGGCGTCTCGTGGAGCTTGCCCATGGCCTCCGAGAGGTCGCTCCACTCCTTGTCGTTCAGGCGCCCGGTGCGCATCTTGTGCTGGTCCACGCGCGCGATGGAGCCGAGCATCCTCATGGCGAGCTGGGTGGCGCTCATTTCCATCGAGAAGATCGCCACCGGCAGGCCGTTGTCCACGGCGACGTGCTCGGCGATGTTGAGCGCGAGCGCCGTCTTGCCCATCGAAGGGCGCGCGGCGATGACCACGAGGTCGCCCGGCTGCAGCCCCGAGGTCATCTCGTCGATCCTCAGGTAGCCGGTCGGCACGCCGGTGACGTCGGAGGGGTTGTCGCGGTGGTAGAGATGGTCCACGCGCTCGAAGACCCGCGCGAGCACCGGCTTGATGTCGAGCAGGCCCTGGTCGCGGCGCGCGCCGGACTCGGCGATCTGGAAAATCTTCGACTCCGCCTCGTCGAGGAGCTGGCCGACTTCCCGGCCGCCGGCATTGAGCGCCGATTCCGCGATGTCGGTCGCCACCTGCGCGAGGCGCCGCTGCACCGAGCGCTCGCGCACGAGCTCCGCGTAGCGCCGGATGTTCAGCGCGCTCGGCGTGTTCTGGGCGAGCGCGCCGAGGTAGGCCGCGCCGCCGGTCTTGTCCTTGTCCTCGCTCGCCTCGATCGACTCGGAGACCGTCACCACGTCGGCCGGCCGGTTGGCCTCGACTAGGCGCGCGATGTGGCGCCAGATGCGGCGGTGGTCGTCGCGGTAGAAGTCCTCGCCGTTGACGAGGTCCGCGACGCGGTCGAAGGCCTGGTTGTCGAGGAGCAGCGCGCCGAGCAGCGACTGCTCCGCCTCCACCGAGTGCGGCGGTACCCGCAGCGCGAGCAGCTGCGGGTCGTTCTCCTGCTTTGCCGCGGCCAGGTTCTGCTGGGCAAGCGCCATCAGAGCGTCCCTCCCCTTTTCTTGTCGCTCCAGAAACAGCGCACGATCATACCGATGCGCGGCTGCGAAACAGCGCCTTTCTGCGGCGCCGGCTCCGGTTGCTCACAGCGCGGCCCGGCGCGGCGAAAACGCCTTTGCAAACAGGCCGCAGGCGCGCGCGAGGCCTGTGGACGGTCTGTGGGTAAGGTGTAGACAAGGTGTTGAGCGTTTTGCCCGCCCTGCAACGAAATCGCTTGACCGGCACCCTGCGCCGTCCGTTGCAAAAAAGCAAATGGCGCGCGCAAAAAAAGAGCCGCGCGGGGCGGCTCTTCTTCGCGGGCGCGAGCTCGCTACTGCTCGCCGAGCACCGAGACCTTGATTGTCACCGCGACGTCGGTGTGGAGCGCGATGTTGATCGGGTACTCGCCCACCTGCTTGAGCGGTCCCTGCGGCATGCGCACGTTGGCGCGCTCGACCTCGTGGCCCTGCTTGTGCAGCGCCTCGACGATGTCGTAGTTGGTGACCGAGCCGAACAGGCGCCCGTCCGGGCCCGCCTTCTGCGTGATCTGCAGCGTGAGGCCGTCGAGCTTCGCGCCGCGCTCCTGCGCCTTGGCGAGCTGCTCGCCCTGCGCCTTCTCGAGCTCGGCGCGCTTCGCCTCGAACGCCTTCAGGTTGTCGGGGGTCGCGCGCTTCGCCTTGCCCTCGGGGATGAGGAAGTTGCGGGCGTAGCCGTCCTTCACCTTCACCACGTCGCCGAGGTTGCCGAGGTTCGCCACCTTCTCCATGAGGATGACTTGCATCAGTGCAGGTCCGTATAGGGAAGCAGCGCCAGGAACCGCGCGCGCTTGATCGCATCCGAGAGCTGGCGCTGGTAGCCGGCGGCGGTCCCCGTGATGCGGGCCGGGATGATCTTGCCGGTCTCGTTGACGAAGTCCTTCAGCGTCTCGATGTCCTTGTAGTCGATCCACTCCACCTTCTCGGCGGTGAAGCGGCAGAACTTGCGCCGGCGGAACAGCGCCCGCTGGCCCTTGTCCTTCTTGTCCTTGCCGAACTTGCCTTTTCCTTTTCCTCTACGCGGCGGGGGCATTGCTTTCTCCTTCAACGAATTCGAAGTTCTTCACGTGCAGCACCAGCTTCCTGGAGCGCCGGCTCTTGGCGCTCATGAACCCTTCCAGCTTCACCGTGCTGCCCAGCTTTGCGGACGCGAGAAGCCTTGCCTGGGCCTCGAACGCGACCGCGCTCATTTCTGCGCTCACCTTGCGCCGGCCGCCGGCCTCGTCCTGGTCGGACTCGTGCGCCACCTTGAATTCGACCACCGGGACCCCGGCGGGCGTGTAGCGCAGAGAACCGAGCTCGGCGAGCGTGCCGGCGATCTCGATGCGGTTGATCAGGGAGCCGGAGCCTCGGCGGGCTTGGCCTCGGCGCCGCGCTCCCTCTCCATCATGGACTTGCTCTTCTCCTCGCGCATCATGGGCGAGGGCGCAGTCACGGCCTTCGGCATCTTGACGATCAGATGCCGCAGCACGGCGTCGCTGAACTTGAACGAGTGCTCGAGCTCGGCGAGCGTCTCGCCGTCGCACTCGATGTTCATGAGGACGTAGTGCGCCTTGTGGACCTTCTGGATCGGATAGGTCAGCTGGCGCCGGCCCCAGTCCTCGAGGCGGTGCACCGTGCCGTTGCGGGCGGCGATGACGCCCTTGTAGCGGTCGACCATCGCGGGCACCTGCTCGCTCTGGTCGGGATGGACGATGAAAACGATCTCGTAATGCCGCATGCGGCCAATCTCCTTATGGGTAAAGCTGCCCGGCCATGCGGGCCGGTACAGCAAGGAAGGGCGCGATTCTACTTGAAAAACCGGGCCCTAGCTACACGCCGGCGATGCCGAGCTCGGCCTTTACCTGCTCCAGGCCGGAGCCCACTTTGCGCATGGCGCGGCGGATCTTGTCGGCGTCGGTCTCGAGCGTGCGCGCCCAGTAGTCGAGCGCCTCGGGCTTGTCCTCGATGCGGGTCGGATCGGGCGGTGCGTAGGGCTTGCCTGGGGAAGGACGGTGGGCCATGCGTCTCCTCACGGATTCAAAGAGACAGACCCCCGAGGCCACCGAAACGTTCAGGCTCTGCACGTCGCCGCCCATCGGGATGCGCACCAGCAGGTCGCAGGTTTCGCGGGTCAGCCGCCGCATGCCCTCGCCTTCGGCGCCCAGCACCCAGGCGATGGACTCCGGCAGGTCGGCCTCGTAGAGCGTGCGCTCTGCGCGCTCGTCCGCGCCGACGATCCAGATGTTGCGCTCTTTCAGCTCGCCGAGGCTGCGCGCGAGGTTGGTCACCATCAGATACGGCGTCGCCTCCGCCGCGCCGCTCGCCACCTTGGAGACCGCCGGGGAGATGCCGGCCGCGCGGTCCTTGGGCGCGATCACGGCGTGAGCGCCGGCCGCATTGGCGACGCGCAGGCACGCGCCCAGGTTGTGCGGATCCGTGACCCCGTCGAGCACGAGAAGGAGCGGCTTTTCCACCTGCTCGACGATCTCGTCCAGGCTCGTCGACAGGCTCTTCAGCTCGATGCGCGCCACCACGCCCTGGTGGCGCCCGCCGCCGTAGAAGCCGTCCAGGCGCTTCACCGGAACGCGCATCAGCCGCACGCCGTGGCGCCCGGCGAGCGCCGCGAGGTCCTTCGCGCGGGCGTCGTTCCGCGCTTCATCGAGAAAGATCTCGACGATGGAGCCGGGCTCCGCGCGCAAGCGGGCGAGGATCGCGTGAAAACCGAAAACGACTCGCGGCTCGCGCTGACGGCTCACGCGGGGACCAGGTCCATTTTTCTGGATTCGAGGTCCACGCGCACGAGCTTCACGCTCATCCGGTCGGCGAGCCGGAAGCGCTTGCGCGTGCGCTCGCCCATCAGCATGTGGCGCGCGGCGTCGTACTGGAAGTAGTCGCGGCCGAGCTCCGAGATGTGCACCAGGCCGTCGACGAAGTAGTCGTCGAGCGTGACGAAGACGCCGAAGGGCGCCACGCCGGTGATGGTGCCGGAGAAGCTGCGGCCGACGTGGTCGCGCATGTAGTAGCACTTGAGCCAGTTCTCGACGTCGCGGCTCGCGTCGTCGGCGCGCCGCTCGGTTTCCGAGCAGTGCCGGCCGAGCGCCTCCCAGTCTGCCTCGGCGTATTTCTTCCCGGCGAGCAGCGCCTTGATCGCGCGGTGCACGAGGAGGTCCGGGTAGCGCCGGATCGGCGAGGTGAAGTGCACGTAGGCGTCGAACGCGAGGCCGAAGTGCCCGGCGTTGGCCGGGCTGTACACCGCCTGCTTCAGCGAGCGCAGCAGGATGGTCTGCAGCAGCGCGAAGTCCGGGCGCTTCCTGATGCGCTCGAGGAGCTCGGCGTAGTCCTTCGGCCGCGGGATCTCGCCGCCCGGCAGCTGCAGGCCGAGCTCGGCGAGGAAGTCGCGCAGCGCGCCCACCTTCTCCGCCGAGGGGACGTCGTGCACGCGGTAGAGCGCCGGCTGCCCGGCGCGCGCGATGAACTCGCCGGCGCAGACGTTGGCCGCGAGCATGCATTCCTCGATGATGCGATGCGCGTCGTTGCGCGGCTCGGGCACGATCTTCTCGATCTTGCCGCGCGCGTCGAACAGCATGCGCGTCTCCACCGTCTCGAAGTCGATCGCGCCGCGGCGCGCGCGCGCCTGCACCAGGATCTTGAAGAGCTCGTAGAGGCGCACGAGCGGCTCGGCAGCCTTGCCGGAGGAGAGCTGCGCCCACACCTCGGTGTAGGTGAGCCGCGCGTGCGAGCGCATGAGCGCCGGGTAGAAGCGGTAGTCGGTGACGGCCCCCGCGCCGTTGATCGCCATCTCGCACGCCATGCACAGGCGGTCGAGCTCGGGGTTGAGCGAGCACAGGCCGTTCGAGAGCTTCTCCGGCAGCATCGGGATCACGCGGCGCGGGAAATACACCGAGGTGCCGCGCTCGCGCGCCTCCAGATCGAGCGCGTCGCCCGGGCGCACGTAGTGGCTCACGTCCGCGATCGCGACCCACAGGCGGAAGCCCGCGCCTTCGCGCCGGCAGAAGACCGCGTCGTCGAAGTCGCGCGCGGTCTCGCCGTCGATCGTCACCAGCCCGAGGCCGCGCAGGTCGCTGCGCCCCTTGGCGTCCTCGTCGCGCACGCCGTCGGGCATGGCGCGCGTCGTCGCGAGCGCCCGCTTGGAAAACTCGTGCGGCAGGTCGAACTTGCGCACCGCGATCTCGATCTCCATGCCCGGGTCGGCGTAGTGGCCGAGCACCTCGGCGACCCGCGCGATCGGCTTGGCATGGCGGCTCGGCTGCGCGAGCAGCTCGACGGTGACCACCTGGCCGGGCTTGGCGCGCCCCGCCTCGGCCGGCGGCACGAGGATGTCGTGCGCGATGCGCCGGTCCTCCGGCACGAGGAAGAGCACGCCGTGCTCGCTGTGCAGGCGCCCGACGATGCGGCGGCTCGCGCGCTCGAGCACCTCGACCACCTGGCCGAGCGCGCGGCCGCGCGGGTCGCGCCCGACGACGCGCACCGAGGCGCGGTCGCCGTGCATGAGCTGGCGCATCTCCGCGACCGGCAGGAACACCGGCGCGCCGCCCTCGTCGGGCACGAGGAAGCCGTGGCCGTCGGCGTGGCCCTCGACGCGGCCGGCGAGCGCCGAGATGCGCTTCGCGACGAGCAGGCTGCCGCTGCGGTTGCGCACGATGTCGCCCGCGCGCTCGAGCTGCGCGAGCGTCGCCTCGAGAAGCTTCTTCTCGCTCTTCGGCAGGCGCAGCCGCTGCGCGATCTCGCGCGGCGTGAGCGGGCTCGCGGCCCGCTCGAGCTCACGCAGGATGACGCCGCCGATCTGCGGCGCGGGCGTTCTCTCGGGCCGGCTGCGCCGGCGCAGCGCGGTGCGCGGTGGATTCTTCTTTGACACTATGGGAGGCGGACCCTAAAATGCCGCTCCCCTGCCGAGGTGGCGGAATTGGTAGACGCACTAGGTTCAGGTCCTAGCGGTGGCAACACTGTGGGGGTTCGAGTCCCTTCCTCGGCACCACCAATCTCGACG
>DASRFM010000012.1:0-38239 GCA_035651575.1 Burkholderiales bacterium | reverse complement strand
AAGGGCCGCGGCGTGTACACGATGTCGGGCACGCGCACGGTCTTCCACAACGAGGGCGGCACCGCGAACAGCCCCAAGGTCTACCACATCCAGCTGCGGCCGAATCCCTTGGCCGACTGATCAGTTCCGGGCGTGGGAGAGCTGAAACTCTTCCACGCCCTCGAACGCCGCGAGGTCGCCCGCCATGCCGTGCAGCGGGCGGCACTGCTCCTTGTCCTCCGCGATCGCGACGCAGCGCCATTCCTGGCGGCCGTTCGCCTGCTGGACCTGGAACGTTCCTCGAGCGAGGAAATAGCCGCGCTCGCGCGCGAAGGCGGCGAGGGCCGCCTCCTGCGGAGAAAAACCCGGACGGAAGCGCAGCATCATGGCGATGGCCGGGCGCGAGGGCAGCCATTGCTCGAGGCGCGCAGCCCACATCATGAGCCCGGCCGACAGCACCGCGAGCAGGATGGCCGCGAAGTAAAGCCCCAGTCCTACGAGGACGCCGATCGCCGACGAGGACCAGATGGACGCGGCGGTCGTGAGGCCGCTGATGTTGAAGCCTTCCTTCATGATCACGCCGGCGCCGAGGAAGCCGACGCCCGTGACGATCCCCTGGATCACGCGCGTCGCCTCGATCGCGGTCTGGCCGTGCGTGAGCGGCGTTCCGCCGAACCAGGCCTCGGGATAGCCCACGACCACGGTGATCGCGCACGAGGCCATGCACACCAGCCCGTAGGTACGCATGCCGGCGGCGCGGCCGTGGTAGGAGCGCTCGTAGCCCACCAGCAGGCCGAGCAGCAAGGCGCCGAGCAGATTCGCGAAGATGACCAGGTTGACCTCGACCTGGCTGCCCGACCAGTAGCGCGCAAGGGAGGCGAGCGAGAAAGGATCCATGGCCGCAGATTGTAGTGCGTGCAATTTTTCATGCGTATAAGTCTCCTTGCCGTCCTAGACTCGGGTACCGCAACGGAAGGAAACAACCCATGACGCAGACGAATCTCCCCTTGGCGCTCGCCGCGGCGCTCGCGCTCGCGTTCACGGCACCGGCGTTCTCCGAGCCGCCGCCCTGGGCAAAGGGCAAGGGCAACCGCGAAGAGCGCGGCGAGGATCGCGACGACCACGGCGGCAAGCGCAAGGAGATGCGCGGCGGCCACTTCGAGGAGCGCCATCGCGTCGCGGTGCGCGAGTACTACGAGCACGAGTACCGCGGCGGGAAGAAATGCCCGCCGGGGCTTGCGAAGAAGCAGAACGGCTGCATGCCGCCGGGGCAGGCGCGCAAGTGGCAGATGGGCCGTCCGCTGCCGCGCGACGTCGTGTACTACGCGGTGCCGCAGCAGCTCCAGGTGCAGATCGGCGCGCCGCCGGCCGGCTACAAGTACGTGCGCGTCGCCTCGGACATCCTGATGATCGCTGTCGGAACGGGCGTCGTCGCCGACGCGATTCAGGACCTCGGCCGCCTGTAGCGGCCGCGCAAGCTAGGAGAGGTGCGGGTTGTTGGCGAGCGCGCGGATGCAGGCGCCGTCGCGCGCGCTGTAGTACACCGTGTCGCGGATGTAGCGCGCGCAGCGCGCGAAGGTCGACCCCGGGAAGTGCATGATGGCGCGGCTCGCGAGCCATTCCGGGGCGACGTGCGTCTCCTCGGCGCGGAAGTACGCCGCGTCGAGCACGCCGCCGCGCGCGTCGGCGAGCCAGACGACGAGCGCGCCGTCGTAGTCCGCCTGGACGCCGGCCCGGATGTCGCTCGCGCGCATCGCGCGCAGGGTGGAGCCGAGATCGAGCGCCATGCCGGGCGCCATGCAAGCGGCGGGCCCGCGGCGCGGCGCCGGACGGCTCACCGGTTGGCCGACTGCGGCCCGCGCAGGCGGGTCAGCGCGCCGGCAAGGGCGCCGGCGAAGAAGGCGGCCGGGTACGCGAGACGAGGCGTGCGGCGGCGCGGCCTGCGGCGGTCGAAGGCGTTCTTGCGGCGCTCCACGCCGGGGTCCGGCGCCGGCGTTGCCGGCGCTGCGGCCGCGAGCTGCGGCCGGCGGCGGTGCGAGTAGACCCAGCCGAACTCGGCGCCGAGGTAGAAGATCTGCGCCGAGTAGTACACCCACACCATCACCACCACGACCGAGCCGAAGGCGCCGAAGCTCGACGCGACGCTGCTTTTCCCGAGGTACAGGCCGATGAGGAACTTGCCGATGGTGAAGAGCGCGGCCGTGACGGCGGCGCCCACCCAGACGTCGCGCCACGGAACCGGCTTCGACGGCATGAACTTGAAGATGGCGCCGAAGACGCCGGTGAGAACGGCGAGGTTCACCACGACGTCGAGCGCCTGCGCCACGTATTGCCAGCCCTCGAGGTAGCCGCCCCACCATTTGCCGAGCGCAGCGAGCGCGGTGCTGAGCAGAAGCGACACCACGACGAGAAAGCCCAATCCGAGCACCATGCCGAAGGTGAGCAGGCGCGTGCGCACGAAGCCCCACACGCCGCCCGCCTTTGCCTTGGCCGGCACGCGCCAGATGACGTCCATCGCCGACTGCAGCTCGCTGAACACGCCCGAGGCGCCGAGGAGCAGGCCGACGGCGCCCGCCACCGTGGCGATCGTTCCGGTCGCCGGATGGCTGACGTGCGCGAGCATTTCCTGGATCGCCTGCGCGCTCTCCTGGCCCATCAGGTCGGCGAGCTGCGCGAACACCGCGCCGCGCACCGCGTCGGCGCCGAAGAAGAGCCCTGCGATCGCGATGGCGATGAAGAGCAGCGGCGCGATGGAGAACATCGCGTAGTACGCGAGCGCAGCCCCCATGCTCGGCACCCGCTGCTCGGACCAGGCGGCGGCGAGCTCCTTTAGGAACGCAACCAGCGCTTTCTTCCGCATGGCGAAAACGGGCCCATGCAAGGAAGGTGCCGCCTGTATCGACTGTCCGCTAGGCGGCGAGCACCCCGGCCTGGTAGTCGCGGATCGCCTGCTCGATCTCCTCCCGCGTGTTCATTACGAACGGCCCGTACTGCACGACCGGCTCGCCGATCGGCTTTCCGGCGAGGAGAAGGAAGCGGGCGCCCTGCGCGCCGGCGGTGGCCTGCACCTCGCCCGTGTTCGAGAGCAGGCCGGCGCTGTGGCGCTCGAGCGGCTGGCCGCCGACCTGCAGCTCGCCTTCGTACGGATACAAGAACGCGTTGTGGCCGTCGGGGATTGCCTGCGCGAACGCCTCGCCGGGCGCGAGATGCACGTCGAGATAGGTGACCTCGGTGGGCACGCCCTGGATCGGCCCGGCGGTGTCGCCGAACCTGCCGGCGATGACGCGCACTTTGCCCCGTTCGCCGAGCTTCGCTTCCGGGATGTCGGAGGGCTGCAGGTCGCGGTAGCCCGCCGGCTTCATCTTGTCGCGCGCCGGCAGGTTGACCCAGAGCTGGAAGCCGCGCATGCGGCCGCGGTCCTGCTGCGGCATCTCGGAATGGATGATGCCGCGGCCCGCGGTCATCCATTGCACGCCGCCGGATTTCAGGTCGCCGCGGTTGCCGAGGTGGTCCTGGTGCAGCATGTGGCCGTCGAGGATGTAGGTCACCGTCTCGAGGCCGCGGTGCGGGTGGTCCGGGAAGCCGGCGATGTAGTCCGCGGCGTCGTCCGAGGAGAACTCGTCGAGCATGAGGAACGGGTCGAGGCGGGCGCCGTTCGACTGCCCGAGACTGCGGCGCAGCTTGACGCCGGCGCCGTCGGAGGCGGGGATCGAGCGGATGACTCTCTGGAGGGTGCGCATGTTCGCAATCATGACACTGGCCGCGGGCCCGGTGGGCCGGAGGGCGCATGGCGGCGTTCCACCGCGAAGGCGCGCCCGTCAAGTGGCGGCCTTAAGGTGGGACGATGCCTCCGAGAGCTGCAGGCGCCGCGCTCGCTTTCGCACTTGCCGGGTGCTCGGCGCTCCTGCCCACGGAGGAGACGCGCACCAACGGCCTGTGGGCGAGCTATGCCGAGGCGCAGCGCGCCTTCGACGCCATCCGGCCGCGCCAGACGACGCTCGAGGAGCTGCGCGCGCGCGGCATCGAGGCCGGGGAGAGCCCGAACGTCACGGTTCTCAACTATGCCGACGTCGCACGCCGCTTCCTGCCGGACACCGCGGCAGTCTCGCTGGCGGATCTCGATCCGGGCATCCAGGACTGCCTGCGCGCGAAGACCGCCTGCGGCGGGCTGCAGGTGCACGAGGAGTTCAAGGACACCGAGCGCAAGGGCAATTTCTTCCTCGAGTTCTTCGGCTTCAAGCGCGAGACCGAGACGCGCGGCTGGTCCTTCGACGGGCTCGTCCTGCACAAGGACGGCGTCGTGCTCTACAAGCTCGCCGGCGGCCAGCCGAGGATCCACGACCATGCGGAGAAGAGCAACCCGCTCGGGCCGGTGCAGGCGGTCGTCAAGAAGTTCATCCCGTTCTTCTAGATGAGGTGGGCCTGGATCGCGGGCGGGGCGCTGCTCTTCGCCGCGCTCGCCGCCGCGTGGCGCTACACGCCGCTTTCGCAGCTCCTCACGCCTGAAACGGTGCGGGAGTGCGCGCGTGTCGTGCGCGAGACGCCGTGGGCGCCCGTCGCGCTCGTGCTGCTCTACACGCCGGCGGCGTTCGTCCTGTTTCCGCGCACCGTGCTCACGCTGGTCGCGGTGCTCGCCTACGGCGCCTGGCTCGGCTTCGGCCTCGCCATCACCGGGATCCTCATCTCGGCGTACGTCGCCTACGCCGCGGGACGCCTGGTCGATCCGCGCAGGCTCGAGCGCCTCGCGGGCCGCTACGTCGCGCCGGTCCGCGCGACGCTCCAGCGGCACGGCGTCCTCGCCGTGTTCGTGCTGCGCGTCGTGCCGACCGCGCCGCACGTCGTCGCGAGCGCTTTCGCCGGCGCGCTGCGCGTGCGCGCGTGGCACTTCGGCCTGGGCACGTTCCTCGGCATGCTGCCCGGCGTGCTCGCGACCAGCGTCTTCGGCGGGCAGGTGGCGAACGGGCTCGAGGACCCGTCGCGGGCGAACTACTGGCTCGCGGGCGGCGCGGTCGTCGCGTTCCTGCTCGTGATGTGGGCGCTGCGCCGCTGGGCGATCCGTCGATAGCGCGCGGGAGCGCTTAGTCGAGCGCGCGGGAGCGCTTAGGCGATCGCCGCGACGATGCGCTCCGGCGTGAGCGGCAGATCGCGCACGCGCACGCCGAGCGCGTCGCAGAGCGCGTTGGCGATCGCCGCGGCCACCGGGCCCTGCGCGCATTCGCCCGCGCCCACGGACCTTTCAGCACTGTCGATGAGACAAACCTCGACCGCGGGCACCTCGCTGAACTTCAAGATCGGGTAGTCCTCCCAGCCGAGCGTCGCGCCCGGCTTCACCGCCTCCTTCAGCGTCCAGCTCGCCGCCTGGATGGCGCCGCCTTCCACCTGGTTCGCGACGCCGTCGGGATTGACGACGAGGCCGACGTCCGCGGCGAGCACGAGCCGCGTCACGCGCAGCTCCCGGCCGGCCTCCACTTCGGCCACCGCGGCGCAGTACGCGCCCAGGTTCTTGTACCTGGCGAACGCGATGCCGTGGCCGCGGCCTTCCCGCTTCTTCCAGTTTCGCCAGCCCGACGCCTCGACCGCCTTTTCGATGACCTTGCGTCCTCTCTCGTCCTTCAGGTGGTTCAGCCGGAACTGCACGCCCTCGATGCCGGCCGCGGCGGCGAGCTCGTCCATGAACGACTCGATCGCGAAGACGTTGGCGAAGCCGCCGAGGGAGCGCAGCGACGAGGAGCGCACCGGCATCTCGCGCACGTAGTGGTTGACGACGAGGAGGTCGGGAAACTCGTAGAGCGGGATCGCGTTGCGGTGCGCGCCGCCCGCGGGAAGCGCCGGGTTCATGGCGGCCGCGGCCTCGAAGGGCTGCGCGAGGTGCGTCGCGGCGACGAGGGTCGGCAGCTGCGAGCGTCCGGGGCGGTGCGAGTGGCCGTTGCTCCAGAGCTCGTGCCGCCAGGACACGATGCGGCCGGCGGCGTCGAGCTGCGCCTCGAGTTCCATCGCCATGCCGATGCCGTAGGGCTCCCACGAGAACTCGTCCTCGCGCATCCACTGCAGCTTGACCGGGCGGCCGCCCGCCGCGCGCGCGAGGAGCGCCGCGTCGAGCGCCACGTCGTCCGCGCCGTTGTGCCCGTAGCAGCCGGCGCCGTCGGCATGGGTGACGACGATGTCGCGCTCGTCCATGCGCAGCACCAGGGCGAGCTCCTGGCGCAGCCCGAAGATGCCCTGGCTGTGAGTCCAGACCTCGAGCTTGCCGTCCTTGAAGCGCGCGAGGGCGCACGACGGCCCGATCGAGGCGTGCGAGATGGCCGGCTTCGTGTACGAGGCGCTCAGCCGTTTCACGCCGCGGGCTTTTGCGGCCGCATCGGCCTGCTCCTTCGCGATCTCGCGCTGGGCGACGTTCTGCCTGAGCCAGGCGTGGTAGTCCTCCGGCACCGGCTTGCCGCGCTCCCACACCGCCGCGGCGCGCAGCTTCGCCGCCGCGGCGACGGCCGCTTCTTCGCGCTCGGCGAGCACGCCGACGAAGCTCCCGTCCCTCACGACCGTCACGCCCTTCGGCGCTTCGGGGAGCGAAACCAGCTTCTTGAAAGCGTAGGGCGGCCGCACGATGCGCGCGAACAGCATGTCCGGCAGCGCCATGTCGTGCACGTACGCCGGCTTGCCGGCGATCTTGGCCGGCAGGTCGAGCCGCGCGGCGCTCGTGCCGACGGTGCGATAGGCCGACGCCGGCTTCGCCGGCGCCTCGGCGGGAATCTCGTGGCCTTCGAGCCTGGGCGCGAGCTCCCAGTAGCTCGTCTGCCTGCCGTTGCCGCGGATGATGCCGTCCTCCACGGTGAGCTCCGCGGTGCCGAGGCGCCGCGCCGCCTCGTCCAGCACGAGCTTGCGCACCTGCGTGCAGGCGAGGCGCAGGCCCTTGCCGCCGTCCTGGATGGAAAGGCTGCCCGAGGTCACGCCCTCGTCGGGGCTGTACGCGGTGCTGGGCGGGACGATGCGGATCCGCGAGAGAGCGACGTCCAGCTCCTCCGCGGCGATCTGGGCGAGGGCGGTGTTGATGCCCTGGCCGAGCTCGACCTTGCCGCTCGCGACGGAGACCGTGCCGTCGCGCTCGAAGTGCACGCGCTGCGAGAGCCGCGCGGCGTCCGACATGTCCGCGGGACGCGTCATCGGCCGAGCGCCTTCGCCGCGCGCTGCACCGCCCGCACCATGCGGTTGTGCGCGCCACAGCGGCACAGGTTCTTGTCCAGTGCCGCCCGGATCTCGACTTCCGTGGGGTTCTGGTTCGCGGCAAGCAGGGCCGCGGCGCTCACGGCGACGCCGCTCGCGCAGAAGGCGCACTGCGCCGCCTGCTCGGCGATCAGCGCCTCCTGCACCGCATGCAGCCGGTCGCCGCCGAGGCCTTCCACCGTCGTGATCTTCTTCCCCTCGCAGGACCAGAGCGGCAGGTCGCAGGAGGCCATCGGGCGCCCGTCCACCAGGACGAAGCAGGCGCCGCACTGCCCGGCGCCGCAGCCGAAGCGGGAGCCCTTGAGGCCGAGGTCGTTGCGCAGGACGTACAGCAGGGGCGTGTCCGGGGCGGCCTCGACGCCGCGGCGAACGCCGTTTACTTCGATTTCCATGGGTTGCGCATAATAGCGGCCGGGAGGCGTCAAATGAAGATACTGGTGCTGCATGGCCCGAACCTGAACCTCTTCGGGCGCCGCGAGCCGCACATCTACGGCAGCGTGAGCTTCGCGGAGATCAACCGGAGGCTCCAGGGGCTCGCGCGCGAGCTGAAGGCGGAGCTCGTCATCGTGCAGTCGAACTACGAGGGCAAGCTCATCGATACGCTGCACGAGTACATCGACAGCGCGGCCGGCGCCATCATCAACCCCGGCGGCCTGACCCACTACAGCGTCCCGCTGCACGACGCGATCAAGGCGATGCCGTTCCCGGTGATCGAGGTGCACATGTCCAACCTCGCGCAGCGCGTGGAGCCCTGGCGCCACCACTCCATGATCGCTCCGGCGGCGAAGGGCAGCGTGCAGGGGTTCGGCTGGCGCTCCTACGTCGCGGCGCTGCGCCTTGCCGTGGACCTGGCGCGCGAGGGAAAGGCGAAGGGGAAGAAGAAGCGCTGATGGAGCGGGGAATGAGATTCGAACTCATGCCTCATCCGGGGGAATACGGAAGCGCTCTATAGCCGCTGAGCTATCCCCGCTCTTGCCGACAGTTCTACGCCGGCGCGGGTCCGCGGCAAATGCTCCACTCGGAGAGGGCGGCGGTGGAACAAAAGCCGCGCCGGCCCGATAGAGCGGCTCCGGTAAAATTCCCGCATGGCCTTGATTGTCCAGAAGTTCGGCGGCACTTCCGTCGGCTCGGTGGAGCGCATCCGGAACGTCGCGCGCCGCGTCGCCAAGTGGAAGGCGGCCGGCCACGACGTGGTGGTCGTGCCCTCGGCGATGGCGGGCGAGACGAACCGCCTGCTCGCGCTCGCCGCCGCAGTCCAGCAGCATCCCGACCCGCGGGAGCTCGACGTCGTGGCGGCGACCGGCGAGCAGGTGACGATCGGCCTCGTCGCGATGGCGCTCCTCGAGCTCGGCGTCAAGGCGCGCAGCTACACCGGCTGGCAGGTGCCGGTGGCGACGAACTCGGCCTTTAACAAGGCGCGCATCGGCACGATCGCCGACAAGCGCATCCGCGCCGATCTCAGGAAGGGCTACGTCGTCGTCGTCGCCGGCTTCCAGGGCGTAGACGAGGAGGGCAACATCACCACGCTCGGCCGCGGCGGCTCGGACACCTCGGCGGTGGCGCTCGCCGCGGCGCTCAAGGCCGACGAGTGCCAGATCTACACCGACGTGGACGGCGTCTACACCACCGACCCGCGCCTCGTGCCCGAGGCGCGCCGCCTGCGCACCGTCACCTTCGAGGAGATGCTCGAGATGGCGGGCGCGGGCTCCAAGGTGCTGCAGATCCGCTCGGTGGAGTTCGCCGGCAAGTACAAGGTCCCGACGCGCGTGCTCTCGAGCCTCACCGACCCGGCGCTGCCCGTGGCGGAGGAGGCGGTCGCCGGCACGCTCGTCACTTTCGAGGAAGATCCGCACATGGCGATGGAAAAGGCCGTCATATCCGGCGTCGCGTTCAACCGCGACGAGGCGAAGATCACGGTGCACGGCGTGCCCGACCGGCCGGGCGTGGCGTACGCCATCCTCGGCCCGGTGGCCGACGCGCACATCGACGTCGACGTCATCGTGCAGAACGTCGGCCGCGACGGGCTCACCGACCTCTCCTTCACGGTGGGCAAGAACGACACCGCGAAGACGATGAAGATCCTGAAGAACCAGGTGCAGCCGCACATCCAGTGCAGGGAAGTCACGAGCGACGACCGCATCGCCAAGGTCTCGATCGTCGGCCTGGGCATGCGCTCGCACGCCGGCATCGCCGCGCAGATGTTCCGCACGCTCGCGGAGGAGGGGATCAACATCCAGATGATCTCCACCTCCGAGATCAAGATCACCGTGGTGATCGAGGCGAAGTACACCGAGCTCGCGGTGCGCGTGCTGCACAAGGCCTTTGAGCTGGACCAGGCTTAGCGCCTTTCTTCTCCTCCTCGCCCTGGCGGGAGCGGGCCGGGCCGCGCTGCTCGATGAGATCCAGGTCTACACCGACGACCTGGAAAAACCCGGCGAGCGCGGGCTCGAGCTCCACGTCAACACGACGCCCCGGGGCAGGACCGCGCCCGGCTATCCGGGCGAGCTGGTCAACCATCACGGCCTGCGCATCACGCCGGAAATTTCTTGGGGCCTCGCCCCCGGCTGGGACTGGGGCCTCTACCTTCCGTTCGTGCGCAGCGCCGATGGCACGGATTATTTCGCCGGCCCGAAGTTCCGCCTGAAGTGGATGCCGCTGCGCCCGGCCGAAGGCGCCGCCGGCTATTTCGCGGGAGTGAACGGCGAAATCGCCTTCGTCGCGCGCCGCTTCGAGGAAGCGCGCCGCGCCGCGGAAATCCGCCCGATCCTCGGCTACCGCAACGACGACTGGCTGCTGTCGTTCAATCCCATCGTCGCGACCGACCTTGCGGGCGGGCAGAAAGGCGTGCTGACCTTCGCGCCGGCCTTCAAGGCCGCGCGCAGCGTCGGCGGCGGCAACGCGCTCGGCGTCGAGTATTACGCCGACCTCGGCCGCCTGTCGCATTTCGCGCCACACGACGAGCAGTCGCATACCCTGTACTTCGTCCTCGACACCAAAACGCTCAATTTCGGCGTCGGCCGTGGTCTGAACGGCGCCACGGACCGCTGGACGGTGAAGGCGATCTTCTCGTTCTAGCCTGTAGAATCCCGGTCTGCAGCTTCCCGGAGTGATGCCCGAGTGGCCGAAGGGGGCGCCCTGCTAAGGCGTTATACGGACAAAATCCGTATCGAGGGTTCGAATCCCTCTCACTCCGCCAATTCCCCTATGAAGGCTCGGCGCCGAATGTTGCCGCGGGGGCCTGTCGCGCGTCGCGACGGCCGTGGCAGTTCTCGGTTCAGATCGTGCGCGTCATCGCCGACCGGCTGCGCAGCATGGACCGCCGGCTCTAGGCTTCACAGACCGAGATAGGCGCGGCGGATCTCGGGGCGCGACTCGAGCTCCGCCGGCGGGCCCTCGGTGAAGAGGCGGCCTTCGGCGACCACGTAGGCGTAGTCGCTGAGGGAGAAGGCGAGGTGCACGTTCTGCTCGACGAGGAGGATGGTGAGGCCTTCTTCCTTCAGCGCCCTCAGCTTCGCGAAGAGCTCGTGCACCACGAGGGGCGCGAGGCCGAGCGAGAGCTCGTCGATGATGACGATCTTCGGGTCGGCCATCAGGCCGCGCGCGATCGCGAGCATCTGCTGCTCGCCGCCGGAGAACGTGCCGGCGCGCTGGCCGCGCCGCTCCTTCAGCCGCGGAAAGAGCGCGTAGACCCACTCCAGGCGCGCGCGGTAGCTGCGCGCGGCGCGCCGCGTGTAGGCGCCCATCTCGAGGTTCTCCTCGACCGTCATGGCGTTGAAGAGCTGGCGGCCTTCGGGGACGAGGACCAGGCCGCGCGCCGCCTTCAGGTGCGGCGGCAGCCGCGTGACGTCCTCGCCGTCGAGGAGCACGCGGCCGCGCCAGGGCCGGATGCTGCCCGCCACCGCGCGCAGCGTGGTCGTCTTGCCCACGCCGTTCGCGCCGACGATGGTCGTGAGCCGGCCGCGCGCGGCGCCGAGCGAGATGCCCCAGAGCACCTGCACCTCGCCATAGCCGGCTTCGAGCGCCTCGACGCGAAGGAGCGGCTCGCTCATCTTGCATTCCTCTGCACGAGGCCCGGATCGCCGAGGTATGCCTCGATCACCGCGGGGTCGCGGGCGACCGCGGCCGGCGCGCCCTCGGTGAGCTTGCGCCCGGAGTTGAGCACCACGATGCGGTCCGAGAGGCTCATGATGGCCTGCATCAGGTGCTCGATCATCAGGATCGCGACGCCGCGTCCCCGGATCGCGCGCAGGATCTCGATCATTCCCGCGACCTCGGTCGGGTTCAGGCCGGCGAGCACTTCGTCCAGCATCAGAAGCGTGGGCTGCGCGGCGAGCGCGCGGGCGAGCTCGAGGCGCTTCTTGCCCGCGATCGTGAGCTGCACGGCGGGCGCGTCGAGCCGCTCGCCGAGGCCGACGAGCGAGGCGGCCTCGCGCGCGGCCTCGCGCGCGCGGGAGAGCGGCAGGTTGTCGCGCCCGAAGCAGGCGCCGACGATGCAGTTCTCGAATACCGACATGTTGGCGAACGGCTGCACGATCTGGTGCGTGCGCGCGAGGCCGCGGCGCGCGACGCGGTAGGGCGGCGCCGCGGTGACGTCCTCGCCCCGGAACACGACCTTGCCGCGCTCCGGGCGGAAGACGCCGTTGATCAGGTTGAACACGGTCGACTTGCCGGCGCCGTTCGGGCCGATCATGCCGAGGATCTCCCCTTCGCTCACCGAGAAGCTGAGCGCGTCCACCGCCTGCAGGCCGCCGAAGCGCTTGCCGATTCCCTGCACCTCGAGCAGCGCGCTCATTCGAGGATGCGCTTGAGCCTGGGCAGGCGCCGGTAAAAGAGCCCCATCAGCCCGCCGGGCGCGAACTGGACGATGAGGAGCAGCAGCACGCCGGCCACGACGAGCTGGAAGTTGGCGAAGGTCTGCGAGGTGAGCAGCCAGCCGCGCAGCTCCTCGTAGACGTAGGCGCCGAGCGCCGGGCCGAAGATCGTGCCCGAGCCGCCGAGCATGGTGATCACGATCGCCTCGGTCGAGAGCTGCAGGTCGAACGCGTCCGCCGGCTGGATGAACGCCCCCTTGAAGAAATAGAGCCCGCCGGCGATCGCGGGAAGGAAGGCCGACGCGCTGTAGGCGAGCGCCTTGTAGCGCGGCGCCGGCACGCCGAGCACCGCGGCCGCGTCCTCGTTCTGCCCGATCGCGAGCAGCCCCATGCCGAACTTCGAGTTCTTCACGAAGTAGCTGAGGTAGAGCGAGAGGCCCATGATCGCCACGAGCACGTAGTAGATGGTCCAGAGCGCCTGCGCCGGGCCGCCGAGCGGCTGGAAGAGCTCGGTCGAGAGATAGATCCCGGTCGAGCCGCCCCAGGGCTCGAAGTTGGTGACGAAGGCCTGCACCGCCTCGTTCACGCCGATGGTGGCAAGCGCGAAGTGGATGCCGCGCAGCCGCAGGATGCCGAGGCCGAAGAAGAGCGCCGCCACGCTGACCGCGACGCCGCCCGCGAGCGCCGCCGGCACGAGCCCCCAGTGCAGCGCGCCCATGAACCAGATGCAGAAGTAGCCGCCCAGGCCGAAGAACACGATGCTTCCGAAATTCACGTAGCCGGCGTAGCCGAGCATGATGTTCAGGTTGCTCGCGAGGATGATGTAGACCGCGGCGAGCAGCAGTCCCTCGCGCAGCTCGACGTCCTTGCCGTGCGGCGCGAGGGCGAAGGCAAGGATCGCCGCGGCGATGATCCAGAAGAACGGCCGGCGCAGCAGGCGCGCCATTACCGCGCCCGGCGGCGCAGGCGCACCGAGAGCAGCCCGCCGGGGAAGGCGATCAGCACGACGACGAACAGCACGAACTCGATGACGAGCGTCCAGCTCACCGGCATGAACGGCGTCGCGAGGCCCTCGAGCAGGCCGAGCGCGATGCCCGCGATCAGCGCGCCCGTCGGGTTGCCCATGCCGCCGAGGACGGTGACGACGAAGCTCTTCAGCTGGTAGGCGTCGCCGGAAAGGACGGTGAAGGGGAAGAGCGTCGCGATCAGCGCGCCCGAGACGCAGGCGAGCGCCACGCCCAGGCCGCACGAGAGCGCGAGGATGCGGGTCGTGGGAATGCCGACGAGCTCGGCCGCCTCGCGGTTGCCGGCGACCGCGCGCACCGCCTTGCCGGCGCGCGTGCGGTAGAGGAAGAGATACAGCGCGCCGGCGATCACGGCCGTCAGCACCGCGGCCATGATGTGCGTTCCCGGGAAGGTGTAGCGCCCCAGGCTCAGGCCGGGAAGCGAGACCTGCACGTTGAAGAGCACCGTGCCCCACACCGCGGTGCCCAGGCCGATCAGCACGAGGTTCACCGAGAACGTCGCGAGCAGGCTCATGAGCGGCGGCTGGCCGATCATGCGGTGGATCGCGATCCAGTAGAGCGCGATGCCGGCGAAGAACCCGGCGACGAGCACCGGCGCGAGCGCGCCGTAGGCCGGCATGCCGGTCGCGCCGACCAGCAGGAACACGCCGAACATGCCGGCGACGATCATCGCGCCGTGCGTGAGGTTGACGACGTCCATCACGCCCCAGATGAGCGTGATGCCCATGGCGGCGAGGCCGTAGACGGCGCCCACGAGGACGCCGTCCAGCACCGAGGCGAGAAGGCCGATCAGCGCGCGGCGACCGCTGGCTAGTGAAGCGGGTAGTTGAGCGCGGCGGTCTTCGCTGCGTCAGGCCACACCATCTCGCGCTCGAGCTTGCCGCTCTTCATCTGCCATTGCGCGAGCACCATCGCGTGCCCGACCTGCATGCCGTGGCTCTTCGGGTCGGTCGAGAACTTGTCGTGGCCGAAGAAGGTGGTCACGTCCGTCTTGTCGAGCGCCGCCTTCACCTTCTCCGGGTCGATGGAGCCGGCCTGCTCGATCGCGTGCTGCAGCAGGAGGCCGGTGATGTACCCGGAGGCGGTGTGGTAGTCGGGCTCGACCTTGGTCGCGGCATAGGCCTTCTTCGCGAACTCCTCGGGCGTCGGGCCGAAGTCCGGGTTGAACTTCACCTCCGGCTCCCATTGCGAGGGCACGGTGACGCCGAGCGCCGCCGGTCCCAGGCTCGCGAACTTCGGGCTGTCCGGCGCGACCAGGATCGAGACGAACTTGAGGTTCGCCTTCTGGTCGTAGAGCTGGCGCGCGAGCGTCGCGCCGTCGGGGTAGTGGCCGCCGCCGAGGAACGCGTCCGCCCCCGAGGAGATGATCTTGTTGATGATCGGGCTGAAGTCGGTGGTGCTCGGCGCGTAGGACTCCTGCAGCGCGATCGTGAAGCCGGCTTCCTGCGCCTGCTTCGCCGCCGCGGCGACCACCGCCTTGGAGAACGGATCGTCGGAATAGACGAAGGCGACCTTCGCGTGCGGGTTCCTCGCCTTCAGCGCCTGGATCGAGCCCGAGAGGTAGTAGTCCGCGGTCGTGATGCACTGGAAGAGGTACTTGTTGCCGAGCTGGTAGGTCTTCGGCTCGGCGCCGCCGCCGATCAGCATGATCTTGCCGTACTGCTCGCTGATCACCGCCGCGGTGGCGGTCAGGCCCGAGGAGTAGGGGCCGAAGAGGAAGTTCGCCTTGTCCTGCACGATGAGCCGCGTATAGAGCTGCTGCACGCGGCCGCCGACCGACTGGTCGTCGTAGGTGACGAAGCGCACCTTGTAGCGCTTGTCGCCGGCCTTGATGCCGCCGGCGGCGTTCACCTCATCGCGCCAGAACTCCGAGCCGCGCAGCTGCGCGACCGAGTCCACGTTGAGCGGGCCGGTCTGCGAGACCGTCATGCCGATGGTGATGGTGTCCTCGGCGCGGGCGGGCCCGGGCGAGGCGAGCGATGCAAACACGACCGATGCACAGACAGCGGGTAGCCAAACGTTCCTCACGACTCCTCCTCACGTTCGTCTCCCTTTGCGTCCCGAGTATACCCGGGGCCCCCGGACGGGCAATACGGGTCAACGCGTAGCCGACCCGGCCTTATCGTTGCTTGCGCTCGCTCGCCTCGAGCAGCGCCTGGCGCAGCTCCTTCAGCTTCGCCTTGACCCGCAGCTCGTTGTCCTTGCCCATGCGCATCATGATCTTCTGGCCGGCCGAGCGTCCCTCGAGGTCCGGGTCGGCGAACTGGTAGAGCACCTTCGGGCGCGCCAGCTTCGCGCCGTCGAGCTCGGGCGCGGCGAGCATGTCGTCGATCGCCTGCAGCAGGCGATCGTTGAAGTACTGGCCGGGATAGCCGAGCTCCTCGTAGGCCTTCTGGAAAAGCGGGTAGGCGCGCGCGTAGCTCCACACGAGCGCGGGCGCCTGGAGCGACTCGATGACGCGTACGTAAGGGCTGTAGCGCTCGGCGTTGGCCGGCGTAGCGGCGAGCTGGCCGTCCGATTCGGCGACGGCGAACGCGCCCGGCACGGCGTTGAGCGGCATCATGCGGCGCGGCGCGGTCGGGCGCGGCAGGTTGTCCACCGTGGCGACGATGCGGCGCACGAGCTGCGTCGGCACGACCATCTGGTCGAAGGCCTGGCCGCCCATGAGGTCGGCGAGCGAGCGGCGCATCATCGAGTCGCTGTTGTCGAGCGTGGGGAGCGGCGGCTCGGCGGCGCCCTGCGGCAGCGCGAGCGCATGGCGCTCCGGCGCGGGCGCCTGCGCCTGCGGCGCGCTCCCGGCCGGCGCCGCAGGCGGCGCGGCCGGCGCGGCGACCGGCTGCGGCGCGCTCTGGCGCAGGTAGTAATAGAAGCCGGCCGCCCCGGCGAGCACGAGGACCGCGAGGCCCGCCGCGAGCCAGGGCGCCGCGCTCTTGCGCGGTGGCAGGTAGGGGCGGTCGTCCTCGCGCACCGACCACGGTTCCATGAGATTCAGCATACCGGGCCGCGCGGCGCGGCGCTACCGTGAAAACCCTTACGCCGCCCGGCTGCGATTGTTGCCTTGACAACAATTGTCCAGGCAGCTACCTTCGCGCCTTGCCCATCTACGACGTCAAGACCTTCCGCAGCCGCGAGGCGGTCGGCGCGCTCGTCGGCCTGACGCGCAAGGCCATCATCGAGCGCCTCGAGAGCGAGCTCGCGCCGCACGGCCTGAGCGCGGCGCAGTCGCTCGTCGTGCTGGTGCTCGCGCAGGGCATGGCGGACACCGCCGCGGGCGCCTGCAAGCTGCTCTCGCACGATCCCGGGGCGATGACGCGGCTTCTCGACCGGCTGCAGGAGAAGGGCCTCGTGCGCCGCGTGCCGGGCCCCGACCGGCGCAGCGCGCGCCTCGAGCTCATGCCGAAGGGCCGCCGCGTGTACGCCGAGATCAACGCGGCGCAGGTGAAGGTGCTGAACGGCATGCTGCGCGGCTTCAGCCCGGCGGAGGCGCGCCAGCTCGAGTCGTTCCTCAAGCGCATGCTCGCGAACGCATGAGGCGCGCGCTTCTCCTCGTTTGCCTTGCCCTGTGCGGCTGCGCCGGCCTGCAGGGGCTGTCGCCGCGCGCGACGCCGGCCGATCCCGCGTCCTTTTCAGCGGAAAAAACACTTCAGGGACACACCGGCGGCGACTGGCCGCGCGAGGACTGGTGGAAGCGCTACGGCGATGCGCAGCTCGACCGCCTGATCGGGGAAGCGCTCGCCTCGAGCCCCACCACGCGCATCGCGCAGGCGCGGGTGGACCGCGCGATCGCGGCGGCGCAGGCGAGCGGCGCAGCGCGCGCGCCGCAGGTGGACGCCTCGGCCGACATGACGCGCCAGCGCTACTCGGCGAACGGCTTCTTCCCGCCGCCCATCGCGGGCTCGACCTACACGCAGACGCAGCTCGCGGCGAGCCTCAACTGGGATCTCGACCTTTTCGGCCGCAACCGCGCGCGCTACGAAAGCGCGGTGGGCGCGGCGCGCGCCGCGGAGGTGGACGCGTTCGCCGCCCGGCTCGTGCTCTCGACCGGAATCGCGCGGCTCTATTTCCAGCTCGCGCGCAGCTTCGAGCAGCTCGACCTCGCGCGCAAGTCCCTCGAGGAGCGCGAGATGCTGCAGCGCCTCACCGCGCAGCGCGTTGGCGCCGGGCTCGACTCGAGGCTCGAGCTGAAGCAGGTGGAAACCTCCATCCCGGCCGCGCGCCGGCGCATCGTGCAGCTCGACGAGGAGATCGCGGTGGCGCGCGCGCAGCTCGCCGCGCTCGCCGGCAAAGGCCCCGACCGCGGGCTCGAGATCGCGCGGCCGGCGCCGCAGCCCGCGGCCGTCGGGGTGCCGACGAGCGTGCCGGCGGACCTGCTGGGACGGCGGCCCGACGTCGTGGCGCAGCGCTGGCGCGTCGAGTCCTCGCGCCGCGCGATCGACGCCGCGAAGGCCGAGTTCTATCCGGACGTGAACCTGGCGGCGCTCATCGGCGTGCAGAGCATCACGCTCTCGCGCCTGCTCGACGCCGGAAGCGCGATCCCGTCGCTCGGCGCCGCTGTGCGCCTGCCGCTCTTCGACGGCGGGCGGCTGCGCGGCAACCTCGCCGCGCGCGACGCGGACTACGACCTCGCCGTCGAGCAGTACAACCAGACGCTCGCCGACGCGCTGCGCGAGGTGGTGGAGCAGCTCGCGGCGCTGCGCTCGGTCCACGCGCAGCGGGCCGAGGTGGAGAGCGCCCTCGGCGCCGCCGAGGAGGCCTACCAGATCGCGGTCGATCGCTACCACGCGCGCGTCGGCAACTACCTCCAGGTGATCGCTGCCGAGCAGCCGGTCCTCGAGCAGCGGGTCGCGCGTGCCGACCTGCAGGCGCGCGAGCTCGACGTGTCGGTCGCCCTGGTCCGGGCCCTGGGCGGCGGGATGGAGCCGGCCCAGTGACGCTGAACGGCAAGCGGCGGATGCTGCTCACGCTCGTGCTGCTCGGCTTCGTCGTCGCGGGCATCGGCGTCGGCCTGTGGTGGCTGATCTCCGGCCGCTATCACGAGAGCACGGATGACGCCTACGTCGGCGGCAACCTGGTGCAGGTCACGCCGCAGACGGGCGGCACGGTGCTCGCGATCCACGCCGACGACACCGATTTCGTGACGGGCGGCGAGGTGCTCGTCGAGCTGGACAAGTCCGATGCGCGCGTCGCGGTCGAGCAGGCGGAGGCGCAGCTCGCGCGCACCGTGCGCGGCGTGCGCAACCTCAAGGCGACCACGGGCGAGCTCGAGGCGAACGTCGAGCTGCGCCGCGCCGACCTGAAGAAGGCCGAGCAGGACCTCGAGCGCCGCCACGGGCTGGAGGCGAGCGGCGCGGTGTCGGGCGAGGAGCTGCAGCACGCGCGCGACGCCATCCAGGCGGCGCGCGCGGCCTACGAGGCGGCGCAGCGCCAGCTCGAGGCGCAGCGCACGCTGGTCGAGAAAACCAGCGTCAGCACGCATCCGGACGTGCGCAACGCCGCCGCAAAGGTGCGCGAAGCCTACCTCGCGCTCTCGCGCACCGCGATCCCGGCGCCGGTGTCGGGCTTCGTCGCGCGGCGCAGCGTGCAGCTGGGCCAGCGCGTGAGCGCCGGCAACCCGCTGCTCACGGTCGTGGCGCTCGACGACGTCTGGGTGGACGCGAACTTCAAGGAGAGCCAGCTCGCCAACCTGCGCGCCGGGCAGGAGGCGACCCTCTCGGCCGACGCGTACGGCAACTCCGTGAAATACCACGGCCGCGTCGTCGGCTTCGCCGCCGGCACCGGCAGCGCCTTCGCGTTGCTGCCGGCGCAGAACGCGACCGGCAACTGGATCAAGGTGGTGCAGCGCGTCCCGGTGCGCATCGCGCTCGACCCGAAGGAGCTGCGCGAGCATCCGCTGCAGATCGGCCTCTCCATGCAGGTGGAGGTGGACACGCACGAGCGCGGCGGCGAGCGGCTGCAGCGCAAGACGCGCGCGCTGCCCGCCTACCAGACCCGGGCGCTCGGCTTCGACGAGGCCGCGGTCGACCGGCGCATCGCAGCGATCGTCGCCGAGAACCAGTAGATGGCGCACGCGCCGCTCGAGGGCAGCGCGCGCGTCGTCGGCACGCTGGTGGTGTCGCTCGCCACGTTCATGAACGTGCTCGATACTTCGATCGCCAACGTGTCGATCCCGGCGATCGCGGGCGACCTCGGCGTCTCGCCGAACCAGGGCACCTGGGTGATCACCTCGTTCGCGGTGGCGAACGCGATCTCGGTGCCGCTCACGGGCTGGCTCACCCAGCGCTACGGGCAGGTTCGCCTGTTCCTCGCGACGACGGTGCTGTTCGTCGCCGCCTCGCTCCTGTGCGGGCTCGCGCCCTCGATCGAGCTGCTGATCGTCTTCCGCATCGTCCAGGGCGCCGTGGCGGGGCCGATGATCCCGCTCTCGCAGACCATCCTCCTCGCCAGCTATCCGCGCGAGAAATCGGGCATGGCGCTCGCCATGTTCTCGCTCACCATCCTCGTCGCGCCGGTGGTCGGCCCGCTCCTCGGCGGCTGGATCACCGACAACTTCTCCTGGCCCTGGATCTTCTTCATCAACGTGCCGCTCGGCCTGATCGCGGCGGTCTTCACCTGGATGATCTACCGCGGCCGCGAGTCGGCGCGCGTCCGGACGCCGATCGACTCGGTAGGCCTCGTGCTGCTCGTGCTCTGGGTGGGCGGGCTGCAGCTCATGCTCGACAAGGGCAAGGACCTCGACTGGTTCGAATCCAACCTCATCGTCGGCCTCGCCGTGACGAGCGCGCTCGGCTTCGCGCTGTTCCTGGTCTGGGAGCTCACCGACGAGCACCCGGTGGTGGACCTGCGCCTCTTCGCGCGGCGCAACTTCTGGACCGGGACGCTCTCGATCTCGCTCTCGTACGCGGCGTATTTCGGCAGCATCGTCCTGCTGCCGCTCTGGCTGCAGCAATACCTCGGCTACACCGCCACCGACGCCGGCCTGATCCTCGCGCCGGTCGGCGTGCTGGCGATGCTGCTCACGCCGCTCATCGGGCGCACGATCCACCGCGTCGACCCGCGGCTCTTCGCGAGCGCTTCGCTCGTCATCTTCGCCATCGTCGCGTTCATGCGCGCGCGCTTCGACGCGCAGGTCGACGTGCAGACGCTCATCCTGCCGACGCTCATCCAGGGCGCGGCGGTCGCCTGCTTCTTCATCCCGCTCGTGTCGCTCGCGCTCTCGGGCCTGCGGCCCGACCAGATCGCGGCGGCGACCGGGCTGAACAACTTCCTGCGCATCACCGCGGGCGCGTTCGGCACCTCGATCGCCACCACCCTGTGGGAGAGCCGCGCGACGCTGCACCACGTGCGGCTGGTGGAGCAGGTGAGCCGCCCGGATGCGGCGGCATTCGTGGACCAGCTCGGCGGCGCCGGATTCGCGCCGCAGCAGGCCTACGGGTTCCTGAACCAGCTCGTCAACCAGCAGGCCTTCACCATGGCGGCGCTCGACCTCTTCTACGGCTCGGCGATCCTGCTCCTGCTGCTCATACCGCTGGTGTGGCTCGCCCGCCCGACGCGGCACCCGGCGGCGGAGGCGGCGGGCGGCGCCCACTAGCGGGGGACGCGAGGCGCGCGAGCGTGTCCACCGCGACGACGCCGTCGCGGCGCACGAGAAGCGGATTGAGCTCGAGCTCCGCGACCGCCGGATCCTCGGCAAGGCGCGAGAGCGCGACGATGGCCTGCGCCAGGGCCTCGAGATCGCCTGCCGGCCGGCCGCGATAGCCGGCGAGGGCGCGCAGCGGCTTCAGCTCCTCGATCATGTCGCGCGCCGCGTCGAGGTCGACCGGCGCGAGGCGCAGCGCGCGCGCGCCGCCCAGCTCCGCGAGCACGCCGCCGGGCGCGAGCAGCACGAGCGGCCCGGCCTGCGGGTCGCGGCGGAAGCCCACCAGCACCTCGCCGAGCGCATCGAGCTGCTGCTGCACGAGGACCTGCTTGCCGAAGAACCTGCGCTGCAGCTCTTCGGCCGCCTTCTGCAGCTCCCGATCGTTGCCGATGCCGAGGATCACGCCGCCGGCTTCGCTCTTGTGCGCAACCTCGGGCGAGAGGACCTTCGCGACCGCGGGAAACGGGAAGGGGAGCGGCTTCCCCGCCTGGTAGAGCTGCGCGGGCGCGTGCCGCAGGCCGATGCGCTCGAGGATCGCGTAGGACGCCAGCTCGTCCAGCGCCTGCGCTTCCCCCATTTCCGCAAAGCCGGTCCCGCTTTTCGGGGCGCGGCGCGCGAAGGCGCCCGCGATCGCGTCGGCGCAGGCTTCCGGCGTGCGGAAGCAGGGCACGCCGGCGCGGGTGAGCGCAAGCAGCGCATCCGGCGCATCCGGGACGAGGAAGGCGGCGAGCGGCTTCGCGCTCGCGCGCGAATCGATGATCGGCTTCACCGCGAGCTCGGGATTGAAGCGCGCCGAGCTGCCGACCACGGCAACCACAAGGTCGCACTCGTGCGCGCCGAGCAGCCGGTCGAGCGCGCCTTTCATCACGTCGTAGCGCGCTCCCGCGAGCGTGAGGTCGTGCGTGCGCACCTCGTCGATGCCGCGCACCCCCAGCTGGTCGACGATCATCGCCGCGCCGCCCCCGGTCGTGGTCACGACGGCAACGCGCCGCTTTTTCGTTCCCAGCGCGATCTTCCCGGCCAGGGGAAGCGCCTCGAGCAGGCCCTCGAGCGTCTGCACGCGCGCGATGCCGCAATCGCGCAGGAACGCGTCGGCGACGTCGTCCTCGCCGGCGAGGGCGCCGGTGTGCGAAAGCGCGAGCTCGGCCGCGGCGCGCGAGCGGCCGAGCTTGTAGGCGACGACCGGCTTGCCGCGCTTCGCCGCGGCGAGCGCGAACTCGCGCAGCAGGGCGGACTTGCGCAAGGTCTCGAGGAAAAGCACGTAGCCGCCGATGTCGGGCCAGTCGAGCGTCGCCGCGCAGAGCTCGCCGATGCTCACGTCGGCCTCGTTGCCGAGCGACACCAGCGCGCCGAAGCCGATGCCGCGCGCCTTGCCGCGCGACACGAGCGCGCCGATCATCGTGCCGCTGTGCGAGGCGACGAGCACGTTGCCGGCCGGCAGGTCGCGCTCGGCGAACGCGGCGTTCGCGGTCAGGAGCAGGCCGTTCCTCAGGTTGACGACGCCGAGGCTGCTCGGCCCGACGATGCGGATCCCGCTCTTTTCAGCCAGCAGCTTGAGGCGGCGTTCGCGCGCGACGCCTTCTTCGCCGGCCTCGGCGAACCCCGCGGCGAGAATCGTCGCGACCTTGACGCCGCGCTTCGCGCACTGCTCGAGCGTCTCCAGCACCGAGTCGGTCGGCGCGAGGATGTAGGCGTGCTCCGGCGTCTCGGGGAGCGCGTCCACGGAGGGCCAGGCCTTCTCGCCGAGCACCGTGTCGCGCCGCGCGTTGACCGGGTACACGGCGCCGGCGAAGCCGCTCGCGCGCAGGAAGCGCAGCGGGCGCGCCGCGGTCTTGGAAGCATCGTCCGAGGCGCCGATGAGCGCGACGCTGCGCGGGCGCAGCAGGGCGTCGATGAAGCTCAAGCCGGTCGCTGGTCGAAGCGGCGCTCGAAGATCGACTCGGCGATGCGGTTCTTCAGCATCTCGAGCGAGCCGCCCGCGATCATCCAGCCGCGCGTGCGCCGCACGCAGTACTCGACCAGCGTCTCGCGGCTGTAGCCGGTGGCGCCCATCACCTGCAGCGCCTCGTTCGCCACTTCCCAGCCGGCGCTGTTGCAGGCGAGCTTCGCCACCGCGGTCTCGTAGGCGCCGGGCAGGCCCTGGTCCGCGCCCGCGACCGCGCGGTAGAGCAGCAGCTGCGCCGCGTCGAGCTTGACCGCCATCTCGGCGAACTTCCACTGCAGGCCCTGGAACTCGCACAGCGGCCGGCCGAACTGCTTGCGCACCAGCGCATGCTCGCGCGCCACGTTGTACGCATGGCGCCCGAGCGCGAGCGCGCGCGCGGCGTTGCCCAGGCGCTCGACGTTGAATCCCGCGATCTGCTTCTTGAAGCCCCCGGGACCGAGCAGCACGTTCTCCTGCGGGACGCGGCAGTTCTCGAAGTGCAGCTCGGCCCACTGCTCGCCGCTCATGAACGCCGAAGGCTTGCCGATGGTGAAGCCCGGCGCGCCGCGCTCGACGAGCACCGAGCCGATGCCGCCGACGCCCGGGCCGTAGCGCACATAGATCAGGAAAAGGCTCGCTTCCGGGCTGTGGGTGGAGAAGACCTTCGAGCCGTTGATCACGTAGCCCGAGCCGGTTTTTTCCGCTGCAGTCTTCAGATCGGTCACCGCGGATCCCGCGTCCGGTTCCGTCATCCCGAGGCTCATGAGCGACTTGCCGGCGAGCAGATCCGGGAGCCAGCGCTTCTTCTGCGCGGGCGTCGCGTACTCGGCGAAGGTGCGGATCGGCCCGAAGTTGCCCGCCTGGACGATGTCGGCGCTGCGCGGGCAGACGAGCGCCACTTCCTGGATGGCGATCACCGCGTCGAGGAGCGTGCCGCCGGTCCCGCCGTCGGCCTCGGGAAACACGATGCCGAGCAGGCCCTGCGCCGCGAGCTGCTTCGCCACGTCCCACGGGTAGCCCGGCTCGTGCGCGCGGGCGAGGGCGCCCGCGGCGAGCCTGTCCTTCGCGAAGCGCCGCACCGCTTCTGCGAACGCGCGCCGTTCGTCGTCGAGCTGGAAGTCCACGGAATTGTTCTTCGCTTCAATTATAGTTCCGCCATGGCGGACAAATTGATACTGCGCGGCAAGTACGTCCTCGCGGACCCGCGCAAGAAGGAGAAGGGCGTCATCCGGGACGGTGCAATCGCGATCGACGGGGGCGTCATTGCCGATGTCGGCGCGTTCTCGGACCTGGAGAAAAAGCACGCGGGCGCGAAGATCCTGGGTGACGGAACCCAGTTCCTGATGCCGGGGCTCGTGGACGCGCACAGCCATGGGCGCGGCATGTCGCCGATCCAGAAGGGCGTGAAGAACGACTTCCTCGAGAACGCGCTGTTCGACTGGGCCTTCATGCACCAGCTGCCGCCGGAGCTCTGCGCCGGCATGACGGCGTACCATCACCTGCGCAGCGGCTGCACGCTGCTCCACCACAACGGCTTCGACGACGACGGCGCGGCGGGCCGCGCCCGCGCGCACGCCGCGATCCGCATCTACCTCGACTCGGGCATCCGCCTCGCGTTCTCGCCCGGCGTGCGCGACGAGTCGAAGCTCGCGCTCGACGAGGTGAAATTCTTCGAGACGCTGCCCGCCGACCTGCAGGACTGGGCGAAGGGCAGGGTGTTCTACGACAAGAAGCAGGTCGAGGAGGACTATTTCTCGCTGTTCCACGACCTTTACGGGAAGTACAACGGGAAGGAGACCCGAATCCTGCTCTCGCCGTCCTGGGCGCACGGCCTGACCGAGAAATTCGCCCGGCGCGTCGTCGACACGGCGGCCGGCAAGACGCAGATCCACATGCACACGCTGCAGTCGCCGGTGCACAAGGCCTACGGGCTGAGGCGCCACGGCAAGCCGACGATGCAGTGGCTCGACGACGTCGGGCTGGTCGCGCGCAACTGCACCTACGGGCACGCGATCCACGTCACCGAAAGCGACATCCGCCTGATGGGCGAGCGCGGCACCTCGGTCACGAACCACCCGAGCTGCAACTTCATCATGCGGAACGGCATCACGCCGGTGATGCAGATGCGCAAGGCGGGCGTGAACGTCGCCATGGGCCTGGACGACAAGACCATCAACGACGACGAGGACGCGGTGATGGAGCTGCGCATGATGCACAAGGTGCACCGGCTCTCGACCTATGCGCTCACCGAGGCGCCGCTCGACGCCTACGAGGCGTTCGAGATCGCGACGCTGAACGGCGCGCGCGTCTGCGGCTTCGAGGGCGAATGCGGCGCGCTCCTGCCGGGGATGAGGGCCGACGCGGTGCTCGTCGGCCTCGGGCGCGTCGAGCGCGATCCCTGGCTCGACCCGCGCTCGGACATCGTAGAGGCGTTCGTGCAGCGCGCGCTCGGCAGCGACGTCGAGACCGTGGTGGTGGGCGGCCGGGTCGCGCTGCAGGACGGGAAACCGCGATTGCTCGACGTCGATGCGCTCTTCCGCGAGGTGAAGGCGTTCTGCGAGAAGGGGCTCACCGAGGAGCAGCGCAAGCGCGCGGAGATGCTCGCGCGCATCAAGCCGTACGCACAGAAGTGGTACCGGGACTGGCACGAGGGAATGGTGGACGAGCCGTTCTACCGCGTGAACAGCCGGGCTTAGAATCGATTTTTTTCGGGAGGATGACATGATCCGCAACATCGTTGGTCTCGCCGTGGCACTCTTCGCGGGCGCGGCGCTCGCGCAGCAACCGATCCGCACCGGCATCGACGCCACCTTCGCGCCGCACGCCATGCCGAAGCCCGGCGGCGGGCTCGAGGGCTTCAACATCGACCTCGCGAACGACCTCGCGCGGCGCATGCACCGGCCCATCCAGATCGACGGCACCGAGTTCTCGGCGCTGATCCCGGGCATGAACGCGAAGAAATACGACTTCCTGATCGCGCCCACCACGGTCACGCCCGAGCGCGCCCACGCGATGCTCTTCACCGAGGGCTACATGGAGACCGACTACATGTTCCTGCAGAAGAAGGACGCGCAGGACATCAAGGGGCTCGAGGACCTGAAGGGCAAGACCATCTCCGTGAACAAGGGCTCGGCCTACGAGTCCTGGGCGAAGGACAACGCGCCGAAGTACGGCTTCAAGTACGACGTCTACGGCACCAACGCCGACGCGGTGCAGGCGGTGCTCTCGGGCCGGGCCGACGCGAACATGGCGGGCCACACGGTGATCCTCTGGGCGGCGAAGCAGAACCCGATGGTGAAGGCGACCTACACGTACAAGACGGGCCTCGTCTGGGCGATGCCGTTCCGCCACGACGACAAGGCGGGCCGCGACCAGGTGAACATGGTCCTGAAGTGCATGAAGATGGACGGCACCGTGGCGCGCCTCTACGAGAAGTGGTTCGGCGTGAAGCCCGCCGCCGACTCCTGGGTGCACAAGGTGGCGCCGGGAATGGGCGTCCCCGGCATGGAGGGCTACGACCCGACGCCGGTCACGCCGAAGTGCTCGTAGCAAAGCCGATCCTCGAGATCCGGCGGCTGCACAAATCCTTCGGCACCCTCGAGGTGCTGAAGGGCATCGACCTGGCGGTGGCGCAGGGCGAGCTGGTCTTCATCATCGGGCCCTCGGGCTCGGGCAAGTCGACGCTGCTGCGCTGCTGCAACCGCCTCGAAGAGCCGACCAGCGGGTCGGTGGTCGTGGATGGAACGGACCTGACCAACCCGAAAGCCGATCTCAACCGCGTGCGGCAGCGGATCGGCATGGTCTTCCAGTCGTTCAACCTCTACCCGCACATGGACGCGCTGGGCAACGTGACGCTGGCGCTGCGCAAAGTGCTGAAGAAGACGCGGGCGGAATCGAACGACGCCGGCATGCGCGCGCTCGAGCGGGTCGGGCTCATCGACAAGGCGAAGGCCTACCCGAACGAGCTCTCCGGCGGCCAGCAGCAGCGCGTCGCCATCGCGCGCGCGCTCGCCCTCGAGCCGCGCATCCTGCTCTTCGACGAGCCGACCTCGGCGCTCGACCCGGAGCTCGTCGGCAGCGTGCTGAACGTGATGCGGCAGCTGCGCGAGTCGGGGATGACCATGGTGGTGGTGAGCCACGAGATGGGCTTCGCCCGCGCCGCGGCGGACCGCGTGGTCTTCATGGACGCCGGCCGCATCCTCGAGGAGGGCGCGCCGGAGAAGCTCTTCTCCCGGCCGGACCACGCGCGCGTCGCCGAGTTCGTCGCCCGCATCTCGACCCACCATTAGCCCGGACCCGCGGCCGTGGAGCTGAGCGCGCTCGTCTACAGCTTCTTCAACGCCGAGGTCGCGGCGCGCTACTGGCCCGACATCGTCAGCGGCTTCATCGTGACGACCTACCTCGGCGCGGCGGTGGTCGTCGCCGGGCTGGCCGCCGGGCTCGCGCTCGCCATGGTGCGCACGTTCCACTTCAGGCCGCTCAACTTCCTGATCGTGGTTTACGCCGACGCGCTGCGAGCGCTGCCGCCGCTCGTGGTGATCATCGTGCTCTTCTTCGCCTTTCCGTACGTGGACCTCGCGATGAGCGCGTTCACCGCCACCTGGCTCGCGCTCTCGATGGTGCTCGCGGCATTCTCCGAGGAGATCTTCTGGGCGGGCATCCTCGCCGTGCCGAAGGGCCAGACCGAGGCGGCGCGCTCGACCGGGATGTCGCGCCTGCAGACGCTCTCGTTCGTGATCCTGCCGCAGGCCGTGCGCCTCACCATCCCGCCGCTCACCAACCGGATGATCGCGATTACCAAGAACACGGCCTTGGGGTCGGTAGTGGCGGTGCACGAGATCCTCTACCACGCGTCCTCGGGATCGAGCCTCGCGGGCAACCCGACGCCGCTCACCCTGGGCGCGCTCGCCTATCTGGTGCTCTTCCTGCCGGTGGTGATCGCGAGCCGCTGGGTCGAGACGCGCTTCGCCTGGAAGCGCTAGCGTGGAGCAGATCCTCCAGGTCTTCTTCAACCCCGCGATCTTCGTGCGGGTGTGGCCGTTCCTGCAGCGCGGCCTCGAGATGACCGCGGCGCTCTCGCTCGTCATCGTGCCGGTCGGCGTCGCGAGCGGGCTCGCGGTGGCGATGCTCTTTCACCTGCGCCTGCGCTGGCTGAACCGCATCCTGATGGCCTACGTGGACTTCTTCCGCGCCTTCCCGCCCCTCGTGCTGCTGCTCTTCATCTACGGCGGCCTGCCGTTCCTCGGCATCGACCTGCCGCTCTTCGGCACCGTGGCGCTCGCGTTCCTGCTCAATACGTCGAGCTACTACGGCGAGATTTTCCGCGCCGGGCTGGAGAGCGTGCCGTCCGGGCAGACGGAGGCGGCGCGCTCGACCGGCCTGTCGCGCTGGCAGACCATGCTCTGGGTGGTGCTGCCGCAGGCGACGCGCAACGTCCTGCCGGACCTCATCAGCAACACCCTGGAAGTGATCAAGCTCACCACGCTCGCGAGCGTGGTCGGCTTCACGGAGCTGCTGAACAACGCGCGCAACGCGCAGGCGCTGACCTACAACGCGACGCCGATCGTCGCGGCGGCGCTGATCTACCTCGTCGCCCTGTGGCCGCTCGTACGGCTAGTGTCGCGCCTCGAGCACAAGAGCATCGCTCTTCGCTAGCACCAGCCCGAGGGCCATCGCGACCGCGGACTGGGTCGGATCGATGACCGGGACGCCGAGCTTGTCCTCGAGGCGCGTGCGGTAGCGCGCCATGCCGGCGCAGCCGAGGATCAGCGCGCCCGCGCCGTGGTTCTTGCGCAATTCCGTGCCCACGCCGACGAGGCGCTTCCAGGTCGTGGCTTCATCCTGCAATTCGGAAACCGCGAGCTCGAGAGCGAGCTCGCCCGCCACCTTGTGCTCCAGCCCGAGCGCGCGCTGCGCCCGGCGGTGCCGCGGGATCGAGCGCTCGAGGATCGCGATGACGCCGAAGCGCTCGGTGAGCGCCGCCGCGGTGAGGTAGCTCGCCTCGCCGATGCCGAGGACCGGGGCCTTCAGCGCCTCGCGCAGCGCCGCGACGCCGGGGTCGGAGAAGCACGCCACGACGAGCGCGTCCACGCGCTTCCTCTCCGGCTTCTCGCCGAGCCATTCCGCGAGCTTCACCGCCGCGGCGTCGACGTGCGCCTGGGTCTCGATTCCGGGCGGGCCGGACTTCAGGGTCTCGCAGCGGATCTCCGGGCCGCCTTCGCAGCGGAAGCCCTCGAGCGCCTCGCTCATGCTGTCCGTCACCGCCTGCAGGCAGTTCGGATTCACCACCAGGATCTGACCGTTCATGGGCGAATTAGACCTGAAAAACGGGGACAGACCACGTTTTTCCGCATATCGAAAAAAGGTGGTGCGTCCCTGATTATCGTTTTTGCTCCTCCGAGCGGTCGTTGGCCGGAGGCGGGGTGCGGGAGAGCGCGGAGATCTGTGCGCGCAGCTCCGGGGTCATGTCGATCCTGATCGAGTCGAGCGAGGCCTGGAGCTGCTCGACGCTGCGCGCGCCGATGATCGGCGCGGTCACCGCCGGGTGCGCGCCGACCCACGCCACGGCGGCGCTCATCGGGTGGAAGCCGCGCTCGGCGCAGAAGCGCGCGAAGGACGCCGCGACCTCGTGCATCCATTCGTCGCCGTAGCGCGCCTCGTACATCTTGTTCGTCGCGAGGCGGCCCTGCGCGCCCGACCTGGCGTACTTGCCCGACAGCAGGCCGCCGCCGCCCGGGCTGTAGGGGATGACGCCGATGCCGTTGGCCGCCGCCATCGGCAGGATCTCGACCTCGGCCTGGCGCTTCACCAGGTTGTACATCGGCTGGACGATCTCCAGGCGCGACCAGCCGTTCTTCTCCTGCACGCCGAGCGCGCGCTGCGCCTGCCACGCGGTGTGGTTGGACAGCCCCGGGTAGAGCACCTTGCCGGCGCGCACCAGGTCCTCGAAGGCGCGCAGCGTCTCGTCGATCGGCGTCAGCGGATCCTGCTGGTGCAGGAAGAGGATCTCGACGCGGTCGGTCTGCAGGCGCTTCAGGCTCGCCTCGACCGCGCGCGTCACGTGGCGGCGCGAGCCGCCGCGCGCGTTGCGGTCCTCGCGCACCGGGTTGAAGCATTTCGTGGCGACGACGAGGTCGTCGCGCTCGCCGCGCATCAGGCGGCCGAGGATCTCCTCGGCGCGGCCATTGCTGTACTGGTCTGCGCAGTCGAGGAAATTGATGCCCGCATCGCGCACCGCGCGGAACATCTTCGCCGATGCCGCCTCGTCCGCGTCCCCGCCGAAGGACATGGTGCCGAAGCACAGCTGCGAGACCTGCACGCCGGTGCGGCCGAGGGGCTTGTATCTCATGGGGGAAACGAGTTTACCGAAGTAAGTATTTTCTCGTATTGCCGCGCCCGCGCGCCCTGACTAAGGTGGAGCCACCTCGACACGCGACCGGGTGCCTCTCCCTTTGACTCCCGGGCGCGCAGGAGGAGGATGTGACGGGGTAGCCGGAGCGGACGGCAGCGATCCGCTCCGGCTTGTTTTCTCCTGGATACCCCGAAGAATGGCTCAGGGACGTTCCTGCTTCGCCAACACCGCGAAGCGCACCAACTCCGCCATGTTGCGCACCTCGAGCTTCGTCATGATGCGCGTCTTGTGCACCTCGACCGTGCGCGGGCTGATGCCCAGGCGCGCGGCGATCTCCTTGGCGTGCAGCCCGTTCGCGGCGCACTCGAGCACGTCGCGCTCGCGGGCCGTCAGGCGCGCGAGCTTGTCCTCGTCGGCGCGGCGCGCCTGCGCGCGCACCACGCGCTGGGTCTCGAGGGCGAGCGCGGTGTCGATGGCGCCGCGCAGCTGCGCGTCGTCGAAGGGCTTCTCGAGGAAGTCCACCGCCTGGGCCTGGAACGCGGCGCGCGCGCTCGGCACGTCGCCGTGCGCCGTGATGACGATGCAGGGAACGCCGATGCCGCGCGCGCGCAGCGCCGCCTGCAGCTCGAGGCCGCTCGCGCCGGGCAGGCGCAGGTCGGTGACGACGCAGCCCGACCACTCCGCCTGCCACGCCGCGAGCAGCGACTCGGCATCGGCGAACACTGCGGTGCGGTATCCGGCCAGGCCGAGCATGAGCGCGAGCGAGTCGCGCACCGAGGCGTCGTCGTCGACGACGAAGACCTTCAGGTCCGAACGCACGGCAGCAGCAGGTGGAATTCGCCGCGCTCGCCGGCGCGCGCTTCGAGGGAGCCGCCATGGCCTTCCGCGATCGCCCGGCTGACCGCGAGGCCCAGGCCCAGTCCGGTCGGCTTGCCGGAGACGAACGGCTGGAACAACCGCTCGCGCACCGCCGCGGCGACGCCCGGCCCGTTGTCGATCACCGCGACGCGCACCTGGCGCTCATCGTGCCGCTCGACCGCGACGACGATGCGCCGCTCGCGCGCCGGATGCGCGCTCACCGACTCGACGGCGTTGGCGATGAGGTTGCGCAGGATGAGCTCGATCTGCAGCCGGTCGACGAAGAGCGCCGGAATGCCCGCCGGCGCCTCGGTGCGCAGGTCGATGGCGCGGCCGCCGATCGCGGCGTCGCCGATCTGGCGCGCGAGCGAGAGCAGGTCCTCGACCGCGATGATCTCGAGGCGCGTGGTGCCGGCGCGGAAGAAGTCGCGCAGCCGGCGCACCACGTCCGCCGCGCGCCCGGCTTCCGCGATCATCTTGCCGATCACCTGGTCGAGGTCCTCGGCGCGCGCGTCGGGCTTGCGCAGCAGCATCTGCGCCGAGCGGCCGTAGTTCGCGAGCGCGGTAAGGGGCTGGTTCACCTCGTGCGCGATCGCGCCCGCCATCTCGCCGGCGGCGGCGAGGCGCAGCGTCTGGCGCAGGCGCTCCTCGCTGCGCGCGCGCTCGTCCACCATCACGCCGAGGAACAGGCCCGTCAGGCTGAGCGCCGCCACCAGCACCTGCAGCTCGAAGATGGTGAGCGAGCCCTGCTTCTCGGCGTGCATGCCGAGGAGCACGCCCACCTGCACGATCGCCGTGGCGACGACCGCGCCGTTCATGCCCGAGCGCACCGTGATCCAGATGAGCGGCAGGAACAGCAGGTAGAAGTGGTGCGCCGGATCGCCGCGCAGCCCGTTGAAGACGAGCCACAGCACGCCGACCAGCACCAGCGCCTGGAGCAGCGGCTCCGCGCGGCGCGCAAGCAGCAGCAGGGTGCCGCGCCGCGCAGGGTCGGCGGCGGCGAGCAGGAGCGGCAGCGTCACCAGGATCCCGACCGCGTCGCCGATCCAGAAGCGCAGCGCGGCATCGCCGAAGAAAGAAGGCTCGATCAGCTCGGCGCCCTCGAGCACGCCCACGTAGGCAAGCCCGGCGAGCCCGGCGCCCGCGATGACCGTGCCGGCGAAGATCGTCAGCCGCCGGATCGAGCTCAGCTCCGCGCTGTGCAGCACGCCCCTGAGGACCGCCGCGATCGCGGTGTAGCCCGCCGCAAGCACGGCGGCGGCGAGCGCGGCGACGAGATAGCCGCCAGGGGCGCCGCGCACGATGACGTCCGCCAGCACGATGGTGGCGAGCACCGCCGGCGCGTTCTGCAGCCCGCGCAGCGTCATCCAGGCGATGGCGAGCGCCGGCTGCGGGTCCCACGGCGTGATGTTGAACGGGCCGAGCGGATAGATGTAGCTCGCCCAGTCGAGCGCCACGTACGCGGGAACGAAGAGCGCCGCTTCCGCGAGCGAGCGCCAGGAAATCCTTAACCCCATCGTCGAAGAAGGCATCGCGCGCTCCGCTCGCAAATTACCATGGAAGACGCCGACTTTTCCGACGACTTCTGCGCCTTCATCCAGGCCTCGGTCCCGGCCGTGGAGGCGGCGGAGCTGCTGCTCTGCGTCGCCGCGCGCCCGGAGGTCTGGTGGGACCGCGCGCAGCCGGGCGCCGAGCGCCACCTGGAGACGCTTGCCGCGGCAGGCCTGGTCGAGCTCGGCGCCGACGGCCGCTTCCGCTATCGCGCGCCGCCCGAGCCGCTCGCCGGGCACGTGCGCACCCTCGGGCGCGCCTACGAGGAGCGCCCGGTGACGCTGATCCGCATGATCTACGCCCTGCGCGACACGAAGATCAAGACCTTCGCCGAAGCCTTCAAACTGAGGAAGAGATAGCCATGGTGACCCTCCAGCTCGCGCTTTTTCTCCTCGCCATCCTCACGAGCGGCGCCTGCATGGTGCTGCTCTACCGCGCCTACGTGCGCAGCGGCGCGCCGCTTCTCTTCTGGAGCGCGCTGTGCTTCGTGTTCCTCACGCTGAACAACGTGCTCGTGTTCGCGGACGTCATCATCCTTCCCGAGATCGACCTGCGCCTGTACCGCTCCGCCGCCGCGCTCGCCGGCATCGCCTGCCTGCTCTACGCCTTCATCTGGGAGACCGAGTGATGGAGAGCCTGGTGGATTTCCTGCAGGGCGCGATCACCGCCGGCTTCCTGGTCTGCAGCGTCTTCTTCCTGCGCTTCTGGAGCCGCACGTCGGAGCGCCTGTTCCTCGCGTTCGCGCTCGCCTTCTTCTTCCTCGCGCTCAACCAGGCTTTCGCCTGGTACCTCGAGGCGGGCGACGAGCGCACCGCCTACGTGTTCTCGCTGCGCGTGGTCGGATTCGTGCTGATCCTCGCCGCAATCGTGCAGAAGAACCTCGGCCGCGGCGGCTAGGCCGGCGGCGCCGCCAGGCCGCGCACGGCGCCGATCAGCTCGTCGAGCTCGAAGGGCTTCTTCAGGGTCTTCGCGGCGCCGAGCTCGGCGGCGATGGAGAGCGGGTCGAAGCCGGTCGCCGAAGGCCGCCCCGACATGGCCACGATGCGCAGCCCCGGGAAGCGCTTGCGCGCCTCCGAGATGGTCTCGATGCCTTCCTTCCCGGGCATGAAGATGTCGGTGACCATGACGTCCGCGGGCCATCGCTGCAGCGCGGCAAGGGCCTCCTGGCCGTTCGCCGACCCCCGGACCTCGAAGCCTTCCTGCTCCAGCGCCATGGCGAGCAGGGCGCGGAAATCGTCGTTGTCGTCGACGAGGAGAATGCGCGCCATTTTCCTGTAGCCAAAAGCACTACACCCAGTCGGTTTGCAGTGACTACTGCGTCGTCGACAACCTCGGTATTCTCGCCACGCGAAGTCCTGCCACGAAGGGAACCCTGCAATGAATACGCCCGTCAAGCTGGAAGAGTCGTCGGCGCTGTCCCACACCGAGGAAATGACCCAGATCCTGAATGCGCTCACCGCGCTCAGGCGGGGTGATGCGACGACGCGGCTTTCGTACCACGGCACGAGCGCATTCGTGAAGGTCGCGGAGGTGTTCAACGACCTGATCGAGCAGAACGCGACGATGGCGGACGAGTTCCGCCGCCTGTCGCAGATCGTCGGCAAGGAGGGCAAGCTCAGGAAGCGCACCACGATGCCGAACGCGCGCGGCATGTGGGCCGATTCCATCGACAGCGTCAATTCGCTCATCGACGACCTCACGCACCCGATCAGCGAGGTCGGCCGCGTGATCGGCGCGGTGGCGCAGGGCGACCTCTCCAAGAGCATGGCGCTCGAGATGGACGGGCGGCCGCTCGAGGGCGAGTTCCTGCGCACGGCGAAGACGATCAACAAGATGGTGGAGCAGCTCGGCAGCTTCTCCGCCGAGGTGACGCGGGTCGCGCGCGAGGTGGGCACCGAGGGCAAGCTCGGCGGCCAGGCGAAGGTGAAGGGCGTCGCGGGCACCTGGAAGGATCTCACCGACTCGGTGAACTCCATGGCCGGCAACCTGACCGACCAGGTGCGCAACATCGCCGACGTGACGACCGCGGTGGCGAAGGGCGACCTCTCGAAGAAGATCGACGTGGACGTGAAGGGCGAGTTCCTCACGCTCAAATCCACGATCAACACGATGGTGGACCAGCTGCGTTCCTTCGCCGCCGAGGTGACGCGGGTCGCGCGCGAGGTCGGGACCGAGGGCATTCTCGGCGGCCAGGCACGGGTGGAAGGCGTGTCGGGCACCTGGAAGGACCTGACCGACTCCGTGAACTCGATGGCCGGCAACCTCACCTCGCAGGTGCGGAACATCGCCGACGTGACCAAGGCCGTGGCCGCGGGCGACCTCTCGAAGAAGATCACGGTGGACGTGAAAGGCGAGGTGCTCGAGCTCAAGTCCACGATCAACACGATGGTGGACACGCTGCGCTCGTTCTCCTCGGAAGTGACGCGCGTGGCGCGCGAGGTGGGCTCGGAAGGGATTCTCGGCGGCCAGGCGCGGGTGGAAGGCGTCTCGGGCACCTGGAAGGACCTGACCGAGTCGGTGAACTTCATGGCCGGCAACCTCACCTCGCAGGTGAGGAACATCGCCGACGTGACGAAGGCCGTGGCTGCGGGCGACCTCTCGCGCAAGATCACGGTGGACGTGAAGGGCGAGATCCTCGAGCTCAAGAACACCGTCAACACGATGGTGGACCAGCTCAACTCCTTCGCGGCGGAAGTGACGCGCGTCGCGCGCGAGGTCGGAACCGAAGGCAAGCTCGGCGGCCAGGCGCGGGTGAAGGGCGTCGCCGGGACGTGGAAGGACCTGACGGACTCGGTGAACTCCATGGCCGGCAACCTCACCGACCAGGTGCGCAACATCGCCGAGGTGACGACGGCGGTGGCGAAGGGCGACCTCTCGAAGAAGATCGAGGTGGACGTGAAGGGCGAGATCCTCGAGCTCAAGAACACCATCAACACGATGGTGGACCAGCTCTCGTCGTTCGCCGCGGAGGTGACGCGCGTCGCGCGGGAAGTCGGGACCGACGGCAAGCTCGGCGGCCAGGCGCGGGTGGAAGGCGTCTCGGGCACCTGGAAGGACCTGACCGAGTCGGTGAACTTCATGGCCGGCAACCTCACCTCGCAGGTGAGGAACATCGCCGACGTGACCAAGGCGGTGGCGGCGGGCGACCTCTCGAAGAAGATCACGGTGGACGTGAAGGGCGAGGTGCTCGAGCTGAAGAACACCGTCAACACGATGGTGGACCAGCTCAACTCCTTCGCGGCGGAAGTGACGCGGGTCGCGCGGGAAGTCGGTACCGAAGGGAAGCTCGGCGGCCAGGCGGACGTGCAGGGCGTCGCGGGGACGTGGAAAGACCTGACCGAGTCGGTGAACTTCATGGCCGGCAACCTCACCTCTCAGGTGAGGAACATCGCCGAGGTGACGACGGCGGTCGCGGCGGGCGACCTCTCGAAGAAGATCACGGTGGACGTGAAGGGCGAGATCCTCGAGCTCAAGAACACCATCAACACGATGGTGGACCAGCTGCGCTCCTTCGCCTCGGAAGTGACGCGCGTGGCCAGGGAAGTCGGCACCGAGGGGATTCTCGGCGGACAGGCGCGGGTGGAAGGCGTGTCCGGCACGTGGAAAGACCTGACGGACTCGGTGAACTTCATGGCCGGCAACCTCACCTCGCAGGTGAGGAACATCGCCGACGTGACCAAGGCGGTTCAGGCGGGCGACCTCTCGCGCAAGATCACGGTGGACGTGAAAGGCGAGATCCAGGAGCTCAAGGCCACGATCAACACGATGGTGGACCAGCTCTCGTCGTTCGCCGCGGAGGTGACGCGGGTCGCGCGGGAGGTGGGAACGGAGGGCCGCCTCGGCGGGCAGGCCGAGGTGCGCGGGGTGTCGGGGGTCTGGAAGGACCTCACCGACAACGTGAACTTCATGGCCGGCAACCTCACCTCGCAGGTGCGAGGCATCGCCAAGGTGGTGACGGCGGTGGCGAACGGCGACCTCAAGCAGAAGCTGACGGTGGAGGCGAAGGGCGAGATCGCCGCGCTCGCGGAGACGATCAACAGCATGACGGACACGCTCGCGACCTTCGCCGACCAGGTGACCACGGTGGCGCGCGAGGTGGGCGTCGAGGGCAAGCTCGGTGGCCAGGCGAAGGTGCCGGGTGCGGCGGGCATCTGGAAGGGCCTCACGGAGAACGTGAACGAGCTCGCGGCGAACCTCACGACCCAGGTGCGCGCGATCGCGGAGGTGGCCACCGCGGTGACGCAGGGCGACCTGACGCGCTCGATCACGGTCGAGACGCAGGGCGAGGTGGCGGCGCTCAAGGACACGATCAACGAGATGATCCGCAACCTGCGCGACACGACGCAGAAGAACACCGAGCAGGACTGGCTGAAGACCAACCTCGCCAAGTTCTCCCGCATGCTGCAGGGCCAGCGCGACCTGGTGACGGTCGGCCAGATGATCCTGTCCGAGCTCGCGCCGGTGGTGGGCGCGCACCAGGCCGAGTTCTACGTCGTCAAGTCGGAGGAGAACAGCGTGCGGCTGAGCCTCGGCGCGACCTACGCCTCGCACGGGCGGCGCTCGCACGGCAAGACGCTGGAGCTCGGCGAGGGCCTGGTCGGCCAGTGCGCGATCGAGAAGCGCAAGCTCCTGCTCTCCAACGTGCCGAGCGGCGCCTTCCGCATCGCGACCGGCATGGCCGAGACCGCGCCGCTCGACGTCCTCGTGCTGCCGATCGTGTTCGAGGGCGAGGTGCGCGGCGTGCTCGAGCTCGCCTCGCTCGAGCACTTCAACTCGGCACAGCAGGCGTTCCTCGACCAGCTCACCGAGTCGATCGGCATCGTGATCAACACGATCGAGGCCAACACCCGCACCGAGGACCTGCTCAAGCAGTCGCAGTCCCTCGCCGAGGAATTGCAGCAGACCAACCAGGAGCTGGAGGAGAAGGCGCGCCAGCTCGCCCACCAGAACCAGGAGGTGGAGCGCAAGAACCAGGAGGTGGAGCAGGCCCGCCAGGCGCTGGAGGAGAAGGCGAAGCAGCTCGCCCTCACTTCCAAGTACAAGTCGGAGTTCCTCGCGAACATGTCGCACGAGCTGCGCACGCCGCTCAACTCGCTGCTGCTGCTCTCCGACCAGATGTCGAAGAACGCCGAGGGCAACCTCAACGGCCGCCAGGTCGAGTCGGCGAAGACCATCCACGCCTCGGGCAACGACCTGCTCGCGCTGATCAACGACATCCTCGACCTCTCCAAGATCGAGTCGGGCACGGTGCAGGTGGACGTGAGCGAGCTGCGGCTGAACGACCTGCAGCGCTACGTCGAGCGCACCTTCCGGCACGTCGCGGAGTCGAAGCAGGTGGCGTTCGACATCCAGCTCGACCCGGCGCTGTCGAAGTCGATGTTCACCGACATCAAGCGGCTGCAGCAGATCATCAAGAACCTGCTCTCCAACGCGTTCAAGTTCACGCACCAGGGCAGCGTCTCGCTCTCGATCGCGCCGGCCGCCACGGGCTGGTCCTCCGAGAACGAGGAGCTGAACGGCGCGGGCCAGGTGCTCGCGTTCTCGGTGAGCGACACCGGCATCGGCATCGCGCCGGAGAAGCAGCAGAGCATCTTCGAGGCATTCGCGCAGGTGGACCACTCGACGACGCGGAAGTACGGCGGCACCGGGCTGGGGCTGACCATCTCGACGCAGCTGGTGGCCATGATGGGCGGGCGGATCGGCGTCCGCAGCGAGCCGGGCAAGGGGAGCACGTTCTTCTTCACGGCGAAGCTCGGCCGGTCGGCCAGCCGGCCGGAGCGGGCGCTGGCGGCCCACCCCGACCAGCTGCGCGGCCTGCACGCGCTGATCGCCGACATCCTGGATCTCTCGAAGATCGAGTCCGGCACGGTGGCGGTGGAGCCGAGC
>DASRFM010000011.1:0-88289 GCA_035651575.1 Burkholderiales bacterium | reverse complement strand
CACCTGCCGTGCATGACCGAGGTGCCGGTCGGCGCGCCGGTGGCGGAGGCGCGGCCCGCCGGCCCGGCGCTCGCCGGCCGGCGCGTGCTGGTCGTGGACGACAACGCCGACGCGGCCGAGACCATCGCGGTGTTCCTGCGCATGGAGGGCCACGAGGTGAAGTCGGTTGGCGACGGCTACGAGGCGATCGCGAGCGCCCAGGTCTTCGCCCCGCACGTGATCATCCTGGACATCGGGCTGCCCGGCATGGACGGCTACCAGGTGGCGCGCAGGCTGCGCGAGGCGCCGCAGTCGGACGAGGCGATGTACATCGCGCTCACCGGCTACGGCCAGAAGGAGGACATGGCGCAGGCCGCGGCCGCGGGCTTCCACCACCACTTCGTCAAGCCGACCGATCCCCGCGCCATCCAGCAGGCCATCGCCCAGTTCTTCGAGGAGCGGCCGGGCAAGCCGGTCAGCGCGGCGCTCAGGGCGTAGTCGCAACGGCACAGCCCCCGGGCATCCCTTTTGCAGGTTCCGGCGCCATGGACCTGTCCAAGGAAGCGATCCGGGTCGGGATTTCCGGCTCCTACGGCGGGCTCAACCTCGGCGACGAGGCGATCCTGCACTCCATCATCACGCAGCTGCGCCGCGACCTGAACGTCGAGATCACCGTGTTCTCGCGGAACGCCGAGGACACGAAGCGGCGGCACGGCGTCGAGCGCGCGCTCGACGTGCGCAGGCTCTCGCGCGCCGAGGTGCAGCCCGAGATCGAACGGCTCGACCTCTTCATCCTCGGCGGCGGCGGCATCCTTTACGACGCCGACGCACGCAAGTACCTGCGCGAAGTGCAGATCGCGCAGGAGAAGGGCGTCCCGGTCATGGTCTACGCCATCGGCGCCGGCCCGCTGCGCGACCCCGGCGCGCAGCAGGCGGTGCGCGAGGCGCTCGAGCACGTGGACCTGATCACGGTGCGCGAGAAGGGCGCGCACCGGGTGCTGGAGACGGCGGGGCTGCACCGCGAGATGGTCATTACCGCCGACCCGGCGCTGCTCCTCAAGTCGGAGCCGCCGCGGCGCGGGCTGCTCCGGGCCGAAGGGCTCGAGGGCCGGCGCCGCCTCGTCGGCATGTCGGTGCGCGAGCCGGGCGTCGCCGCGCCGGACCTCGACGAGCGCGTGTATCACGCGCTGCTCGCCAATGCCGCCGACTTCATGGTGGACCGCTTCGACGCCGACATCGTGTTCGTGCCGATGGAGCCGGGCTCGCTCGACAACCAGCACAGCCACGCCGTGATCGCCCAGATGCTGCGCGCGCAGCGCGCGACGGTGCTGAAGGGCGAGTACACCTCGCAGCAGCTCCTCGGCCTGATGGGCCGCTTCAGCTTCGTGGTCGGCATGCGGCTGCACTTCCTGATCTTCGCCGCGCTGCGCGGCGTGCCGTTCGTCGCGCTGCCCTACTCGGGCAAGGTGGCCGGCTTCCTCGAGGACCTGCAGATCCCGGCGCCGCCGCTCAAGCTGGTGAACGCCGGGCGCCTCATCGCGCACCTCGACCAGAGCTGGGACCGGCGCCGCTCGCTCGCCTCGAATCTCGCGAAGACGGTGCCGGCGCTGCAGGCGCGCGCCGAGCAGAACCACAAGCTGCTCCTCGAGCTTCTGCGGCGGAGGAGAACGCCGCTTGCCAGCGCTAAAGCGGCCTGAGCGCGCGGAGCGCATCGCGCTGCCGCAGCGCCATGCGCTCGTAGGCGCCGAGGCCGACGTGCTGGTGGTGGGCGGCGGCCCGGCCGGGCTCGGCGCCGCGATCGGCGCCGCCGATTGCGGCGCGCGCGTCATCCTCGCGGAGCGCTACGGCTTCTTCGGCGGCAACGCCACCGCGGCGCTCGTCATGCCCTTGATGTCCTTCCACACCAGCCGCTTCACTCTTTCCGAAAGGACTTCTTCGAGGCTGCTGCCCACGGACCACGGGCCCGGCGAACCGGTCGTCGCCGGCGTGCTGAAGCGCCTGCTCGAGCGCCTGGTGCAGGCCGGCGGCGCGATCCCGCCTTCGCTCGACACCGGCTACGTCGTGCCGTTCGACCCGGAGTGGTTCAAGCTGGTCGCGCTCGAGCTGCTGAACGAGGCCGGCGTCGAGTACCTGCTGCATGCCTTCGCGAGCGGCGTATTGGAGGATGAGACGCGCGGCTCGAAGCGGGTCTGCGGCGCGGTGTTCGAGACCAAGTCCGGCCCGGTCGCGATCCGGGCGCGCGTCGTCGTGGACTGCACCGGCGACGCCGACATGGCGGTGCAGGCGGGCGCGCCCTTCGAGGTCGGACGCGCCGACGGCCTCGCGCAGCCGATGACGCTCATGTTCCGCATGGCCGAGTTCCAGAAGGCGGCCTTCGACGCCTACGTGAAGGCGCATCCCGGCCAGTGGCGCGGCGTGCACGGCCTGTGGGACCTGGTGCGCGAGGCGACGCGCGCGGGCGAGCTCGAGCTGCCGCGCGAGGACATCCTCTTCTTCGCCACGCCGCACGAGCACGAGGTGAGCGTGAACAGCACCCGGGTCACGCGCGTGCTCGGCACCGACGTCTGGGACCTCACCTACGCCGAGTGCGCGAGCCGCCGGCAGATGCTGCAGATCGCGGAGTTCCTGCGGCGCTACGTGCCCGGCTTCGAGCGCTCCTACGCGGTGCAGAGCGGCGTCAACGTCGGCGTGCGCGAGACGCGCCGCATCATCGGCGAATACCAGCTCACCGCGGCCGACGTGCTGGGCGCGCGCAAGTTCGACGACGCCATCGCGCGCGGCTCGTATCCGGTGGACATCCACAACCCGACCGGCAGCGGCACGACGCTGAAGCGCCTGCCCCCGGGCGAGGCGTACGACATCCCGCTGCGCTGCCTGCTGCCGCAGGCGACCGGCGGGCTGATCGTCGCCGGGCGCTGCATCTCGGGAACGCACGAGGCGCATTCCTCGTACCGCGTGATGCCGATCGTCATGGCGACCGGGCACGCGGCCGGGGTGTGCGCCGCGCTCGCCGCCCGCGAGCGCCGCGAGCCGCGCGAGGTCCCGGCGCGCGAGGTGCGCGAAGCGCTCCTGCGCCAGGGCGCAAGCCTCGCCGTATAGTCCAAAGCCCGCACTCGCCCGGGTACCATGGCGGGATGAAGGGGATCCTGCGCGCGTCCTGGGCGGGGTACGCGGTCGCGCTGCTCGCGGTCGCGGCGGCCCTCGCGCTGCGCGGCGTGCTCGATCCGCTCGTCGGGCGCGGCGCGGCGACGACGACCATCTACGGCGCCATCGCGATCGCGGTCTGGTTCGGCGGCTTCGGCCCCGGCCTGCTCGCGGCGGTGGCCGGCTACCTCGCGTCCAACTGGTTTTTCATCGAGCCGCGCGGCAGCATCAGCATCGACAACCCGCGCGAGCTCGGCCAGCTCATCGGCTATGGGTTCTCCGCCGCGCTCATCATCGGGCTCGGCGGCGCGATGCATGCCGCGCGCCGGCGCGCCGAGGCCGCCGCCGGCGCGCTCGCGACGAGCGAGGAGCGCTTTCGCGCGTTCATGCAGCACACGCCCGACTCGGTGCTCATGAAGGACGAGGCCGGGCGCTACGTCTTCCTCAATTCCGCGGCCGAGAAGCTGGTCGGCGCGCACGGCGAGGCCTGGCGCGGCAGGACCGACCTCGAGCTGCTGCCCGAGCCGGTGGCGCGCGTCATCCGCCGCCGCGACGAGGAAGTGCTCGGCGCCGACGCGCCGCGCAGCTACGACCTTACCTTGCCGGGGGACGGCGCCCAGGGCGAGCGCCACATCCGCAGCACCAAGTTCCCGCTGCGCGACAACACCGGGCGGCGCTTCATCGGCTCGATCAGCAGCGATGTCACCGAGAAGAAGCGCGCCGAGCGCGCCCTCGAGGAAGCGCGGCAGCAGCTGCTCACGGTGACCGACACGATGAGCGCGGCCGTGACGCGCTGCAGCCGCGACCTGCGCTACCTCTGGGCGAGCCGGCAGTACGCGCAGTGGCTCGGCCTTTCCCAGGACCAGGTCACCGGCAAGCCGATCCGCGACGTGATCGGCGAGCAGGCGCTCTCCGAGATCCATCCCTACATCGAGCGCGTGCTCGCCGGCGAGACGGTGCGCTACGAGGCCTCGGTGCAGTTCAGCGGCATCGGCGCGCGCTGGATCAGCGCCGCCTACGCGCCGACGCGCGATGCGCGCGGCGCGATCGACGGCTGGGTCGCGCTGGTGAACGACATCGAGGAGCGCAAGCGCTCGGAGGAGGCGCTGCGCCAGGCGCAGGAGCGGCTGCGCATCATCATGGACACCGTGCCCGCGGCGATCGTCTGGACCGACCGCGACCTGCGCCTGCGCTGGGCAAACGCCAACTATGCGCGCTGGTTCGGGCTCGCGCCGGAGCGGCTGCCCGGCATGCCGATCGGGCAGCTCGTCGGCCCGCAGGGCATGGCGGCGATCAAGCCCTACGTCGAGCGCGTGCTGCGCGGCGAGCAGGTGCACTACGAGCGGCTCGCGGACCTGCCGGCGCTCGGCGGCCGCTGGATCGCGTCGGTGTTCACGCCGACTCTCGACGAGGACGGAAAAATCGACGGCTGGGTCGCGATCGCGAGCGACATCCACGACCGCAAGATCGCCGAGGAGGCGCTGCGCGAGGCCGACCGGCGCAAGGACGAGTTCCTCGCCATCCTCGCGCACGAGCTGAGGAACCCGCTCGCGCCGATCCGCAACTCGGTCGCCATCCTCGCGCGCAAGGGCGCGGCGGATCCCGAGCTCGCCTGGAGCCGCGGCGTGATCGAGCGCCAGGTGGCGCAGATGACGCGCCTCATCGACGACCTTCTCGACATCGAGCGCATCTCGCGCGGCAAGCTGCTGCTGCGCAAGGAGCTCGTCGCGCTCGAGCGCGTGGTGGACCTCGCGATGGAGACCGCGCGGCCGCACCTCAACGCCGCCGGGCACCGCGTCTCGGTCGTGCTGCCGAGCGAGCCGGTCACGCTCGACGCCGACCCGGCGCGGCTCGCGCAGGTGTTCTCGAACCTGCTCATCAACGCCGCCAAGTACACCGAGCCGGGCGGCGCGATCAGCGTGAGCGCGGAGGTGGAGGGCGGCAACGCGGTGGTGAGCGTGGAGGACAACGGCATCGGCTTCGGGCCGGAGCTCGCCTCGCAGCTCTTCAAGCCCTTCAGCCAGCTCGCCGCCGGCGCCGCGCGCTCGGTCGGCGGCCTCGGCATCGGCCTGTCGCTCGTGCAGGGCCTCGTCGCGCTGCACGCCGGGAGCGTGGCCGCGCACAGCGACGGCGCCGGGCGCGGCAGCCGCTTCAGCGTGACGCTGCCGCTCGCCGGCAGGGACGAGCTCCTCGGCGCGAGCAAGAAGCCGCGGCCGGGCGAGACCGCGTCCGCGGGCGTGCCGATCCTCGTCGCCGACGACAACAAGGACGCCGCCGACTCGCTCTCGCGCCTGCTGCAGATCTACGGGCACCGCGTGCGCGTCGCCTACGACGGCGCGGCCGCCCTCGAGCTCGCGGAAGAGGCGAAGCCGCGCGTCGCGGTGCTCGACATCGGCATGCCGGGCATCAACGGCTACGACGTGGCGCGCGACGTGCGCGCGCGCTACGGCAAGGACGTGCTGCTCATCGCACTCACCGGCTGGGGCCAGGAAGCCGACCGCCGGCGCTCACGCGAGGCGGGATTCGACTACCACCTCACCAAGCCGGTGGAGCCGAACGAGCTGGTGGAGCTGATCGCGCAGCTCGCGAAGTAGCTCAGTGATCCTCGATGCGGGGGACGAAGTCCTCCGCGGGCTCGCCGGAGTCCGGATCGATCCATTCGGAGATGCCGAGGTCGGATTCCGCCTCGTGCAGGGCCTCGGGGTCCTCCGGGCTCGCGCCGCCGGACTGCATGTCGGCCTCGGCCTCGACGCGCGTGGCGAACGGGCCGTATTCCTCGCCGCCCTTGAGCGACTGCCAATAGAAGCCGTCCGGCCGCTCGAACATGCGGCCGCGGACTTCTTCGCCGCCGGCGGGATTTTCCTCTTCCGGAGAAAGGACTGGTTTCTTCGACCGTTTCATTCGAATCCTCCTGCAGTCCCCTACGCGGCCTATGGTACGCCGAAACCGTGCGCCAAACTCACTCTCGCGGCGCCTCGCTCGCCTCCGACGCGAGCAGCTGCGCGATGTCGCGCCGCCCCTGCTCGCTGAGGGCGATCAGCTGGGTCATGTCGTGGCGGTGGGCGGCATTGCGCGCGATCTGGTCCTCGTCGTAGGCGCGGAAGCGCTCGACGATGCGCGCCGCGCGCTCGTGCTCGTAGCCGAGCGCGCCGAGGGTGCGGCCCGCCGCCTCGAGCGCCGAGGTGAAGACCTCGCGGATCGCCGGGATGCCGAGCGCGGCGTACTCGTAGGCGTCGGTGCGGCCGTGCGCCCGGGTGACGAGCGCCAGGTCCGGGAAGCGCTGCCGCACGCGCTGCACCATCGCCATCGCCGCGTCCGGGTCGTCGATCGCGACCACGAGCACGCGGGCGCGCGCCGCCCCGGCCGACTCGAGGAGGTCCATGCGGGTCGCGTCGCCGTAGTAGGCCTTGAAGCCGAAGCGGCGCACCGTCTCGATCTGGCCCGGGTCGTGGTCGATGACCGTGGCGCCGACGCCCAGGCCGCGCAGCACGCGCACCACGACCTGGCCGAAGCGGCCGAAGCCCGCGACGATCACCGGGTTTGCCTCGTGGATCGCGTCCGGCGCGCGCTCCGCGCGGCGCACCTGCGCGCGGCCGCGCCAGCGCTCGAGCGCCATGAAAAGGAACGGCGTCGTCAGCATGGACACCGCGACCGCCGCGTTCAGCACCGCCACCGTCGCCGGCGGCGCGATCGTGTCGGCGGCGCCGAAGAGGACGAAGGCGAACTCCCCCGCCTGCGACAGCGCCACGGCGAAGAGCGCGGCGTCGCCGCCGCCGCAGTAGAAGGGCCGCGCGATCGCGTAAAGAAGCGCGATCTTCAGGAGCACGACGCCGAGGGCGAGGCCCAGCACGAGCAGCGGGCGCGTCGCGAAGAGGCCGAGGTCGATCGACATGCCGACCGCGATGAAGAACAGGCCGAGCAGCAGCCCCTTGAACGGGTCGATGTCGAGCTCGAGCTCGTGGCGGTACTCGCTGTCGGCGAGCATCACGCCGGCGAGGAAGGCGCCGAGCGCCATGGAGAGCCCGACCCATTGCACCAGCGCCGCGGTGCCGAGCACGAGAAGGAGCGAGAAGCCGACGAACACCTCGCGCAGGCGCGTCTCGGCGATGTAGCGCAGCGCCGGCCGCACGAAGAGCCGGCCGACGCCGATCAGCGCGGCGATGAGGGCCACCGCCTTCGCCGCGTCCGACCAGTGCATCTTCCCCGTGTCGCCGCCGAGCAGGCCGACGACGAGAAGCAGCGGCACCACCGCGAGGTCCTGGAAGAGCAGCACCGCGAAGGACGCCTGGCCGCCGGGCGTGGGCAGCAGGTTCTTTTCCGAGAGCGTGGCGAGCCCGATCGCGGTCGAGGACTGCGCGAAGCCCATGCCGGCGACGAGGCCGACGGCGAGCGGCTGGCCGAGCGCGAGCGCCGCCAGCGTGACGACGCCGATGGTGAGCAGCACCTGCGCGGTGCCGAGGCCGAAGATCGAGCGGCGCAGCGCCCACACGCGCGAGGCGTTGAGCTCGAGGCCGACGAGGAAGAGCAGCAGCACGACGCCGAACTCCGCGAACTCGAGCACGGTGCCGGGATCGGCGATGAGCTTCAGGCCCCACGGCCCGATCGCGACGCCGGCGAGCAGATAGCCGAGCACCGCGCCGAGCCCGAGACGCTGGAACACGGTCACGGCGACGACGCCGGCCGCGAGGTAGACCAGGGCCTGCTGGAGAAAGCCGTGCGCTTCCATGAGAAGATTTAACCATGGAAGCAAAACGGGTCGAGGCCGAGCAGTTCAAGCTCGGCATGCGCGTGCTCGCCGGCGCCGTGAACATCGTGACCAGCGCGCACGCCGGCCACCGCTACGGCATGACCGCGACCGCGGTGTGCTCGGCCACCGCCGACCCGCCCACGGTGCTCGCGTGCATCAACAAGCTCGCCACCACGCACGGCGCGGTGGCGAAGAGCAGGGTCTTCTGCGTCAACGTGCTGCGCGCCGAAGACTGGGAGCTCTCGACCACGTTCAGCGGCGCGCAGGCGGGCGAGGGGCGCTTCAAGTCGCGCGAGTGGACGCGCCTCGCGACCGGGTCGCCGGTGCTGATCGACTCGCTCGTCTCCTTCGACTGCCGCGTCGTCAAGAAGCTCGCGCACGGCTCGCACACCATCTTCCTCGGCCAGGTCGAGCAGGTGCTCTTCGGCAAGAAGGGCAAGCCGCTGCTCTACTCCGAGGGGCAGTACGCCAAGCTCGCCTCGCTCACGCTGGGCGAGCCGCTGCCCGAGGGGCTGGACTACTGGGGTTTCTAGAGCTCGACCGGCGCATTCGCGTCGTCGTCGCCGCGAACTTCGTCGCGGTGGCCGCGCGCATGAGCCTGGTCACCTTCCTCGGCATCTACCTGGTGCACACGGCCGGCATCGGCCTCGCCACGGTGGGCAGCGCCTTCCTGGTCGAGAGCCTGCTGCGCGGCACGCTCGCCCCGGTGTTCGGCGCGCTGTCGGACCGCGTCGGGCGGCGCGCGCTGCTGCTCGCCTCGGCGTTCCTCACCGCGCTCGTGCTGCCGTCGTTCCTCCTCGTGCGCGGAGAGGCCTCGCTTTTTCTCTGGAGCACCGCGATGGGGATCACCGGCGCCATCAACATGCCGGTCTCCACCGCGCTGCTCCTCGACCTCGCGCCGCCCGCGCGCCGCCAGGCGGTGCTCGCGGTGAACTACACCGGGATGAGCGTCGCCTACACGCTCGGCGTGATGCCGGCGGGCTATATCGCGCAGCAGGGCTACGGGCTGCTCGCCGCGATCGCCTCGCTCGGCTACCTCGCCGTCGGGCTCCTCTACGCGCTGGCGCTGCGCGGCGCGCTGCCGCTCGAGCGCTCGCAGGGCGCCTCCAACGTGCTTGCGGCGACGGTCTCGGTGCTCGCGAACCCCGTGTTCCTCGCTTTCGCCGCGCTCGCCTGGGTGTTCCCGTTCTCGATGGGGCAGGTGGTGACCGTCTCGCCGCTCTGGGGCGCGGAGCGCGCGCTCGGCGAGGGCTACATAGGGCTGGTCCTCGGCGGCAACAGCATCATCGTCGCGCTCCTCGCCGTGCCGATCGCCGCGCGCATCGAGGCCGGCGGTCCGTTCCGCCCGCTCGGCATCGCCGCGCTCATGGTCGCGCTTGCCCTCGGTTGCTATGCGTGGATCCCGGACCCGGCGACGGCGTACATGGCGGGCACCGTCGTGTTCAGCTTCGGCGAGCTCGTCTTCAGCTCCTCGGTGCCGGCCGGCGTCGCGCGCCTCGCGCCGGCCGGGCAGCGCGGCGCCTACCTCGGCGGCTGGACGCTGGTGTCGTCGATCGCGATGGGGAGCGCGCTCGTGCTGAGCGGCCTGCTGCGCGACGCCGCCGGCTGGAGCGCCGTGTGGACGCTCTACGCCGCGCTGGTGCTCGCCGCGGGCGCCGGGCTCTTTGCCGCGCGGCGCTGGCTCCTCAGGTCTCGAAGCGCCTGACGGGCGGCGACTTCGCCTTCTTCTGCGTCGCGGTGCGCTTGCTCGTCGCCTTTTCTTTCCCGGTCGTGTCGTCCTTGCCGTTCGCCGCGGCCGCGACGGCAAGGCTCAGCAGAAAAGCAGCGGTCCTCTTCGTGAACATGCAGCCCTCCACGCCTAAGAACCCCCTGCGGCTAGGGTAGCGCGGCGGCGTCGGAAAGCGAGCGCAGAAATGCGGCGAGATCGTTGATTTGTTCCTCGCCGAGCGAGCCCGGATGCTGCACGGCACGCTCGAGCGTCGGCACGCTGCCGTCGTGCATGTAAGGGGCGGTCAGGGCGACGTTGCGCAAGCCCGGCACGCGGAACCCGTCCACGATCTTTCCGCTGCTGAACGTCGGGCCCGCGTGGCAGCCGTCGCAGCGCTCGATGAACAGGCGAAGCCCGCGCTGCGCGGCCGCGGGATAGCTGCCTGCACCGTCCCGGAAATCGTCGAACGGCGTGCGGCCGCTCACCAGCGTCTCCTGGTAGGCGGCAAGCGCCTTGCCGACGTTTGCCAGCACGTCTTCATCGCGCGAGGCCGGGCCGAAGAGCGCCTCGTACTGCGCCTTGAAGAGCGTGCGCACGGTCGCCGCCACGTGCTCGGCCGAGGAGCGCATTTCGCGCCGCTCGAGGAGCGGGCGGACGCTTTGCGCCGCGAGGCTCGTGTTCGTCCCTCTCCAGCCGAAGCGCACGCTGTAGGCGACGTTGAGGAGCGTCGGCGTGTTGAGATCGGTCTGCTCCAGGCCGAAGGCGCGCTCGCGGCCGTCCTGCAGCGCCCGGTACGGCACGTGGCAGGTCGCGCACAGCACCGAGCCGGTGCCGGAGAGGCGCGGCTCGAAGAAGAGCCGCTCGCCGAGCGCGACGGCCTCCTTGCTCGCGTGCCGCCCGGGCGGCGGCCACGGGCCATGCCGCAGGATCGCAGCCCGTTCCACGGCGCTGAATTCCCCGGCCCCTACAATAGAGGCGACGAAGAACAACAGGATCGCGCATGCCGCCCGCCGCATCGAACGAGTGTACCCCGCCGCGAAACCTGTCTGAATTGTTCCTCGGCTTCCTCTCGATCGGCGCGCGCTCGTTCGGCGGCGTGCTGCCGTGGGCGCACCGCGCCATGGTCGAGGAGCGGCGCTGGCTCTCGCAGGCCGACTTCACCGAGACCATCGGCCTGTGCCAGGTGCTGCCCGGCCCGAACATCGGCAACGCCTCCATCGTGCTCGGCAAGCGCTGGTTCGGGCTGCGCGGCGCGATCGTCGCCTTCCTCGGGCTCATGGGCCTGCCGTACTGCTGGGTGCTCGCGCTCGCGCTCCTCTACACCAAGTGGGCGAGCGTCCCGCTCGTGAGCGCCGTCGTCACCGGCGTCGGCGCCGCGGGCGCCGGGCTTTTCCTCGCGACCGCCGTGAAGCTCGGGCGCCCGCTCGCGGGCAACTGGGCCGCGCTGCTGCTCGTCGTGGCCATCTTCGTCGCGGTCGCCATCGCGCGCGCTTCGCTGCTTTTCGTCATGCCGGTCGCGGTCGCGATCGGCCTCCTGCTCGCGCGGAAGGGCCTCCTTTGATCCTGCTGAAGCTCGCGCTCTTCTTCGGCGTGCTCTCCTTCCTCACCTTCGGCGGCGTGAGCTCGGTCGTGCCGGAGATGCAGCGCTACATCGTCGAGGAGAACGGCTGGACGACGGCGGCGGACTTCATGCAGCTCTTCGCCGTCGCGCAGTCGGCGCCCGGGCCGAACGTCCTCATCTCGAGCCTGCTCGGCTGGCGCGTGGCGGGCTTCGCCGGCTCGATCGTCGCGCTCGTCGCGATCTGCGCCCCGGCCGGCGTGCTCGCCTGGTGGGTGTCGGAGCTCTGGGAGCGCTTCCGCGACTCGCCGTGGCGCAGCGCGGTGCAGCGCGCGCTCACGCCCCTCGTGGTCGGCCTGATCGCCGCGGGCGGCTACATCATCGCGACGCCGGGCTCGCCCGACTGGCGGCTGTGGCTGATCGCCGCGGGCAGCGCCGCGACGATGGTGGTGTCGAAGGTGAACCCGCTCTGGATCATGGCGGCGGGCGGCGTCGCCGGCGGCTTCCTTCTCTAGATTGAAAAACCGGCGCTCGCCCCCACATGGGGAGCATGCGATCCCTTGCCAACGCCCGCAACGAGCTCCTGAACGTGCACCGCGCCCTCGTCGAGAGCGCGCGGCTCGACTACGAGCTTGAGCATGGCGCCGTGCCGGCGGGCCGGTTCCTGCAGATGCTGATCCACGACCCGCAGTACGCCTGGCTCGCGCCGCTCACCAGCCTCGTCGCGCGGATCGACGAGGTGCTCTCGGACGATTCCCTGCAGGATCGCTACCGCGAGGCGCTGCAGCGCCCGGAAATCCTCACGACGTTGCTCCTGTAGTTACGACGTTGGCCCTGTAGTTGCGACGTTGGCCCCTGTAGTTGCGACGTTGCCCCCCCGTAGTTACGACGTTGCCCCTTTAAGGACGCGGCGCCACTTCACGATCTCCGAGCGGATGTGGGCGTCGAACTGCTCGGGGGTCGTCTCCGGCAGCTCCAGGCCCTGAGAGAGCATCCTCGCCTTCATGCCCGGGTCGCGCGCGATGCGGTTCACCTCGGCGTTGAGCTTCAGGATGATCTCCCGCGGCGTGCGCGCGGGCGCGACGATCCCGTACCACGACGTGATCTCGTAGCCGGGCAGGCCGCTCTCGGCGACGGTCGGGACCTCCGGCGCGAGCGAGAGGCGCTGCGCGCCCGTCACGGCGAGCACCTTCAGCTTGCCGGACTTGACGTGCGGCAGGCCGCTGATGTTCGAGACGAACATGAAGGGGATCTGGCCGGCGATGAGATCGGTGAGCGCGGGCGCCGTGCCCTTGTACGGGACCGGCGTGATCCGCGTGCCGCTCAGCATCTTGAAAAGCTCGCCCGCGAGGTGCGGCGCGCTTCCCGGGTCCGAGGCGCCGTAGTCGAGCTTGCCGGGGCTCGCCTTCGCCGCGGCGATCAGCTCCTGCACGTTCTTCGGCGGAAACGACGGATTGGCGAGGAGCAGCATCTGCTGCGAGCCGACTTGCGCCACCGCGGCGAAATCCTTCAGCGTGTCGTAGGGCAGGCTGGGATGCATCGTCGGGTTCGTGGCGTGCGTGATGTAGATGAAGCCGAGCGTGTAGCCGTCCGGCGCGGCCTTCGCCACCGCGTCGGTCGCGAGCGAGGCGCTGCCGCCGGGCTTGTTCTCCACCACGATCGGCTGCCCGAGCGCCTCGGTGAGCGCGGGCGCGATGCTGCGCGCCACGGTGTCGGTCGGCCCGCCCGGCGGCACGCCGATCATGAAATGGATGGGTTTCGAGGGATACGGAGACTGGCCGGCGGCGGGGAGGGCGCCGAGCGCCAGCGAAAGCAGAACCAGAAATCTCAAGGCAGCTCTCCAGGCAGGTTGAAGCGCTGCCGAGTGGTGCAATAGCGCGAGGCGTACAGGCGCCCGATGGGGCGGTAGCGCTCTTCCGAGATGCGCTTGGTCTTCGGGTCGATGACGCCCTCGCGCGCGTGCACCAGGAGGATCTCGCCGATCACCATCTCGCGCTCCGGGCCCCAGTTGAGCGTGCGCTCGACGCGGCACTCGAGGCAGGCGGGCGCCTCGGCGATGCGCGGATGCTTCACCTTGAGGGCGGGCGCGGGCGTGAGGCCGGTCTTGTCGAACTCGCTCTCGTCCTCGCCGTACTCGTGGCTCGACTGGTGCATGGCGTTCGCCGTGGCCTCGTCGACGAGGTTCACCACGAACTCGCCGGTGCGGCGGATGTTCTTCACGGTGTGCTTCACCTCGCGGTCGGAGCGCAGGTTGAAGCTCACCATGCAAAGCGGCGGCTCCTCGCTGAAGACCTGGAAGAAGGAGAAGGGCGCGCAGTTCGCGACGCCATTCGCGCTCCAGGTCGAGATCCACGCGATCGGCCGCGGCACGACGAGGCCGATCAGGATCTTGTAGCGCTCGAGGGGCGGCAGCGACGCGAGCTCCAGGTCCACGCTACTCGACCTTGATGTTCGCCGCCTTGATGACCGGCAGCCACTTGTCGAGCTCGGCCTTGTGGAACGCGGCGAGCCCCTCGGGCTTCTGCTGCTCGCGCGAGGCGATCTCGAGCCCGAGGTCGGCGAAGCGCGCCCGCACCGCCGGGTCGGCGAGCGCCTGGACCATCGCGCCGTTCAGCCGGCCGATGGCCTCGCCCGGCGTGCCGCGCGGCGCGAACAGGCCGAACCAGCCGGAGGCGTAGAGGTTGGGCACGCCGCTCTCCGCCGAGACCGGGATCCCGGGCAGCACCGGCGAGGCCGCGGGCGAGAGGTTGGCGAGGATCTTCACCTTCCCGGCGCGCGACTGCGGCAGCGTGACGGCCGCCTGCACCACCATCAGGTCCACCTGCTCGCCGAGCATCGCGGTCATCGCCGGGCCGGCGCCGCGGAAGGGGATGAACTGCACGTCGATGCCGGCGAGCTGCATCAGCACCACGCCGGTCACGTGCGCCGCGGCGTTCTGGTCGACGAAGGTGACCTTCCCGGGATTGGCCTTCGCGTAGGCGACGAGTCCCTTCAGGTCGCTCGCCGGGAAGCTCTTGCGCGCGATCATGAGCTGCGGGTTCACCGACAGCAGCCCGATCGGCGCGAAGTCCTTCTGCACGTCGAAGCTGATCGGGTAGATCACCGCGCCGACGTGCGTGTCCCACTGGCCGATGTCCATGGTGTAGCCGTCCGGCGCGGCGCGCGCCACGCGCGTCATCGCGATGGTGCCGCCGGCGCCGCCGACGTTCTCGATGATGACCGACTGGCCGAGGAAGGGGCGCATCTTGTCGGCGATGATGCGCGCCGTGGTGTCGGTCGAGCCGCCCGGCGGGAACGGCACGATGAGCGTCACCGGCTTGGACGGGAAGCTCTGCGCGCCGGCGGCCTGCGCGAGGAGGAGCGCCGCTGCCGCGAGGAGCAGCCTCACGGCGAAACCCGCGTCCAGACCGTGCGCGCGCGGTCCGCGAGCAGCGGCACCGCCTCGGCGACGTACTTCTTGAAGTGCGGCGTCTGCTGGTGCGCCTCGAACGCGGCCTCGTCTTTGTAAACCTCGTAGAGCATGATCTTCGCCTTGTCCTTCGGGTCGACGAGCACCTCGAACTGCCGGCAGCCCGCTTCCTTGCGCGCCTCGCGCGCGTTCTCGTCGAGCTTCTTCATGAAGGCGTCGACGCTTTCCGGCTTGATGCGGATGTTCACCTGCAGGACGAACATGGCTTTCCTCCTTCGTTGGCGGCTCAGTTTGCCGGGGTGACTTCGGCTCCGACCCGCTCCACGATCAGCTTGTAGTGCTCCGGGCGCCGGTGCGCGGCGAAGTTGAACATGGTCCTCTTCAGGTTCGCCGCCAGGTCGATGTCGCAGTTGAAGCAGACCACCTCGTCCTCCTCGGACTGGGACTTGACCGCGATCTCGCCGGTGGGCGCGACGATGAGCGAGTGGCCGAACATGCGGAAGCCGTCCTCGAAGCCGCATTTCGCGGTCTCGACGAGCCAGGTCGCGTTCTGGAACGCCATCGCCTGCGCCATGATGAGGTGGTGGTGCACGCGCAGGGCGGGCGGCTCGGGGTAGTGCAGGTTCTCGGTGGGCGTGTTGAAGCCGAGCGCGACGATCTCCGCGCCCTGCAGCGCGAGCACGCGGAATGCCTCGGGCCAGCGCCGGTCGTTGCAGATCAGCATCCCGGTGATCGTGTCCATGAAGCGCCACACCCGGAACCCGAGGTTGCCGACCTCGAAGTACTTCTTCTCGAGGTGCTGGAACGCGGCCTTCGGCTTGTGGTCGGCGTGCCCGGGCAGGTGCACCTTGCGGTACTTGCCGACGATCGAGCCGTCGGGCCCCACGAGGATCGCCGTGTTGTAGCGGTGCTTGTCCGGCGTCAGCTCCGCATAGCCGAGGTAGAAGCCGATGCCGTGCTTTTTGGCTTCTTCAAAGAGCGGAGCCGTCACGGGGGAGGGTACCGTCGCTTCGAAATAGCGGCGGTCGACTTCGCCCTGATCCTCCATCCACCAGCGCGGAAAGAACGTGGTGAGCGCGAGCTCGGGAAACACCACGAACTTCGCCCCCATCGCGTGCGAGTCGCGCAGCAGCTTGACCAGCCGCTTCACCGCGGCTTCACGCGAATCTTCCTTGTTCAAGGGGCCAAGCTGCGCGGCGGCAATCTTCAGGTGTCGGCTCATAGTTCCAGGGGCGTCTTCCAGGCTTTGAGTTGCGTGACTTCGGGGACTTCGCGCCCGACCGGGCGCAGCGCGTCGGAAGGCTCGCGCGCGAGGAACCGGCCGCGGCCGCGCTCGGCGCTGAGCTTGCCGTCCTCGACGATGACCTCGCCGCGCGAGAGCACGGTGACCGGCCAGCCGGTGAGCGCGCGCCCCTTGTAGGGTGTGTAGCCGGTGTTGTCGTGCGTGGCCTCGACGGTGACTTTCTTTTCCGGGTCCCAGATGGCGATGTCCGCGTCCGCGCCGACCGCGATCGTTCCCTTGCGCGGATAGAGGCCGTAGGTCTGCGCGTGCCTCGTCGAGGTGAGGTTCACGAATTGCTCGATCGAGATCTTTTTCGTCTTGACCCCGTAGGTGAAGAGCAGCGGCAGGCGCAGCTCCAGGCCCGGCACGCCGTTCGCCATTTCCTTGAAGGTCGTCTTGTCGCCCTTGGGCAGCTTGCCCGAGGCGTCCATGCGATAGGGCGCGTGGTCCGAGGAGTAGACGTGCAGCGCGCCGTCGAGGAGGCCTTTCCAGCACGCCTCCTGCGCCGCCTCGTCGCGCGGCGGCGGGCTGCAGCAGTACATCGCGCCCTGCAGGCCGATGTCGATGTCCTTCGCGGTGAGGAAGAGGTACTGCGGGCAGGTCTCGCCGTAAACCTTGAGCCCTCTCGCTTTTGCGTTTCTGATCTCTTGAATTCCATCCACGGTGGAAACGTGCACGATCAGGATCGGGCAATCCACGAGCTCGGCGAGCGCGACGACGCGGTTGATCGCCTCGGCCTCCGAGCCGCGCGTGTGGCAGATGGCGTGGTAGCGCGGGAGCGTGTTGCCCTGTTTCACCATGCGCCCGGCGAGCCACGAGATCATGCCGTGGTTCTCCGCGTGCACCATGACGAGCGCGCCGTGCTTCCGCGCGGTCGCCATCACGTCGAGGATCTGCTCGTCGTGCAGCCGCGTCTTCTCGTAGGTCGTGAAAACCTTGAAGGAGCGAACGCCCGAGGCAATGGCCTCGGGCAGGTCCTTTTCCAGCGTCTTCTGGTCCGGGTTGGTGATGATCAGGTGGAAGCCGTAGTCGATCACGGCCTTTGCCTTCGCCCGCGCGTGGTAGTCCTTCAAGACCACGCTCAGATCGTCGTTCCTGTGCTGCGCGCAGAACGGGATTACCGTGGTCGTGCCGCCGTGCGCCGCCGACACGGTGGCGGTGTAGAAGTCATCGGCCGCCATGACGCCCATGCCGGAGAGCTGCTCGATGTGGCAGTGGCTGTCGACGCCGCCCGGCAATACCAGCCGGCCGTTCGCGCCGATGTAGCGCTTCGCCGTGAGCGAGGGGCCGACGGCGGCGATCTTGCCGTCCTGGATGCCGACGTCGGAGACGAAGCTTTTCTCCGCGGTGCAGACCGTACCGCCGCGGATGACCAGGTCGAGAGCCATGTTCGCGGCGAGCCTAACACAGGGTCGAATGGATGTACGCTTCCGTTCCATGCAGCGAACGCCCCTCGAAGCGCTCCTCGACAACGTCAACGTGGCGAGCATGGAGGAGATCGCCTCGCCGCAGGAGGTTCAGGAGCGCCTGCCGCTCACCGAGGCGGCGGCGCGCAGCGTGCTCGCCGGGCGCCAGGCGCTGCGCGCCATCCTCGAGCGGGCGGATGCGCGGCTCTTCGTCGTGGTCGGCCCGTGCTCGATCCACGATCCGAAGGCGGCGCTCGAGTATGCGAGGCGCCTGCGCAAGCTCGCCGACGAAGTGCGCGGGACGATGGTGCTCGTGATGCGCGTCTACTTCGAGAAGCCGCGCACCTCGCTCGGCTGGAAGGGGTTCATCAACGACCCGCGCATGGACGACTCCTTCCGCATGGAGGAGGGGCTGCTGCGCGCGCGCGAGCTCCTGATGCAGATCGCCGAGATGGGCCTGCCGACGGGCTCCGAGGCGCTCGATCCGATCAGCCCGCAATATCTCTCCGAGCTCATCAGCTGGTACGCGATCGGCGCGCGCACGAGCGAGTCGCAGACGCACCGCGAGATGGCGAGCGGGCTCTCGGCGCCGGTCGGCTTCAAGAACGGCACCGACGGCGGTCTCGAGGTGGCGATCAACGGCATCCGCTCCGCCTCGCAGCCGCACGGCTTCCTCGGCGTGAACGAGGCGGGCAGGACGAGCCTCATCCGCTCGAAAGGCAACGCGCACGGCCACCTCGTGCTGCGCGGCGGCGGCGCGCGGCCGAACTACGACACCGTGAGCGTCAAGCTCGCCGAGAAGGCGCTCGCCGGCGCGAAGCTCGCCGAGAACATCGTGGTCGACTGCTCGCACGCCAACTCGATGAAGGACTATTCGCTGCAGCCGCTCGTCTTCAACGACTGCATGCACCAGATCCTCGAAGGCAACCGCTCGATCGTCGGGCTGATGCTCGAGTCGAACCTCGAGGCGGGCCGCCAGGAGATTCCCGAGGACCGCTCGAAGCTGCGCTACGGCGTCTCGGTCACCGACGGCTGCATCGACTGGGCGAGCACCGAGCAGGTCCTGCGCCGGGCGCACGCGGAGCTCGCCGGCGCGCTGGCCCGTCGGCGCGCCTGAAGGTCAGTGGCGCGGACCTTTGCGGCCGCCCTCGTTCGAGTCCGGGGTGTGCTTCGGCGTGCGCGTCGCCGTGGCCTCGAGCAGAAGGCCGACCGCCTGGGTAAACACTTCGGGCGGCACCGTCTCTGCGCCCGCGATCATGCGCTCGAGGTTTTCGGTGGAGACATTGAGGGCGTCGCCGAGCGCGTCGAGGCCGTTGCAGATCTGCACGGCGCGCCGCAGGGCCATCATCGGAACTTCGGAATTCTTCATGGAGCATCATAGCCCGGCCGCAGGGCTGAGCGCAGGCGCCTTCCGGTATAATGCTCGGCTTCGCGCCCGTAGCTCAGTTGGATAGAGTACCTGGCTACGAACCAGGGGGTCGTGGGTTCAAATCCTGCCGGGCGCGCCAATAAATCAACGGGTTGGGAGAACGGCCCCGGCCCGATCAAACGCTGGGTTTATGCCGGGTCTATGTTGCCCCTGCATTTGCCCGGCCGGGTTCAGCAGAGCAGCAGCAGGGACCAGGCGCGCACCCGATGATGAACGACGCGGGGGCGGCGGTGGGGACCACGGCGATGGAAGAACTGAAGCCGCTGCAGGAGCTGTTCGACGCCGACTTCCGCTCCGCGGCGCGCGGCTTTACCGTCGAGGTGCTCTACGGCATCGCCCAACGGTACGAACTCGGCCCCGCGGTGCCAGAGAACGTGCGCCATCAGTTCGAGATCGCCAGGCACGCCTACATCTATTCCGCGCTGTACACGCCGCTCTGCGCAGCGGCCGAGCTGTACGCAGCGCTAGCGGTCGAGCACGCGCTGCGGCTTCGCCACCGGGCCCTCAAGGGTGTCGGCCCGACGAACAACGAGCCTGGTCTGAAGCATCTGCTGCGCCTCGCGATCGCCGAAGGGTGGATCGCGGACGAGGGGTTCGACTTCGAGCACCTCGAGCTTGTCCTGACCGAAGAGGGCATCGAGCAGCGCGAGGTGCCGCTGGAGCGACGGCAGCGGCCTACCGACATCGTGCTCGAAGTGCTGCCTGATCTCCGGAATAGCCTGGCGCACGGCCAGCCGACGATGCGGATGGAATTTGTGAGCACAGCCCTCCAACGCGCTGCCGAGATCATCAACCAGCTCTTCCCTTCAGCGAGGCCCGCGTGAGCGACGAAGCGAAGCCCGGCGCCGCCAAAGCCAAGCCATTCATCCTCGACCTCACGTCGAAGGCCGAGGTTGAGACATCGATCGGCACCGTTAACGTCTACGACGGCACGTGGCGCGACGTCACAGCCTACGTCAAGCAGCCTGCAGGCGACACGAGCGCTCAGATGCGCAGCTTTCTCGGAAAGGTCTCGAGCTTCTGCGATGACAAGAAGGCCCAGGACTTTGCCGCCCTCGGCGCTGAACAGGTAGCGGCGCTCACCGCAGATGACCTCGAGCGCGTGGCTACCGGATATTTGAGCATCCCCAACTCGGCATATTTGGCCAAGAAGGCGAGCCAGGCGAAGCCGCCCCTCGTGCGCGCGGACGGCGAGTCCAGCCTGCGCTTTCTCGACCGGCTTATCCGCTGGCACGAGACGGATCACAAGGCGGAGCTGCAGGCGTTCGCCGATCAGATGGACCCGTTCAAGAACTCGCCAACCGCGAAGGCCATGGCCGAGCTGCTTCGACGCGAGGAGGAGACGAAGCGCCTATTCGATCGAAATTTCGGCGGAGCGTCGCAGATGCTCCACGATTTGAATCTCAAGGCTGGCGGCCTCGCTGACTTCGCGGCCGAGGAGCGCAAGCGCTTGGACAGCTTCAGCGCCGCGGTCGCAACGCCTATCGTGCCGAAATTCGATCTGCCGGACATGAGTGCGCCGGTGCGGGCTGCCGCGGAAGCGGGCGAACAATGGCGGAAGGAGCGTCGCGAACAGCTTGAGGCGACGCGCAGCATCGGGGACCTCACGCAACGGTCGGCCTCGTTGCTCGCGGACATGAGCAAAGCTTCGGCGACCATGCTCGAGCAGTTCGGCGCCTTCCTCGTCGATTTTCGCGAGAGAGCGAAGCACACTGACCGGAGCGCCCGCCTGGCGATCTGGATCGCCGCGGTGTCTCTTGTGCTCACGGCCGTGATCTCCGGCATTGCGCTGGCCTACGCCGTTGGCTCGTTCTACCAGGACAGGCGGAACAACGAATCGACGGACAAGTGGCAGGCCGAAGTTCTGAGCGGGCTTAACCACCAGGCCGAGATCGCGGGACAAGAGCAGAGGACTCTCGCCGCCGAGAATGCGCAGCTTCGGCTACGCGTTGAGGTGCTCGAGCGGGCGGCGCAGAAGAAGGCCGGGACCAGGAAGACCAAACGCCCATGACGCCATCCAGCATGCCTGCTGGATGAGGGCCCGCGCAGGGTTTCCTAACCCTTGCTGGTGTGCGCGCCCCAACCGCTCGCTTTAACGTCCTCCATGACCGTTTCCATCAGCTCGACAACCGTAAGCGCGTCGGTGAGCAGCTGCCCATGGAGGATGAGCGCACGCGTGCCGTCGGAATCCGAGTACGAATGTCGAAACAGCGGGCACGGCTTCACGCTTGCGTCCCGCTCGGACATCAAGCGCTCGTGATCGTCGAATCGGTGCTCGCGGAGCGCCACTTGGCTCGCCGCGTCCAGCTCCTCCCAGCGTTTCTGGGTCTCGGGTGTGGCCAGGTACGGCGGCACATAAGGCGGGATGCGGTGCGCGAGCGCGTCGCGGAAATTCTTCGAGTATTCACCGAACCAGGCCTGCATTGACTCGCGGCTCAGGTAGTCGCGCATGCGCTGCGATAGGTGTTCTTGGGTACGTCGGTCGAAAAGCCCGATGCCCTGCCGGCCGCCTTTGATGGTGTTCTCGCGCCGCTGCTCGAGGATGTAGACCCACGCGACGTTATCGGTCAGCCCGTAGACGTTCATGATGAACGCCTGCAGATTGATCATCACGTCGTTCAGCTCGGCGCTGTTCAGGATATCGGTGCGCGCCGGCGGGTAGATCGTGAAGACGTTCACGAGGCAGCGATCGATGGTCTTCAGCCTTCGGCATACGCCGTGCTGCAGGTACTCGCGTGCCTTGTCGATCTTGAGCGTCGGGGCGAGCTCGATCAGAAGATGCAGGTTCAGCCACTCGAGGCGCCCGTGGATCTTTGGGTACTCGGCGGTGAAGGAAGCAATGCCCTCGGGCGCCAAACTCATGCCCGAAGCGTATCAGTGCTCCGTCGCTGAAGGTCCCCGGAAACCCAGCACGGCCGCTACCTCGTTGGGCAGGCGCTCAAGCAGCTTGGCGAACACGAGCGGACGATCCTCGCCGACGGACTTCAGGTAGGCGACGCCTTCCTCGTGGCTCAGCGTCGCGGCCTGGCGCAGCACCTCATCCGCCGCAGCGTCGAGAGCCGCGTCGTCAGTGGGTGCGTCCATGCAGCTTCGCCGGTTGCTCGGATGCCGGCCGCGCGCCAGTAGCACCGCGTTTCAGGAACGCGCCGAGCCGCTCAAGCGCGTCGCTTTCGGGTCCATAGATCTTGAGCCACTCCTCAGGCGACTTGGCGATCGTTGGCAGCACGGCGACATGCTTGCCGTACACGGTGCCGGGCCGCAGCGGCTCGACCTTGCCGTCCGGGCGCAGCCGCATCACGAAGCAGACGTTGGGCGCGGGCTTGCGCTGCTCCAGCGCGGTGATGCGGGCTTCGAGCGACTTCATGCCCCAGCCGATCCGTGCGCTTCCAGCGAGCGCACCCGCCGCTCGAGCTCGCCGTGCTCGTGGGCCTTCACCATCGCCGTGAGCATGTAGGTCAGCCGGCAGCACTTCTGCACGTCCATCTTGCCGCGCCGCGCTTGGTTGTAGAGGCGCCAGATCTCGCGCACCGCCGCGTCCCCGATGTTTTGCGGGAGGGGAGGGGTACTCGCTACGTCCTTGTTTTTGCCAGCCGATTTCTTCATGCGTGCCGCGCCTCGGCCGGCAACGATACGACAATTCGCTGATCTGTTACAGCGAGGAGCGACTCGGCCACCGATCGCGCCAGCACGTTGAACTCGTCCGCGGTCTCGCGCGCGCGACGCGACACGATGCGGGACTCACTGCCGGCGCGCACAAGCAGGCGCTCGACCGGCTCCTCGGCGACGACGGACAGGAAGATCACCGGCACGACGTCGAAGCGCCCGATGATCCCCTTCGCTCGCTCGAGCGCCTCGACCCGCGATGAGAGCGAGCCCCGTGGCATCAGTGCAGGCTCGACCCGGCAGCTGAGCGCTCGGCTGGGTCGGCCGACTGGGCGAGGAAGTGGATCTGGTGCTCGATCGCCGTGACGGCATTCCACTGAGCCGACACCGCCTCCATGGCCTCGACGAGTCGAAGCGCGGTCTTCTTGTCGCCGCACTCGTTCGCCAGCGTGCCGATCGCCTCGAGGAGCGTCCGCAGCTTGCCGTATGACTCGCGCCACTTGCCGACGGTCGCCTCGATGAGCTCGAAGACGGCAGTCTCAACGGACAGGATGCGGGCGCCGCTCGCGCCGTGGTCGGCACCGCGCGCCACGGGCGGCTCCGCGCCGAACGCCTGCAGCCACTGACGGATCGCGGCCTCGTTGGTCTGCGCCTGGTCGATGAGGCGCTGGACGTGCTGCTGTAGCAAGCCGATGTCGGAGGACAGGGCCGCGTTCGCCTTTTTGCCCTCGGCGTCGCAGGCGAATCGCAAGCCGAGCCCGGCGAGCATGAGGCGCAGCGCCATCAGGCTATCGCGCTCGCGCGCCCACTCCTCGGCGTTGAGGAAGGTCAGTTCGGCACCCGGAGGATGCTTCGGGTCTGCATCGCTCATGGCTGCTCGGCGGTCGCCCCGGAGATTGGTGAATCTAAGAAGTAGCCCAGCCGGCGGGTCAATCGGTCCTCAAAAAATGTCCTGTTCGATACTGCGGGCGGGTTGAAAGTCATGCGGCGGCGGTCGCTTTGACACGCCCGGCGGGTTGATCGTCCGCCGATTGACACGGCCGGCGGGTGACAGAAATTGCGGGCTTCGGCCGCAGCGGGGCGACGTTTCCGGCCGCCTCGGTCCTGCGCCAGGTGCCCATGAAGACGCGCGAGGGCGCCTGCACGTCGAGCTTGCCGGCGCACCAGTCGACCTCGTAGCAGGTCACGCCGTACAGGGTCGGCACCCGCTTCTTCCCGATGCCGCCAGCGGCTCCCTGCCGCGTTACGACGATGAAGGAGGCATCCCGCAGCTCGGCGATGCCCTTGCCCAGCGAGTCGCGGGAGCGCCAGCCACGCTGCGCCATTGCGCTCCACGCGGCGGACAGGTCCCCGTTGTTGTCGCCCCGGTATTGCGCCAGCAGGTCCATGAGCGCCTTCACGGCAAAAGGCGAGAGGGCGGCGAACTCGGCGCTGCGCAGCACGGCATGGGGCAGCGCGACGAAGCCGCCGATCTCGCGCTTCTTGGCGTGGTCCTTGTAGCGCTTCTTGCTCACGGCTCGCCGCCGGGGGAGTCGCTGCTATCTCCGGCCTCGGGTGTACGATCAGCCGGCAGTGTGGTCGGGACCACCCCCTTTCGCTCGGTAGGTGATCCCAAGGTCTGAATGCCCAGCCCGGCCTGCGCCAATGCGTTGCCTGCGACGCTGGGCGCGTCGGCAAGGGTTGGGGAGCCCAGCAGCTCACGCGCGCGCTGGAGGGATTCGGGCGCCAGCCGGTAGCGCATGCAGTGGACCTCGGACCCGTAGGCCCCCGGCACGGTCTCCTCAGCGCGCAGGATGGTGATGCCGCGCCGCTCGATCTGCGACACGGTGGTGTTGAGGCAGCTGTCCCGAAGCTCGCGCCAGGCGTCGAAGCGGTTCAGCGTCGCGCCATCAACGAAGGCGCGCAGGACACGCTGCCACTTTCGGGGTTGCGCACCGCGCGACGTGGCGCTACCGTCCGCGCGTCCCTGCTGCTGATCCAAGCCCGGCCCCGCGGTGCCACCCGCGGCCGGGCGCTGTATTTCGTTCACGTCCCATCTCCCTTCTCGTCATGCCTCGTGCCGAGCACACCTGATCAGGCGTAGGCTTATCCCGTCATGCAGCTCTGGCACTGGATGATTCTTCTTCGGCCCTTCGAGGCCTTCGTCTTCTTCGTGCTGGTCGTCGCGCCGATCGCGTGCCTGATCCGAAGCGCGCTGCCCGAGGGCAAGCTGAAACGCTTCCTCACGAAGGACCGCACGACGCCCGCAGCGCCCATGCGCGATCGCGTGCTGTACGGGCTCGCCGTCGTGGGCCTATACGCCGCGCTCATCGCGTACGCCATCTGGGTCAGTTCCCGCTCCTGGACGTGACGTAGGACGCGGGCAGCCCGGCGCGCATTGCTGCCACGAGCCGGTTCTGCCCGACCGCCTGACCCGCAGCCTGGTCGATCAACGGCGCCGTGTAGCGCGGCGTCGTCGCGAATTGCTGATACGCCTTCGAGAGCAACGCCGCCCGCGCCATCGGGCGACCGAGCACCCAGCCGACGCCACCGAGATCGCCGCGCAGCGCGGCCACGGCCGCATCGAGCACGCTGATCTGCGGAAGGCTTCCCATGCGCGCCACCGGCTGGGTTGCTTTCGGGAACGCCGCAGAGAACTCGGCGGCTGTCCGCATGTCGCCGCTGATGGGCTTGCCAGCGTTAAGCCGCGCAGCGAGCTTCGCGGCATTGATGTCGCCGGATGCCGCATTCAGCGCACCGTCGGCGCTGTAGGTCTTCGCGATCAGCTCGCGAGCCTGCTTGTAGTCGGCGAGCAGCTTCGGCGGCGCACCCGTCGCCTGCAGATGGCGGCCAAGCTGGTCCTCGATCGCGTCGGCCGCGGAGCGCGCGGCCAGGCCAAGCTCCTTGTTGCCGCCGCGGAAGGCCTTGTCCGACGTGGCACGCAGCACCTTCGCGGCGTCCACAGCCGAGCTCGATTCAAACGTGGGCACCTTGAGCGCTGAGATGAGCTCCGGCACCTCGTCCTTCGCGAGCGCGGGGAAGGACTTTGCGGCCCCGGTGTACTTCGACACGATGGCATCGAGCGCATCGTGGAATCCCTGATCGGCCTGCACGGTGCCCGTGTTCTTGATCGCCTCGTACGCCTTCCCGGCATTGGCGCGCACCTGCGCGAGCGCCTGGCGCGTGATCGGCTGATCGACAGGAAGGCCCAGCTCTTGCGCGACGAGGCGGTTCGTGACGGGCTGATTCATCGCGGACGCCTTCTGCGCCGTGAGGATCTTGCCCGAGAGGCCCTCGAGGATCGTGTTCGGCACCGTCGCGTTCGCTTGCGTAGGAGGCACGACGTACCCAGCTGCCTTGCCGCTTGCCAGCGTGGCATCGCGCGCAGCATTCGCACTCTGCGAGGCCACGCGCGCGGCCGCCCGCTCGCCGAGCTTGTCCACGATCGCGCCCGTCGCCTTTTCCCCGATCTTCTGCCCCGCGGCTCCGAGCGCAGTGCCCATCGCGGTGTTCTTCAGCCGCGACTCGTCCGCCGTGGTGGGCTGGAGGGCGCCGAGCGCGCCGCCCGTCACCGCCGCGCCCGTCACGCTATTCGCGCCCGGCACCAGAGCCGTGGTGATGGCAGGGGCCGCATAGCCGATCTTCCCGGCGGTCGTGTCCATCAGCGGCTTGTCTCGCTCGCGGACCTCCGCAGCCTCGGCATCGAGCGCTTTCTTGTCGCCGATGCCGATCGACGCAGCAATCTGGCGGGCACCGAGTCCTGCATCCATGACGAACTTCCCGGCGCCGGCGGCCACTTTCTCACCGGTCGTCATGTCAGCCGTGGGGTCGAAGCGGTCGGCTGACCGTCGCCCGAACTGCTGCTTGGCAAAGGAGAGCACCTCGTCCTCGCTCGTGCCCTCTGGGACGTCGAAGCGTCCGATCTTTCCGTCAGCGAGCTGAACCTTCGCGATCGGCACGGCTATTTCTCGAAGCCGAGGAACTTGATCCCGCTGCTGGCTTTGCCGCTGCGGCGCTCAGGGCCCGCGTACGATTGCTCACCCTCGTCGCCGAGCAAACGCTGATACGTGGCGCGCGCCTTTGGGTTGAGCAGCTCAAGGCCCTGCTTGGTGGTGCCCATGCCCTTGTTGTACTGGTCGCCCAGCGCATCGATCTTCGAGGAGAGCAGCTTCACGCCTTCCTTGATCGCCGCGCGCATCGCCTGCGGAGAGTCGGCGCTGTCGAGACTCTTCTTCCACTGCTCGAGCTCCGTCACGTTGCCGCCCGTGCCGCGGTAGGCGCGCTCCATCTCCGAGGAGACGGCTTGGCGGGCGATGTTGAAAGCGTTCAGCCTGCCTTTAAGGTCCGGGCTCACCTGGCCGCCGATCGCGTTCACTGCGCGATTCACCAGCGGAAAACTTGTGTTGTCGAGTGCGGTGCCGGCCTTCTCCAGCGAGTCGAAGTGGCCCATGACGGTGTTCAGCGCATTGAGCGACTGGCCTTCTTTGCCTGCGAGGAACGCTCCGCGCGTCTTCGCGCGCGCGTTGTAGTTCACCGCATCGAAGGCGGGGTCGTACTGCGCCACGCTCGAAAGCATGTCCTGCCAGTAGGGCGATTTCAGCGCGAAACCCGCAGGGAATTGCATGCGACCCTCGGCAAGCGCTTTCACCTGATCGGCTTTCGCCTTTGGCATCGTCTGCAGGAAGGGATCGCCGGAAAGGCCGGCCGCACCGGCGCCAGCACTCGGAGCAGCCGGCCCTCCCTCGATGGCGATCAGAGTCGGTTGGCCTGCGGCGTTCTTCGGCCCCCACGCATAGCCTGGAGGCGGCTTGCCGCCGGGCTGCAGCTCACCCTCGGCAACACGGCGCTGCGTGCTGTGGAGCGCTGCCTGCGCGTGCTGGTTAGCCGTCTTTGCGCGTGCCTCAGCCAGCGTGCCGGCAAGTAGCGGGTTGCCGTCCGGATTGGCGTTCACCTTCCCGGATCCCGGGGCGAACACGGCGCCCGTGTTGCCCATGTTGTCGTAGACCTTGATCGCTTGCCCGGGCTTCGCTGCTTGGTTGAGCGCAGACGCGCGATCGGGATCACCCATGACGATGAGATCCTGTGCGCGCTGGCTCGTGAGATTGCCCATTGCTTCGCCGGCGGCTTTGACCATCTGCTCGCCGTTCATCACGGACCCCATGCGGTTGGCGATCGGAATGGCCGCCGCCGCTGCGAATGCTCGCTTCGCCACCTCGGAAGTGTTGGGCGGCGCCATCGGATAAGGTTGTGCCTCTTTGCCGACTGCCGCGGCGTCGTCGATGTCCGCGGGACCCGGTTCCTCCATCTCGCCGCGCAGGTAACCGCCCATGCGCTTGCCTTCGGCGTCAGTCAAGTTCGACAGGCGCGACGCAAATGCGTCGGCGAGGAGCGGGTCGGTGCGTCCGCGATTCGTTTCCTCCGTCTGCGCGGCCTCGGCGTTGAGCTTACGTGCTTGCGCCGCGTGAGAAGCGACCTGCGCCGCCATTTCGTCGGCCTGCATAGCAGCGAAGGGCGAGAGCTCGCCATTGCCGCCGCTCACAAGTCGTTGTACGGCGGCTCCGAGTTTCGTGTTGCGCTCCGAGTTGCCGGGATTGTCAGCGAGTCGGCGGATGCGATCCGCGAGGGCTTCCGGAACGATCTGCGGTCGGAAAATCGGCATTAGCTGCCCCATCCTTGCTTAAACGAGTTTTTGAAGGTGGAGAGCGCCCCGCCGAGGCGTTCTTTGATGGACGGCGTGTAGGTAGCGTCATAGGCAGCCGGGCCCGCGTCCAAGCTGCCCCAGTCCGCCGCGTTGGCCGGGCTAACGATGTTCGGCTGCGCGCCGATGCCACCGCCGCCCATAGCCGTGCCAGCGGCCATGCCGATTCGCGATACCAGGCTCAGGAACGGATCCGGTCGAACGTTCTCCATATCGGTCGCAAAGCCGCGCCCAACGTTCTGGATTGCTTCATTGCCAGCGTCTACGTCACCGGCCGCGCGGCCGTATCGAAGACCAGAAGCGATGCTGGCTTCGCCTGGTGCGCCCATCACCGAGAGGTTCTTGATCTGGGAGGTGACGCGCTGTGAGACCCGATCGGCGGCGGCTGCTTCGGCCTTCTGGTAGTCGGGCGAGGTGTTGGTCCCCGCCGTCGTGGAGATCGGCGCCGCCGAGCGCACCTGGTCCACCGTGTTCTGCATCGACGCAGCCCGCGACGCCGTGATGCTGTTGAGCTCGTCGGCGCGCTTCTGCGGCGTCTGCTGGCTGACGAGGTTGTTGATCGCCTGCTCGTTCTGGCGCGCCTTCGATTGCTGGTACGCCTGCATCGCCTGCTGGAGCGAATTGCGGCGGCTCTGCGCCTCCGCATTGTTCATGTAGTTCAGCAGCATGCTGCCGGCGATGATGGCGAGCGGGAACATGGCGGCGACCTCTACGCTGCGACGGGGAGCGCGCCGGTAGTGCGCGAGGTGATGAAGGCGTCGAGGTCAGTCTTGCGGTACTTCGCTAACCGCCCCATCTTCACGAACGGCAGGTTGTACCGTTTGGTGGAGGCCCAGACGGCGAGGGTCTCGGGGGACACGCCGAGATACTGCGCCGCCTGCTCACGAGACATGAGGTGGGGCAGATCGGCGACGGCTTGGCTATTGGGTTCCATACAATCTCCGCAAGTTGTGCCGAAGCGGAGAATGCGCCGTAGCGCTCAACCGAAAGGAAAGCCAGCGATGCTACTTTTGCTTTTTGCCGAGGAATCCGAGTCGCTGTAGTTGGTGCCGCATGGTCGGAGACGTGGGCGGTTGTATCCCTTTCTGCTCCAGCCCCATCTTGAGTTGCGACACGAGCTGCCGGGGCGGTACACCTTCAGCGGTGAGTCGCTTGGCTATTTCCTGCACCACCGCATCCGGCAACGCGCGGGCATTCGGTCGAGGCTGAGTCGCCATGGCCTGCAACTTTGCGCGGCGATAGATCTCGCGCCCAATGTGCCGTGCCGTCTCTCCATCGGTGAGGTACGCGAGGCCTTCCTTCTCGCCTCGAGATACCGCATGCAACATATCGACCAGCGTCAGCAGTGAGCGTCCATCGATCAACCATCCCTGCGTCTTCGCGTTCATGAGCAGGGCAATGCTATTGACGGCCGGGCGCTCCGCAGCCCGCTGGATTTGCTGTACGAGCGAGTCGATGCCAATCCCTTGCGCGATTGCAAACGTCGCCGCGCGAGCGCGAGCGGCGCTGAACTCGCGCCTTCGGAACGTTGGCACCCAATCTGGAAGCTGTCCCCGGATGCCGTCGAAGCAATCAGCCGACGCCCAATGGCTGAGCAGCTGCCGCCATTTCTCAGCGTCAACCTTTGGCAGGGGAGCGTCTTCCACTGTGCTCAGAATGATGGATCGTTCGCCGCTTCTCGATCGAGCTGGCAGGCGGCCCATGCGCGAATCTCGATGAGCCCGCGGGCCCATTGATCGGGAGAGAGCGCGCGGAAGTCTGACTCGGGCTTCGGCCATAGCCGGCGCACGCGAAAGGCGTCTATGTCGGGATGCGCTGGGTCCGCCGGGTTCGGCGTGGCGCTCAGTCGGTACAGGACGAGGTAGGCGGGCAGGCGCGCCCGCTTCGCGAGCCGGCGCACGACCGTTGCAGCCTTGTAGCGCTGGCCAACGTCGCGAGCCACTTCGATGAGCGCCAGCGGTTCCTTGTCTTCGTGGTCGAACTCGACATAAAGGGCGCCATCGAGGTCGATCATGCTGAGGAGCTGGGCACGGTCAATGCCGACGAAGCGGCGGACCGAGCCGCGACGATGCCAGGCGGAATAGGTGCGCTCCCTCGTGCCGAAACGTTCTTCCTGCATATCGCGTCCTCGCTCCTCCTCGAGCCGTGCGACGTGCGCACGCAGCAGCTCGGAGGCGCTGCGCGGCGCTGGTGGCTCGGTATCCCAGCGCCTCAAGGTTTCGCCTGCTGGCCGCTCGCTGTCTTCATGAACCGCTGGAATGCTCCATCGCTCTGCGCCAGCGCGCCGAGCTGCGGCAAGAGCTTCCCATCTTTGAACAAGGCGCAGAGCGCTTGGCAGTGCTCCTTGGCCAGCTCCACGGTCGCCGCGTCGAACGTGTACGGCACATCGGGCGCGCTCAGCATGTTGAACGCACGAATGAGCGAGCAAATACCAGCCTCCAGCGAGGCCTCGGCGACACCACGCGGCCCGCTTTCAGCCAACGCCTCACGCAGAAGGTCGGCGCAGATCTCGGCAGCACGGCGGCTAACTTCCTCGGCGGCGCGCGCCTGCTCAGCGGCTCTCTCCTGCTCACGTGCAGCCAGGTACTTGGCCTGCCGCGCGTCGTAAGCGCTTCGCTCCTCCTTCGTCCAGCGGACAACGACGTCGAACAGCTGCGGCCCTCGTCGGGTGACGCGCACCTTCCGGCCGCCCACGGCGAACACGGTGGACGTCTTGCCACAGCCTGGCTGTCCGGGAAATTGCTCGGCAGCAGCCACGCCGGCGGCAATGAGCGCGGACGGCGAGCCGCTGTAGCGCCTGCCGAGGTGAAATTCCTCCACTTCGAGCCCTGCGCGCGTGTCAGCCATGGGCGCGCCTCTGGCGAGCTTCTGTTAGCGAAATCGGATCGCTCGGCTCTGCATCCCGATACAGTGCGGCGCGCCCCCGACCGTCGCAATCGTGCGATTCCAGAAAGTCAGTCACTTGCGCGGTGCAGACGAGTGCTGCGGATATAAGGCCAGCCCGCCGATTTCCGTCTAAGTGCTCCTCGTCGCCAGGGTCGCTCGCCGAATCGTCAGCGAGCATCTTCAGGATGGTGGAAAGCCCATACTCCGCGTGCTTCAGGCGCCCCATCGCGTGATCGGAAACCGCCGTCAGCTCGTGATAATCGCCCTCGGGCCAAGGTTTCCGCTCGGTGCTGCTACTCTCGTTGCCAGCCATGATGCGAACCTCCTTGCAGGTTTGCGTTGTTGGTCAGGCGGCCCGGGTGCTGTCTCACCCGGCGCCGCCGCTTCCCGGATTCCGCCGGGTCGATCGAGCAATGGCGCGCGCTTACGCGGCGCGGCGTTTCTTGAGCGGCTTCACCTCCGCGGTCGCTTTCACGCCAGCCGCCACCAGCATGGCGTTCGTCGCGGTTTCGACGGATTGCCGCACTGGGTCAACCACCAGGTGCGCATAGACCTCAGTGCTCTGCGCGTCCTTGTGGCCGAGCGACTTGCCGATGATCGGCAGGCTCGATCCGGTGATCGCTTGCCAGCTGCCGAGCGTGCGGCGCAGATCGTGAAGGATGACGTCGGTAATGCCAGCGTTTTTCCGGACGCGCTCCCACGGCTTGCGCGGGTCCTCGATGTGGCCGGACTTCGCCTTCGCGGAAGGGAACACCCAGCCGTCAGCGTCCTTCGGCATTCGGGCGCGCAGCAGCGCTACTGCAGGCATTGAGAGCGGCACGACGTACGGCTTCTTCGTCTTCGTAATCTTCCCGGCGACGAACCATAGGCGAGCATCGAGGTCGATGTCCTGCCAGCGCATGGCACCGACCGTGCGCCGTCGAGCGCCCGTGTAGAGCGAAAGCAGGACGAAGTCGCGCGCGTTGGCATTCGGTTCCTCGCTGAGCACCTTGAAAAAGCGCTGGAGCTCTTCGCGCTTGAGGAAGCGTTCCCGCGACGCTACTTCGTACTTGTCGATCGCGGCAGCCGGGTTTGCCTTGTCGAAGACCTCCCACTCAATCGCCTTGTTGTACATCGCACGGAGGATGCTCAGCGCGTGGTTCGCCGCAACGGGCCCGGCCTTGTCTCGAAGTGATTCCATGAGCCGCTGAATCTCCTTCTTCGTGATGCTCGAGATCCCGCGGTGGTGCCAGTTGACCGCGCCCTTCGACTTCTGGCGCTTCTTGCCGTGCTTTTTGCGTGGCGCGTCGGGCATTTCACCGAGGTAGCGCTGGTAGTCCTCGCGGATCGGGTCGACGCGCTTGCCTTTGGGCCGCAGATGCCGCTCGACTTAGAGTTCGAATAAAGCGCCGACTGTCGGCTCGCCGCGGCGCCGGCGCGCCATCTCTGCAGGATTGGCGCCGTGCTCGATCTCGGTTGCCAGGCGCCCGGCCTCCTTGCGCGCGAGCTCGACCGTCATGTCGGGGAAACGACCGAGCGTGATGCGCTCGGGCCGTCCGGACGCTTTCACCCAGCGATACAGCGAGAACGTCTTCACGCCGTTCGACGTGATGCGCAGCTGCAGGCCTTGCTTCGCCTTCTTGCCGGAGTCCTGATATACGGCGCGCTCGCCGGCGGGCGGCGTGCGCAGCGCCTCGATGCTTTCCTTGGTGAAGTTGAGCAGTGTTGCCTTCGCCACCTTGGCTCCTTGTGCGCCTAACCCCGGGGGCCTGTGAGGCGTCCGCGCGTGGTTCTTTGGGGCTGGTCTCGCGCCCGGGGTTATGCCCGGTCTATGAGATCGGTGCAGAAGCGTACACCCGCATTAAGTTTGATAGAAGTAGTCTCCGAGGGAAAACATGGCTTTATCAACCCCCATTAATAGTCGGTAATGTTGGTAAATGAGGTATCCCGACGCCTACGAACCAGGGGGTCGTGGGTTCAAATCCTGCCGGGCGCGCCAGACAGTCCAAGGGCTTGCAGCGATGCAGGCCCTTTTCATTGGCGTTACGCCGCGACTGGTTCCGCGCTGACATGCCGCCCTGCAGAGAGTATGTTCGCAGGATGGATGACAAGGAAAAGCGCCTGTACGAGGCTGAGCAGGCGCGAGAAGCAGCGGAAAGCGTCCGCGCAGCGGCCGAGGAGAGCCGCCTCGCCGGCGAGCTGCGCCGCATTGCTTCGGAGACCAACCGCGAAACCGCGGAGAAGCTCCGCATCATCGCGGAATCCATCCGGCAGGAATTCGAGATGCTGCGCAGGGCCGCGGAAGCCTCCCGCGCGTTTGCCGAGCAGGCTCGCCAGGCCGCCGATGAGGCGCGGCAGTCCGCCGAGAAGGCGCTGCGATCGGAGTTGAACGCCGACAGCGCGGCTGCGCGCGCCCAGGAATTGGTTGCACCGAAGCCAAACACTCCGCGGCCGTGATGCTCTAGGCCGAGAGCCGCTCAGCCAGATCGTTTCATCCTGGAGACCCGATGGAGACTCGCATCCGTGCCCTGCTGCACCAGATCGGCGCCCTGGAGGACGAGCTGCGAACGGCGCTGCATGAGCGGGAAACGAGAGTGCTCTTCACGATCCGCGGCAAGCGCGTCGAGTTCGAGGCCGGAGTGCATCGGGCGCACCAGCGCATGAAGCGCGGGTTCCTGCGCTGGCTCGTCACCGACCGGCCGCTCAACCTCGTCACCGGGCCCGTCATCTACGCGATGGCCATCCCGCTTGCCGTACTGGATCTCTTCCTGACCCTTTTCCAGGCGAGCTGCTTTCCGATCTACGGCATCGCCGCCGTCCGGCGCGGCGACTACATCGTGCTCGACCGGCACCACCTCGGCTACCTGAATTTCATCGAGCGGTTTCACTGCGAGTACTGCGCCTACGCGAACGGCCTGCTCGCCTATGCGACCGAGATCGCCGCGCGCACCGAGCAGTACTTCTGCCCGATCAAGCACGCGCGCAAGGTCCTGGGGGTCCACGAACGCTACGCGCGTTTCCTTGGATACGGCGACGCCGCGGATTTCCACGCGAGGCTCGAGGAGTTCCGCGCGGCGCTTGCGAGGTAACCGATGGGGGCGCTCCGCGCGTGAATACGGTCGGCGAGCAGCTCAGCGGGAACCGCCTGAACGCGCACCGGCGCCTCGCCCTTTCCTTCGTCATCGTCGTTCTCGTGGCGATCGTGCTGCCCGGGACGCTGCCCGTTTCGCTGCGCCTCGCGATATCCTGGGACTGCGGCGTGGCGGTGTTCCTCGCCCTCAGCGGCTGGATGGTCGCGCATTCCCCGCGCGGCGAGACGCGCAGGACGGTCCTCGCGAACGACCAGGGGCGCGTCGGGGTGCTGCTGTTCGTCTTGTGCGCCATCGCGGCGAGCGTCGCCGCCATCTTCTTCCTGCTGGAGAAGCCCAAGGATGGCGGCGGCCCCGGCTGGGTGCAAGTGGGCTTCGCCGTGCTCACCATTGTCTCCTCCTGGCTGCTGCTGCACGTCATGTACGCCATGCACTATGCGCATCGCTTCTACCGGGACGATCCCAAGACGCGGGAGGAAGACGCGACGGGCGGCCTGCAGTTTCCCGGCACCGAGGAACCGCATTACTGGGATTTCCTTTACTTCTCCTTCGTTGTCGGCATGACCTGCCAGGTGTCCGACGTGCAGGTCACCTCGCGCGCGATGCGCCGGCTGGTGATGTGGCACGGCGTGCTCGCGTTCGCGTTCAACACGGTCATCCTCGCCCTGAGCATCAACATCGTGGCCGGACTGGTCTGAGGCGAGCCAATGAACGAATGGGAGAGCTTCTACGTGATCGTCGGCGGCGCCGCGGCGGCGCTGATGGGGCTGCAGTTCGTCGTCCTGACGCTCATCGCCGAGCGGCCGCACCTGTCCGCGCCGGAGGCCGGCGCTGCGTTCGCCACGCCGACGGTGGTGCATTTCGCGAGCGCGCTCCTCATCGCGGCGATCGTGCGCGCGCCCTGGTACGGCATGGCGCCGCTGGCCGCGCTCTGGGGCGTGATCGGCGTCGCGGGCATCTGCTACTCGTTCATCGTCGCGCGCCGCATGCGCACGCAGCAGACCTACCGCCCGGACTTGGAAGACCACCTCTTTCACTTCGCGCTGCCGCTGCTCGCGTATGCCGTCATCGCGCTCTCGGCGATCGCCGTCTTCTGGCGCGCCCGCGAGGCGCTCTTCGGCATCGGCGGCGCCGCGCTCCTGCTGCTCTTCATCGGCATCCACAACGCGTGGGACGCCGTCTCGTATCACGTCTTCGTCAGTCGGCGGAAGAAGGAGTAGCCGGCCGCGGCTACTTGAGGAATCCGCTCTCCGCGCGTCCCTTGGCGAGCCAGGAGACCGAGAACGCGATCAGCGCGGCCATCTCGGGCCAGAAGATTTCCGTGTTGAGCAAGAGCCCGTTCACGAGCGCCCAGACGATCGCCAAGACGATCACGAGGCCGCTCGCCAGGTACACCTTGTCGCGCGACTTCCGGAAATGCCGCTTGCCGTCCGCATCGAGCGGAAAGAGCCACAGCGCGAAGTACGCGAACGTGAGGAACACCAGGCACGCCGCGCCCTGGTGGATATAGAGCATGTAGCCGCGCCACCACGTGAGGTCCGCATACAGGCGCGGCACATGAGTCGGCCAGAAGGCGACGGCGAGCAGCATGACGCCGGCGAAGATCGCCGCACGCCGGTCGAGCTTGCCCTGGGCGTTCATGAAGCCGCGGTAGGTGAGCAGAAAGAGCGCGAGCGACACCAGCATTCCGACGAACACGGCCGCGGCACCCGTGTAGTAATAGGCGCTCACGGAGTCGAGGTTGCGCCACTTCTCCAGGCCGTCCCGGCACATCGCCGGAGCGATGAGCAAAAAGGGCAGCAGCAGCCCGATGTAGCCGATGAGCTGCCGATGCGCGTTCGTCGAGCGATCGTCCGGCTTGATGCGGCTCGGCGGGCTCTGCGTCGTGAAGTTGAGCATCGTCCCTCCCCTGAAGGCGATGGCGCAGTCTACGGTCGGAAGGGGCGCTGCGCTTATCGGCGCGTACTGCGCTACATCATGAGGAACATCGCCGCGACCGCGAGCGCCATGACGCCGGTCGCGAGCCAGCCGGCGCGCTTCAGGCGGCGGCGCGCGACGAAAGCGCCCATCACGCGCGCGTCGCCCACCATCAGCATGAGGACCACCATGATCGGCACCGAGACGATGCCGTTCAGGATCGCCGCCCAGAGGAGCACCTTGATCGAGTCCACGCCCGTGAGGTCGATCGCGACGCCGAGCACGGTGGCGATGGAGAGGATGGCGTAGAAGCCGCGCGCCTCGGCGAGCGGCAGGCCGAGGCCGATCGGCCAGCGGAAGGTCTCGGCGACCGCGTAGGCCGCCGAGCCGGCGAGCACCGGCACGGCGAGAAGCCCGGTGCCGATGATGCCGCAGGCGAAGAGCAGGAAGGCGAAGTGGCCGGCGAGCGGACGCAGCACCTCGGCGGCCTGGGCGGCGCTCTGGATCTCGGTCGCCCCGGCGGCGTTCAGGGTCGCCGCGGTCGTCAGCATGATGCAGAAGGCGATCACGTTGGAGAACGTCATGCCGATGTAGGTGTCGAGCTTGATGCGCCGGAAATTCTCCGCCGCCTGCTGCGGCGCTTCCCGCAGCGGCTCGTGGCCGGGCGTTGCGCGCTGCTCCTCGACTTCCTGCGACGCCTGCCAGAAGAAGAGGTAGGGGCTGATCGTGGTCCCGAGCACGGCGACCAGCATCGCGATGTAGTCCTTGTCGCGCGAAAGGCTCGGCACCAGCGTCCGCGTGAGCGCTTCCAGCGGCGTGTGCACGACGAGCACGGTGCCGACGTAGGCGAAGAGCGCAAGGGTCAGGAGCTTCAGGAGCGGCGAGTACTTCGGGAACGGGATGAAGACCTGCAGCGTGAGCGAGACGAGCGCGAAGAGCAGGATGTAGACGCTGCTGTTGCCGCCGATCACGAGGACGAGCGCATCGCCCATCGCGCCGAGATCGGCGGCGATGTTGATCGTGTTCGCCATGAGGAGCAGCGACACGATGAAGTAGAGCACCGGCTTCGGGAAGCGCTCGCGGATGTTCGCCGCGAGGCCGTGACCGGTCACGCGGCCGATGCGCGCGCTCACCACCTGGATCGCGATCATGAGCGGCGTGGTGAAGAACACCGACCACAGCAGGCCGTAGCCGTACTGCGCGCCCGCCTGCGAGTAGGTCGCGATGCCGCTCGGGTCGTCGTCCGCCGCGCCGGTGATGAGCCCCGGCCCGAGCTTCTTCAGCAGCGGGACGTGGCTGCGCTCCTTCTCGGGATCTTCGGTCTGCACGGCGCGCATCGTACCCGGCGCAGGTGAACCCCGCCTTGCGGCGGCTTAAGGCGGGCCTTATGCTCGATCTTCCGGGAGAGGAGGCGCCATGAAGTTCATCGAGAAGACGCATCGCGTCGGGCTGCTCGTTCCGTCGTCCAACTCGACGCAGGAGCCCGAGCTCGCGCAGATGCTGCCGCCCTGCGTGTCGCTGCACGTGACGCGCCTCAACCTGCAGCGCATCGATCCCGAATCCACGATGAATGTCGTCGCCGAGCTGGAGAAGGAGGCGCGCAAGCTCGCCGATGCGCAGGTGGACATCGTGGTGCTCGCGGCCACCGCGCCCTCCACGCGCATGGGCAAGGGCTACGACGCGCAGCTCATCAAGCGCATGGAGGACGCCTCCGGCAAGCCGGCGACGACCGCGGCCACCGCGATGCTGGACGCGTTCGCCGCGTGCAACGTGCGCCGCGTGGCGCTCGCCGCGGCGTGGAGCGAGGCGACGAACAAATGGGTCGCGGCCTTCCTCGAGGCGCACGGCATCGGCGTGGCGAGCCAGGTGGCGATGGGCGTCGTGAGCAACAACGACGTCGGGCGGCTGCACCCGGGCACGGCGCTCGAGCACGGCCGCAAGGCCGACCGGCCGGACGCCGACGCCATCTTCCTCGCCTGCGGCAACTGGTGGACCGCGAGCATCGTCGAGGAGCTCGAGCGGGCGGCGGGCAAGCCGGTGCTGACGACGAACAACATGACCGTGTGGCACGCGCTGCGCAAGATGGGCCTGCGCGAGCGCATCGCCGGCTACGGGCGGCTGCTCGCCGAGATGCCGGAGCTGCCGGCGGCGCGCAAGGCGGCCTGACGTGCGCGCGCTGCTGTTTGCCGCGCTGCTCGCTTGCGGGGTTGCGGGCGCCCAGGAAAAGGCGCTGCGCATCCAGGTGCCGTTCGCGCCCGGCGGCGGCACCGACATCCTGACGCGCTTCATCGCGCCGAAGCTCGCCGAGCGGCTCGGGCAGGCCGTCGTCGTCGAGAACCGGCCGGGCGGCGGCGGTGCCGTCGCCGCGCGCTACACCGCGGCCGCGGCAGCCGACGGGCAGACCGTGATGATGGGCACGATCTCGGAGATCGCGATCAACCCGAACCTGAACCCGAAGATCGGCTACGACATCTGGAAGGACTTCGCGCTCATCGGCTCGGTCGCGTACACGCCGATCTTCGTCGTCGTGAACCCTTCGGTGCCGGCGAGGAGCGTGAAGGAGCTGGTCGCGCTCGCGGCGTCAAAGCCGGGCGCGCTCAACTACGGCTCGGCGGGCACCGGAAGCGGCTCGCACATGGCAGGGGAGCTCTTTCGCTACCTCACCAAGGCGGACATCACCCACGTCCCGTACAAGGGCGTCGGTCCCGCGGTCGCGGACACGGTGTCGGGGCAGGTGCAGATGACCTTCACCACGGTGCCCTCCGCGGTTGCTTTTGTGCGCAACGGCCAGCTGCGCGCGCTCGCGGTGGCCACCGCGCAGCGCATCCGCCAGCTTTCGGACGTGCCGACCTTCGTCGAGGCGGGCGTGCCGGAATACCTCATGGACTACTGGTATTGCCTCGTCGCGCCGGCCGCGACGCCCAAGGACCTGCAGAACCGCCTGAACGGCGCGGTGCGCGAGGTGATGCGCCTTCCTGACATCGCGGCCAACCTCGACAAGTCGGGCCTGCTGCCGCTCACCATGACCGCGGAAGAATTTCACGCATTCGTACGCAAAGAGAACGAGCGCTGGGCGGCCGTGGTGAAAGCCGCGGCGATCAAGCTCGAATAAGCCGGGCGCATCCACCGTTCGTGTGATGTCGGGAACGCGCGGCGTTTGGTAGATTCGCGGACAGGGAGAGGTCCGATGCACCGTCCGCTGAGCCCCGAGGAGCTGGAGCAGCTGCGCGCGATTTTCCGCGCCTGGGCGCTCAACCGGGCGTTCGTCCCGGACGAGGCGCTGGTGAGCTCGCTCCTGCGCAAGGGCCTCGTGCACGCGCACGGCACGGGCATGCGCCTTACCTCCGCAGGCCTCGTCCAGGTGCGCAAGGCCGAGCGCAACTAGCGGGAAGCGGCTGCTAGCGCTTCCGCGGGAAGCGCAGCAGCTTCTCCGGCTGGGACACCTTGCCGCTGACGAGATCCTGCACGAACGCGGGGTCGATCGGCTTGCGCAGCAGGCGCTCGCAGCCGGCTTCGATCGCGCGCGACTCGTCGTCGTCCGAAGTGCGGCCGGTGATGGCGATGATGCGCGAGGCGGCAAGCTCCGGTGTCGTGCGCAGGCGCCGGGCGAGGGTGAAGCCCTCGAAGTCGGGCAGGCCGAGGTCGAGGAAGATGACGTCGGGCCTCTGGCGCTGCGCGATGGTGAGCGCGGCGTGCCCGTTCACCGCGAACTCCGCCTCGTGGCCCCAGTTGCGCAGCAGGAAGGCGAGCGTGTTCGCGATGTCGAGGGTGTCGTCGACGACGAGGACCTTCATGGCGAAATTCTAAACGCGCGCCGCCTCGCCGGTGGGTGGCGCTGACCAAAAATTGCCTCCGCTTCAGCCGCCAGTCAGCGGCCGTTGTCGGGCGGCGCCTACAATCGCCGCGTGGGCACGCCTCGCCTGGACCGCAGCCGCATCGACGAGCTCGCCAGCCGCGCGCAGCGCGGCGAGCCGATCGGCGCCTCGGAGCTCGGCGCGCTGTGCGACATGGCGCGCGGTCTGCTCGAGATCGCGCCGAGCGACGAGCTCGTGCGCCTCGCGCTCGTCGTGAGCGCCGCGCGCGGCGCCGTGCCGCTCGATCCGGCGCAGGCGCAGGCGCTCGCCGGCGCGGTGCTGAAGGCCGCCGAAGGCGCGCTCGTCGAGCGCGCGCGCGGCGCGCTGCAGGAGGCGCGCGACGCGCTCGTTTCCGGCCAGAACTGGATCGAGACGCTCTCGCGCATGCGCCCCGGGAGCCGGCTCGGCGGACAGGCGGTCGGCCTTGCGCGCTCCATGACGAAGAACCTGCACCGACAGCTGCGCGCGACCGGCGAGCCGCTCGGCTTCGGCATGGCGGCGCCGCTCGAGCCGCTCGATCCCTCCGAGCCGGGCTACAAGGACGTGCCGGAGCTCGCGCGGATCGCCCGCCGCAAATGCGCGAGCGAGGTGGAGCGCGCGCACGAGGCGCTGCGCGTCGCGCGGCTCGGGCTGCTCAAGGTCGCGCGCTTCATCCACGCGCTCGGCGCAATGCAGGAGACGCAGCCCTGGGACGATGCGCTCGCGCAGCGCGCCGCCGTCGCCGCGCGCGACGCCGGCGCCCACGCCGCGGAAGCGGCCGCCTTCCTGGGATGACGGTGTTCACGCGCATCGACCATGTCGAGATCGGCGCGCGCGATTTGCCGCGCGCGATCGACGCCTACCGGCGCATCGGCTTCGACGTGGACGCCGAAGGCCTCGCGCCGAACGAGGACGACTTTCTCCGCCTCGTGCGCGCGGCAGGCGACGGCATCCGCGCCATCGCGCTGCGCGGCGAGGGCTCGCCCGCGGAAGGTTTGCCGATCGTCGCCGCGAAGCCCGGCCCGCTGCCGCCGGCGCGGCGCCATCCGAACCGGATCCAGCGCATCGAGCGCGTCTACATCGCGGTGCAGGACCTCGCCGCGGCGGCGCAGCGCTACGCCGCGGCGCTCGCGCTGCCGGCGCCGAAGATGGAGCGGGGCACGGTCATCATGGCCGACATGGCGGTCTTCGGCCTCGGGCCGACCGGTCTCACGCTCGCGCAGCCGTACGGGCCGGGCGTTGCGGCCGATGTGCTCGCGCAGCGCGGTCCCGGGCCGTTCCAGGTGCTCTTCCGCACCGCGAGCATGGACGCCGCGGCGCGCTGGATGTCGGAGCAGGGTATTCCGCCGCCTGCGCGCGGCATCCGGAATACCGGCGAGCAGGCGATGCTGGTGCCGCCGCAGCACGCGAGCGGCGTGTACATAGGCTTCGTCGGCCCGGCTTAGCCGGACGTTCTCAGGCTGACGACGTTGCCGGCGCCGCTGCCCGCGGCAAGGCGCAGCACCTCGTCGGGGCCGGCCGGCTTCGTGAGATGCGCGTCGAATCCCGCGGCGCTCGTCGCCTCGAGGTCGCTCTTCTGTCCCATGCCGGTCAGCGCGACGAGCGTCAGGCCTCGCGCCCACGGTTCCGCGCGCAGGCGCTGCGCGAGCTCGGTGCCGCTGATGCCCGGCATGTTGAGGTCGAGGAAGGCGAGGTCCGGCCGGAAAGCGCGCGCCGCCTCCAGCGCGCTGCGCCCGTCGTAGCAAGCCTCGACCTCGAAGCCTTCGAGGCGCAGGATCTGCGCCAGCGAGTCGGCGGCATCGGCGTTGTCGTCCACGACCAGCACGCGACGGCGCGGCGCGCCCGCGGGCCGCGGCAGCGGGACGGCAGCCGGCGCGGCGGCCGCCGCGGCGAGGGGCAGGCGCACGACGAACTGCGCGCCGCGCCCCGGCCCGCCGCTCGTCGCCTCGATCCTGCCGCCGTGCATCTCCACGAGCGAGCGCACGAGCGTCAGGCCGAGGCCGAGGCCGCCCGCCGACTGCGTGCGGCTCGCGTCGAGCTGCACGAACATCTCGAAGATGCGCGGGCCGTCGCCCTCGGCGAAGCCGATGCCGTTGTCCTTCACCGCGATCAGCGCTTCGCCGCCCTCGGCGCGCGTCGCGACCTCGATGCGCCCGCCGCCGGGGGTGAACTTGGCGGCGTTGTTGAGCAGGTTGGCAACGACCTGCGAGAGCCGCACCGCGTCGCCCTCCACGTGAAGGCTCTCGGGCGCGTAGCGCACGACGAGCTCGTGCGCCTTCGCCTCGAGCGCCGGCTTCGCGGTCTCGATGCCGGTGCGCACGACCGAGTCCACGCTCACGCGTTCGCGGCGCAGCTCGAGCTTGCCCCGGTCGATGCGGCTCACGTCGAGGAGGTCGTCGATCAGCCGGGTCAGCTGGCGGATTTGCCGGTCCATCATCGCCTGCGTCTCGGTCCCGGCCTGCGGGTAGCGCATCCTGAGCAGCGTGAGACCGTTCGCGAGCGGCGCGAGCGGGTTGCGCAGCTCGTGCGAAAGGAGCGCGAGGAACTGGGTCTTGTTGGCATCGGCGCGCTGCAGCTCGGCGGTGCGCGCGCGCAGCGCCTGGTCGCGCTCGCGAATGCCGCGCGAGGCGGCGTTGAGGGCTCCGGCGAGGTCTTCGAGCTCGCGGATGCGGGTCCGGACGCCCAACGGCGCGTCGCTCGTGCCGAGCGTTGCCGCGGCCCCGGCGAGCTCGGACATCGGCCGGGAGATGCGCCGGCCAAGCCAGAGCGCGATGCCGAAGGCGATGCCGAAGGAAAGCAGCGCGCCGCCAAGGAGCAGCCACGCCGAGCGTTGCGCCGGACCGAGCACCAGCTCGGAGGGGATCGCGAAGCCGAGCGTCCAGCCGGAAAGCTCGGAGGCGACGTGCGCGGTGTACGTGTCCAAGCCTTCGACGGTCTTGCCGCGATACCAGCCTTCGCGCGCGGCGCGGACCGCTACGAGGTAGTCGCGCCCCGCCATGCTGCCGATGGGCTTCGGTGGCACCCGCGCGACGAAGCGGCCCTGGGCATCCACGAGCCCGCTCACCCAGCCTTCCGGAACCTGCTGCTTCTCGAACAGCGCTTGGAAGGCCTCGGGCTTGAGCACCGCGGTGAGCAGATAGGCGAGCCTGCCTTCGCGGATCACGGGCACGCGCAGCGGAATGCCGGGCCTCTTGGCGAAGGTGCCGCCCGGGCGCACGCCGCCGACCGTCGCCTCGCCCGTCTCCACGGCGCGCTCGAAGGACTCCCGGTCGTCGGGCTTGTCCGGCAAACGCGTGCCCCAGGGCTGGAGGGCGTTCACCACCTGCCGCCCCGCGGCATCGATCAGGATGATGTTCAGCCATCCGGGCTGGGTTTGCAGCACGTCGCGGGCGTCCTGGTGGAACCCGGCGACGTCGCCCTGCGCGAGGCGGCGCGATGCGGCGAGCGCCTGGAGGGTGACGATCGAGCCCTTCAGCTCCGCATCCACGGCGCTCATGAAGGCGCGGTTGCGGTTCTTCACCGCGGCGACGAAATTGCGGTTCTCGTGCTCGACGAGAAGGCCGGAGGCGAGCAGCGCGAACGCGACGAGCGGCACCGCCGTGGCGAGCACCAGCATGAAAAGATGGCTGCGGAGCCGCATATTCTTTGCGCGGAACGCTAGCACGGAAGCTCTGTAGCGCACCCGCTACACGCTGTCGCGCTCAGAGCGACTCGTGGAGCAGCCCGCCCTTGCCGGCGCGTTTCACGCGGTACATGAGCTCGTCGCAGCGCGAGAGGATGTCCTCGACCGAGATGGCGCGGCGGTTGAAGGTCATGAGGCCGATGCTGAAGCTCACGGGCCAGCCATGCTCGCTCATGCACGCGGCGAGGTTCCTGCGCACGCGCTCGATGACCTTGGCGCCCTGCGCGGAGTCGGTCTCGGGAAGGAGCAGCGCGAACTCGTCGCCGCCCAGGCGCGCCACGGTATCGCTCGCGCGCAGCGCGCGCGACATCGTCTCCGCGGCGGCGAGCAGGCAGGCGTCGCCCTCGGCGTGGCCGCGGCTGTCGTTCAGTCCCTTGAAGTCGTCCGCATCCATGTAGGCCACGCAGAACGGCCGGCCGTGCCGGTCGGTGCGCGCCGATTCGAGCTCGAGCCGGTCGATGAACTCCTTGCGGTTCGGGATGCCGGTGACGTAGTCGCGGCGCGCGTGCTGCTGCTCGCGCTCGTAGAGCTTGCGCAGCGGCATGGTGAGGCCGATCACGAGAAAGAAGGTGAACGTGCGGTTCAGCACCAGCGTCCAGTATTCCGAGGCGGCGAGCGAGCTTTCCATGCGCAGCACCACGGCCTGAACCAGCGCCGCGACGACGGCGACCACGAGCGCGATCGCCGCGCCGCCGTTCCAGCAGGCGAGCAGGATGACGAAGACGTAGAGGAAGGACAGGTCGACCCGGGCCGGCGTCAGGAAGTCGATCACGACGATGGCGACGAGCAGCCCGGAGCACAGGGGCGCGACCATGCCCGGCGGCAGCATGAAGAGCCTGCCGATGAGCGTCTGCCAGCGCGCCTGGGCGCGCGCAATCCAGCTGCCGGATCCGACCGCCATGAATCTCCCCCGAGCCGGGCGGATTCTGCCACGGGCTGGACTTTGGGATAAACCGTTTTCCGCGCTTTCGGGAACGTTCCTTGCAAACCTCGCGTGGGATGGCGCACACGGATCGTGATCCGAAGTCCCCGGCAGCTCCCGGCGAGGACGAGCTCGAGCGCATGGCGCGCGAGCTGGGAGTCACGCGCGAGGAGCTGCGCAGCGCGGTGCAGATCGGCGGGCCGCTCGCCGGAGATTTGAAGAAAGAGGGCGACGAATCCGCGCCGCCCTCGCCACCCTGATCGAGAGGCGCGACATGGCCACAACCGTTGCCGGCATCGTAGAGAAACCCGCGGACGCCCAGCGCATCATCGACGAGCTGCAGTCGAGCTGCCTGTGCGAGCGCGCCGACATCAGCCTCATGCACCGGGACGCGGCGCAAGTGTCCACCGCGGTGAAGACGGCGGTGGAGTCGGGCGCCGCGGCGGCGAGCTCCGTGGTGAATGCGATCTTCGCCGGCGTGAATGCAGTGTCGCGCTCGCTTCCCGGGGGCGGCATGCTGCGCGCGGTCGGGAGCTTCGGCGCGGCGCTCGCCAACGCCGGGCTGGACGCCGGTGCGGGCCTCGCCAAGGCGCTGGTCGATGCCGGGGTGCCGAAAGGCGAGGCACAGCGCTACGGCGAGGCCATGAACCGCGGCGGCATCCTGATCCTCGTCCAGCCCAGGACCGACAAGATGGCGCAGTGCGCCCGTACCGTGCTCATGAAGCACGGCGCGGTCGAGCCCGAGAGCCGCGCCGCCTAAGGCTCGGCGCGCTCGCCGCGGCGATTCGCGCGCCAAAGACTGACCAGGCCGTCCCTAGGGGGGGATAATGCCGTCTCATGAACCCGCGCTCGCCGCTCGACGCGGACAATCTGCTCACGCTGGTACGTCGCATGCGCGAGCAGCTCGACATTCCCTCCAAGTTGAAGGTGACGGCGAAGACGCTCGAGATCCACGCGCCCGACCGGGTCGTCGCCTTTCTCGCAAAGCTGGTGCAGCTCGATGCGGCGAAGCTGCAGTCCGCCGCACGGGAAGACGCAGGCGGCGTGGCCGCGGAACTCGAGCGCCGCTTCGGCTGGATCGAGGGGCTGGTCGCGGGGTCCTCCGCGGCGCGCGCGGCCGCGCCCGCGCACTCCAAATCCCTTGAAGTCGCCGGCCATGGAGCCGGTCTGCGCGAGACGGCGCTGCAGGCGATGAAGGAGGGCGACGGCTCGGCCGCGATCGGCGATGGTGCCCTGCTGGCGCTCGAGCTCGCTTGCCTCGTCGCCTATTTCGAGCTGACGCCGCCGAAGACGCAGATCGAGGCCTCGGCCGAGCTCGCGAGCGCGCTGCCGATGGTCGCGATCGCGCTCTCCACGGTGGCGCCGGTCTGGCACTGCGGTGCGGAGCCGGCGCAACTCGCGGCGAGCGCCGATCTCCAGGAGCGGCTCTTCACGCGCGCGCCGGAGCGCCCGCGGCTCGACGGCCTTGGCATCCGGCGCCGGGACCTGCGCACCGCGATCGCGGTGCTGCGGGAAGCCAGAATGTCTTTCGGCGCCCGCAAATGAATCGCGCGGCTGCCCGGCGGCGCGCGGTGAGCCTCCGCAATTTCGGCTACGTGAGGAAGCGCGACGCGGATCTGGCCGTTGCGCTTTCCGCAATGAGAGTGTGGGAAGCGCGCGGGCTCCTCGCGAAGTCGCGCGAGCTGCTGCGCCGGCTTGCGCCCCTCAATCGCGCCTGATCAGCGCCCGCGGCGGCGGTGCTCGACGAGCGCCCAGATGAAGAGCGCGAAGAAGATGCAGAAGAAAAGCAGGCCCGCCGGCCCGGCGGCGACGAAGCCGAAAATGCCGGAGAAAATCGCGACCAGCAGGAACGACACGGCCCAGGTGAGCATGCGGGAGGCTGCTGCAAGCGCCACTCCCGTCGCCGATCGCGGCGCTGTAGTGCGCAGCGCGACAGAGCGTCGGCCTTCTTCGACTGTCGCCTGTCGCACGCTCAACATAGAATCGCTCGCATGGAAGCAAGCTGGAACGAAGTGCTCGAGCAACCCGCGCTCGGCGACCACATCGTGCAGATCTACCAGGACACGGATTTCCTTTCGGAGGCAGTCGCCCACTATCTGTCCCTGGGGCTGAAGGCGGGCGAGGCGGCGATCGTCGTCGCCCGCCCGGAACACTGGGAAGTTTTTGCCACGGCGCTCGCCGCGCAGGGCATCGACGCAGCGCAGCGGATGCAGAGCGCCCAGCTGCGCGTTCTCGACGCGGAAAGCACCCTTGGGCTCTTCATGCGCGGCGGCATGCCGGACTGGACGTCCTTCCACCGGGCCGTCGGCGGCGAGATCGCGGAGCTGCGACTGCGCCATCCGTCGGTGCGCGCCTACGGCGAGATGGTGGATATCCTCTGGCAGGGCGGCGAGCGCGATGCGGCGATCCGGCTGGAGGAGCACTGGAACGAGCTCGCGAGGCTGCAGACGTTCTCGCTCTTCTGCGCCTACCGCATGGATCCGCTCGACGCCGAGCTCTACGGCGGGGCGCTGCAGCGCGTCTGCGGCGTGCATTCGCACCTCATCCCCGCGCGCGACACGCGGCGCTTCAACGATACGGTGGCGCAAGCGACCCGCAAGGTGCTGGGATGGCCGCTCTCCGAAGTCCTCGGCGGCGGAGCCGGGGCGCCGCTCTTCGGCGCGCAAATGCCCTCGGGGCAGGCGGCGCTCCTGTGGATGCACAAGCACATGCCACTGACGGCGCGCAAGATCCTCGCCGAAGCGAAGGCACGCACGGCATGACGCGGCGGGCAAGCCGCCCCGCGGGACGCGCGGACGAGCCGGCGCCGCTCGGCGACGAGCACGACGATCTCTCGGATTTCTTCGACCACGCCGCGATCCCGATGCACTGGGTGGACGGCAACGGCGTCATCCTCCGAGCGAACGACGCCGAGCTTGCGCTGCTCGGCTACCGGCGCGAGGAGTACGTCGGCCAGAAGATCGCCAGGTTCCACGCCGACGGGGACGTCATCCGCGACATCCTCGAGCGGCTCGAGCAGAAAGAGACGCTGCGCGACTATCCCGCGCGGATGCTCTGCAAGGACGGCTCGATCCGCCACGTGCGGATCACCTCCAACGTGAAGTGGCGCGGGGACGAGTTCGTGCACACGCGCTGCATCACGCGCGATGTCGAGCCCTCGGAGACGATGCAGGCCCTGAAGGAGCAGGCCGCCGATTACGTCGAGCACCTGCTCGAGGGCTTCGTTGCCTATGACGCCGGCTGGCGCATGACGCACATGAACGCCGCGGCGGAGCGGCTCCTCGGCCGGCGGCGCGAGGACGTGCTCGGCAAGACGTGGCACGAAGCCTTCCCGCACGCCGTCGGCAGCGCCGTGGATCGGATGTACCGGCGCGTCATGGCGAGCGGCGCGGGCGAGAAGATGGAGCTCTTCTACCAGCACTACGGGCGCTGGCTCGAGATCGGCGCCTCGCCGGTGCGCTCGGGCGGCATAGCGGTGTGCTTCCGCGACACGAGCGACCTGCATCGCCGCGACGAGACGCGCAACCGGCTCGCGGCGATCGTCGAGTCCTCGGACGACGCGATCGTGAGCAAGTCGCTCGACGGCATCATCCAGTCGTGGAACAAGGGCGCCGAGCGCATCTTCGGCTGGACCGCGGACGAGGCAGTCGGCCACCCGATCACCCTCATCATCCCGCCGGAGCTGCAGGACGAGGAGCGCGAGTTCATCGCGCGCCTGCGCCGCGGCCTGCGCATCGAGCACTACGACACGGTCCGCGTCGCCAAGGATGGGCGCCGGCTCGACATCTCGCTCACCATCTCGCCGGTGCGCAACGCCGACGGGCGCATCATCGGCGCCTCGAAGGTGGCGCGCGACATCACCGAGCGCAAGCGCGCCGAGGCCGCGCTGCGCGACTCCGACCGGCGCAAGGGCGAGTTCCTCGCCGTGCTCGCGCACGAGCTGCGCAACCCGCTCGCGCCGATCCAGAACTGCCTCGACCTGATGACGATCACCGAGACCGATCCCGAAGGCGCGCGCCGCGCGCGCGACATCATGACGCGCCAGGTGAAGCAGATCGTGCGGCTGGTGGACGACCTGCTCGAAATCTCGCGCATCGACCAGGGCAAGATCGAGCTGCGCCGCGAGCCGCTGGACCTCTCCGCGGTGATGCTGAGCGCCGTGGAAACCAGCCGCCCGGCGATCGAGGCGGGCAAGCACACGCTGAACGTGACGCTCGCCACCGAGCCCCTGCCCGTGAACGGCGACCCGGTGCGCCTGTCGCAGGTCGTCGCCAACCTGCTCAACAATGCGGCCAAGTTCACCGATCCGGGCGGCACCATCGCGCTTCGCGTGCGGCGCGAAGCCGAGCACGCCGAGATCGAGGTGCAGGACTCCGGGATCGGCATCGACGCGGAGACGCTGCCGCGGCTTTTCGAGATGTTCTCGCAGGGCGCGCAGGTGGGACGGCGCTCCTCGAGCGGCCTGGGCATCGGCCTTGCGCTTGCGCGCAGCCTCGTGACGCTGCACGGCGGGCGCATCGACGCCCGCAGCGACGGCCCGGGCAAAGGCGCCGTCTTCACGGTCCGGCTGCCGCTCGCGAGCGCGCTTGCTGCCGAAAAGCCGCAGCAGCAGGCCGCGCCGCCTTCGCGCGCGGCAGCGCACAAGCGCGTCCTCGTCGTTGACGACAACGCCGACGCGGCCGAGGCGCTCGCGATGATGCTCAAGAGCATGGGCCACGAGGCCTACACGGCGACCGACGGCCGCATCGGCCTCGCCATGGCGCGCGCCGCGCGCCCGGACGTGGTGCTGCTCGACATCGGCATGCCGGGCCTCGACGGCTTCGAGGCGGTGCGCCGCCTGCGGGCCGACCCCGAGGGCCGCGCCATCCGGGTGGTCGCCGTCACGGGATTCGGCCGCACCGAGGACGTGCGGCGCTCGGCGGAGGCCGGCTTCGACGAGCATCTCGTGAAGCCCGTCACGCCGGAGCTCCTGCGCATTGCCGTGGAGAACTAATGCCGCCCGCCCCGGAAACGTATAATCCGCGCCAAACAAGAGTCCAGGGGACCGAAGCGTTGGCGCAGAGCACGCAGGCGGGCAGGCGGATCATCGTCGCCGACGACGACCTCGACACGGTCGAGGCGCTCGCCATGCTGCTGCGCGCGCTCGGCCACCAGGTGGACGTTGCGACGCGCCCGGCCGCGGTGCTGGACCTCGCGGCCCGCACGCGGCCGCAGCTCATCTTCCTCGACATCGGCATGCCGGAGATGGACGGCTGGGAGCTGGCGCGCCGCCTGCGCGAGCAGCTCGGGCAGGACGCGGTGCGCATCGTCGCCGTGACCGGCCGCGGCGCGAAGGAGGACTACGTGCGCAGCCGCAAGGCCGGCTTCGACGCGCACGTGCAGAAGCCGGTCGACATGGCGATCCTGCAGAGCATCCTTGCCCAGATGGATTGAGACGCTCGTCATGGCCGCGATCGTGGCGACGATGCTCGTCGTCCCGGTGTGCGGCGCGCTCGCGCTGCTCGCGCTGCTCCTTTTCGGCGTGCCGCCGGGCGCCTTCGTCACTTTCGGCGGCATCTTCGGCCAAATTGCGGGAATCTCCGCCTGGTGGATCGTCATGCTCCTCGGCGGATTCGTGTACGCCGTCTACGCCATGCCGCCCCCGGATGAGCCGCCGCCCCTGTAGGAAACGCTCTACAGCGCGACGCGGCAAACGGCGGCAGCGCGGCGCGCCGTTCTTGGCGAACATGGGCGCTCGAACCCGAAGAAAGGATGCCCCGTGAGCGCCGCCGCGAATGCCGCCGCTTTCCTCAGCATGCGCCGCCGCCTCCCCGAGCAGGGAGCGCCGCTTCAGCCGCACGTGCCGGGCGAGCGGCCGAGGCCGCGGCCGCTGCGCGTCGCCGCCGTCGACCCGCAGGAGGTCAGGGTGAGCTACCGCAAGCGGCGCTGGTCGCCGGACTAGGCTAGTCGTCGAGCGAGATGTGGCGCTCGCGCGCCACGGCGCCCCAGTGCGCGATCTCGCTCTGGATGAACTTGCCGAACTGCTCGGGGCTCATCGGCATCGGGTCGATCGCCTCGCTGGACAGGCGCTGGCGCAGCTCCGGCGCGGTCACCGCCTTGTTGATCTCGGCGTTCAGGCGCGCCGTGACCTCGGCCGGCATCCCCGCCGGGCCGACGATGCCATACCACTGCACGCTGTCCTCGAAACCCGCGAAGCCGGATTCGGCGAAGGTCGGAACGTCGGGCACGAGCGGGTGGCGCTTCCTGCCGGTGATGGCGATGATCTTCAGCTTCTTCGCGCGCAGGTGCGGAAGCGCGGCGGCAAGCCCCGGCGTCATGACCTGGACCTGCCCGCCGAGGAAATCGGTGAAGGCCGGGCCGATGCCGCGATAGTGGGCGACGACGACGTCGAGCCCGGCGGCGGCGCGGTACTGCTCCCACAGCAGGTGGTTCAGCGTGCCGATGCCGCCCGAGCCGTAGCTCAGCTTGCCCGGATTCGCGCGGATGTATTCGGCGAGGCCGCGCGCGTCGTGCACCGGAAGCGAAGGCGGCACGACCAGCACGTTCGGCGTGCCGCCCACCATGGCGACCGGCGTGAAGTCCTTGACCGCGTCGTAAGGAACCTTGCGCACGGCGGGATTGGTGGCGTGCGTGGCTACGTAGCCGACCATGAGCGTATAGCCGTCGGGGGTCGCGCGTGCCACCGTCTGCGAGGCGATCGTGCCGCCGCCGCCGGACTGGTTCTCGACGACGAACGACTGCTTCATCGAGCGGGTGAGCTCCTGCGCGACGGTACGGCCGATGAGGTCGAGGCCGCCGCCGGGCTGCGCCGGCACGACGATCTTCACCGGCTTCGCGGGATAGGGTTGCGCCGCGGCGGCGCCGGCGGCGAGGAGCAGAGCGAGGAGCGATCCGCGCACGCGCCAAGTCTAATGCAGGCACGCCAAATGCTCGCGGCCGCGGCATGAAGCTCGATCCGGCGATCCGCAGGGAGCTCTACCTCGCGCTGCTCCTGCAGGGCGCCGAGCCGATGGTGCTCGCGACGGTCGCGGCCTGGGGCGACGCGCTGGACGACGCCGACGTGCTGCGGGACTTGCGCAACTGGAACGAGGCCAAGGCGCTCGAGCTGCAGGAATGGCTGCCCACGCTCACCGAGCACGAGCGCGAGGCGGTCGAGGCGCGACTGCGCGAATTCGGGGAAGCCCGACAGGCGGCCGTGAATCCGGCTGCTGCGCGGCCGTGAACTATTGCCGCTGGAATTAATTCCTTTCGTCCGGCGAATCAGGCTGCTAGCTTGATCGCAAAGAAGGGTCAGGGAGGAGCGAATGGAATTCCGCGTCGGCCACGTCACGGCCCGCTGCCCGAAGTGCGATGCAGTTTCCTTCGAGGAAGAGCTGCGCCCGGGCGGCCCCTCGCGCTACCGTTGCGCGCGCTGCCACAGCGAGGTGAGTTATTCGGAGCTGATCCTGCAGATCGGCAAGCTTTCCGCATCGCGCTCGCGCCTGCGCCTCGCCACGGTGCGCGCGCCGGGCGCGAAGCCCGGCGAGCCGGTGAGCGCGACCGTCACCCAGCCGGTCGCCGCGTTCCTGCTTCGCGCGACCCGGAGCGGAACGTCGCGAGGATGACGCCGGCGAGGATGGTCGCGAACGCCGCCGCGTGAAAGGCCTGGAAGGGCTCGCCGAGGAAAGCCATGGCGAGCAGCGTGCCGAACGCCGGCAGGAGCGGCAGCGTGAAGCCGGCGACGTTGGCGCCGAGGACCGCCACGCCGCGGTTCCAGCACAGGAAGGCGCCGAACGAGGCGGCGAGCCCCACGTAGACGATCCCGGCGATGCCGGCGGCGCCGGGCCAGCGCATCGCGCCGCGCGCCGCATCCAGCACGAAGAAGGGCAGCATCATCGCCACGCCGATGCACGCGATGACGAAGGTCAGCGCAAGGCCGTGCAGCTCCGCGGGCGCGCGCTTGAGCAGCACCGAGTAGAGTCCCCACATCGGCATCGCGAGCAGGATCCAGGCGTCGCCCCGGTGGATCTCCAGCTGGAGCAGGCGCGCGGGCTCGCCCCGGCACACGATGATCACGATGCCCAGGAACGAGAGCAGCATCCCCGCCACCTGCCGCAGGCTGGCCGGCTCGCGCTCCAGTCCCCACGACCACAGCATGATGAAGAACGGCCCGGCGGCGTTGATCAGGACCCCGTTGATCGCCGTCGTGCTTTCGAGGCCGAGGTAGACGAGCGACTGAAACAGGAACGCGCCGAACAGCGCGAGCATGCACAGCAGCCCCGCGTGCCGCCGCACGAGCGCGCCGTGCCCGCGCACCTGCGCGAGCGCGAACGGCGCCATGGCGAGCAGCGCGACGCTCCAGCGCCAGAAGTTGAGCGAGAGCGGGTCGAACGCCTCGCGCAGCGCGCGCCCGAGCACCCAGTTGCCCGACCACATGAGGTTCGCCGCCGCGAGCAGGCCGAAGGCCGCAAGGCGCCTGCTGTCCATGCCGCAGGGTAAACTAGCGCCGATCGCATGCCGCTTTCGCGCCTCGCTGTTTCGCTCCTGGTCCTCGTGCTGGCAGGCTGCGCTTCCGCGCCGCTGCCGCGCGAGCGCATCGCCGAGATCGTCGCGGCGCCCGATCGCAGCGCCGCCGACCGCAGCAACGACCTGCGCAGGAAGCCCGTCGAGCTGCTTTCCTTCATCGGCCCGCGCCCCGGCATGACCGCGCTCGATATCAGCGCGGGCGGCGGCTATACCACGGAGCTGCTTGCGCGCGCGGCCGGGCCGGCGGGCAGGGTGTACGCGCAGAGCCCGAAGCCTTCGCCGCGCCTCGCGGAGCGGCTGAAATCGCCCGCGCTCGCAAACGTGGTCGTCGTCGCGCGGCCGTTCGACGATCCGGTGCCGCCGCAGGCCGCCGACCAGGCGCTCGACCTCGTCACGCTGATGTTCAACTACCACGACCTCGGGCACATGGGCGTGGATCGCGCGCGCATGAACCGCGCCGTGTACCAGGCGCTCAAGCCCGGCGGCGCGTACGTGATCGCCGACCATTCCGGGCGGCCCGGCACCGGCATTTCGGAATCCAATACGCTCCACCGCATCGAGGAGGCGTTCCTGCGCCGCGAGGTGGAGGCGGCGGGCTTCAGGCTGGCGGCCGAAGGCGGATTCCTTCGCAATCCCGCCGATCCGCGCGATCGCGAGACGCCGCAGCCGCCTCAGCCCAAGGACGAGTTCGTCCTCAGGTTCGTGAAGCCGTAGGCTCCCGCTCGCGCGCCTGCACGTTCAGGAACGCGGCGATGTCGACGCCCTTGTAGACCGCGCCCCTCGCGAACGAGGCGCCCGGCGAGAGCCGGATGCGGCCGATCGGCCCGTCGAAGGACACCGGCGCGACGCAGGTCCAGGAGCCGTCGCGATTGCGGCGGAACGTGCCGACGGAAAGGCGGCTGTCCATGACGGATACGCTAGCCGCGGAACGTTACGCGGATTGCGTGGTGCGCCGCGGCACGACGACGTTGCCGATATGCTAGCCTCGGCGGCACCCATGCGCGAGCTCCTGCCGCAAGCCGAGCGTGTCGGCGCGCTGCTCAAGGCGCGCAAGGAGACCGTCGCGGTGCTCGAGTCGGCGGCCGGCGGCCTCCTCAGCGCGGCGCTGCTTGCCGTGCCGGGCGCTTCCGCCTACTTCCTGGGCGGCCAGGTGATCTATACGCGCCAGGCGTGGCGCGCGCTGCGCGACTACAGCGACGAGCTGCTGGCGGGGGCGCGGCCGGCCACCGAGGCGCACGCGCTCCTGCGCGCGCGGCTCGCGCACGAGCGCTTCGGCGCCACCTGGGGCGTGGGCGAGACCGGCGCGGCCGGGCCGGCGGGCAACCGCTACGGCGATCCCGCCGGGCACGCCTGCGTCGCGGTCGCCGGGCCGAAGGAGCTCGCGCTCAAGGTGTCGACCGGTAGCGCCGAGCGCGTCGCGAACATGCACGCCTTCGCCGCAGCGGCGCTCTCGCTGCTCGCCGAAGCCCTTGGCTAGCCTGCAACGCCATCCCGATTCCGCGGTCTCGGCCGTGCGCGGCATCGACGTGGAGATCGCGCGAAGCCGCGAGGCGATAAAGGTGCTCTACAAGCTCGGCGGCGACCTCGACCGGGTGCTCCTTCCGGCCGCGGCGGCGCCGCGGCGCGCCGACCGGCTGTGGCAGCACACCTGCTTCGAGCTGTTCGTCGCGCAGAAGGATGCCCAGGGCTACGTCGAATTCAACTTCTCGCCCTCGGGCGAGTGGGCCTGCTACGGCTTTTCTTCGTATCGAAACAGAACGGCCGCCGCGGGGAGTGCGCCGCAGATCGCGGTGCAGCGGGCGGACGGCCAGCTCGAGCTCAGCGCGCGCGTGCGCATTGCAACGGCCGGGAAGCTGGAGATCGGCATTTCCGCGGTGATCGAGGAAAAAGACGGCGCGGGGTCGCCGTCGTCTTCCCGGTTTCTTTCCTATTGGGCGCTGCGCCATCCGCCGGGGAAGCCGGATTTCCATCATCGCGACGCGTTTGCGCTGGAGCTCGATGCAGTTCGGCATTGACCGCTTGCTCAAGGAGCGCGCGCTGCGCAAGCCGCTCGAAGGCCGGCGCGTCGCGCTGCTCGCGCATCCGGCCTCGGTGACGGGAACGCTGCAGCACTCGCTCGACGCGCTTTCTTCCCTGCCCGGGATCAAGCTCAGCGCGGCGTTCGGCCCGCAGCACGGCCTGCGCGGCGACAAGCAGGACAACATGGTGGAGTCGGCGGACTTCATCGACCCGGCGAACCGCATCCCGGTGTTCAGCCTCTACGGCGCGGTGCGCCGGCCCACCGCGGCCATGATGGAGAGCTTCGACCTCCTGCTCGTCGACCTGCAGGACCTGGGCTGCCGCATCTACACCTTCCTGACGACGCTGCGCTACATGCTCGAGGCGTGCGCGGCGGCGAAGAAGCCGCTGTGGGTGCTCGACCGGCCCAATCCGGCGGGGCGCCCGGTCGAGGGGCCGCGGCTGCGTCCCGGCTGGGAGAGCTTCGTCGGCGCCGGGCCGCTGCCGATGCGCCATGGCCTGACCCTCGGCGAGGCGGCGGGCTGGTTCGCGCGGACGCTTTCGCTGGACGTCGAGCTCAACGTCGTGCCGATGCACGGCTGGGCGCCGCATGCCGCTCCCGGATATGGCTGGCCGCTCGCCGAGCGCGCCTGGGTGAACCCGAGCCCGAACGCGCAGACGCTTTCGATGGCGCGCTGCTACGCCGGCACGGTGATGCTGGAGGGCACGACCCTCTCCGAGGGCCGCGGCACCACGCGCGCGCTCGAGCTCTTCGGCGCGCCGCAGCTCGAGCCGCGCGCGCTTCTCGCGAAGATGCAGGCGCTCGCCCCGCAGTGGCTGCGCGGCTGCCGGCTGCGCGAGTGCTTCTTCGAGCCGACGTTCCACAAGCACGCGGGCGAGCTCTGCGCCGGCCTGCAGATCCACGTCGACGATGCCGCCTACGCCCACGCCGAGTTCCGCCCCTGGCGGCTAGTGGCGCTCGCCTTCAAGGCGCTGCGCTCGCTCGCGCCCGGCTACCCGCTGTGGCGCGACTTCCCGTATGAATACGAGCGCGGCCGCCTGGCGATCGACCTGATCAACGGCGGACCGCTGCTGCGCGAATGGGTGGACGACGCGAAGGCCGCGCCCGCGGAGCTCGAGGCGATCGCGGCCGGGGACGAGAAATCCTGGCTCGCGGAGCGCGAGCCGCACCTGCTGTATCGTTGAGCCATGGGCGTGCGCGTTTTCGAGCCGGGCGGATACCGCTACATCGAGGCGGTGTTCCAGTACTCGAGCGGGGTCGCCGCGCAGCCCGGATTCGAGATCGAGCGTGCCCGCTTCGTGCACCCGCCGCCGCTCGCGGAGGGCTTCGCCGCGGTGGAAGCGCACCTGCGCGCGCTCGGCAGGCCGGGCACGGCGTTCGCCGCGTGCGAGCTGCGCTCGCCCGAGCCCTTCAGCGAGCAGGGCTTTCACGACTTCAACCGCGAATACGTGAAGACGCTCGCGCGCTGGGGTATTTACAGGGACGAGATGAATCCGGTGGCCCGCACCAACGTTTGCCCGCAGCACGGCAAGCCGTCGCGCCCGGTGCTGTACGCGTTCTCCTATACCGTCCCGGCGCCCGCCGCGAAGCGCGGCAGCTTCATCGTCGCCGGCGGCGGCGAGGTGCGCGACGGCACCGGCAGCTTCGCGAGCCGCACCGTGCGCCACGGCGAGACGAGCCTGGATGCGATGCGCGACAAGGTGCGCCACGTCGTGGGCGAGATGGAACGCCGGCTCGACGCGCTGGGCTTTTCCTGGCGCGACGCGGTCAGCACGCAGGCCTACTGCGTACAGGACATCGGCGCGCTGGTCGGCCCCGAGATCGCGGCGCGGGGCGCCGCGCAGGGCGGGCTATGCTGGCATTTCGCGCGCCCGCCGGTCGTCGGGCTCGAGTATGAGATGGACGTGCGCGGCGCCGCGCGCGAGATTGCTCTTTAGCCAACCAAGGGGAGGGGTCATGAAGAAGCTCACCGCAGCATCGTTCGTCGCGCTCGCCGTCGCGGGCGGCATAGCGCTCGCCCAGCAGCCCGGCTTCACCCGGAAGCTGCTGCAGGACCAGGAGAACGTCACGGTGCCGGGCCGGCACGTGGTGCAGGCGCTGGCGGAGTTCATCCCGGGCGGCGCGGCCGGCAAGCACACGCACCCGGGCGAGGAATTCGGCTACGTCGTCGAGGGCACGCTTGAGCTTCGCATCGAGGGGCAGCCGCCGCGCATGGTGAAGGCGGGCGAGAGCTTCTACGTCCCGGCGGGCGTGGTGCACGACGGCACGAACGTCGGCAAGGGCCCGGCGAAGGTCCTCGCGACCTACGTGGTGGAGAAGGGCAAGCCGGTCGCCTCGCCGGCCAAGTAGCCTTACTTCCAGTCGTCGTCGTCCGGCGGCAGCGGCGGCACCTTCGGCGGCTCTTCCTTGCGGCGCTTCCAGCCGTAGAGGAAGAGGCTGCCGAGGCCGAGCACCACCACGACGACGAACACGACCAGCAGGTCGCTCGCGCTCACGCCTGGAATCCCGCCTTGCGGCGCAGCGCGCGCGACGCCTCGCCGCCGAGCAGCCCGAGGAAGCGCGCGGCTTCCTCGCGGTGCGGCGCGCCGGCGCAGGTTGCCGCCGTGTACACGGTGGCGAGCGCGAACGGCTCGGGGAGCGGGCCGACGAGCCGCGCCCCGGCGGTGATCAGGATCTCGGTGGACTGCGTGCAGCCGATCACGCTGCGCGCGCGCGAGCGCACCATCTCGCGCATGGCCGTCGCCCCGTTCGGAAAGGCGCGCCGGCCGTTCGCCACGCCGAGCGAATCGAGGACCTTCCTGAAGTGGATGCCGGCGGTCGACTTCTCCGGGTCGGGGAAATAGATCTCGTCCGCGGCGAGGAGCGCGGCGCGCAGCTCCTCCGCGGTGGAGACCGGCGGGCTCGCATCCTGTTCCCGGACCGCGATCGCGGTCGGTACCGCGCCGAGATCGGCGCTGGCGAGCACGCGGCCTGCCCGGGCGAGCTCGCCGACGAGGGCGCGCGTGAGGATGACGATGTCGCACGCCTCTCCGTCGAGGAGCTTCTTCTGCATGGTGCCGACCGCGCCGAACTCCGCCTCGAGCGCGATGCCGTGCAGCGCGGCGAGGGCGCAGGCGGCGCCCTGCGCGGCGCCGCCGCTCAGCACGCGCAGCGCCGTCAATCGACCTTCGCGCCGGAGAGCTTGACCACCTTCGCCCACTTGGCGATGTCGGCGCGCAGGAACTTGTCGAACTCCTCGATCGACATGCCCATCGGCTGCGCGCCCTGCTTGGCCCAGTTGTCCTTGACCTCGGGCGAATTGATGATCCTGTTCACCTCGGCGTTGAGCTTCTCCAGCACGGGGCGCGGCGTCTTCGCGGGGGCCATCAGCCCGAGCCAGATGGTGGCCTCGTAGCCGGGCACGCCGGCCTCGGCGATCGTCGGCACCTCGGGCATCACCGACGAGCGCTTCTTGCCGGTGGTGCCGAGCGCGCGCACCTTGCCCGCGCGCACCTGCCCGGCCATGGTCGTGATGGCGTCGAACATCATCTGCACCTGGCCGCCCAGCACCGCGGTGCGCGCCTGGTCGGAGCCCTTGTGCGGCACGTGCACGATATCCACGCCCGCCATCGCCTTGAAGAGCTCGCCCGCCATGTGGTAGGGCGTGCCCGGGCCCGAAGAGGCGTAGTTCAGCTGGCCCGGCTTCGATTTCGCCAGGGCGATGAACTCCTTGAGGTTCTTCGCCGGCACCGAAGGATTGATCACCATGACGAGGTCGGAGGAGTTCACGCCGGTGATCGGCGCGAAGTCGCGCATCAGGTCGTAGGGCTTCTTCGTGAAGAGCGTCTCGTTCACGGTGTGCGTGTTCGACATGACGAGCAGCGTGTAGCCGTCGGGCGCGGATTTCGCGACGAGGTCGGTGCCGACGATCGCGCCGCCGCCGGGATGGTCCTCGACCACGAACGGCTCGCCGAGCGCTTCCTGCAGCTTGGCGGCGAGGAAGCGTCCGTAGATGTCCGCCGGCCCGCCGACGCCGTACGGGACGATCACCTTGACCGGGTGCGCGGGATAGCTCTGCGCGAACGCCGGCGCGTGCAGGGCGAGCGCGAGCAGCGCGAATGCAACTCGAAGCATCGATCCTCCTTCGTTATTGTGCCGCTTAGAATACCGCGACCCATGAGGATACTCCCGATCCTGCCCTCGCGCGTCACGGTGGAGGGGCTGGATCGTGCGCCGCACCGCGCATTCCTGCGCGCGCTCGGGCTCTCCGACGACGACCTGAAAAAACCGTTCGTCGGCGTCGCTTCGACCGACGGGCGCGTCACGCCGTGCAACGCGCTCCTCGGCGAATTCGCGCGCGAGGCGTGCGCCGCGGTGCGCGAGTCGGGCGGCGTGCCGTTCGACTTCGCCTCCGTCTCGGTGGCCGACTCCCTGTCCATGAACCACCCGGGCATGCGCTATTCGCTCGTTTCGCGCGAGCTGATCGCCGACGGCGTCGAGGCGGTCGTGCGCGGCCACGCCTACGATGCGCTCGTCGCGTTCGCCGGCTGCGACAAGACGCTGCCCGGGATGATGATGGCGATGACGCGCCTCAACGTGCCGGCGGTGTTCGTCTACGGCGGCGCCGCGCTTCCCGGCTCGTGGCGCGGGCGCGACGTCACCGTGCTGGACGCCTACGAGGGCGTCGGCGCAGTGCTCGCTGGCCGCATGCGCGCGGACGAGCTCGCCGAGCTCGAGCGCGTTTGCCTGCCGTCGCTCGGCTCCTGTCCCGGGCAGTTCACCGCCAACACCATGGCGATGGTGTCCGAGACGCTCGGGCTCGCGCTCCCCGGGTCGGCCACGCTGCCCGCCGTCTCTCCCGGGAGAAAAAGCGTGCCGCAGGAAGCCGGAAAGACGGTGATGCAGATCCTGCGGCGGGGCGGGCCGCTGCCGAGGGACCTCGTGACGCGGAAGAGCCTCGAGAACGCATGCGCCGCGGTGGCCGCCACGGGCGGGTCGACGAACGCGGCGCTGCACCTGCCGGCCATCGCGCACGAGGCCGGGATCCGTTTCTCGCTCGACGATTTCGCGCGCGTTGCCCGGCGCACGCCGCTCATCGCCGACCTGCAGCCGGGCGGCCGCTTTCTCGCCAAAGACCTGCATGCCGCGGGCGGCGTGTACGCCGTCCTCAAGGAGCTGCTCGCCCGGGATCGCCTGCACGGCGACTGCCTCACGCTTTCCGGGCTTTCGCTGGAGCGCGCCCTGCGCGAGCATGCGGGCGCCGACGGCGCGGTGATCCGCAAGGAACCGATCATGAAGAGCGGCGGCATCGTCGTGCTGAAGGGCAACCTCGCGCCCGACGGCGCGCTGCTCAAGGTGGCGGGCCTCAAGTCGCTCGCGTTCGAGGGCCCGGCGCGCGTCTTCGATTCCGAGGAGAGCTGCGCCGAGTGCGTGCGGCAGAGGAAATACAAGGCCGGCGACGTGCTCGTGATCCGCTATGAAGGCCCGCGCGGCGGCCCGGGCATGCGCGAGATGCTCGGCATCACCGCGCTCCTCTACGGGCAGGGCATGGGCGAGAAAGTGGCGCTGCTCACCGACGGCCGCTTCTCGGGCGCGACGCGCGGCATGATGGTCGGCCATGCGAGCCCGGAAGCCGCCGCCGGAGGCCCGCTCGGACTGGTCCGCAGCGGCGATCGCATCCGCATCGACGCCGAGGCCGGGACGCTCGACGTGCTGCTTTCGAGAAAGGATCTCCAGTCGCGCAGGGCGCGAGCGCCCCGGCGGCGGCTCTCCGGCGTGCTCGAGAAATACGCGGCGCAAGTCGGCTCGGCGCATCGCGGCGCCGTCACCCACAGTGGAGGAAGGAAATGAAGCTCGGATACATCGGACTGGGCGTGATGGGCAGCCGCATGGCCGCGAGGCTGGCGGCCGCCGGCCATGAGCTCGGCGTGTGGAACCGGACCCGCGACAAGGCCGCGGCGCTCGTCGCGGCGGGCGCCCGGCTCGCCGACTCACCCGCGGCGCTCGCGCGCGACGCGGACATCGTGATGCTCTGCGTGACCGACCAGCGCGCGGAAGAGGAGGTGCTCTTCGGCCGGGAGGGCGTCGCGCAGGGGCTCGCGGAGGGCAAGCTGGTGGTCGACTTCTCCAGCATCTCGCCGGACTCGGCGCGCGAGTACGCGCGCCGGATCGCCGAGCGCGGCGCCGGATTCGTGGATGCGCCGGTCTCCGGGGGCACCGCGGGCGCCGAGAACGGCACGCTCGTCATGATGGCGGGCGGACGGCCGCAGGACGTGGAGCGCGCGCGCCCGGTGCTCATGCACCTCGCGTCGCGAGTGACGCGCATGGGCGATTGCGGCGCCGGGCAGGCCACCAAGCTCTGCAACCAGGTGATCGTCGGATCGCTCATCCCGGTGATCGCCGAGGCGATCCGCCTCGCGGAGGCCGCCGGCGTCGATGCGCGCGCGCTCCCCGGGGCGCTGAAAGGCGGATTCGCCGACTCGGGCCCGCTGCAGATCTTCGGCGCGCGCATGGCGGCGCGCGCGTTCGAGCCGCCCATCGGCACGTGCGCGATCATGCTGAAGGACCTGGACAACGCGGCGGCGCTCGCCAAGGCGGGCGGGGTCCCGCTGCCGATGGCGCACGCCGCGGCCGAGCTCTACCGCATGCAGGCGGCGCGCGGCAGCGCGGCGCGCGACCTCTCGGCGCTCATCGAGCTGCTCTCGGGATGAGCCGGCGGCTTCATTTCATGAGGCTCGGCAGCCAGGTGGAGATGATCGGGAAGGCGACGAGGATCGCCAGGCGCACGCAATCGATGAGCACGAACGGCATGACGCCGCGGAACACGGTGCGCGTGGGCACCTCCGGGATGAGCGTGGAGAGCACGAAGAGGTTCATCCCCACCGGCGGGCTGATGAGCCCGATCTCGACGACGCAGACGATGAGGATGCCGAACCACACCGGGTCGAGCCCGAGGTGCACGATGATGGGAAAGAACACCGGCAGGGTGAGCAGGATCATCGAGAGCTCCTCCATCGCCGTGCCGAGCAGCACGTAGATCACCATGATGGCGGCCACGACCATGAACGGATGCAGGGCGAACCGGCCGACGAACGCCTTCAGGTCGCCCGGCATGCTGGTGATGTTCACGAACTCGCCGAACATCAGCGCGCCGATCAGGATGAGGAAGATCATCGACGTCGTGCGCGCGCCTTCGACGAGCGAATCGTAGAGCGTGCGCCAGGTGAGCGAGCGGCGCCACAGCGCGAAAGCCATCGAGACGAACGCGCCGACCCCGGCGCCTTCGGTCGCGGTGAACAGGCCGACGAAGATGCCGCCGATGGAGAACGCGAAGAGCGCGGTGATCGCGCCGATGCCGCGCAGCGCCTTCCAGCGCTCGGGCCAGGGCGTGCGCTCCCCCGGCGGCCCGGCTGCCGGGTCGCGCCATACCATGTACCGCACCGCCACGCAGAGCAGGACGGTGGCGAGCAGCCCCGGCAGCATGCCGGCGGCGAACAGCAGCGCGATGTTCGTCTGCGTGATGATCCCGTAGATCACCATCATGGTGGAAGGCGGGATGAGGATGCCGAGGGTGCCGCCCGCGGCGATGGAGCCGGTCGACAGATAATCCGCGTAGCCGAACCTCTTCAGCGACGGATAGGCGACCTTCGCCATGGTCGCCGCCGTGGCGATGGAGGAGCCGCAGGGTCCGCCGAATCCCGCCGCCGCCACGACGGTCGCCATCGCGAGCCCGCCCTTGCGATGGCCGAGGAAGGCGTACGCCGCGCGGAACAGCTCCTCCGCCATCCCGGCGCGCGCGACGAACGTCCCCATCAGGATGAACAGCGGCACGACCGAGAGCGTGTAATTGCGCCCGGTCTCGTAGATCTGCGTCTGCGCCATGGCGAACGCGGGGGCCCAGTTCCAGTCGCGCATGTAGGCGTAGCCCACGACGCCGACGATGCCCATCGAGAGCGCGATCGGGATGCGCACGAACGACAGCAGCATCATTGCCGCGAGGCCGATCAGCGTCTCGATCATGCGGCGCGCGGCATCAGGTGCTCGCCTGCGCGGCTCTCCTGCGGGACGGAACGAAGACGCGGTAGAAATGCACCAGGCCGGTGAGCCCGATCATCGCCGCCATGAAGTAGACGAACGGCGCGACGGGGATGCGCATTACGTCGGTGGTGTCGGCATAGCTCGCGATCTTGCCGGCCTTGAGCCACACCTGCCACGTCAGCAGGAACATGATGCCCGCGCAGACCGCCTGCACGACGCGCTCGAGCACCGCGATCGCGCCGGGCCAGAGCAGCTTGTCGATGAAGTCCATGGTGACGTGCTCGTCGGCGTGCGAGACCAGCGGCAGGCCGGCGAAGATGAGCACCAGCAGCATCAGCTCGGTCACCTCGAACGCGCCGCGCAGCGGCGCATTGAAGACGTAGCGCGAGACGACGTCCGCGAACGTGAGCGCCATCATCACGAACAGGATCGCCGACGCGGCGAAGCCGAGCGTCGCGTCGGCGATTTCTTCCCAGCGCTTCAAGCCGCTACTTCTTCTCGGCCGCGACCTTCTTCAGCTCCTGCCGGAACTCGGCGAGAACCTTGGCGCCGTCGACGCCCTTGGCGTTTGCGGCCTGGATCCACTCGTCGTCCAGGACCTTGGCCTTCGCCATGACGTCCTTCACGAAGGCCGGATTGGCGGTGTCGATCTTCGCTCCCGCCTTCTTCAGCCCCTCGAGCCCCCTCTGGTCGGCGGCGTCCCAGGACTTGCCGCAGGTGATCGCCACGTGCTCCTTGGAGAGCTTCTCGATCGCGTCCTTGTCCTGCTGCGGCAGCTTGTTCCACTTGTCCTCGTTCATGAAGAAGCCGAACGCCGAGCTGTAGAAGCCGCCCGGGAAGACGGTCGCGTACTTCACGATGCTGTCCAGCTTGAAGGAGACGATGGACTCGAAGGGGAAGAAGACGCCGTCGGCGACGCCGGAGCTGAGCAGCTCGAAGGATTCGGGCGCCGGCTTGACGAACGCCGAGGCGCCGAGCAGGTTGCCGAATTTCTCCGCGATGCCGCCGCCGGTGCGGATTTTCATTCCTTTCAGGTCCGCGATGGTGTTGATCGGATGCTTGGTGTTGAACATCTGCCCGGGGCCGTGGGTGAAGACGCCCAGCAGGTGCACGCCCTTGTACTCACCTACCTTCTGGAAATACTTCCAGTGGATGCGGCTGAAGGCGACCGAGTTGATCTCCGCAGTGGCGCCGGCGCCCGGCAGCTCGGCCATGAGCGGCAGCACGTGGCGCGCCGGCGTGTAGCTCGCGGTCACGTACGACATGTCGACCAGGCCGTCGCGCACCGCGTCGAAGGTTCCCGGCGGCGCCGCCGGCGCCTTGGGCAGCTGCTGGAACTTGACGCGCCCGCCGGTCGCCTTCTCGACCTCCGCCGCCCAGGCCGATTGCCAGAGCGTCAGGTGGTGGGTCGGCGGGACCCAGGAAGAATACGTCAGCGTGGTCTGCGCGAACGACGGAGCCGCGACGGCGCACAGCGCAACCGCGAGCAGCGCGGGGCTCTTCTTCATCATGAGTTCCTCCTCCTCGAGGCGCTAATAATAAATGTTTGCGCTCGCGCGTGCTCAATATCACGGCGCAAGCGTTGTCTTTCGATTTCGGATTGGATACGATTTCGGCTCGCTGGGGAGTGGGGAGAGCGCATGTCATCCGTGGTGACGAAGTCCGATCTCGTACAGGTGGCGGCGAGAGCCGGCAATGTCAGCAAGTCGGCGGCGGGAGAGGCGGTGAATGCGGTCTTCGAGGCCATCGTCTCCAACGTCGCCAAGGGCAAGCGCGTGACGGTGGTCGGCTTCGGCACCTTCCTGCCGCGCAAGCGCAAGGCGCGCAGCGGGCGCAGCCCGGCCAACGGCAAGGAGATCCGCATCCCCGCGAAGACGCTTCCCGCGTTCGCGGCCGGCCAGGGCTTCAAGCAGGCGGTCGACAAGAGCTGAGGTTTTAGCTCCACCTCGTTGTTTCACCGGGGATTGCCAACGGCGGGCGGCCTTGGCAGAATCGTCGCGAAAGCATATTTCCTGCCTGCCCCTATCCGGCCCATGGACCGCCCACTGATCCTGTCCCTCGACGCGCACGGCGTGCCGCACCGCTGGATCAGCTGGCAGCAGGCCTGCTTCTACTATGCCAAGAACCTGGTCGCCTGGACGCTCGGCGACTCGACCTTCACCTACTACGGCGGCGTCTCGCGCGTGACCGGCGAGCGCTCGAGCATCACCGCGCACTCGATCATCGCCATCAAGGGCAAGGCGCTCGCGGCCAAGGGCTTCAACCAGGTGCCGCCGCTGAACAACCGGGAGCTCTTCCGCCGCGACTGCCACATGTGCGCCTACTGCGGCGGCGAGTACAGCTTCTTCCGGCTGACGCGCGACCACATCACGCCGCTCTCGCGCGGCGGGCGCGACACCTGGATGAACGTCGTCACCGCCTGCCGGCAGTGCAACGGCCACAAGCGCAACCGCCTGCCGCAGGAGTGCGGCATGGAGCTGCTCTACGCGCCGTACATCCCGAACAAGGCCGAGTACCTGATCCTCACCAATCGGCGCATCCTCTCCGACCAGATGGAGTTCCTGAAGCAGCACGTCGCGTCCCACTCGCGACTGGTCCTCGCCCCTGCCTGATTTTTGGCGCAATAGCGGTTTTCACCTCCTAGAACGCGACTCCGCCGGACGCCTGCGGGTGACCGACGATTTCCTGCGCGCCTACTACCTGCGGCCCGAGCTGCATCCGGTCGAGGACTCGGGCCCGGGAGAGCGGGAGCTCCACGCGCGGCTGATGGAGGCGCCGCGCCGCGCGGTGACCGGGCGCGAGCTGGAAGCGGTGGAGGACGAGGATGCGCGCGACAACTACCGCGTGGTGCTGCGCTTCCGCGACAAGCTGCTCGAGGCCGGCACGGTGGAAGCCTGCTACGTGCGGCTCTTCAGGGGAACGGTGGACATTCCACCGCTCTTCATCGAGCAGCTGACGCACGTCATCCTGCGCAACGTGCTCGACGGCTGCGAGGATCCGCTGCGCCTGCGGGCGGCGGAGCTCTTTTTCCGGGAGCAGAAGGCGACGCTGCGCGAGGGCCATGCGCTCGTCGCCGACCTCGAGACCGTGGAGCGCCACGCCTCGGGCAACCGCTACGGCAGCGTCGGCCGCCTCATCGTCGAGGCGCAAAGCGAGCTCGGCAGCGCCGATCTCGACGTGCTCGACCGCGCCAACGCCGCGCTCTACTGGGAGCGCGAGTCGCGCTACGACACGGTGATCAGCCTCACCTACGGCCGCGCGGCACTCGACGCGCTCGCCCGCGTCATCGAATCCTGGGCTTTCCATTTCCTCGGGCTCGAGCTCGACGTGCGGCCGATCCGCAGGATCGAGGAGCCGCGCTGGGCCTGGCACGTCGGCCTGGACGCCGAATCCACGGCGCTCCTGAACGAGCTCTGGGCGGGCGGCGAAGTGGAGCAGGGCCGCATGCAGCGCCTGCTCGCGCTCTTCCGGCTCGAGTTCAAGGAGCCCTCGGTCGCGAAGCCCGAAGTCGCCGGCCGCGCCGTCTACCTCGCGCTCTCGGCGAACGAGGACGGCATCGTGCGCATGAAGCCGCAGAACCTCCTGTTGAATCTGCCGCTGCATGAAGCCTGACCCGAACGAGGCATGAAGCCGCCTGAATACTGGGAGCGCGCGAAGCGCGCGCTCGCGCGCGGCGACCCAATCATGGGCGCGATCATGCGTGCGCATCCGAAGGTCTTCCTCGCGAAGCGCGGCGAGCCCTTCCTCACTCTCGCGCGCGCCATCTGCGGGCAGCAGATCTCGGTCAAGGCGGCGCAGAGCGTCTGGGACCGGGTTTGCGCGTGTGTCGGCGAAGTGAACCCGGAAGGGGTCCTGAAAAGAAAGCGAGCCGAGCTGCGCGCCTGCGGGCTCTCCGACCGCAAGGTGGAGTACATCGCGGACCTCGCGCAGCATTTCGCCGACGGCCGCATCCACGTGCACCGCTGGCCGGAGATGGACGACGAGGCGATCATCGCCGAGCTCGTCGAGGTGCGCGGCATCGGGCGCTGGACCGCCGAGATGTTCCTGATCTTCAACCTGCTTCGCCCCGACGTGTTCCCGCTCGACGACCTCGGGCTGCAGAAAGGCATCCGGCTTTCGTACTTCAAGGGCCGCAAGGTGTCGCTCGGCCGGATGCAGAAGCTCGGCGCGCAATGGCGGCCGTGGCGCTCGGTCGCGACGTGGTATCTCTGGAGATCGCTCGATCCCGTCCCGGTAGAATACTGACCGGGTGAAAACCACTTTCCTCGAATTCGAGCAGCCCATTGCCGAGCTCGAAACGCGCATCGAGGAGCTGCGCTATGTCCAGGACGACTCCGCCGTGGACATCTCCGAGGAGATCCAGCGCCTCAACAAGCGCAGCCAGACGCTCACCAAGGAGATCTACGGCAAGCTCTCGCCGTGGCAGGTGGCGCAGGTCGCGCGCCATCCGCAGCGCCCCTACACGCTCGACTACCTCGGCATGCTCTTCACGCACTTCGAGGAGCTGCACGGCGACCGCCATTTCGGCGACGATCCGTCCATCGTCGGCGGCCTGGCGCGCTTCAACGGCGAGCCCTGCATGGTGCTCGGCCACCAGAAGGGGCGCGACACCAAGGAGAAGATCTATCGCAACTTCGGCATGCCGCGGCCGGAGGGCTATCGCAAGGCGCTGCGGCTCATGCACCTCGCGGAGAAATTCCAGCTGCCGCTCTTCACCTTCGTCGACACGCCGGGCGCGTATCCCGGCATCGACGCCGAGGAGCGCGGCCAGTCGGAGGCGATCGGGCGCAACCTCTTCGAGATGGCCCGCCTGCGCACGCCGGTCATCGTCACCATCATCGGCGAGGGCGGCTCGGGCGGCGCGCTCGCCATCGCGGTGGGCGACGTCGTCCTCATGCTGCAGTACGCAACCTATTCCGTGATTTCCCCGGAGGGCTGCGCCTCGATCCTGTGGCGCAGCGCCGACAAGGCGCCGGACGCCGCCGAGGCGCTCGGCATCACCGCGAGCCGGCTGAAGACGCTCGGCCTCGTGGACAAGATCGTGGGCGAGCCGCTGGGCGGCGCGCACCGCGACCCGCACGCCACCGCGCAGGGCCTGCGCAAAGCGCTCGCCGAGGCGCTCAAGCAGCTCCAGGAGAAGAAGCCGAAGGAGCTCGTCGAGCAGCGCCTCGAGCGCCTCATGAGCTATGGCAAGTTCAAGGAAGCCGCCGAGCGCTAGCGGGCCGGGCCGCGCGCTTGCCGCGCTCGATCTGCGCAGCCGCAGCGTCGTCGTCGGGCTTTCGGGCGGCGTCGACTCGGTCGTCCTTCTGCATCTCCTGAAGGCGCGCGCCGCGCGCGGCGGCTTTTCGCTGCGCGCGCTCCACGTGCACCACGGGCTCAGCCCGAACGCCGATCGCTGGGCCGCGCAGTGCCGCGGCTTCTGCCGGCGGCTGGGCGTTCCCCTCTCCGTGGTGAAAGCAAAAGTGCGCAAGACCGGCCAGGGCCTCGAGGCCGCGGCGCGCGAAGCCCGCTATAACGCGTTCCGCAAGGCGAAGGGCGAGGTCCTAGCGCTTGCGCACCAGCTCGACGACCAGGCGGAAACGGTGCTCATGAACCTGCTGCGCGGCGCGGGGCTTCGCGGCGCGAGCGGCATGCCGCTGGTCGCTTCGCTCGGAAAAAAGAGGCTCGTGCGCCCGCTTCTCGGCGTGCCGCGCGAGGCGATCACGGCATACGCCCGTGCGCACGGCCTGCAATGGGTGGAGGACGAGAGCAACCGGGACGAATCGCTGGCGCGCAATTTCGTCCGCCGCCGCGTCGGGCCGGTCCTCGCAAAGCGCTTCCCGCGCTGGCGCGAGGCGCTCGCGCGCGCGGCGCGGCACTTCGCGCAGCGCGAGGTCCAGGCATCGGACCTGCTGCGCGCGTTCCTGCGCGGGCGCGGCCTGCGGGCGCCGAGCGAGGCGCGCCTCGCCGAGATGCTGCGGCAGCTCGCGGGGAGCGGGGCGGGCACGGAGCTGCGCCACGACGGCGCGCGCCTCAGGCTTTACAGGGACCAGGTGTTCGTCCTGGGCCGGGAACCCCTCGGTCCCTTCGCGCCGGTGCGCTGGAACGGCGAAAAGCGCCTCGCGCTGCCTGCGCTTGGCGGCGAGCTGCGCTTTCGCCGCAAGCGGGGAGGCGGCTTCTCGCTGCCCGGCAAGCAGGGCATCGAGATCCGCTTGCGCGCGGGCGGCGAGCGGCTGCAGCCCGATCCGCGGCGGCCGCACCGCACGCTGAAGAACCTGTTCCAGGAAGCGGGAATCCCGCCGTGGCGGCGCGAGCGCCTGCCGCTTCTTTATTGCGGCGAGCGCCTGGTGTGCGTCCCGGGGCTCGGCGTGGACGCGGCTTTCCAGCCGCCCGCGGGGGGCTCCGGGTGGCTCGCGGAATGGCATCAAATCAGCGCGTAAGCCGTTGTTTTTACGAAAATCGCGCGCGACGCGTGATACAATCGCCGGTTAAACCTGTTCCTAGACCAAGGGGAAAGATTCAATGGCGGTCGAGCGCACGCTCTCCATCATCAAGCCGGATGCCGTGAAGAAGAACGCGATCGGGCAGATCCTCGCGCGCTTCGAGGCGGCGGGGCTGCGCGTGATCGCGGCACGCATGATGCATCTCTCGACGCGCGAGGCGGAGGGCTTCTACGCCGTGCACCGGGAGCGTCCCTTCTTCCGCGACCTCGTGAGCTTCATGATTTCCGGGCCGGTGCTGGTCCAGGTGCTCGAGGGCGAGAGCGCGATTTCGCGCAATCGCGAGCTGATGGGCGCCACCGATCCGAAAAAGGCCGCCAAGGGCACCATCCGCGCCGACTTCGCCGACTCGATCGACGCCAACGCGGTGCACGGCTCCGACGGGCCCGAGACCGCGCGCAGCGAGATCGCGTACTTCTTCCCCGCGAGCGAGATCTTCTCCCGTTGAGCAAGACGAACCTCCTCGATCTCGACGCCCAGGGCCTTGCGCGTTTCTGCGAGAGCCTCGGCGAGAAGCCGTTCCGCGCGCGCCAGGTGATGCGCTGGATCCACCGTGCCGGGATCGCCGGCTTCCCGGAGATGAGCGACCTCGCGCGCGGGCTGCGCGAGAAGCTTGCCGATGCGGCGTGCGTCGAGGCGCCGGCGGTGGTCGGCGACAGCACGGCCGCCGACGGCACGCGCAAATGGCTCGTCAAGGTGGACGACGCCAACGCCGTCGAGTCGGTGTTCATCCCCGAGACCGCACGCGGCACCCTTTGCGTATCGAGCCAGGCAGGCTGCGTGCTGGACTGCGCTTTCTGCTCCACGGGCAAGCAGGGCTTCAACCGCAACCTGCGCACCTCCGAGATCATCGGCCAGCTGTGGATCGCGAAGCGCGCGCTCGGCGCGTCGCATCCCCTGACGAACGTCGTCATGATGGGAATGGGCGAGCCGCTCCTCAACCTCGACAACGTGATTCCGGCGCTGCGCCTGATGCTCGACGACAACGCCTACGGGCTTTCGCGCCGCCGAGTCACGGTGTCCACCGCCGGGGTGATCCCGGGCATGGATCGCCTGCGCGACGAGTGCCCGGTGGCGCTCGCCGTATCGCTGCACGCGCCGAACGACGAGCTGCGCGACCGCCTGGTGCCGAACAACCGCAAGTATCCGATCCGCGATCTCATCGCGGCCTGCAAGCGCTACCTCGACAAGGCGCCGCGCGATTTCATCACCTTCGAGTACGTGATGCTCGACGGCGTGAACGACGGCGACGCGGAGGCGCGCGAGCTCGTGCGCCTCGCGGCGAAGATCCGCTGCAAGTTCAACCTGATCCCGTTCAACCCGTTCCCGCAGGGGGAATTCGCGCGCTCGAGCCCCGAGCGGGTGCGGCGCTTCGCCGACGTGCTGCAGCGCGCCGGGCTCACCGCCACGACGCGCAAGACGCGCGGCGACGACATCGCCGCCGCCTGCGGGCAGCTCGCGGGCGAGGTGGCCGATCGCACCCGCCGCAGCGCGCGGCGCATCGCATTGAAGGAAGTGCGCGCATGACGAAGACGCTCCTCGCTTTTGCCGCCGCGGCGAGCCTGCTTGCCGGCTGCGCCGCCCAGGCGCCGAAGGACCGCGATGCGCCGACCGTCGAGACCGGCACTATCCAGGGCGAGATCAGCGACCCGCGCAACCGCGCGCGGGTGCACACCGAGCTCGCCTCGCTCTACTACAGCCGCGGCAACATGGGCGTCGCGCTGGAAGAGCTGCGCATGGCCACGGAATCGGACCCGAACTACGCGCCGGCGCAGGGGATGTTCGGGCTGGTCTACATGGAGCTGCGCGAGAACCAGCTCGCCGAGACGAGCTTCGAGCGCGCGCTGCGCCTCTCGCCCACCGACCCGGACATCAACCACAACTACGGCTGGTTCCTGTGCCAGACCGGCCGCGAGCAGGCCTCGGTGAAGTACTTCCTCCAGGCGATCCGCAACCCGCTCTACCCGACGCCCTGGCGCTCGTATTCGGCCGCGGGCCAGTGCACCCTGAGGACGAACGACCTCAAGCAGGCGGAGGACCTTTTCCAGCGCGCGCTCAAGCTCGAGCCGGACGATCCGCCCTCGCTCCTGCAGATGGGCGTGATCCGCTACCGCCAGGGGCGCATGGACGAGGCGCGCAGGCTCGTCGGGCGCTTCAACAAGCTCGTGCCGCCGAGCGCGGAGTCGCTCTGGCTCGCGCTGCGCATCGAGCGCAAGCTCGGCGAGCGCCTTGCCGAATCGAGCTACGCCACGCAGCTGCGCCGTCAGTTCCCGGGCTCCCCCGAATACCAGGCGCTGCAGCGAGGGGACTTTGACTGAGGCGGCGGCCTGCGGCGTCGGCGAGGCGCTTTCGCAGGCGCGGACCTCCCGCGGCCTCGCGCTCGCGGACGTCGCGCAGCAGCTGAAGTTCGCCCCGCGGCACATCGAGGCGCTGGAAGAGGAGCGCTTCGACTCGCTGCCGGGCGGCACCTTCGCGCGCGGCATGGTGCGCAGCTACGCCCGGCTCCTCAAGCTCGACCCCGAGCCCCTGCTCGAGCGGATGGCCGGGCGCTTCGACGCGCCCGATACGCAGGAGCTCGCCGCGCGCTTCAGCCAGCCGGTGCCCTTCTCCGACAGCGGCCGGCGCTCGACGCTGGTGTACCTCGGGCTTTCGGTCGGCGTGCTGGCCTTCGTCGCATTCGCCGCGTATCAATGGCGGCGCGAGGCCGTCGCGCCCGAGGCCGCGCCTGCCGCGCCCCCGCCGGTCGCCGCGGCGCCCGCCGCGCCCGCCGCGCAAGCGGTTGCGCCCAAGCCGGTTTCGGCCGCCGCCAGGAAGGCGGAGCCGGCGCCGCCCGCGCCTGCGCGCGAGGTCGCGAAGGCGGCCTCGCCCGGCCCTGCGCCGGTTCCGGCCGGGCTCGCCGAGGCGCCGAAGAAGTCGGCCGCGGGCGGGCGCATCGTCCTGCGCTGCGAGGAGGAGTCCTGGATCGAGGTGAAGGACTCCGCCGAGCGCACGCTGATCTCGTCGCTCAACGCCGCGGGCAGCGAGCGCGTGGTCGAGGGAAGGCCGCCCTTCACGCTGGTGATCGGCAACGCGCAGCACGTGCACGTGAGCTACAACAACGCGCCGGTCGACCTCGCGCCGCACACGAAAGTCGAAGTCGCCCGCTTCATCCTCCAGTGACGAGACGGGTCTCCGTTGCAGTGAAGGTCGGCGAAGTCGTCATCGGCGGCGGCGCGCCGGTGGTCGTGCAATCGATGACCAACACCGACACGGAGAACGCCGCCGCCACGGCGGCGCAGGTCGCCGAGCTCGCGCGCGCCGGCTCGGAGCTGGTGCGCATCACGGTCAACACGCCGGAAGCCGCCGCGCAGGTGCCGGCGATCCGCGAGCGCCTGGACGCGCAGGGCTGCGACGTCCCGCTCGTCGGCGACTTCCACTACAACGGCCACAAGCTGCTCACCCAGTACCCGGACTGCGCGCGCTCTCTCGCGAAGTACCGCATCAACCCGGGGAACGTCGGCAAGGGCCTCAAGCGCGACGAGCAGTTCGCCACCCTGATCGAGTGCGCCCTGCGCTACGCGAAGCCGGTGCGCATCGGCGTCAACTGGGGAAGCCTCGACCAGGAGCTGCTCGCGCGGCTGATGGACGACAACGCGAAGAAGCCCGACCCGGCCGGCGCCGCGGACGTCATGCGCGAGGCGGTGATCGTCTCGGCGCTTGAGTCCGCGCGCCAGGCCGAGGCGCTCGGCCTCGGCGCCGAGCGCATCGTGATCTCCTGCAAGATGAGCCGGGTGCAGGACCTGATCGCGGTCTATCGCGCGCTTGCCGCGCGCTGCCGCTACGCGCTGCACCTCGGGCTCACCGAGGCCGGCATGGGCTCGAAGGGCATCGTTGCCTCCGCCGCGGCGATGGGGGTGCTGCTGCAGGAAGGCATCGGCGACACGATCCGCGTCTCGCTCACGCCCGAGCCGGGCGGCAGCCGCACCCGCGAGGTGCAGGTCGCGCAGGAGCTGCTGCAGACCATGGGCCTGCGCTCGTTCTCGCCCCTCGTGAGCGCCTGCCCGGGATGCGGGCGCACCACGAGCACGACCTTCCAGGAGCTCGCGCAGCGCATCGAATCCTTCTTGCGGGAAAAGATGCCCGAGTGGCGGGCGCGGTATCCGGGCGTCGAGGAGCTGCGCGTCGCGGTGATGGGCTGCGTGGTGAACGGCCCCGGCGAGTCGAAGCATGCCGACATCGGCATCAGCCTTCCCGGCACCAACGAGGTGCCGGTCGCGCCGGTGTACGTGGACGGCCGCAAGAGCGTCACGCTCAAGGGCGCGCGCATCGCGGAGGATTTCCAGGCGCTGGTCGAGGATTACGTCGCCCGGCGCTACGGCAAGAAGATCCCGCTCAAGGCGCTGTAGGCGATGGCGACGCTCCAGGCCGTGCGCGGCATGAACGACGTGCTGCCCGACGAGGCGGAGCTGTGGCGCGCGTTCGAGGCGACGGTCGAGGCGTGGCTCGAGCGCTACGGCTACCGCAATATCCGCATGCCGCTGGTCGAGCCGACGCAGCTCTTCCGGCGCGCGATCGGCGAGGCGACCGACATCGTCGAGAAGGAGATGTATTCCTGGCGCGACGAGCTGAACGACGAGGAGCTCACGCTGCGCCCCGAGGGCACGGCGTCCTGCGTGCGCGCGGCCATCGAGCATAGCCTGCTCTACGAGGGTCCCAAGCGCCTCTGGTACGCCGGCCCCATGTACCGCCACGAGCGCCCGCAGAAGGGGCGCTACCGCCAGTTCCACCAGTACGGCGCCGAGGCGCTCGGCTTCGCCGGCCCGGACGTGGACGCCGAGCTGATCGTGATGTGCGCCGCGCTCTGGCGCGAGCTCGGCCTGCGGGGACTGCGCCTCGAGCTCAATACCATCGGCTCGCCAGAGGAGAGGGGACGCTACAAGGCGGCGCTGGTCGATTTCTTGAGCAAGAACCTCGCGCAGCTGGACGACGACGCCCGCCGGCGGATGCATACGAACCCCCTGCGCACGCTCGATTCCAAGAACCCGGCGGTGCAGGAGGTCGTCGCGCGCGCGCCTTCGCTGATGGATTATCTCGGTGAAGCGTCGCTCGCGCACTTCGAGGCGCTGAAGCGCCTGCTGGGCCAGCAGGGCATCGCCTACGAAATCAATCCCCGGCTGGTGCGCGGGCTCGACTACTACAACCTCACGGTATTCGAGTGGATCGCGCCGCAGCTCGGCGCGCAGGGGACCGTGTGCGGCGGCGGGCGCTACGACGGCCTTTTCGCCCAGCTCGGCGGCAAGCCGACGCCGGCGGCGGGCTTCGCCATGGGCAACGAGCGCCTCGTTGCGCTTTTGCGCGAAGCCGGGTACAAGCCCGCTTCCCGGGCGCCGCATGCGTACGTGGTGCACCAGGGCAGCGGCACGGACGCCTGGGCGCTCGCGCTCGCCGAAGAGCTGAGGGCGGACGGCTACCGCGTCGTTGTGCATGCCGGGGGCGGAAGCTTCAAGTCGCAGATGAAGAAGGCCGATGCGAGCGGCGCCACGTGCGCGCTCATCGTCGGCGAGGACGAGCTCGCGGCGGGCGAGGTGTCGGTGAAGCCGCTGCGCACGCCGGGGGAGCAGGTGCGCGTGAAGCGCGGCTCGCTCGCGGCACATTTCGGGAAAGCGATGGGACATGGCGCTGGATCTTGAAGAGCAGGAGCAGGTCGCGGAGCTGAAGGCCTGGTGGGTGCAGCACGGCACGCTCGTCGTGTCGCTGCTCGCCGCCGTGGCGGTGGGCTTCGCCGGCTGGCAGGGCTGGAACTGGTACCAGCGCCAGCAGGCGGCGCAGGCCGGGGCGCTGTACGAGACGGTGACCAAGGCGGTCCAGGTCGGCGACGGCAAGGCGATGCGCGACGCGAGCGGGGCGCTCGTGGAGAAGTATCCGCGCACGCTCTACGCGTCCATGGGGGCGCTCGCCGCCGCGCGCTTCTTCCACGACCGCAACGACGCGAAGGACGCGAAGGCGCAGCTCCAGTGGGTGACGGAGCACTCGCCGTCGGACGATTTCCGCGACCTCGCGCGCCTGCGGCTGGCTGCGGTGCTGATGGACGAAAAGGCCTACGACGAGGCGCTCAGGCTGCTCGATGCGAGGCACGGCGCCGCGTTCGACGCGCAGTACGCCGCGCTGAGAGGTGACCTGCTCGTGGCGAAAAACCAGCCGGGCGAGGCGAAGGCGGCGTACAAGGTGGCGCTGGACAAGGCGGACAAGGATGCGCAGTTCCGCGAGAGCGTGCGCATGCGCCTCGATGCGCTCGGCGGCTAGCATGCACCGTCTCCTCCTCGCGCTCGCCGCGGCGCTCGCCCTCTCCGGCTGCGGCATGTACGACCGTATCTTCGGGCGCTCCAGCGGGCCGAAGCCCGCCGCGCTCGTCGCAATCGCGAACCCGGCGCCGGTGAAGCTGCTGTGGTCGGCGAGCGTCGGGCGCGCCGACCGCTACATCTTCATGCCGGCGGTGATCGGCGACTCCGTGTATGCCGCGGCGCGCGACGGCACGGTGACGCGCCTCGACGCCGCGAGCGGGCAGAGCCGCTGGCGCGTCAGCGTCGAGCGCCGGCTCTCGGGCGGCGTCGGCGCGGACGAGCGCACGGTCGTGGTCGGAACCGACGAGGGCGAGGTCATCGCCCTCGATGCGTCGAGCGGCGCGCTGCGCTGGCGCTCGCGCGTCTCGAGCGAGGTCTTCAGCCGGCCGGCGATCGGCGGCGGCGCGGTCCTCGTGCGCTCGACCGACAACAAGGTGTTCGCCTTCAACGACGAGGACGGCCGCCGGCGCTGGGTCTACCAGCGCACGCCGTCCTCGCTCATCATGCGGGCGCCGAGCGGCCTCGTCGCGCGCGGCGACACGCTGTTCGCCGGCTTCCCCGGCGGCAAGCTCGTGGCGCTCGCGATCTCGAGCGGCGCGGTGCGCTGGGAGGCGACGATCTCGCTGCCGAAGGGCTCCACCGAGCTCGAGCGCGTGAGCGACGTGGTCGGCGAGCCGGTGCTGCAGTCGCGCGAGGTGTGCGCGGCCTCCTACCAGGGGCGGGTCGCCTGCTTCGAGGCCGAGAGCGGGCGCCAGACCTGGGCGCGCGACCTCTCCTCGCTCACCGGCGTGAGCCTCGACGCGCGCTATGCCTTCGCGAGCGACGACCATGGCGCGGTGCACGAGCTCGACCGCACCAGCGGCCGCTCGGTGTGGAAGCAGGACCAGCTGACGCTGCGCCAGCTCTCGCTGCCGCTGCCGGTGGGCAACGCCGTGGCGGTCGGCGACTTCGAGGGCCAGGTGCACTTCCTCTCGCGCGAGAGCGGCGCCTTCGTCAGCCGCTACGCGACGAGCGGCGGCGCGGTGCGCGCGGCGCCCGCGGCGCTTCCCGGCGGCGGAGTGCTCATCCAGACGCAGAACGGCGGCCTGTTTGCGCTTGCGTTGTGAAGCCGGTCATAGCGCTTGTCGGCCGTCCGAACGTCGGCAAGTCCACCCTCTTTAACCGCCTCACCAGGAGCCGCGACGCGATCGTCCACGACGTGCCGGGCGTGACGCGCGACCGGCACTACGGCGAAGGCCGCGCCGGCGGGCGCGCCTTCATCGCCATCGACACCGGCGGCTTCGAGCCGGCGGCGAAGAAGGGCGACGTCCTCGCCGAGATGGCGCGCCAGGCCGAGCAGGCGATCGCCGAGGCCGACGCCGTGGTCTTCGTCGTCGACGCGCGCGCCGGGCTCGCGCCGACGGACCGCCTGATCGCCGAGAAGCTGCGCAAGGTGCGCGCGCCGCTCACCATCGCCGCGAACAAGAGCGAGGGCCTGCAGCGCGACACGGCGGCCGCGGAGTTCCACGAGCTCGGCCTCGGCGATCCGGTCGCCATCTCCGCGGCCCACGGCGAGGGCGTGCGCGAGCTCTTCGAAGCGATCCTCGAGCGCTTTCCGGAAGGCCCGGAAGACGAGGACAAGGACAGCGGCCACCCGCGCGTCTCGATCGTCGGCCGGCCGAACGTCGGCAAGTCCACGCTGGTGAACGCGCTGGTCGGCGAGGAGCGCGTCATCGCCTTCGACAAGCCGGGCACGACGCGCGACCCGATCGAGGTGCCCTTCGAGCGCGCCGGCCGCCGCTACACGCTGATCGACACCGCGGGCCTGCGCCGGCGCGGCAAGACCGGCGAGCCGGTCGAGTACTTCTCCATCGTCAAGGCGCTGCAGTCGATCGAGGCCTCGAACGTCTCCGTCCTCGTCCTCGATGCGTCCACCGGCGTCACCGAGCAGGACGCGCACGTGGCGGGCTACATCCTCGAGCGCGGCCGCGCGGTGGTGATCGCGGTGAACAAGTGGGATGCCGCCGGCAAGGAGGCGCGCGAGCTCATGAAGCGCGACCTCGCGTGGAAGCTCGGCTTCCTCGGCTTCGCCGACACGCAGTTCATCTCGGCGCGCGAAGGGAAGGGGCTGGGTCCGCTGATGCGCTCGGTGGACGCCGCCTATGCCGCCGCGATGGCGAAGCTGCCGACGCCGAAGCTCACGCGCGCCATGATCTCCGCCGTCGAGCGCCAGGCGCCGCCCAGGAGCGGCGTCATCCGGCCGAAGCTGCGCTACGCGCACCAGGGCGGCATGAACCCGCCCCGCATCATCGTGCACGGCAACGCGCTCGACCGCGTGCCGGAGTCCTACAAGCGCTACCTCGAGGGCTTCTTCCGCAAGAGCTTCGCGCTCGTCGGCACGCCGCTCGCGATCGAGTTCCGCACCGGCCGCAATCCGTACGCCGGCAAGAAGCGCTAGGCGCCGCCGAAGTCGCCGGCGTGCGCGCGCAGCAGGCGCAGCACGAGCGAAGCGTCGCCGGCGAGACGGCCTTTCCTCTCGCGCCAGAGCGCGCGCGCTTCCTTCTTTCTTCCCGAGGCCACGTAGCCCGCGAGCCCTGCCGTCATGAGGTAGGCGCGCTGCTCCACGCCGAGCTCGCGCTCGGTGGCGAGGAGCTCGGCCGCGAGCTCGGCCATGCCGGCCGCGTCGCGCAGCGCCACCGCCCGGAAGAGCTCGATCCAGCGCCGCTGCGCGGGCGAGAGCTCGCGATAACAGCGCCCGACGAGCACGTTCGACCACACCGGGGCCGCGTGCTCGGGCGCGAGGTACGGGTTGATCACCGAGGCGACGCGCACCGCGCTCCTCACCCAGACGTCGTAGTCGCGCGGCTCGCGGCATTCCACCATGCGCAGGCGCACGAGCTCGAGGTCCTCCTGCAGGCGCGAAAGGACGGCGATCGGCTCGACGGCGCGGCCGCCGAGCAGGTAGTTGCGCGCGTACCAGGCTAGGCGCGTGTTGTCGACGCGGTCGAAGTCCGCGGCGCCCTCGAAGAGCGGGTTCACCGGGCGGCGGCTGCGGCCAGGCTCCAGCATCTCGAGCACCGGTATGTCCGCATTCACGAGGCCGACGATGCCCGCCGCGCTCTTCTCGGTGAAGCGCTGGCGCGCCGCGTTGAGGTCGAGCACCGGGTAGTAGTCGGAATTCGCCGGCGCGCCGTAGCTCGCGAAGAGCGGCTCGAGCGTCGCCCGGTCGCCGACATAGCGCGCGTCCAGGTCGCCCGCGCTCAGCACGTGCACCCTCCACAGCTCCTTCGCGACGCCCGGATGCTCGAAGACCTTCGCCTGCGCCGGCAGGGGGATCGGCGCCGGCGAGGCGACGATGAGGAGATCGTGGTCGCTCGGCGCGAACACCGCGTAGTGCGGGAATTCCTCGCCGAGGGCGCGCATCACGGAAGCGACCAGCGAGGGATCGATCTCGTAGAGCTGGAACCACTGCGCGAGCAGGCCGCCCGGCGCGAGGTGCGTGCGCACGCGATGGTAGAACTCGCGCGTGAACAGCCCGGACACGCCGCTCACCCACGGGTTCGAGGGCTCGGAGATGATGATGTCGTAGCGGCGCTGCTCGGCGGTGAAATACGTCTTCGCATCGTCGAACACGATGTTGCCGCGCGGATCGGCGAAGGCGCCGCTGTTGCGCGGCAGGAAGCCGCGCGCGGCCTCGGCCATCGCGGGCTCGATCTCGATCGTGTCGACGCGCTCGAGGTCCAGGCTCTGCAGCAGCGTGTGCGTGGTGAGCCCGGTGCCGAGGCCGATCACGGCCGCGCTGCGCGCATCGGGCTTCAGCGCGAGCGGCATCGCGCCGGTCAGGACCATCGTGATCTCGTCGCTGCCGCGCGGGCCGTCCGGGTCCATGTTGATGGAGCCGTCCGACTTGCCGTTGGTGCGCAGGCTGGTCGCCTCCGCGTACTTCACGAGGTGCACCGTGGCGGTCCTGCCGTCCTTCTTGAAGACCACCGTCGCGCCCTCCGCGCCGGAAAGGTCGCCGTAGCGGAATACCCCGGCGGTCATCTTGCGCGCGTCGAGCTCCACGCCCAGGCCGACGGCGAGAAACGCGATCGCGCACGCGGCCGCCGCGGTCCTGAAGGCGCTCTTGAAGACGGAAAGCAGGGCGAGGCCGACCGCCGCGTCCACGAAGCATCCCGCGATCAGGCTGCCCTTCAGGCCGAGAAGCGGCAGCCCGAGCTGCATGGCGAGGACCACGCCGGCGATGCCGCCGAGCGTGTTCGCCGCGTAGACGCGCCCGACCGCGGCTTCGCCGGCGCCGGTGCGAAAGAGCGCGCCGGTGAGCAGCGGCAGCGTCATCCCGGCGCAGAACGTAGCCGGGAGCATGACGAGCGCGGCGATCGCGGCGCCCGACGCGTTGAAGAGCGCATACCCGGCGTCGGTCCGCGAGAGCGCCTGCATCAGGCGCTCCATCAGGTCAAAGGTGTAGTTGTAGAGCGGCAGCGTCGCGAGCGCGGCGAGCGCCATGGCGACCTGCACCCAGCCGAGCGCGCGCGCCGGCTCGGCGGCGCGATCGACGTGCCGGCGCACCGCCAGGCCGCCGAGCGCGAGGCCGAGGACGAAGGTCGCGAGCATCAGCTCGAAGCTGTGCGTCGAGGCGCCGAGCACCAGCGCGAGCATCCGGATCCAGCTCACCTCGTAGACGAAGGAGGCGAGCCCGGTGAAGAAGGCCGCGGCGAGGATCCACGGCACCGCGTCGGCGCGGCCCCGGTCGTGCGCGGCCAGGCTGCCGAGCGGGCGGGCGACGATCGCGGCGCACATCGCGACCGCCAGGTTGATGCCGCCGGCGAGGCGCAGCGTGCCCGGCAGCCCGAGCGCGGCGAGCAGCAGGAAGCCGCTCGCGAGCACGCCGAGCGCGCCTCCGAGGCTGTTCGTGAAATACAGCATCGCCACCGATTCGCCGGCGCGCCGCGGCTCGGCGCGCGCGAGCGCCGCGCTCATCAGCGGAAAGGTCATGCCGAGCAGCACCGATTGCGGGACGATGAGCAGCGCCGACAGGGCGATTTTCGCCGTCGCCGCGGCGGCGCCCGCGCCGAGCGCCGGAAGCATGCGGTCGAACGCCCAGTCGGTCGCGCCGACGAACACGGGATGGAAGACGATCGCCGCGACGCCGATCGCGGCTTCCACGGCCGCATAAACCAGAAGCGGGCTGGAAAAACGAAGCGAGAAGCGCGCGCACCCCGCCGCGCCGGCCGCCATCCCGCCCATGAAGACCGCCAGCACGAGCGATTGCGCGTAGGCCGAGTGGCCGAGAAAGAGCCTGAGGTACTGCGTCCACACCGACTCGTAGACGAGCCCGGCGAACCCGGAGACGACGAACAGGGCGTAGAGCGGGCCGCGCGGCATGCGCGCCGATGCTAAGTTAATCGCCGTGCCGCTGCCACTCGGACTTCGACTCGGGGTGTTCTATTTCGCCTACTTCGCGTACGTCGCGGCGACGGTGGCCTACTTCCCGCTCTACCTGTCGTCGCGGGCGCTCGATGCCGCAGAGATCGCGCTGGTGCTCGCGCTGCCGCAGCTCGCGCGCGTCTTCGCGCCCGCGTTCTGGGGCTGGCTCGCGGACCGCACCGGCGCGCAGCGCGCCATCGTCGCGTTCTCGTGCGCCGCCATGGCGCTCGGCTTCGCCGCGCTGCCGTATGCGCCGGGCCTGCCCGGCATCGCGCTGCTCGTCGGCGTCGTGAGCGTGCTGTCGGCGGGCGCGCTGCCCATCGTGGAGGCCGTCGCGCTCGCTTCGCTCGCCGGCCGGCCGGGCGCCTATGGCCCCATCCGCCTGTGGGGCTCGCTCGGCTTCATCGCGGTGGTGCTCGCGGGCGGCGCCTGGCTCGATGCGTACCCGGTGCGCACGCTGCCGTGGTGGGTCGCGGCGTTCGGGCTCGCCTCGCTCGCCGCCTGCGCGGGGCTGCCGGAAAGGCAAGTCCACGCGAAATTCCCCGAAACGGCCGTGCTGCGCTTTTCGGCGCGGATCGTCCACCTGCTCGCCGCGGGGTTCTGCATGGCCGCGGCGCACGGCGTGCTCTACGCCTTCCTCACGCTGCACCTGCAGCGCCTGGGCTACAGCAGCTCGACCATCGGCGCGCTGTGGTCGCTCGGAGTGCTCGCGGAAGTCGGCATCTTTCTCTACCTGCCGGCGCTTTTCCGGCGGTACTCGCTCGCGGCGCTTCTCTTCGGCAGCCTCGTCCTCGGCGTTGCGCGCTTCGCCGCCATCGGCTGGCTCGCCGGCGCGCTCGGCGTGCTGCTGGTCGCGCAGCTGCTTCATGCCGCGACCTTCGGCGCCTTCCACGCCGCCTCGGTGGCGGCGGTGCACCGCGTGTTTCCGGCCTCGGCGCACGGCCTGGGGCAGACGCTCTTCTCGAGCCTCGCCTACGGGGCGGGCGGCGCCGCCGGCGCGCTGATCGGCGGCTGGGGCTGGGAGCACGGCGGCCCCGGGGTCGCATTTTCGCTTGCCGCGCTCGCTGCGCTGATAGGCGCATATTTTGCATTCCGGCTCTGGCGAATGGGTCTTTGATCGAGGACGAGATGCGCGCCTTGCTGGTTCTTGTGATTGCAGCACTGCTCCTTCCGGGCTGCGAGACGGTCGAAACGACGAAGGAAAGCGCGGTCGGCGTGAGCCGTCCGCAGCACATGGCGGTCTCTTCGGAGGAAGTGAACGCGAGCGCCAACAAGGCCTACCACGAGGTCATTGCGCAGGCGCAGCAGAAAGGCGCGCTCGATCGCGACGCAGCGACGATGCAGCGCGTGAAGGCGATCGTCGGCCGGCTCATCCCCGCCACCGGCGCGCTGCGCCCGGATGCGCCCAAGTGGGCCTGGGAAGTGCACGTGCTCTCCTCCGACGAGGTGAACGCCTGGTGCATGCCCGGCGGCAAGATCGCGGTGTACACCGGGCTCATCGACCAGCTGCATCCGAGCGACGACGAGCTCTCCGCGGTGCTCGGCCACGAGATCGGCCACGCGCTGCGCGAGCACAGCCGCGAGCAGATCTCGCGCCAGATGGGCGAGCAGCTCGCCCTCGGCGTGGTCGGCGCGATCTTCAACGTGCCGGACGTCGCGCAGCAGCTCGCGCCCATGGTCCTCGACGTGACGTTCAACCTGCCGCATTCGCGCCAGCAGGAGACCGAGGCCGATCGCATCGGGGTCGAGCTCATGGCGCGCGCCGGCTACGACCCCCACGGCGCCATCTCGCTGTGGGAAAAGATGTCGAAGCTCGGCGGCTCCAAGCCGCCGGCGCTGCTCGCGACCCACCCCTCCGACGAGGCGCGGCTCGCCGACGTGCGCAAGGACGCGGAAAAGGTGCTGCCGCTCTACCAGCAGGCGAAAAAGTAAACCGAATACCCGATAGCGGTAACGCGCGGTTTCGTATGACATAATCCTTTGTTTCCGCGGTGCGGAAACATGGGACAGACTCTCTACGACAAGCTCTGGGACAGCCACGTCGTGCACGTCGAGGACGACGGCACGGCGCTTCTCTACATCGACCGGCACCTCATCCACGAGGTGACGAGCCCGCAGGCCTACGAGGGCCTGAAGGTCGCCGGACGCAGGCCCTGGCGCGTGGACTCGGTGGTCGCGACCGCCGACCACAACACGCCGACCACCGACTGGAACGAGGGCATGGCGGGCGTGAAGGATCCGTTCGCCAAGCTGCAGATCGAGACCCTGGACAAGAACATGGCGGAGTTCGGCGCCAAGGTCTATTTCCCCTATCTCGACAAGCGCCAGGGCATCGTCCACGTCATCGGGCCGGAGCAGGGCGCGACGCTGCCCGGCATGACCGTGGTGTGCGGCGACTCGCACACGAGCACGCATGGCGCCTTCGGCTGCCTCGCGCACGGCATCGGCACCTCGGAAGTCGAGCATGTCCTCGCCACCCAGACGCTCGTGACGCGCAAGATGAAGAACATGCGCGTGAGCGTCGAGGGCCAGCTCGGCCGCGGCGTGAGCGCGAAGGACGTCGTGCTCGCCATCATCGGCCGCATCGGCACGGCGGGCGGCACCGGCTGCGCGATCGAGTTCGCGGGCAGCGCCATCCGCGCCCTGTCGATGGAAGGGCGCATGACCGTGTGCAACATGGCGATCGAGGCAGGCGCGCGCGCCGGCATGGTCGCGGTCGACGACACCACCATCGCATACGTGAAGGGGCGGCCGTTCGCGCCGCAGCCGCCGCTGTGGGACGCCGCGGTGGCCTATTGGCGCACGCTGAAGAGCGACCAGGACGCGAAGTTCGACAAGGAAGTGACGCTCGACGCGCGCGAGATCAGGCCGCACGTCACCTGGGGCACCTCGCCGGAGATGGTCGCCTCCGTGGACGACGTCGTTCCCGACCCGGACAAGGAAAAGGACAGCACGCGGCGCGAAGGCATGGAGCGCGCGCTGCAGTACATGGGCCTCAAGCCGCGCACGAAGATCACGGACATCAAGCTCGACAAGGTCTTCATCGGCTCGTGCACCAACTCGCGCATCGAGGACCTCAGAGCGGCTGCCGCCGTGGTGAAGGGCCGGCGCAAGGCCGCCAACGTCAGCGTGGCGATGGTGGTCCCGGGCTCGGGCCTGGTAAAGGCCCAGGCGGAGAAGGAGGGGCTCGACCGCATCTTCCGCGAGGCGGGCTTCGAATGGCGCGAGCCGGGCTGCTCGATGTGCCTCGGCATGAACCCGGACCGGCTCGGCAAGGGCGAGCGCTGCGCCTCGACTTCGAACCGCAATTTCGAGGGCCGGCAGGGCGAGGGCGGGCGCACGCACCTCGTGAGCCCCGCGATGGCCGCCGCCGCGGCGATCGCGGGGCACTTCGTCGATATCCGGGAGTGGAGATAGCGATGGAGAAATTCACCGTCCTCACCGGCATCGTCGCGCCGCTCGATCGCGCCAACGTCGACACCGACCAGATCATTCCGAAGGAATACCTCGCCTCGATCAAGCGCACCGGCTTCGCCGACGCGCTGTTCGCCGCCTGGCGCAAGGACAAGGATTTTGTGCTGAACCAGCCGCGCTACAAGGGTGCGAGCATCCTCCTCGGCCGCAAGAACTTCGGCTGCGGCTCTTCGCGCGAGCACGCACCCTGGGCGCTGCGCGACTACGGCTTCCGCTGCGTGATCGCGCCCTCGTACGCCGACATCTTCTTCACCAACTGCTTCAAGAACGGCCTGCTGCCGGTGGTCCTGAAGGAATCGGAGATCGATTCGCTCTTCTACGACGCGGCCTCGTTCCCGGGCTTCCAGCTGAGGATCGACCTGGACAAGCAGGCCGTGTCGACGCTGGACGGCTCCAGGACGTTCCACTTCGATATCGACGGCTTCCGCAAGTACTGCCTGCTGAACGGGCTGGACGAGATCGGGCTCACGCTGCGCCACGCGGACAAGATCCGCGCCTTCGAGGCGCGCCGCAAGACGCAGTTTCCCTGGTACTTCTAGGATGAAGATCGCCGTTCTGCCCGGTGACGGCATCGGGCAAGAGATCATTGCGCAAGCCCGCAGGGTCCTTGCCGCGCTGAAATTGAACCTCGAGATGCAGGAAGCGCCCGTGGGCGGCAGCGCTTACGCCGCGCAAGGCGATCCGCTGCCGGAAGCCACCCTGTCGCTCGCGAAGCAGGCCGACGCCGTCCTCTTCGGCGCGGTCGGGGATCCGAAATACGACAGCCTGCCGCGCGCCAAGCGGCCGGAGCAGGCGATCCTCGGCTTGCGCAAGGGGCTCGCGCTCTTCGCAAACCTGCGTCCCGCCACGGTGCACCCGGAGCTCGCCGCCGCGTCCTCGCTGCGGCCCGAGCTCGTCTCCGGGCTCGACGTGCTGATCGTGCGCGAGCTGACCGGCGACATCTATTTCGGGCAGCCGAAAGGCATCCGGGAAAGAAACGGGGAGCGAGAGGGCTTCGACACCATGGTCTATACGGAGGGCGAGATCCGGCGCATCGCCCGTGTCGGCTTCGAGGCGGCGCGCAAGCGCGGCCGCAAGCTCTGCTCGGTGGACAAGGCCAACGTGCTGGAGACGTCCCAGCTGTGGCGCGAGGTCGTGAGCGCGGAGGCGAAATCCTTTCCCGACGTCGAGCTGAGCCACATGTACGTCGACAACTGCGCGATGCAGCTGGTGCGCAATCCCAAGCAGTTCGACGTCATCGTCACCGGCAACATGTTCGGCGACATCCTCTCCGACGAGGCCTCGATGCTCACCGGCTCGATCGGCATGCTGCCCTCGGCCTCGCTCGACGCGCGCGGCAAGGGGCTGTACGAGCCGATCCACGGCACGGCGCCCGACATCGCGGGCAAGGGCGTCGCCAATCCGCTCGCGACCATCCTCTCGGCGGCGATGATGCTGCGCTATTCGCTGAAAGACGAGGACGCCGCCCGGCGCATCGAGGCGGCGGTGACGAAGGTGCTGCGCAGCGGCCTGCGCACTGCCGACATCCACACCGCCGGAACCCGGCGGGTGGGCACCGCAGAGATGGGCGACGCCGTCGTCGCCGCTCTATAAACTACGACCATGCTGAGAGTCGGAATCGTCGGCTGGCGCGGAATGGTGGGCTCGGTGCTCGTGCAGCGCATGCGCGAGGAGCGGGACTTCGACCACCTCGAGCCGGTTTTCTTCTCGACCTCGCAGGCGGGCGGCAAGGCCCCCGACATCGGCAAGGATGCGCCGCCGGTCGCCGATGCGAGCGACCTCGCGAGGCTGAAGGGGCTGCCCGTCATCCTTTCCTGCCAGGGCGGCGACTACACCAACGACGTCTATCCGAAGTTGCGCAAGGCGGGGTGGAACGGGTACTGGATCGACGCCGCGAGCGCGCTGCGCATGAACGACGACGCCGTGATCATCCTCGATCCGGTGAACCTGCCGTTGATCCGGGACGCGCTCGCAAGCGGAAAGAAGAACTACATCGGCGGCAACTGCACCGTGAGCCTGATGCTCATGGGGATGGCGGGCCTCTTCCAGCGCGACGAGGTGGAATGGCTCACCAGCATGACGTATCAGGCCGCCTCCGGCGCCGGCGCCGCCAACATGCGCGAGCTCGTCGCGCAGATGGCCGCGATCGGCGACAGCGCGAAGGCGCTGCTCGCCGATCCGTCTGCCGGCATCCTGGAGATCGACCGGGCGGTGGGCGGCGCCTTGCGCTCGCCGCGGCTGCCGAGGGACAACTTCGGCCAGGCCCTCGCCGGCAATCTCCTGCCGTGGATCGACAAGGACCTCGGCGACGGCCAGAGCCGAGAGGAGTGGAAGGGGCACGCCGAGACGAACAAGATCCTCGGACGCAACGGCAACGCCGTCCCGGTGGACGGCGTGTGCGTGCGCATCGGCGCCATGCGCTGCCACAGCCAGGCGCTCACCATCAAGCTCAGGCGCGCGCTGCCGCTCGACGAGATCGAGGGCATGATTGCGGAGGGCAACGAATGGGTGAAGGTCGTGCCCAACCGCCGCGAGGAATCGCTCGCCGAGCTCACCCCCGCGGCGGTGGGCGGGAAGCTCTCCGTGCCGGTCGGGCGCTTGCGCAAGCTGCCGATGGGGCCGGAGTACCTCTGCGCCTTTACCGTCGGCGACCAACTCCTCTGGGGCGCCGCCGAGCCGCTGCGGCGCATGCTGCGCATCCTGCTGGACGCCGGGATCCGCGGCTAATTAGGTGAGAAAACGCACGGAAATTCTTGATTTGCCAGCGTAACTGCATGGTGTTATGTTAGCCGGTCCGGCACCACAATAAACAGGGGGCGAAGCCATCGTGGGTAGATCGATCGCCAGCGCAATCGTCGCGGCCGCGTTAGCCATCGTCGCGCCGCTCATCGCGCACGCGGCCGGGCTCGGCAAGCTCACGGTGCTTTCCCCGCTCGGCCAGCCGCTCAACGCGGAGATCGAGATCGTGGCGCAGCCCGGCGAGGAGGACGGCCTCACCGCCCGGCTCGCGACCCCCGAGGCATTCAAGCAGGCCGGCATCGACTACAACTCCGCGCTCTCGAGCGTTCGCTTCGCAGTGCAGCGCAAGGACGGGCACCCGGTCCTGCGGCTGACGACGACGCAGCCGGTGAACGAGCCGTTCCTCGACATGCTGGTCGAGCTGCAATGGAGCACCGGGCGGCTCGTGCGCGAGTACACGTTCCTGCTCGACCCGCCGGAATACAAGGGCCCGGCGCTCGCCGAGGCGCCGAGCGCGCCCGCGCCGCGGCCGGCCGAGAAGCCCGCGGAGCAACCCGCGCCCGCGCCCGCCGCACCCGCGGTCGAGCAGCGCCCGCTCGCCGCCGCGCCAGCGCCCGCCGCGGCGCCGGCCGCGACCTACGAGGTCAAGAAGGGCGACACGCTCGCGAAGATCGCGCGCGAGCACATGGCCCCCGGCGTGTCGCTCAACCAGATGCTGATCTCGATCTACCGCGCGAACGAGGACGCCTTCATCCGCAAGAACGTCAATCTCGTGCGCGCCGGCCGGATCCTGAACATTCCCTCGGAGCAGGAATCGGGCGGGGTCGATCCCGAGGAGGCGAACGAGCTCGTGCGCTCGCACATGGCCGAGTTCGCCCAGTACCGCTCGCGCCTTGCCGCGGCGCCGACGAGCGCCGAGGCGGCTGCGGGACAAAGAGAGGTGGCGGGACGCATCGAGCCGAAGCCGGCCGCCGTGCCGCCCGCGGCAGCGGAAGATCGTCTGCGTCTTTCCAAGGCCGAGCCGGGCAAGGCCGGCGCGCCCGCCGCGCGTGCCGCGCGCGAGGACGACCGCGCCGCGCA
>DASRFM010000010.1:0-8057 GCA_035651575.1 Burkholderiales bacterium | reverse complement strand
GCTTGCATGGCGTCCATCTTGTTCTCCATGCCCCCTGAAGGCAGGAGGCGTGCCGCAAAAGCTACGCCGCCTGGATTACAGGCCGTTGACGACGGCGGTGTCACGCCCTGAGCTACCCCGGGCAGTACTGTCCCCGACATGATCCCGATCGATCTGGTGTTTGCCCTCGCGCCCGCGCTCCTCTGGGCGTGCCTCTGGCTCGCCGAGCGGGTGCGGCGATGATCGCGGGCGCCCTGCGCCCGCTGATGGCCGCGCTGCGCCTGCGTTCCACGCAGCGCGGCCTCGATCGCCGGCGCCTCCTCAAGCTCCTCGCCGACGTGAATCGTCGCAGCGCGCGATACCCTCGTCCTCAGCTCGCGGCGCGCCGTCGCCTGAACGCCAGTCCGGCGAGGCCGATGCCGAGTAGCGCGAGGGTCGCCGGCTCCGGCACCACGCCGATCGGCGTGATCTGCTGCAGCGTGGCGAGCGACAGGATCTCGCCGCCGGCGTCGACGTCGACGACCTGCATCCCGCCGGTCGCAGTGAAGATGTTGTGCGAGAAATTGGCATTGATGTCGGAATTGGTCAGCCCGAGCGACATGCCAAAGGGCGTCAAGGTGTTGCCGCTCTCGAATTCACCCTGCGGCGCGCTCGTTACCAGAAATGGCAGAAAGCCAAACACCGCCGGCTGCGGGCCCGATGTCGCGGGCTGGTGAAAGCCGTCCTCGGCGAAGGCCACCAGGCCACCACCGCCATTCACATAGGCGAGGATGTCGGCGGAGCGGTTGTCGAGCGCCTGGAGGTCGTTGCCGGTCAGGGTGCCGCCGTGATCCGAGGGAACAAAGAGCGTGCTGTAGAGCGACAGGTCTACCGTCGCAAAGGCCGCCGCATTGACGATCACGTAATGCTTGCCGCCGGGCGCGCTTGACGCCGTCCATCCGGCCGCGATCAGCCCCAGCACCGAGTCCGTGTGGTCACTCAGGCTGATGTTGCTGAGATCGCTCTGGATGACGAGGATCGGCGCCGTATTGCCCTGGCGCGTAAAGTTGAGCGCCTGGTTGAGCGTGTCCTGCGCCCCGAGCAGATTCGGCCCGAGGCTCGCATGGAAATCGGCGTCGTGCCCGCTCACGAACACGGCGCCTGCGAGAGCGGCGGTTGGCCCTAAGGCAAAAGCGAGTGTCAAAGCGGCACGCGCGAGTGCTTCACGAACAGAGTTGAGTTCGACCATTGGTTTCTCCCCGCAGCAGCCGAAGCAAAGACCGCGCTAGGGCGCGCCTCGTTTTCCGATCAATAGGTTGGCATCTGACAGGCAACTGACTGTCAGGCGCACCGACAGTGTTTTTTAGCTGTGGAAACACCTTGAGCGCACCGCTACCCGAGCAGTCCAGGCTCACCCCCTGAGCCACTGACCTCGCAACAATGGGCACCAGAGAAGGAGGTGCCCATGGAACTCACCCGCCACGCCAAGACCCGCATGCAGCAGCGCGGCATCCGGCCCGAGATGCTCGAGGCGCTTCTCGACCATGGCCGCGTCGCCCGCGCCGGCGGCGGCTGCGACATCGTCTACTTCGACAAGCACGCCCGCGCCGCGCTTGCCGCCGAGGCCGAGCGCGTGCGCAACAGCTACGCGATCCTCGGCTCCGACGGCGCCGTCATCACCGTCGGCCACCGCACCCGCCGCATCCCCCGCTAGGGGGCTTGGGGTCAGACCCTGATGTTCGCTTCTCCACGGTTCAGGGTCTGACCCCGATTTTTTTGGGAGCTGCCATGCCACGCACCATCACCATCGCCGCCGCCGAAGAAGTCGCCTGCCCGAAGTGCAGCCATCGCTTCCCGCTCGCCGAAGGTCTCTCGCGCCACGCGATCGAGCGCCACGCCGGCGAGTTCGAGCGCGCGGTGGCCGCGGGCCGCAAGGAGCTCGAAGCGCGGCTCACCGCCGAGGCGAGGGCGCAGTACGAGGTCCAGGCGAAAGCGGCTGCCGAGGCGCTCGCCGCGAAGGAGCGCGCCATGGCCCGCCAGCGCGACGATGAGCTCGCGCTCCGCCGCCAGCTACGCGAGCTCGATGACGCGAAGAAGAACCAGGAGCTCGAATACCAGCGCAAGCTCGACGCCGAGAGGAAGCGCATCGAGGAGCAGGCGCGCTCGCAGGCCACAGAGGAGGTGAGCCGCCGCGAGGCGCAGTGGAAGGCGCAGCTCGAGTCCGCGCAGCGCGAGGCGGCGGACCTGAAGCGAAAGCTCGAGCAGGGCTCGCAGCAGCTGCAGGGCGAGGCGCACGAGCTCTCGCTCGAAGCGATGCTGAAGAGCGCCTTCCCGCTGGACGAGATCCTGCCGGTGCCGAAGGGCATGAACGGCGCGGACCTGATCCAGCGCGTGCGTTCACCCTCGGGTCTCGTGTGCGGCACGATCCTTTGGGAAGCGAAGCAGACGAAGAGCTGGCAAAGCGCGTGGCTGCGAAAGCTGAAGGACGAGCAGCAGGAGATCGGCGCCGAGTTCGCCGTCATCGTCACTTCCGCCATGCCGAGGGATGCGCGCGAGCCATTCCTGCGCGAATCCGACGTCTGGGTGACGCGCGCGGACGCCGCACGGCCGCTCGCCGAGTGCCTGCGCGCGGCGCTCGTCGAGCTCGCCAAGCAGCGCCAGGCGAACGTCGGACGCAGCGAAAAGATGGAGCTCCTCTACAACTACATCTGCAGCCCGCAGTTCGGGCAGAGGCTCAAGTCCCTCTACGACGGCTTCGTCGCCATGCGCGAGGAGCTCGAGGCCGAGAAGGCGGCCTTTGCGCGCATCTGGAAAAAGCGCGAGGCGAGCCTCACGCGCCTGCAGGACGGGCTCCTCAGCGTGGTCGGCGACCTGCAGGGAATCGGGGAGGAGGCGCTGCCCGCGCTCGACACCGTGGCCGCTCTTACGGAGCCTTTGGAAGCAGACCTTGTCCGCTAGCTGGGGTCAGACGACCCATCAGGCCCCGGGTTTCCGATGCGCTATTGGGGCGGCCCGGCCTGCTCCACTTTTGCAAGGACTGCCTTCGTCACACGGATCACTTCAGCGAGCAAGCGCTCATCCGCGTCGTATTCGCCGCCATACTCCGCCGCGTTACGCCGCTCATGCGCTAGCGCGAGTACACGCCAGTCGGTCGCCTTCAGTCCAAGTGTATGCGGCAGGCATTGAAAAACGAGGTAGCGATTCGCGGAGCGATAGCCCGCACGTCGTAGCGCAGCCAGAGAAAGCGCATGCGCCGCGTTGTAAGCAAGATCGAACCGACTCTCCCACGAGTTGTCCGGGCGGCAGGCGTCCGCTAGCCTGGAGCGCCCCGAGCGGACGAGGTTCTCGAACTCCTGGCGATCGGGCGGCTCAGCCTTGAGCTGCTTTGCGTCGACGAGCTTTCGTAGCGGGTCGGAGGGCATCTTCCGATCCAATAACGAAGATCTTTGGTCCTGCGATGACACGCGTTGCGAAAGCATTGCCGCCCGCAAGACGCTGATGCAGCACAGCCTGGCTGTAGACCGTTGGATTCACCTTGCGGCCGAGGCGCCGCTCCGCCGCGGTCAGCGCTTCCAGCAGCTGCGAGTAGGAGACGCGATCGCCGATCACCATGACGTCGATGTCGCTCCGGGCGGTGTCGGTCGCCTTGGCGACCGAGCCGTAGATAAAAGCCGCGGTGATCTTCGCCGCGAGCGGGGCGAGCGCTTCGCGCAGAAGCCCGGCAACGCCGAAGGTCTTGAGCACGATGCCGCGCAGCTCCTCGAAGATCGGCGAGGCGCGGTTCGCGCGATAGTGCTTCTGGTTGCCGACGCGGGTGGCGGACACGAGGCCCGAGGCCTCAAGCGCCGCGAGCTCCCGATGCACAGCGCCGATGCCCGAGCCGGCATGGCGCACAATCTCGTTCGCAAAATAGCTGCGCTCGGGATCGCCGAACAGCAGACCCAGCACCCGGCGCTGCGTCTTGCCGAAGAGCACTTCGCCCAGGCTGGGAGCCTTCGATCCCATTGTGGGAATGATAGCTCCCGATTTGGGAGCGAAGCAAGTCCCCGCCGCGCTCGCGAAGATCACGCAAGCTGACCTCGTGCCGTAGCCACCAGCCCGAGCTCCGCGAAGCGCAGGTAGAGCTCGCGGCACGCCCACGCATCAGTCGCGGCGTAAGCGATCTGCTGCGGCGAGAGCGTGCGCGCCGCCCAGTTCGAGGTCTTGGTGCCCTTCGGAATGCGGATGCCGAGGAAGAGCGCGGCGAGCGTGCGCACGCCCGACTTCTCGATGCCCTGGCCGCGCGCCACGGCGCCGAGATCGACGAGCGCGGCGGGCGCGAGCTCGAACACCTTGCGAAGTTGCCGCACGTCGTCGGCGAGGCCGACGCCCGCCTTCACCGTGTCCGCGGAGCCGACGAGCGCCGCGAGCACCGCCGAGAAATCCGCGCGCGCGAGCTGGAAGAGGTACACCGCGCGGCTGCTCGCCACCTGCACGAGCGCCGGCGGATAGCTCACGCCCGCGCGGAAGGCGGGCCGCGTCTCGGTGTCGAAGCCCACCACGCGCTCCGCGGCGAAATCGGCCGCCGCGCGCTCGGCGTCCTCGCGCGAGGCGACGAGCTGCACCTCGCCCTCGTAGCGCTTGATCGGCAGCGCATTGACCGCCTCGCGCGAGATCGCGCGCATGAACTCGACCGGCATCGTCATGGGGGCATCGCGCCGCCGCCGAAATACATTGCGCGCATGATACCGAGCGCGTATGGTGGGACGTGTTCCGGAAGTAACCCGTTGTCACCGCCTCACCGGCGACCCTTCAGCACCTCTCCCGCGACGCAGTACTGCCCGCCCCCTCTGGCGGGATCGGACGTCAACGCAACGCGAAGGAAGCATCATGAACTGGAGCAACATCGAAACCGGCTGGGCCGACTTCAAGGCCAACGCCAAGCAGCAATGGAGCAAGCTCTCCGACAAGCAGATCAACGACACGCAGGGCAAGCGCGAGCAGCTCTCGATGAGCGTGCAGCAGGCCTATGCGCTGAACAAGGAAGACGCCGAGCGCCAGATCTCCGACTGGCAGTCGAAGCAGGTGGAGAAAAAGCCGGCGAGCAAGAGCTGAGGAGGAGGCGCGGGAGCGTGCACGCAAGTGCATGCTCCCGTCGATCCGCCGCACCGAAAGCAGGAAGGACCCGATGAACCGAGAAACATGGATGTGGATGCAGGCGAGCGTCGCCCTCATGGCGAACGCCGCCGCGGCCATCAAGCGCGCGGCCAGCGTCGCGGCTGCCGGGCCCGCGCCGAGCGGGGAGGCGTGATGCAAAAGCGTTCAGAGCTTTACATGATCAGCGAGCCGGAAGCCCCGGCCGCAGCCAACGTCATACCGATCGACGCGAGCGCCGCCGCATTGCCGCCGCGCCCGCGCGAGCGCTCCTGGCGCGAACTGATGCGCTCGCTGCAGAAGAGCCAGGCGGCGCACAAGCCGCTGCCGTAATTCAGCTCTCCATGTTTTTCGCGTAGCGCCCCAGCGACCCGCGCCATCGGCTGACGGCAACGGCATGGCAATTGCGCGTGCCCACTCGCCCGGGCCGAATGGCAGCCCGCTGTTCGCGGGCACGGATACGGAGCAATCTATGACTTTCATTTTGTGGCTCATCGTCGGCGGCGTCCTCGGCTGGCTCGCGAGCATCGTCATGAAGACGAACGACAGGCAGGGCATCATCCTCAACATCGTGGTCGGCATCGTCGGCGCGTTCCTTGGCGGCTTGCTGCTGGCGCCGCTCTTCCATACCGGCACGATCAACCAGGGCGATTTCAGCGCAGGCTCGCTCCTCGTCTCGTTCCTCGGCGCGATCATCCTGCTCGCGATCGTCAACTTCTTCCGCCGCCGCCGCACCGTCCCCTAAGCCGCAACGGGATCGGACCCCTCGTCAGGGGTCTGATCCCGGATTACCTCAGGCGTCGCGCGCCCGCCCGCCGTACACGGCGCTAAGGCTGGCGACGAAGGCGCCAATCAGGAACGAGATGAAGAGCCACAGCGACGCCAGGGCGGAGGCCTTGCGCGCCTTGTCGGCGGCTTCTCGCGCCGCCTTCTCGGCCTGCTCTTTCTTCGCCTGCATCTGGGCGAAGGTGTCGTTCACGCGCTTCTCGGCTTCCTGCTGCGAGAGGCCGGTGCGTTGCGACACGACCTGCGCGACGTAGCGCGCGTCTTCTTCGGGCAGCTTGCCGGAGGCGGCCGCGTTGGCGAAGATGCGCGTCACCTCGGCGTTCGAGGACTCCGAGCTGCTGCTGCCGCTGCGCGCCTTCGGACTGCGGAAGAGCGAATCGACGAAGTAGCCCATCGGCCCGCCCTCGCTCGTCTCGCCACCGGACTTGCCCGCCTCGGCTCCCGCCGACGCCGCGCCGGCGCTCGCGCCGGTGGTGACGGCCTTGGCGGCGCCGCCCGCGACCGAGGCCCCGGCCTGCACGCCGGTGCTCACCAGCGAAGTCACCGTCGAGCTGAGGAACGCCGCGGTGGCGAGCGTTGCCACGCCCCACGCGAGGAAGCCGTGCGCGGTATCGCGAAAGGAAATCTCGTCGAGCATCACGTCGACCCATTTGGTGCGCAGCCGCCCGGCGAGGTAGCCCCCCAGTGCCGAGGCGGCGAGCTGCATGAAGGTCACCCACACGGCGGTGCCGATGCCGAGCGTTTTCGCGCTCGCACCCTCGTTCGCCCAGGGCGAGAGCGAGGAGAGGCCAAGGCCGGTGCCGAGCACCAGCAGGATGAGCGAAAGCGCGGCGGCCGCGGCGGCGCCGGCGAAGATCGCCGCCCACGAAACGGCGCTCGCGCCGGAGGTGCCGGCGGGGTCGAAAGCGAGCGAGCCGCGACGCGATTCGGCGGCGAGGGTGGCGCTTGGAACGGACATGGTGCTTCCTTTAGTCGGTAAGGGCTCCCGTTGCTTGCAAGCGATGTGCCCGGCCGAGCGGGCCACTGACGGCTGACGTCAGGAAGCCGACAATGGCGCTCTACTGCACTGCACTGATAGGCCCACCCCGCTTGCTCGAAATCTTCCTCGTCTGCGTCGTCATCTTCCTCGCGATCGTCATCTGGTCGATCAAGCGCCACCGCGAGCCGCGCCTGCGCATCAAAAGCAACGCGCCGCTCGCGGAGCTCCTGCCCTCGCTCGCCGGCCTGACGCACGCGGTGATGGTCGAGGGCAACTCGGTCGAGCTGTTCGAAAACGGCGCCTTCTTCGACACGCTCCTCGCCGACATGGCGCGCGCCGAGCGCTCGCTTCACTTCGAAACTTACCTATGGGAAGAAGGCGAGCTCAGCCGCCGCGTCACCGCGGCGCTCGCCGAGCGCGCGCGCGCCGGGGTCGAGGTGCGCGTGCTGGTCGACGCCTCGGGCGGCGACAAGATGGGCAAGGCGGCGCCGCGCGAGCTGATCGCCGCGGGCTGCCAGTTCCAGCTCTTCCATCCGCGGCGCCTGCGCAACCTCGGCCTGCAGAACGAGCGCGACCATCGCAAGCTCGTGGTGATCGACGGCCGCGTCGCCTTCGTAGGCGGCCACTGCGTCAAGGACCAGTGGCTGGGCGAGGCGCAGGATCGCGACCACTTCCGCGACCTCTCGGTGCGCCTGCGCGGCCCGATCGTGCACGCGGCACAGGCGTGCTTCAGCGAGAACTGGGTCGAGGAGACGGGCGAGCTCTTCGTCGGCGAGGGCGTCTTCCCGCGCCTCGAAGCCGCGGGCGACGTCACCATGCACATCGCGCGCGCCAAGCCCTCGGGCGCGGCACCGGCGGTGAAGATCCTGCATCACCTCGTGCTGTGCATGGCGCGAAAGCGCATCTACCTCCAGAACCCGTACTTCATACCGGGGCCGGCGGCGCTCGACGCCTTCTGCCGCGCCGCGAAGCGCGGCGTCGACGTGCGCATCATGGTGCCGGCGACCGCCGCCTCCGACATGCCGTTCGTGCAGCACGCGGCGCACCGCAACTTCGACGTCCTCCTCGCCGCGGGCGTACGCATTTTCGAATACCAGCGCACGCTCCTGCACCAGAAGGTGCTGGCGGTCGACGGCACCTGGTGCGCGATCGGCTCGAGCAACTTCGACGACCGCTCGCTCGAGATCAACGACGAGATCAC
>DASRFM010000009.1:0-17446 GCA_035651575.1 Burkholderiales bacterium | reverse complement strand
GCAGCACGAGAAGGAGCTCGGCGGCGTCAAGGTCGAGCTCATCACGCGCGACGACACCGGCCCGAACCCGGACAAGGCGCGCCAGCTCGCCCAGGAGCTCGTGGTGCGCGACAAGGTGAACCTCCTCGCCGGCGTGATCTTCACGCCCAACGCGATGGCGATGGCGCCGATCGCCACTGAGGCGAAGGTGCCCTTCGTCATCATGAACGCGGGCACGTCGGTCATCACCACCAAGTCGCCCTACATGGTGCGCACGTCCTTCACGCTGTGGCAGTCGAGCTACCCGCTCGGCCAGTGGGCGGCGAAGAAGTTCAAGACCGCGTACACCCTGGTGAGCGACTTCGGCCCCGGCTGGGACTCCGAAGAAGGCTTCTCCAAGGCGTTCACCGCCGGCGGCGGCAAGATGCTCGGCTCCGTGCGCGCCCCGCTGCAGAATCCGGACTGGGCGGCGTACATGCAGCGCGTCAAGGATGCCAAGCCCGATGCGCTCATGGTGTTCATCCCGGCCGGCAAGACCGCGACCGCGGTGATGAAGAACTTCTCCGAGCTCGGCCTCGACAAGGCCGGCATCAAGCTGATCGGTCCGGGGGACATCACCACCGACGAGGAGCTGCCCAACATGGGCGAGGTCGCGCTCGGCGTCATCACCGTGCACCACTACTCTGCCGCCGCGACGCGTCCGGCGAACAAGGCCTTCGTCGCGGCCTGGAAGAAGGAGTACGGCGCGAACGAGACGCCGAACTTCGTCGCCGTGGGCGCCTACGACGGCGCGGCCGCCATCGTCGAGGCGATCAAGCAGCAGAAAGGCAGGCTCGACCCCGACAAGACGATGGAAATCTTCAAGCACTTCAAGGACCCGAACAGCCCGCGGGGTCCGATCGCGATCGACCCGGAGACGCGCGACATCATCAACCCGGAGTACCTGCGCGAGGTGAAGAAGGTGGACGGCCAGCTCGCGAACGTCGAGCTCGAGACGCTCAGCGCGGCCGAGAAGGACCCGTGGAAAGAGCTGCAGAAGAAATAACGAGCCGAAGAAAAACGACGTCTGGGTGAGCTAGCTTCATCGCTCGTAAGCGTCGCCTTCCACGGCGTCGCTTACGGCATGATTCTTTACGTGATCTCCGTCGGCCTGTCGGTGACGATGGGCCTGATGGGATTCATCAACCTCGCGCACGGCGTCTTCGCCATGGCAGGCGGATATGTCTTCGCCACGGCGCTCGGCCGCTTCGGCGTGCCCTTCCCGCTCGCGCTCCTGCTGTCGTTCCTGCTGGTGGGGGCGGCCAGCACGCTCCTGGAGAAAACCCTCTACTCGCGGCTCTACGGCGCGCCGGAGCTCGCGCAGGTGCTCTTCACCATCGGCCTCATCTTCATGGCGATCGCCGTGGCGCGCGCGATCTACGGCACGCTCGCCGCGCCGGTGTTCCTGCCCGGCTACCTCAAGGGCCAGGTGCACGTGCTCGGGCGCGACTTCCCGACCTACCGCGTGTTCCTCATCCTCTTCAGCGCGCTGATGATCCTGACGCTCTGGTTCGGCGTCGAGCGCACGCGCTGGGGCGCCATGGTGCGCGCCGCCGTGGACAACCGTGCGATGGCCCAATCGGTCGGCATCGACACGCCGCGGCTCTTCACGCTCACCTTCGCGCTCGGCAGCGGCCTCGCCGGCCTCGGCGGCGCGCTTGGCGCGGACATCCTGCCGGTGGACTGGACCTACCCCTCGGAGCACCTCGCGTACTTCCTCATCGTGGTGGCGGTCGGCGGGCTCGGCAGCCTGCGGGGGCCGTTCTTCGCCGCGCTCCTCATCGGCATCGCCGACACCGCCTGCAAGTACTGGGTGCCGCAGTTCGGCGCATTCCTCGTCTACGCCGCGACCATCGCGCTGCTGCTGTGGCGGCCGATGGGCCTCTTCGGGGTGCGCCGGTGATCGCGCACGCGGGCGGCTACACCGTCGATGCGCGCCTGCGCTGGCAGGAGGCGCTGCCGTGGATTGCCGCGCTCGCCGCGTTCTTCCTACTGCCCGAGTACCTCGCGCTCGGCGCGCGCATCCTGGTCTACATCCTGTTCGCGCTGTCGCTCGACCTCATCCTCGGCTATGCCGGCATCATCACCCTCGGCCACAGCGCCTTCTTCGGCCTGGGCGCGTACGTCGCCGGGATCCTGGGCGCGAAGGCGGGCGTCACGGACCCCTTCCTGCAGCTCGCGGCCGCCGGCGGCGCCGCGGCGCTCCTCGGCGTCGCGACCGGCGCGGTGATCCTGCGCACGCGCGCCCTGACGCTCCTCATGCTGACCCTCGCGATCACCTCCATCGTGCTCGAGATCGCGAACAGCGCGAGCAGCCTCACCGGCGGCGCCGACGGCCTCTCCGGCGTGGTCGTGGCGCCGATCCTCGGCGTGTTCAAGTTCGACCTCTTCGGCCGCACCGCCTTCCTCTACTGCCTCGCGGTGCTGCTCGTCGCCTGGTACGCGGTGCGGCGCGTCATCTACTCGCCCTTCGGGGCGATGCTGACCGGCATTCGCGAGAACGCGACGCGGATGCACGCGATCGGCGCGCCGGTGTACGGGCGGCTGCTTCTCGTTTACACGCTCTCGGCCCTGCTGGCGGGCATCGCCGGCGCGCTGCTCACGCAGGTCAACCAGTTCGTCGGCCTCAACGTGCTCGGCTTCGAGCCCTCGGGCGAGCTGCTGGTGATGCTGGTCCTCGGCGGCGTCGGCCGGCTCTACGGCGCCTTCATCGGCCCGGTGGTGTACCTCATCGTCCAGGAGCTTCTGGCGAAGGAATTTCCCGAATACTGGTTTTTCGGCATCGGCCTGCTGCTTGTCGCGGTCGTGCTCTTCGCCCCTGGCGGCATCCTTGGCTTGGCGGACAAATGCCTTTCGCTCTTGAGACCCGGAAGCTCTGCAAGAGCTTCGGCGCGCTGACCGTCGCCGACGCCATCGACTTCCGGCTCGAGCCGGGGGCGCGCCACGCCCTCATCGGCCCGAACGGCGCCGGCAAGACGACCTTCGTCAACATGCTCACCGGCCGGCTCGCGCCGAGCTCCGGCGCGATTTTCCTGAATGGCGAGGAGATCACGACCCTCGGGCAGGCGGCGCGCGTGAAGCGCGGCGTGGGCCGCACTTTCCAGATCAATACGCTGTTCCGCGAGCTGCCGGTGCTCGACAACGTCGCGCTCGCGGTGGCCGAAAGATGCGGCCTCGCGACGCGGCTGTGGCGCCCGGCCGGCACGCACAAGGAAGTGATCGACGAGGCGGGCGCGCTTCTCGCGCAGCTCGGCCTGCAGCCCGACGCGTTGCGCCGCGTCGCCGACCTGCCCTACGGCAAGCAGCGCCTGGTCGAGATCGCGATCGCGCTCGGCATGAAGCCGCGCGTCCTGCTGCTCGACGAGCCGGCCGCCGGCGTGCCATCGCACGAGTCCACGCGCATCGTCGAGGTGCTGCAGGCGCTGCCGGCGCAGATCGCGATCCTCATCATCGAACACGACATGGATCTCGTGCGGCGCTTCGCGCGCCGCATCACGGTGCTCGCCGCCGGCGCGGTGCTGACGGAGGGCACCCCGGAAGAAGTGATGCGCGACCAGCGCGTGCGCGACGTCTACCTCGGCGAGCTGCATGCCTGACGTCCTGCCGTTACGGGGTGACATCCTCCGGATCGACGGCCTGCGCGCCGGCTACGGGCCGACCGTGGCGCTCGAGGACATCGCGCTCGCCCTTCCCGAGCGCGGCACGCTCTCGGTGCTCGGCCGCAACGGCGTCGGCAAGACGACGCTGCTCGCGACCATCATGGGCCACACCACGCTCCACGCCGGAACGATCCGCTTCAAGAGCCGGGAAATTCAGCGGCAGCCGGTCTACGCGCGCTCGCGCCTGGGAATCGGCTACGTGCCGCAGGGACGCGACATCTTCCCCTCCCTCACCGTGGAGGAGAACCTCACCGTCGCGGGGCGCGCGGGGCGCTGGACGCTCGAGCGCGTCTACGACCTTTTCCCGCGGCTGAACGAGCGCCGCGCCGCGATGGGCAACCAGCTCTCCGGCGGCGAGCAGCAGATGCTCGCGATCGGGCGCGCGCTCATGGGTAATCCGGTGCTGCTCCTGATGGACGAGCCGCTGGAGGGGCTCGCGCCCATCATCGTGGAGACGCTGCTGCGGGCGCTCAAGCGCCTGATCGCCGAGGACTCGCTCGCGATGGTGCTGGTCGAGCAGTCGGCGAAGCTCGCCCTCGAGGTGACCGACCGCGCCCTCGTGCTCGACCGCGGCCGCGCCGCCTACTCGGGGCCCAGCCGCGAGCTGCTGGGCGACCCCGAGCGCCTCGCGGCGCTCTTCGTCGCCCAGTAGCGACGCCTGCGGCGGGGACTACTGTTTCTTCGTCGTGTCGCTGGAGCTGGACGAGCTCGGGCTGGAGCTCGAAGGGCTGGTGGCGCTGGAGCCCGACGACGACCCGCTGCTCGACGTGTCCGAGGAGCTGGAGCTCGGCGGCGTCGCGCTGCTGCTGGAGCTCGAGCTCGGCGAGCTGCTGCTCGGGCTGGAGCCCAGGGAGCTCGAGCCGCTGGACGAGGACGACGGGCTCGACTTGCTGCCCATCGAGGACGAGCCGCTCGCGCTCGAGGAGGGCGAGGTGCTCGATGGCGAGCTGCTCGTGGTCCCGCTCGCGCCGGTGCTGGAGCTCGGGGTCCGGTTGCAGCCGTAGAGGCTGCCGACGGCGACGGCGACGGGGAGAACGATCAGTGCGGTTTTCTTCAAAAGACTCATACTTGGGCTCCTCTCGACAAGAAAAGATGGGGGGGTTAAGACCTGATGACTGATGCAAGGAACGGACCCATGCCGGTCTTTACGCGCACCGTGCTGTATACGGACGGCGACGGGCGTGCCCGCTGGCGCGAGGAGCCGATCGCGCTCGGGGAAGGGACGCCGCAGACGGCGCTCTCCGAGGTGTTCGCCTCGGCCGGCTACCAGCTGCGCCGCAGCCCGCCCGGCTTCCGCAGCCCCTGGCACTGCACGCCGAAGCCGCAGTGGGTGTTCATCCTGCAGGGCGAGATGGAGATCGGCCTGCGCGATGGCACGAGCCGGCTCTTCAGGCCGGGAGAGCATTTCTACGCCGCCGACACGCTGCCCGCGGGCGCGGCTTTCGACGACGGGCTGCACGGCCACTGGAGCGCGCAGCGCGGCGCCGAAGCGCTGGTCACGCTTTTCGTGAAGACCTAGGGGGTGGAGGCGAAGGGTGGACTCGAACCACCGTGGACGGCGTTGCAGACCGTAGCATATTCCCCTCTGCCACTTCGCCTTGCTGGTGCTGCGTGCGAGAGGATTGTGGGGCACGCCCATTAAAGGCGTTTATTCCGCGATCCCTGCTCCGCGGACCATTCAGGCGACGCGGTTCTCCTCCTTGAGAGGCATGCCCTTCAGCGCATCGACCACCTGCACCGCCACCTGCATCGAGCTGCGCGCCTGGGTCTCGAGGGTGTTGCCGGCGACGTGCGGCGTCGCCACGACGTTGGGCAGCGCGAGCAGCGGATGGCTCTTGCGAGGCGGCTCCTCTTCCTCCCAGACGTCGAGCCCGGCGGCGAAGAGATGCCCCGCCTTGAGCGCGTCGCAAAGCGCCGGCTCGTCGATCACGCCGCCGCGGCAGGTGTTCACGAGAATCGCGCCCTTCTTCATCTGCGCGAGCTCGCGCCGCCCGATCAGGTGGCGCGTCTCGCCGTTCAGCGGCACGTGCAGCGTGACGAGGTCCGCCTGCGCGAGCAGCGCCTCGAGGCGATCGACCTGCTCGCACGGCAGCCCGCTCTTGTAAGGGTCGTAGCCCAGCACGCGGCAGCCGAACGCCGCCTGCCATTTGCGCGCCACGCGCGAGCCGATGTTGCCGACGCCGACCACGCCCACGGTCTTGCCGAAGAGCTCGACGGCGAGGAAGTCGGGGCGCGCGACCGGCAGTCCCTCGCGGATGCGGCGATCGAGCTCGGCGACGCGGCGACCGGCCGAGAGCGCGAGGGCGATCGCGAGCTCCGCCACGGCGTCGCTGTTCACGCCCGGGGTGCGCACAACCGGGATGCCGCGCGCCTTCGCCGCGGCGACGTCCACCGTGTCGTAGCCCACGCCCTGCTTGCCGATAATCCTCACCTTCTTCGCGCGCGCCAGGTCCTGCGCCGTGACGCGCGACATGCGCACCATCAGGCCGTCGGCCTCGGCGTGCCAGCCCTTCACGCGCGGGTCGTCCCAGCGGATCACCTCGAAGTGCTGCGCCGCGTACTCGAGGCCGGCCGGATGAAACGGGTCGAGGACGTAGATCTTCACCGCTTTTCCTGGAGCGCGAACGGCACGCCGCTGCGCTCGCAGATCTTGCTGATCTGGCTCACCAGCGAATCGGGCATCGGGATTCCCTCGCGCAAACGGCGCTCGCGCGACTCGCGCTCCGGGTCGCCCGGCACGAGCACCGGCCGCTCCGGGTCGAGCGGCGGCGTGCCGTGCAGCACGTCGATCACCGCGTCGAGGTCGTCCTCGAACTCGCCCTCGGCGCGGAACGCCTTGGGGTCGATCGCGAGGAAGAAATGTCCCAGCCGGTCCGGATCGCTCGATTTCTGCGTCCGGTTCCTTATGGGAGAGAACGAGGCGCCCGACAGGCAGCCGCCGAGGATGTGGACCATGAGGCCGAGTCCGTAGCCCTTGTGGCTCGACATCTCGGCGGTGCCGCCGATGGGTGTTTGGCCGCCGCCCTTGTGCTTGCCGCGCTCATAGATGATCTCGCGGGCAAGCTTCGGATCGGTGACCGGCGCGCCGCGCGCGTCGAGGATCCAGCCCGGCGGCAGCTGCTTGCCGTTCAGCTCGTACACCTTGATCTTGTTGTTGGCCACCGTCGTCGTCGCCATGTCCAGGCAGAAGGGGGCGTTGCGCTTCGTCGGCGCGGTGAAGGCGATCGGGTTCGTGCCGAGCACCGGGACGCTCGCGCGCGTCGGCACCATGGCGATGGCGCGCGTCGCGCTCGTCACCAGGCCGACGAGCCCGGCGTCCGAGGCGCGCCTCGCGTAGTAGCCGGCGGCGCCGAAGTGGTGCGAGTTGAAGACGGTGACGACGCCGACGCCCATCGCCTTCGCCTTGCCGATGGCGAGGTCCATGCCGAGGACCGCCGCGGGATGGCCGAGCCCCGCGCCCGCGTCCACCATCCCGGTCACGGGCGATTGCTTCACGACCTTCGGGCGCGCCTTGACGTCGAGCTTGCCCGCGTTCTTGAACTTCTCGTAGTCCATGAGCATCGAGACTCCGTGCGAGTCGACACCCGCGAGATCGGTCTCGACCATCGCATCCGCGGTGATCCGAACCAGGTCCTCGGGCATGCCCCACGCCGACAGCAGCGACTCGATCTGCCGCCGGACGCTCTCCGCCGACGCGAGCATCAATCCGCCTTGATGTTGGCGGCCTTGATGATTTCCGCCCACTGCGCCGACTCGGCGCGCATCGCGGCGCCGAATTCCTCCGGCGTGTTGCCCACGACATCGGCGCCCTGCTCCGCGACCTTTCTGCGGAACTCGTCCTCCCTGAGGACCTTGCTCACATCCGCGTAGATGCGCTCGAGCGCGGGCTTCGGCGTCGCCGCCGGCGCGAGCAGCCCGAACCAGTTCGTCAGCGCGTAGCCGGGGAGCGTCTCCGCCACCGTCGGCACGTCGGGAAGGAGCGAGACGCGGTGCGGGCTGAGGACGGCGAGCGCCTTGATGCGCCCGGCCTTGATGTTCGGGAGCGACTGCACTAGGCTGTCCATGGTGACCTGGACCCGGCCGCCCATCAGGTCGGTCAGGCTCGGCGCGCTGCCCTTGTAGGGGATATGGCGCAGGTCGACTCCCGCCTTGCGCTTGAAAAGCTCCATCGCCAGGTGGGGCGCCCCGCCCGGACCGGAGGAGCTGTAGGCGAGCTCGCCGGGCTTCTGCTTCGCGAGCGCGATCAGCTCGGCGACGTCCTTCGCCGGCAGCGAAGGGGTCGCCATGAAGACGAAGTGCACGTCCACGACCTTGGTGATCGGCGCGAACGCCTTGATCGGGTCGATCGACATCTTGTAGAGGTGCTGGTTCGCGGTCATGTTGCCCATCGTCGCCATGAAGAGCGTGTGCCCGTCGGGCTCGCTCTTCGCCGCCATCTCGGTGCCGATCGAGCCGCTCGCGCCGGCGCGGTTCTCGACCACCACGGGCTGCGCCCAGGCCTCCTGCAGGCGCGGCTGCAGCAGGCGCGCGACGATGTCGGTGCCGCCACCGGGCGGGAACGCGACGATGATCCTCACCGGTTTCGAGGGAAATCCCTGGCCGAAGGCCGGCGCGCCCAGCCCGAAAAGAAGGATCAGGAGAACCTTTTTCATCATTCCGCCTTGATGCCGACGTCGCGGGCCACCTTGGACCACTTGTCGAGCTCGCTCGACACGAATTTCCCGAACTCCTGCGGGCTCATGCGCACGACCTCGGCGCCCTCGGTCTCGAAGCGCCGGGTCGTCTCCCTGGATTCGAGCACCTGCGTCAGCGTGGCATGGAGCTTCTCGACGATCGGCGCCGGCGTGCCCGCGGGCGCCATCATGCCCCACCAGTTGTGCGCCTCGTAGCCCGGGAGCCCCGACTCGGCGACGGTCGGCAGGTCGGGCACTGCGGCGGTGCGCTTCGAGCCGGTCGTCGCAATGCACTTCAGCCTGCCGCTCTTGATGTACGGCATCGTCTGGATGAGCGAGGGCAGGATGATCTGCGCCTGCCCCGCCATCACGTCCGCCATCGCCGGGCCGCCGCCTTTGTAGGGCACGTGAACGACGTCGATGCCCGCCTGGCTCATGAAGAGCGCGGCGGCGAGGTGCTGCAGGCTGCCGACGCCCGCCGAGGCATAGTTGAGCTGCCCGGGCTTCGCCTTGGCGAGCGCGATCAGCTCCTTGACGTTGCTCGCCGGCACCGAAGGATGCAGGCACACGCCGGCCGCGCCGCGCCCGAGGATGGTGATCGGCGCGAACGCCGTCTGCGGGTCGTACTTGAGGTCCTTGTAGAGCGCCGGCCCGAACGCGTACGCCACCGAGATGAGGAGCAGCGTGTACCCGTCCGGCGGCGAGCTCGCCGCCTGGAGCGTGCCGAGCTGGCCGCCCGCGCCGCCGCGGTTGTCGACCACGATCTGCTGGCCGATGCGCTCCGAGAGCTGCGCGGCGATCATGCGGCCGACCACGTCGTTGCTGCCGCCGGGCGGGTACGGAATGATGAGCCGGACCGGGTGCGTCGGATAGGACTGCGCTTGAGCCGCCGCACAGACGGCGCTGAGTGCCAGGAAAAGAAGTTTCTTCATCAGTCGGCCTTGATCCCTGCTTCCTGCGCGAGCTTGGCGAATGCGTCCGCCTCGCGCTTGATGTACGCGGAGAACTCCTGCGGCGACGCGCTCGCCGCGGTGTCGATGCCGCGCTCGAGCCAGCGCTTGTGGAACGCGGGCTCGCGCACCGCCTTCGCGATCTCGCCGTGCAGCCGTGCGAGCACCTCGGGCGGCGTCCCTGCGGGCGCGACGAAGCCGTTCCAGGTCACGTCCTCGTAGCCCTTCAGCCCGGACTCGTCGAGCGTCGGCAGGTCGGGGAAAAGCGGCGAGCGCTGCAGGGTCGTCACCGCGAGCGCGCGCACCTTGCCGGAGCGCATGTGCGGCATGGAGGTGCTGATCTGGTCGAACATCATCGTGATCTGCCCGCCCATCACGTCGACGAGCGCCTGCGCGTTGCCCTTGTAGGGGACCTGCGTGAGCTTCGTGCCGGTCATGTTCATCAAGAGCTCGGCCGCCACGTGCCCGGTCGAGCCGTTGCCCGAGCCGCCGAAGGTCAGCTCGCCCGGCTTCGCCTTCGCGAGCGCGATCAGCTCCTTCACGCTGTGCGCCGGCACCGAGGGATTCACCACCAGCACCTGCGGGATGCTGCAGATCAGGCTGACGCCGGCGAAGTCCCTGGCCGGATCGTAGTTCGCCGCCTTGACGAGCGTCGGCACGCGCGCGAAAGTGACCGACGTGGAGAGAAGCGTGTAGCCGTCGGGCGCGGAATTCTTCACCGCCTGCGTGCCGATGATGGCGCTCTGCCCCGGCCGGTTTTCGACCACGATCTGCTGGCCGAGCCCCTTGGAGATCTCCTCCGCGACCGCGCGCGCCATGATGTCCTGGTTCCCGCCCGGCACGAGCGGCACGATCAGGTGGATGGGTTTTGCCGGATAGCCCTGCGCAGCAGCGGTTTCGGTCAGCAGGAGAACTGCGAGCAACGCCAAAAACCTCATATCCGTATCTCCTTCACCTGCCTCGCCCGCTTGCTGCACTCGGCGACCAGGAAACCCAGGTCCGTGCCGGTGGAGACGTAGCGCGCGCCCGCCTTCACGAACTGCTCGACGAGGTCGGGCCGCGAGCCGAGGCCGCCGACGCCGGCATGCTTGCCGTGCCTGCGGCACGCGGCGATGGTGCGCTCGTAGGCCTCGCGCACTTTCGGATGGTCGTATTGCCCCGGGATGCCGAGATCGGCGGTGAGGTCGTTGGTGCCGATCAGCACGAGGTCGACGCCCGGCACGGCGACGATCTCCTCCATCGCGCCGAGCGCCGCCGCCGACTCGAATTGCACGATCACCATGGTGGCTTCGTTCAGCGCCGGCATCGTCTCGGAGGCCGGCAGCGCGCGGAAGCCCAGATGCGGCAGGCCGGCGGAATGGCCGCGCTCGCCGTGCGGCGGGTACTTCGCCGCCGCGACCACCGCCTTCGCCTCCGCCGCCGAGCGCACGCCGGGCGCGATCACGCCGAGCGCGCCGCCGTCGAGCACCCGCGAGATGTACTCCGGCGTATTCGCCGGCACGCGCACGAACGCCGGCAGGCCCGCCTCGAGCGCCATGATGCAGATCTGGCCCGTGCTCTGGATCGAGAAGCTCGAATGCTCCAGGTCGACGTAGAGCGAGTCGAATCCCGCGCTCTTCGCGATGCGCACGATCTCCACGCCGCTGACGAGGCGCGCCGTCATGGAGGCAACGAGCTCGCCCCGCGCGAGCTTCTCCTTCACCGGGTTGCGCACGAGGTCCACGCTACTTCAGCGGCGCGAGGGGCGGCGCGACGCCCTCGGGCAGCGGCGCGCGCTCCACGTTGAGCACCATCGAGACGAGCGTGTAGTAGCCGCAGACCCCGACGAGGTCCACCACCCCGCGCTCGCCGAAGCGCTCGAGCGCCGCCTTGTACGTGTCGTCGCCGACTTCCTTCTCCTCGTGCAGCTCCTTGCAGAAGTTGTAGACGATGATCTCCTCGGGCTTCATGCCGAGCGGGCGCTTGCCCTGCGCGAGCGCGGAGATCGTCGCCGCCTCGACGCCCGCCTTCGCCGCGTGCTGCGCGTGCGCGTGCCACTCGTACTGCGCGCTCCAGTAGCGCGCGGTGACGAGGATCGCGAGCTCGTTGAGCGGCGCCGGCAGCGAGCTGCTGAAGCGCAGGTACTCGCCGAGCTTCTGCGCGCGGTCGGCGAGCTCCGGGCTCCTGAGGAGCGCGTTAAAGGGCCCGCGCACGCCGCCGCGCGGCCCGCCGGCGATGCTCTCGTAGACCCTCTTCTGGTCGGCGGTCATCTCCTCGGGGGCGAGCTTCTTCAGGCGGGGCGCGCTCATTTCTTCGGCCTTCCGGCTTCGTCCACGAGGATGGTGGTGCCCGGACCGATGCCCGTGATCTGCACCACGGCCTCCTCGTCCTTGGCGCCGTCCCAGTGGATCTGGTTCGGATGGTGCACCACGAAGCCGCCCGCAGGCACCGGCGTGGTCGCCTCCTTGTCGAACTTCGGCCCGGAACCGACCCACCACGTCCCCTTGAGGACGACGATGTAGCGCGTCTCGGGATGGAAGTGCGGCGGGCTGAAGGTTCCGGGCGCGAAGCGGTTGCGCACGACGTAGACCTTTCCCGGAACCGCCGGGTCGCCTTCCAGCACGACCTGCGAGATGCCGGGAACGCGCGGGCTCGCCTTGAGCACCATGTCGCTCGCGCGCACGATGTTCATCACTTCCTTGGGCGGATCCGCGAGGAGCAGCGGCGGCACCGGCAGCAGGGCCAACAGGGCGAGCAGGCGTTTCACGGGGGCCTCCTTCCTCGGAATACAATATTCTCAAGGAGGAAGGGACATGGAAAACAGGATTTCGCACTTCGCCGCCGCATTTGCGCTCGGCCTGGCGCTCGCGGGCAGCGCCTGGGCGGACAAGCAGACCGTCAGGATCGCCTTCATCGGGCCGCTCACCGGCGGCGTTTCCGCGAACGGCATCGGCGGGCGCAATTCCGCCGACCTGGCGGTACGCCTGCGGAACGACGATCCCAAGGCGAAATACCACTACGAGCTCGTCAGCCTGGACGACGAGTGCAAGCCGAACATCGCGGTGCAGGCCGCCACCAAGGCGGCTTCGGACAACTCCATCATCGCCGGCGTCACGCACTACTGCTCGGTGACCGCGATCGCGACCGTCGACACGTACCACAAGTTCGGCTTCCCGGTCGTGGTCTGGGGCGCGGTGCTGCCCGACGTGACCTATCGCAACAAGTACCCGGAAGTGCACCGCGTGAACGGCACGATGATCAACCAGAACGACGTCGCGGCGAAGTTCATGACCGGGATGAAGTACAGGCGCTGGGTCGTCATCCACGACACCACCGACTACGGCAAGGCGCACGACAAGTACTTCACCGAGTACCTCACGAAATACGGCGGCCAGGTCGTCGGGCGCTACGGCGTCACCGCCGACCAGCAGGACTTCACCGCGGAGCTCACCAAGGCGAAGGAGCTCAATCCCGACGTCATCTACTTCGGCGGCCTGACGCCGATCGGCGTGCGCATCCGCTCGCAGATGGAGAAGCTCGGCATCCACGCGGTGTTCGAGGGCACCTCGGGGATCAAGTCCGACTCCTACATCGACGGCCTGGGCCCGAAGCTCGCCGAGGGCAGCCTGTCGTTCATCGAGGGCGCGCCGTGGGAGAAGCTGCCCGGGGGCCTCTTCTTCACCGGCAAGTACGCCCAGGCGAAGTACGACCAGGGGCCGGAGGCCTACGGCCCGTTCGCCTTCGCGGCGGCGAACCTGCTGATGGACACGATCGAGAAGGTCGGCCCGAGCCGCAGGAAGGTGGTCGACGAATTGCGCCACGTGCGCGACAAGGATTCGATCATCGGCAAGATCAGCTTCGACGACGCCGGGCAGAACGTGGTGCCGCTGATCTCCAAATACGTCGTGCAGGACGGCAAGTGGGTCCTGTGGGAAGACAGCGAATACGGCAGCGGCAAGCGCAAGCTGAAGTAGTTTGAACATCGGCCTGTTCGGGCAGTACGTCGCGAACGGGCTGATGCTCGGCGTGATCTACGCCATGGTGGCGGTCGGGTTCACGCTGTTCTTCGGCGTCCTCGACGTCATCAAGTTCTCGCACGGCGACGTGCTCACCGTGGGCGCGTTCGCCGGGCTTGCGACGTACATAGGCCTGACCGCCCTCGGCTTCACCTCTCCCTGGGCGCAGCTTTTCGTAGTGATCCTGGTCGCGACCGCGGCGATGGCGGTCCTCGGCGCGCTGATCGCCCGGTACCTCGTGCTGCCGCTGCGCACCTCGCCGCCCCTCAATACCCTGCTCCTCACGCTGATGCTCGGCTCGGCGCTGCGCGAATGCGTGCGGCTGTTCTACCCGCAGGGCGCCAACCCGAAGCCTTTTCCGCGGCTGCTGCCGCAGGATTCGCTCGCGCTCGGCAGCTTCAGCCTGCGCCTCGACAACGCGCTGCTGCTGCTCGGCGGCCTCGCCGCGATCGCGGGCGTGCACCTCCTCATCAGCCGCACGCGCCTCGGCCTCGCCATCCGCGCCGTGGCGCAGGACGGCGAGACCGCGCGCATCATGGGCATCGACTTCGAGCGCGTCGTGCTGCTCACCTTCGCGCTCGGCTCGGCGCTTGCCGCCCTCGCCGGGGTGATGAACGGCCTCTACTACAACGAGATCAATTTCTCGATCGGACTGCTCCTCGGCGTGATCGGCTTCTCCGCCGCGGTGGTCGGCGGCCTGGGCAACATCTACGGCGCGATCCTGGGCGGCTTCCTCTTCGCTGCGCTGCAGACGATCGGCGCGGTGGCGCTGCCGGCGGCGTTCCCGCAGCTGCCCTCGGCCTACAAGGACGTCTTCGCCTTCGCCGCGGTGATCGCATTCATGGCCTGGCGCCCCACCGGGCTCATCGCCGAGCGCAGCGCCGAGCGCGTATGAACCTCGTCGCGATCGCCGCGATAACGGCGTACGCCGTGTTCCTGCTGCGTGCCGAGTCCCAGGCGGCCGTGCTCGGCCTCATCGTGCTCGCGGTGGCGGGGGTTCCGGTGTTGGGGAAAACGGGCTTCTTGCACAAGCTGAACGAGTCCTTCGAGAAACATAAGAAAACCACCTTGATCGGCGTCCTCGTCGCGCTCAGCGTGCTGGTCGCGCTCTTCTACGACCAGCACTTCGTCATGCTGATGCTCGCGTCGGTGCTCCTGTATACCGTGGCATGCCTCGGGCTCACGGTGCAATTCGGCTACGCGGGCGTGGTGAACTTCGCCGGCGCCGCGTTCCTCGGCGTCGGCGGCTATGCGTCCGCGGTGCTCGGGCCGCACCTGCCGCACCTGCTGGTGCTCGCGATCGGCGGGCTGCTCGCCGCGCTCGTCGGCTCGGTGCTGATCCTCCCCATCCTGCGCACCCGCGGCCACTACGCGGCGCTCATCACGGTGGCGTTCGGCCTGCTCTTCCGCACGTTCGTCGAGGTGAACGACGCGCTCGGCGGGCCGCAGGGCATGCAGGTGAAGGGGATGAACCTGTTCGGCTGGGATCTCAACACCGGCCTCGGCGAAGCGTCCTTCTACGCGAACTACGTCGCCGTCGGCTTCGCGCTCGCCGCGGCGGCGTTCTGGCTGGTGCGCCGGCTCGAGCGCTCGTGGATCGGCCTGAGCCTCGACGCGGTGCGGCTCGACGAGACGGCGTGCGCCGTCTTCGGCATCGACGTCGCGCGCTGGAAAATCTTCGCCTTCACCTTCGGCAACTTCTTCGCCGGCGTCGCCGGCGCGGCCTACGCCATGATGACCGGCTTCGTCGCGCCGAACAGCTTCACCTTCGGCGACTCGCTCATCCTGGTGTCGATCGTGCTCCTCGGCGGCCTGGGCAACCTGTGGGGCGTGGCGCTCGGCGCGGCGATCGTGCTCGTGCTGCCGGAGAAGCTGCAGGCGCTGCAGGAATACCGCTTCCTGCTCTACGCGGTGCTCGTCATCGCCATCCTGCTGGTGCGCCCCGCGGGCCTGATCCCGAGGCGCGCGCGGCGCTATTTCGCATGAGCGAGGCGCTTCTTTCCTGCAGCGGGCTCACGGTGCGCTTCGGCGGCCTCGTGGCGCTCGACCGGCTCGACCTGCAGGTCGGCGCGGGCGAGATCGTCGGGCTGATCGGCCCGAACGGCTCGGGCAAGACCACGTTCTTCAACACCATCACCGGCCTCTATCGCGCCGCCGCCGGCACGGCGCGCTTCGGCGGCGCCGAGCTCATCGCGATGAAGCCCCAGGCGATCTACGGCGCGGGAGTCACCCGCACCTTCCAGCGCTCGCGCCTCGCCCTGCCGCTCTCGGTGTTCGACAACCTCATGGTCGGCAACCACCGCCGGCTGCAGCACGGGCTCGGCTTCAACCTCTTCCGCCGCGCCGCGCTCAGGCGCGAGATCGAGCACAACGTGGAGAAGGCGCGCCTCCTCCTCGCCGCCTTCAGCGCGCGCCTCGCCGGGCGGCTCTTCGACGCCGCCGGCGCGCTCGGCATGATCGACCGCCGCCGCGTCGAGATCTGCCGCGCGCTCGTCTCCGAGCCGCGCCTGCTGCTGCTCGACGAGCCCTCGGCGGGCATGACGCACGAGGAGACGCGCGAGCTGATGGACGACCTGCTCGCGGTGCGCGCGCGCCTGCCCGCGCTCGCCGTCGTGATCATCGAGCACGAGATGAACGTCATCGAGCGCGTCTCGCAGCGCTGCGCCGTGCTCAACTACGGCAGCAAGATCGCCGAAGGCAGCTACGCGGAAATCGCCGCCGACCCGCAGGTCCAGGCCGCGTACCTGGGAACCGAATGAGCCTGCTCGAAATCCGCTCGATCCGCGTCGGCTACGACCAGGCCGACGTGCTGAACGACGTCTCGCTCGAAGTCTTGCCGGGCTCGATCACCTGCCTGCTCGGCGCGAACGGCGCCGGAAAGTCCACCCTGATCCGCGCCATCCTGGGCCTCACGCCGGCGCGCAGCGGCCGGATCGGCTTCGACGGCCACGACATCACGCGCAGCCGCACGCACGACATCGTCGCGCGCGGCATCGCCTGCATCCCGGAGGGCCGGCGCGTGTTTCCGAAGCTCACCGTGCTCGAGAACCTGCGCCTGGGCGCCTACAGGGAAACGGATTCGTCGGTCGTCGAAAAACGGCTGGAGAACGTCTTCGCGATCTTCCCGCGGCTCAAGGAGCGCGCGACGCAGCTTGCCGGGACCATGTCCGGCGGCGAGCAGGCGATGCTCTCCATCGGCCGCGGCCTGATGCCGGCGCCGCGCCTGCTCCTCGTCGACGAGCCCTCCCTCGGGCTCTCGCCGCGCCTCGTGAAGGAGAACTTCGCCGTCATCCGGCGCGCCGCGGAGAGCGGCATCACGCTGCTGCTGGTCGAGCAGAACGTGCGCCAGACCCTTGCCATCGCGCAGCGCGGCTACGTGCTGTCGCAGGGCCGCGTGGTGGCCTCGGGCAGCTCGGCCGAGCTGGCCGAGAACGCCGAGGTGCACCAGGCCTACTTCGGCTAGGCCGCACTCGGCATTCCTTGATCTAGGACAAAGCGTGCCGGCCGGGCACTGGCACATTGCGGCATGGTCCGCAATCGCGCTGGATTCACGCTGGTCGAGCTGATGGTGGTGGTTGCCATCGCGGGCATGCTCGCGAGCGTCGCGCTGCCCGCCTACGTGGGCTACACGGCCCGCGCGCAGGTTTCCGAGGCCGCCGACCTGCTGTGGGCGGCAAAGGCGCCGCTCGCCGAGTACTACACCTCGAGCGGCCGCTGGCCGGACGCGCTCGAAGATGTCGCGCGCACGACATCGGGCCGCTATACAGCGTCCCTCACCTATTACGGAACGCCCGAGGATGCGTCGCCGGGAACGCTGACGGTGATGGCCACCCTGCAGTCCTTCGGCATCGCGCCGGAGCTGCGCGGCGGCACGCTTCTTCTCGGCACCGCGGACGGCGGCGCGAGCTGGAGCTGCCATCCCGGCGGCACGAAGCCGCTCGAGCGCGCCGTGCTTCCCGGCGCCTGCCGCTAGCCCCGGGAATCAGTTCGCGGCCGCAGGCGCCACGGCGGCGTCGCGCTGGCCGGCGCGCTGGATCGCCGCGGCGACGAAGCCCGAGGCCTTCATCTCCTCGATGAACTCCCGCAGGTAGCGCGCGCCGGCCGGACGGCCGCTCGGCGTACCCATCGCCTGCTCGATCAGCATGAAATGC
>DASRFM010000008.1:0-82270 GCA_035651575.1 Burkholderiales bacterium | reverse complement strand
CCGTGCTCGTCGTGGTCAGCGACTGGTTCGCCACCAACGCACCCACGCCACTGGTCGCACCGATCGTCGCAACACCGGTCAGCGTCAGGTCGTTCCCACCGCCCGTGATCGCACCCGTGCTGATCGTGCCCGTGCCGGCATTCACCACGGCGTTCCCTGTCAAAGTCATCGCGTTATCGAATTTGACAAGACCGCCGTTTGTCGCAATCGTCACTCCCGAGACGTTGATGGTCGTGCCGGTGAATTCGTAGCCGGTCTTTACGGCGGAACTGATACCGGCGGCGATGTTCAACGCACCGCTCGAGTTCAGCCACAAATCGTGATTGTCGGTGGCCGTAGTCGCCTGGTACGCACCCGTTCCAAGATTCCCGGATGCAGAGACAGACAGTGTGCCGCCATTGCTCGTCTTAATCTGGACACTCGTCGTCGCGAGATCCCGATCGATGTCACCCCAATAGACGTTGGCGCCAGCGTTCGTAGTGTCATTGCGCGCAAAAAGCCCGGTAGCGTCGGTTATATCTGCACTCGTGGCGCTGTTGCTGATAGTGACGTCATCGGGATCCAGCAACAAAAGGCCATCGAGGCCGTTGTGTGCGCGCGTATCAGTTCGCCCGCGGTAGAGCAGATAATCTCTGCCCGATACCTCGACTAAACCGCCATTGCCCGATACCAAACCACCGCGCGCGGAGTTTGTTCCAAAAAATCTCGTTCCATTGTCGGACCAAACAGCGATTCCCCCTCCGTCGCCGCTCGTGACGGCGTCGGCTTTAAGGCTGACATCATTGCCCACATAAACCATGGACGCGTTCTGCTGCGGACCTCCACCGTGGAAATTTCCGCCGACCAGCACGGTGCCGCCGCCCTGATCGCCTGAAGCGTCGACGTTCGTCGTGCCAATGAGGCCGACCTGCGTGCCAAGGAGCTGGATCTCGCCGCCCTTGGCTTCGCCGCCTTTCGCTTCGATCGTGCCTTGCGCGAGGAGCGTGCCGGTGTCCGCCTGCACCGTGACGCTGCCGCCGGTCGCGCCGCTCGCCTGCACGGCGCTCGTGGCGTCGAGCGTAATGTCCTTGACCGCTTTCAGGACGATCTTGCCGCCGTTGCCGATGGTGGCGGCGCTTGCGGAGACAAGGCCGGAGTTCTTGATGAGCGTGCCGTAGATGCCGACGCTGCCGGAGGAGGCGATGACCTGGCCCGCGTTGATGGCCTGGTTGCCGGGCGCTGTGTACTCGACGCGCAGGTCCGGAGTCTGCGCGTTGACGAGCTCCACCGTGTTGCCGGCGGCAATGACGACCTCGCCCTTGGGGCTCGTGATGACGCCGCTCGCCTGGTTCTCTACGTTCGGCGCAATCAGGTAGACGTGGCCGCCCTCGGCGGTACGGATGGTGCCCGCGTTGGTGATGCCGCCTTCCGAGCCGTTGCCGACGAAGCGCATCCGGCCGCTCATGAAGTCCGCGTCGCTCATGTTGAGCGTGGAGGCGGCGAACCCCGCGACGTCGATCACCGCGCCGGCGCCGAAGGTGATGCCCGAGGGGTTGATCAGGAAGACGCGGCCGTTGGACTGCAGCGTGCCGAGCAGCAGAGAGGGATTCTGCGAGACGACCCGGTTGAGAACGCTGCTCGCGGCGTTCTGCTGGATGAAGCGCGTGATCTCGTCTTTCGCGATCGAGAACTGCTGCCAGTTGATGATCGCGCCGGGGCTGTTGGTGATCGTGAAGGTGTTGCCGCTGGCGGAGAACGAGGCGCTTCCCGCGGCGACGCTCCCACCCGACGGATTCGCCAGCAGTTGGGGGGCGGCGGCGGCGAATGCGGCCCCGACGGCGAACGAAAGCACGGTCCGCCGCGGCGCGGAATGAAGGACGTCGGCGCGCTGCCGCTCGCTTGCGCTGCTCGGAACTACAACCACTGAACCCCCTCGGCGGCCGTCCCTGAAGACGGAATGTGTCGTTGTGATGCTACGCTGCGTCCCAGCCGGAAATCAGGAACTATTTCACGACCGGCATCTTACGCCGTACAGAGGAGAAACGGGCTGAATTGCCGACCCGCAAGCGCTTGACGCGCCTCGTAAATCTTGCGAAGGGCTGTCGCCGCAAGACGACACCCTGCGAGCTCAGAAAACGTACGAGACGCTGAAGTGGACGCGGCTCTCGCCGCGATTGAATTCCACCCCGCCCGGATGGGCCACGATGCCGTAGTCAAGGCGCGCCGACAGGTTCGTCCCGCGGGAAAACCGTAGGCCGATTCCGTAGCTGGAAATGCTTTGCCCGTGGGCTTCGGCCGGCGCCGGCTGGTTCCGGCCGACGTGCCCGAAATCGAAGAAGGCGAGCGCCCGCGTGCGCGCCCCGCCGATGCCGAGCTTGCCGCCGAAATCGGGCGTATAGACCTCCGCGCTGCCGCGGTAGCCCCAGTCGTTGGTGATCTCGCGCTCGAGGAAGCCGCGCACCGAGTCCATGCCGCCGATGCCGAACTGTTCGCCCGCGACCAGCATGTCGCGGGTCTGCTGGCCGTTCGCGGCGACGCGCGCCTGCCAGTCGCCCGGGAGCGCGCGGTTGTGGCTCACCGACCAGCGCCAGATCTCGTAGAAGGCGTCGCCGCACTTGCCGATGCCGTTGCTGCGCGAGGCGCAGAAGTTCTCGCGCAGGCTGTCGTTGCCGCCGGCGTAGTTCTTCGTCAGGCCGAAGGAGATCGCGCTCTCGCTGTCCTGCTGGCGATAGATTCCGGAATAGAGGACGGTGACCGGGTGCACGACGATGTCCGGGATGAGCTGGGTCGGATCGCCGTTCGCCGCGCGGATTCCCTTGTTCTCGTAGCTGCGCCAGTCCTGCGAAAAGGCGATGCGGTGTTCGTAGTCGCCGATCTTGTCGAGGTTGTGCGTCCAGCGCGCGCTCGCCAGGGTGCCGGTGCCCGTGATGTTGAAGAGGCCGAGCACCGTCCCGGAGTTGACGTTGGAGTAGCCGGCGGAGAAGTCGAGCGAGTCTCCCCACGCATAGAGCGGAATGCGGTAGCCCGCGCCGAAGATGAGCACGTCGCCGCTCGGCACGAGTGAAAGATGCGAGGTCTCGCCCCCCGTAGCCTTGTAGCCGGAGTACGGGGCGGTGACGAATTGCAAGGTCAGGACGCCGTCCTGGCCGTTCGCGTTCGCGTTCTGGTAGCCGAGGCCGACGCGCAGGCGGCCGGTCTGGTTGGTGCCGGTGTTGTCGCCGGTGACGCTGTACTTGCTCGGGTTTTCGTCGACGACGCGCAGGACGGCGTCCACCGTGGCTTCCTCCTGCCCGCTCCTCAGGAGGACGGTGGCCTGCTTCGAGGGGCTCTCGTTCGCGACGCGCAGGTTGCGCGCGATGTCGTTGATGTTCGGCGCTGCACCCGGATGCAAGGCCGGCGCGCTCGCGCGGATGTTGGCCTCGTCGAAGAACTTGTTGCCTTCGACGATGACGCGGCCGATCTTCGCCTCGGTGATCTGGAAGTGGATCTCACCGCGCTCGAGCTCCTGCTCGGGCAGCACGACCTGGACCGCGCTCCATCCCGCGTCGCTGTAGGCGCGCTCGACCGTTTCCAGGGCGCGCTGCACGTCGCTGAACTGGCGCGCCGGGCCCGTGAACGGCTTGGTCCTCGCCTCGAGCTCGGCCGGCGGCACGAGCGTCGCGCCGTCGAAGACGAAGCGGCGGATCTCGAAGCGCGGGGAATCTTCCGCCAGCGGCTTCTGCGGCGTCTGAGCGAGCGCGAGCGCGGCCGGCAACATGGCCGCGAGCAATAGCTTCCAGGCTCCCCTTGGACCGACCAACCTTCCCCCTCGCGGCAGCGCCAGAGCCGCGCGGCATTAAAGCAGGATTCCCCGGACATATCAAATCGTTATGTCGCGTTTTCCCTACTGGCGGCTGACTATAATCCTGCATGCCTGAACGTCACGCACGGCTGCTTATCCTGGGCTCCGGTCCGGCCGGCTACACCGCCGCCGTCTATGCCGCCCGAGCCAATCTGCGCCCCGTCCTGGTCACCGGGATTGCTCAAGGCGGCCAGCTGATGACCACCACCGACGTGGACAACTGGCCCGCCGACGCCGACGGCGTGCAGGGCCCTGACCTCATGCAGCGCTTCCAGAAGCACGCCGAGCGGTTCGAGACCGAGCTCGTCTTCGATCACATCAACAAGGTGGACCTGCGCTCGCGTCCGTTCCGGCTGACGGGCGATTCGGCGGCGTACACCTGCGATGCGCTCATCATCGCCACGGGCGCGAGCGCGAAGTACCTCGGTATCGCCTCCGAGCAGAAATTCATGGGACGCGGCGTGTCGGCTTGCGCGACCTGCGACGGCTTTTTCTACAAGGGTCACGACGTGGTCGTGGTCGGCGGCGGCAACACCGCGGTCGAGGAAGCGCTCTACCTGGCGCACATCTGCCGCAAGGTGACGCTCGTGCACCGGCGCGACCGGTTCCGCGCCGAGAAGATCATGGTGGACAAGCTCATGCAGCGCGTGAAGGAAGGCAAGATCGCGCTCGAGCTCGACGCGGTGGTGGACGAGGTGCTCGGCGATGCGAGCGGCGTCACGGGCGTGCGCATCCGCGGCACGAAGTCCGGCGCGCCACGCGAGCTCGCCGCCAAGGGCTTCTTCGTCGCGATTGGCCACACGCCGAATACCGAGCTCTTCGCCGGCCAGCTGGAGATGAAGGACGGCTACATCACGACGCGCGGCGGCCGGGACGGCATGGCCACGGCAACCAGCATCGCGGGCGTGTTCGCCGCGGGCGACGTGCAGGACCACGTCTATCGCCAGGCGGTGACGAGCGCGGGCACCGGCTGCATGGCGGCGCTCGACGCGGAGAAATTCCTCGATGCCGTCGCGGCCTGATGACGAAGACCTGAAGCGCGCGTTCGCCGACGTCGAGCCGCTCGCGGCGCCGCGCCGGCGAACGCTCCAGCGGCCGCTGCCGTCCCCGGTCGCGCACCAGAGGCGCCTCGACGAGGAAGCGGCGCTCCATGAATCGCTCTCGGCGCCGCTCACCGCCGAAGACGCGATCGAGACCGGCGAGGAGCTCGTCTACCTGCGCGAAGGCCTGTCGCGCCAGGTGCTGCGCCGCCTGCGTCGCGGGCACTGGGTCGTCGAGGACGGCCTCGACCTGCACGGCATGAATCGCGTCGAGGCGGCGCGCTCGGTGGGTGAATTCCTTCGGCGCTGCAGCGCGCGGCGCCTGCGCTGCGTGCGCATCGTGCACGGCAAGGGACACGGATCGCGGAACCGCGAGCCGGTGCTCAAGGCGAAGCTGCGGAAGTGGCTGGTGCTGCGCGACGACGTGCTGGCGTTTTGCCAGGCCCCTGCGGCCCACGGAGGCGGCGGGGCGGTGCTGGTCCTTCTTAAAGCAGGCCGCTAAACCGCGGCCTCGTTGGTCTCGCCGGTGCGGATGCGCACCACGTGCTCGACCGCGGTGACGAAGATCTTGCCGTCGCCGATCTTCCCGGTGCGCGCCGATTTCACGATGGCGTCGATGGCGGAGTCCACCTGGTTGTTCGCCACCACGACCTCGATCTTCACTTTCGGCAGGAAATCGACCACGTACTCCGCACCGCGGTAGAGCTCGGTGTGGCCCTTTTGCCGGCCGAACCCCTTCACTTCCGTCACCGTCAGGCCGGTCACGCCGACCTCCGACAACGCCTCGCGCACCTCGTCGAGCTTGAAGGGCTTAACGATCGCTTCGATTTTTTTCATTCGCGCCTCCGGGGATGCATTCATTGTATCGCGGCCGGCCCCGCCCGTAGAATCGTCCGCGCCTTGGAAAGCCTCAGCGTCGTCGAGTCCCTGGCCGGCGTGGATCCGCAGGAGTGGAACGCCCTCGCGGGACCGCAGCCGTTCGTCCGGCACGAATTCCTTTCCGCCCTGACCGAAACCGGGTGCGCCGGGCCGCGCGCGGGGTGGCTGCCCCAATTCCTGCTCCTGCGGCGAGCCGGGGCGCTCGTCGGCGCCATGCCGCTCTACGCGAAATCGCATTCATACGGCGAATACGTGTTCGACTGGGCCTGGGCCGATGCGCACGAGCGGCACGGCATTGCCTACTATCCCAAGCTGCTGTGCGCAGTGCCCTTCACGCCCGTGCGCGGCGCGCGTCTGCTCGCTGCCGCGGACCCGGAGCGCGAGGTGCTGCTCGAGGCGGCGCTCGGCCTCGCCAAGCGCACCTCCTCGCTCCATGTGCTCTTCCCGACCGAGACCGAGGCCGCACTGCTTCGCCGGCACGGGATGCTTCTGCGCCGAACCGTGCAGTTCCACTGGAAAAACGACGGCTACGCCGACTTCGAGGGGTTTCTCGCGCGGCTCTCCCACGCACGGCGCAAGAACATCCGCCAGGAACGCCGGCGCGTGCGCGAGGCCGGCATCGCGTGCCGCTGGGTCGAGGGCGAGGCGCTGGGGAAGGCGGACTGGGAATTCTTCAATCGCTGCTATCGGCGCACCTATGCCGAGCATCGCTCGAGCCCTTACCTGAACCTGGACTTCTTCCTGCGCCTGGGCGCGCTGCTGCGCGAGCACGTCGTAATGATCGTCGCCGAAAGGGACGGCGCGCGGATCGCGGCCTCGCTCCTGCTGCGTGATGCTCACTCGCTGTACGGACGCTACTGGGGCGCGATCGAGTACGTCCCGCTGCTTCACTTCGAGTGCTGCTATTACCAGCCCATCGAGTACGCCATCGCGCGGGGCCTCGCGATCTTCGAGGGCGGCGCCCAGGGCGAGCACAAGCTCTTTCGCGGCCTGCTGCCGGTGGAGACGGCGTCGGCGCACTGGCTCGCCGATGCGCGCTTTGCGCGGGCGGTGGAGGCGTTCCTCGAGCGCGAGGGCCACGGGATCGCCCGGTACGTGGACGAGCTATGCGAACATAGCCCGTTCAAGGAGGAATAGTCGCATGCGCCTGGAAGGCAAAGTGGCCATCGTCACCGGCGCGGGCTCCGGTTTCGGCGCCGGCATCGCGCGGCGCTTCGCGCAGGAAGGCGCCCGCGTGATCGTGAACGACATCAATGCCGCGGCGGGCGAGCGCGTGGCCGCCGAGGTCGGAGGCGAGTTCGTCCGCGCGGACGTGACGCGGAGCGAAGACTGGCGCCGCCTCGTCGAAGCCGCGTCCGGATTCTCGATCCTCGTCAACAATGCCGGCTGGACCCACCGCCGCAAGCCGTATCTCGAGGTGACCGAGGCCGAGTTCGACCGCGTCTATGCGGTCAACGTAAAGAGCGTCTACCTGTCGGCGCTTCACGCGGTGCCCGCCTTTCGCAGGCGCGGCGGCGGTTGCATCGTCAATATCGCCTCGACGGCGGGCGTACGCCCGCGGCCGGGCCTGACGGTCTACAACAGCTCGAAAGGCGCGGTGATTGTGCTGTCGAAATCCATGGCGGCCGAGCTCGGCCCCGATCGTATCCGGGTGAACTGCGTGAATCCGGTGTTCAGCCCCGACACGTCGCTCTCCGCGGAATTCGCCGGAGGCACGCTGAGCGAGGAGGCAAAGAAAGCGTTTCTCGCCACCATCCCGCTCGGGCGCTTCTCGACGCCGCTCGACGTGGCCAACGCCTGCCTCTACCTCGCGTCCGACGAGGCCGCCATGGTGAGCGGCGTCTGCATCGAGGTCGACGGCGCGCGCTGCGTCTAGGCGGGCTAGGCTCTTTTCAGGCCGCCGAGCAACGCGGCGACTTGCGGACGCTTGCGCTTGGGCTGCGCGGGTTCGGGCTTCGCCGCCGGCGCGTTGGGCGCCTGCCCCGGCTCATAGGGCTTGGAGAAAATCGGATCGGCGGGAGCCTTCTGCGCCGGCGCACGACGGCCATGCTCGCGCCGCATCGGCTTGGGGTCGCCGCCCATGAGCGAGGCGAGCGTGCCGCCGTCCGGCTCGAACCCCGGGATCAGCGCGCGCTCGATGCGCTTCTTGATGAGCTTCTCGATCGCGGCGAGCGACTCCAGGTCCTCCGGGGCGACGAGCGAGATTGCCTCCCCGGTCAGGCCGGCGCGGCCGGTACGGCCGATCCGGTGGACGTAGTCCTCGGGCGAATGCGGGACGTCGAAATTGATCACCTGCGGCAGTCCTTCGATGTCGAGCCCGCGCGAGGCGACGTCGGTGGCGACGAGCACCGTCGTCTTGCCCGACTTGAAATCGGCGAGCGCGGCCTCCCGCTCCGCTTGGGACTTGTCGCCGTGGATCGCGTCGGCGTGGATGTGGTCGCGGCGCAGCTGGTGCGCGAGACGGTTGGCGCCGATGCGCGTTCCGGTGAAGACGAGCACCTGCTTGAGCTCGCGCGTCTGGATCAGATAAGCGAGGAGCTCCCGCTTCTTCTGCCGCGCCACCGGGTGCAGCACGTGGGTCACCAGGTCGGCAACGGCATTGCGTGCCGCGATCTGCACCTCCGCCGGGTTGCGCAGCAGCGCCTTCGCGAGCGTGCGGATCTCGTCGGGAAACGTCGCCGAGAAGAGCAGATTCTGCCGGCCCGGCGGCAGGAGCGCGATGATGCGCTTGATGTCCGGCAGGAAGCCCATGTCGAGCATGCGATCGGCCTCGTCGAGGACCAGCACCGAAACCTGACCGAACATGACGGTCTTGTTCTGGACGTGGTCCAGAAGCCGCCCGGGCGTCGCGACCAGGACCTCGACGCCGCGGCGCAGCTGCTCGATCTGCGCGTTCATGTCGACGCCCCCGTACACCACCGTGCTGCGCAGCGGCACGTTCTTACCGTACTCGCGGAAGCTCTCCGCGACCTGCACCGCGAGCTCCCGTGTCGGCGTGAGCACGAGCGCGCGCACCGGATGGCGCGCGGGCGAAGCGGAGGTGCTGGCGTGCGCGGACAGCCGTTGCAGGATCGGCAGCGCGAACGCGGCCGTCTTGCCGGTGCCGGTTTGCGCGCCCGCCATGAGATCGCGCCCGGCGAGGACCAGCGGGATCGCCTGCTCCTGCACCGGGCTCGGCTTCTCATAGCCGAGCTCCTTCACCGCCGCGACGAGCGGCGCGATCAGGCCGAGTTGTTCAAAAGCCGAAGCGATGACGCGATGTGGACGGAAGCGCGTCCGTCGTGCGGACGCAACTCGCCATTATAGTCAATTGAGGGTACGCGCCGCCCGCTCCGCGCCTTCCTCCTGCGGCTCGGTCCCCGGCAGCTTAAGTTCCATGTCCCAGTCGCTCTTCTTCACCGCGGCCTGCAGCAGCCGGCACAGCGAATGCAGGAGCACCGAATCGAACGTCAACGTCACGCCTTGCCCGTCGGAAGGATGCAGCGCGACGATCGGCTGCCCGTTGCGGTCATGCCCGGTCTGGATGCGCGCGAGGAGGATCGGCGCCGCGCCGAGCGGCGTCGCGAGGCTCGCGGCGTCGTAGGGCTTGGAGAAGTCCGCTTTCGACACCGCGTGCTCGTGCTCCAGCCCGAGCAGCGCCTTGCGCGCCTCGGGGTTGGCCTGGGTGCGGATGCGCGGGCTCGCGTCCTCAGCGAGCTTGACAAGGAGCGGCCACAGGAGCTTCACGAAGCGCCGCGTCAGCGCGAGGCGGACCTCCACCCCCTCGCTCGTCGCCACCATCATCAGGAGCCGATCCTGCTCGGCATCGTAGTCGACCTTCAGCTGCTGGAGGCGCATACAAGGATGTTACTTCAGTCCTTTCCTTTCCGGATGCGCTCGACCAGGCCCGTGGTCGAGCGCTCGTGCCGGAACGCGATCGACTGTACCCGGCCGCCGCGCGCAAGGACCTCCTGCGCGCCGACGATGCGCTCTACGGGCCAGTCGCCGCCCTTCACCAGGACATCGGGGCGGCAGGCGCGAATGAGCCCGAGCGGGGTGTCGTCGTCGAACCAGGTGACGGCGCTCACCGCTTCCAGAGCGGCAACGACCGCGAGGCGATCCTCGAGGCGGTTCAGCGGCCGCTCCGGACCCTTTCCCAGGCGGCGGGCCGACGCATCGGAATTGACCCCGACGAGAAGCGCGGCGCCCAGCATGCGCGCCTGCGCGAGATAGGTCACATGCCCGCGGTGCAAGAGGTCGAAGACGCCGTTCGTGAAGACCAGCGGTCGCGCCAGATGGACAGCCCAGCGCTCCACCTGCCCCGGGTCGTGGATCTTCGACTCGAAGGGCGCAGTGCCCACGCGCTCAGCTCGGGGGCTTGGGCGGCTGCGCCGGCGCCCTGGGCCGCGGGCGGCACACCTCGTCGGTCGGCTGGCAGTATTCGAAGATCTTCACCACTTTGCGCACGCCGTCGGTCGTGCGCGCGATGTCGACCGCGTCGTCCGCCTCCTTCTGCGTCACGACTCCCATGAGGTACACCACGCCGGCCTCGGTGACCACCTTGACCTGCACCGGGCTGAACTTGCGTGCGTCGACGAAGCGCGCCTTCACCTTGGAAGTGATGTACGAGTCGTTCGCCCGCGCGCCGAGGGAGGAGATGCCCGCGACCTGCACCTCGTTCGACGTGCCGCGAACGTTGCCGACCGCCTGGGCGATCTTGTCGAGCTGGGCACGGCCAGTCTCGTCGGGAACCTCGCCGGTGAGCAGCACCCAGCGGTTGTACGAGGTGACGTTCACGTGCGCCTTGTCGCCGAAGCGCTCGCTGACGCGGTTGCCGATACGCAGCTCGATGCCCTCGTCCTCGATCTGCGTGCCGGCCGTGCGCCGGTCCTCCGCCGCGGTGAAGGCGGCGGCGCCGCCCGCGCCGAGCAGCGCGAGCTCGCAGCCCTGCAGTAATGCCGTCGTCGCGGCGAGGAGAAGCGCCGTTCGCAGAAGAGTCACGCCTTGTCTCCCAGGAGCTGGTAGTCGATGAGGTCGCACAGGCAATGCAGCATGAGAAGGTGCACTTCCTGGATGCGCGCCGTCTTCTTGTGGGGCACGCAGAGATGCACGTCGTCGGTCCGCAGCAGCGCGGCCATCTTGCCGCCGCCGTTCCCGGTCAGGGCGACGACGCCGAGCCCCGTCTCCTGCGCCGCGCGCATCGCCTCGATGACGTTGGCAGAGTTGCCGCTCGTCGAGATGGCGAGAAGCACATCGCCGCGCCGGCCGATCGCGCGCACCTGCTTGGAGAAGACCTCCGCGTAGGCATAGTCGTTGGCGATCGACGTGAGCGTGGAAGTGTCGGTCGTGAGGGCGAGCCCGGCGAGCGGGGCGCGCTCGCGCTCGAACCGGTTGACCAGCTCGGCGGCGAAATGCTGGGCGTCGGCCGCGGAACCGCCATTGCCGCAGGCGAGCACCTTGCCGCCGGCACGCAGCGCATGGGCCAGCAGCGCGCCGGCCCGCGCAACCGGGGCGCTCAAAGCCTGGGAAGCCGTCATCTTGAGGGTGGCGCTTTCGCTGAACTGCGCCGCGACCCGCGCGGAAAGCGCGGCGGGATCCGTGTCGGCCTGCGTGTCGGCCCGTGCCATCGGCCGCGATTCTACTCGATGTATACCTCGAACTCGACGCGCCGCGCGGGATTCGGATGCTGCCGCAGCCGGCTTATGCGCGCCGAGAGCGGCTCGCCGCGATCCATGGCCCAGGCGATCGCCGCGTTCTGCCGGCGCGGCACATAGCCGAGCTTGCGTCCGCGCCACGTCACCGCGATCGCCTTCGGGTCGAACGCGTTGTCCGGCTCCCGCGAGAGCTCGAGACGATCCCCGACGCGCAGCGCCTCCCAGACGTCGGCGGCGGCGTGGTAGCGGAAACCCGCGAGCGGGGAACTCTGCACGAGCAGGCGAACGCTCGGGCCCTGCGCGCCGGCGGACGCGGCGAGCAGGCAGGCGAGAAGCACCCCGGCGTGGAGCGGAAGCGCGCTACTCGCCGAAGGCATCGCGGATCCACTGCACGCTCGCGCGCGGCCCATCGACGAGCAACACGTCGAAGCGGCAGGCCGCCTCCGGCCGGCGCGTGAGGTACAGGCGCGCCGCGGCAAGGAGCCGCGCGCGCTTGGCGGCGGTCACGCTCTCTGCGGCGCCGCCGAAGCCGCTGCCGGTGCGCATGCGCACCTCCGCGAAGACGAGCGTGCCGTTCTCCTCGGCGATGAGGTCGATCTCGCCGTGGCGGCAGCGCCAGTTGCGCTCGATCAGCACGAGGCCCGCGCGGCGCAGCAGCTGGGCGCAAAGGTCCTCGGCTCGCGCGCCTTCGCGGTTCATGGCAGGCTTAACGGCCTGACGACCCGAGCCGTTGACGCCTTGAGCCAAGGAACCCTTTTTGTCGTGGCGACCCCGATCGGCAACCTTGCCGATGCGAGCCCGCGCGCCGTGGAGGCGCTGCGTGCCGCGGCGCTCATCGCCTGCGAGGACACGCGCACCACGCGCACGCTGCTCTCGCGCTACGGGATCGCGGCGAAGACCGTGGCGCTGCACGCGCACAACGAGGCCAGCGCCTCGCCGGGTCTCCTGGCCGCGCTGAAGGAGGGAAAGGACGTCGCCCTTGTCAGCGACGCCGGAACGCCGGGCATCTCCGACCCCGGGGCGCGCCTCGTCGAGGATGCGCACCGCGCGGGCGCACGCGTGGTCCCGATTCCCGGCCCAAGCGCTGCCGCGGCCGGCCTCTCCGCCTCGGGGTTTCGCGCCAGCAGCTACTTTTTCGCCGGCTTCCTGCCTGCCTCGGCGGCAGCGCGGCGCAAGGCGCTCGAGGCGCTCGAAATGCCGTGGCCGGTCGTGTTCTTCGAGGCGCCGCACCGCATCGCGGCGATGCTCGCCGACCTCGCCGCCCGGTTCGGCGGGCGCCGCGAGGTCTGCATCGGGCGCGAGCTGACGAAGAAGTTCGAGGAGCTCGTGCGGCTGCCGCTGGACGAGGCGGCGGGCTGGCTCGCCGCCGATCCGCACCGCGAGCAGGGCGAGTTCGTGGTGGTGCTCGCGCCGGGCGAGCCGAAACCCGCGCAAGAACGCGACGCGGAGCGGCTGCTGGAGGCGCTCCTCGATGCGCTCGCGCCGAGCGACGCGGCGAAGATCGCCGCGCGCATCACGGGCATACCGAAGGCGGTCCTCTATCGCAAGGCGCTCGCGCGCAGCAAGTAAAATCCCGCGATGGACACGCTGACGCTGCGACGCCCGGACGACTGGCACCTGCATCTTCGCGACGGCGCCGCGATGCAGAGCGTGGTCGCGGATTCCGCGCGGCGCTTCGGCCGCGCCATCGTCATGCCGAACCTCAAGCCGCCCGTGCGGACCACCCAGGAGGCCCTGCACTACCGCGACCGCATCCTCGGCGCGTTGCCCGAGGATACGGGCTTCGAGCCGTTGATGACGCTCTACCTGACCGACGACACGCCGCCGGAGGAGATCTCCCGCGCCAGGCTTTCCGGGCGCGTGTTCGGCGTGAAGCTCTACCCGGCGGGGGCCACCACGCACTCGGACGCGGGCGTGACGCGCCTTTCCCGCTGCTTCCACACCCTGGAGCGCATGCAGGAGCTCGGTATGCCGCTGCTCGTGCATGGGGAGTCGACCGACCCGGCCATCGACGTCTTCGATCGCGAAAAGGCGTTCATCGAGGAAACGCTCGGCCCGACGGTCGAGCGCTTCCCGGGCCTGAAGATCGTCCTCGAGCACATCACGACGCGCGACGCGGTGCACTACGTCGAGGTGACCGGGCGGAACGTCGCCGCCACGGTGACGGCTCACCACCTGCTCATGAACCGCAACGCGCTCTTCATGGGCGGCGTGCGGCCCCACTTGTACTGCCTGCCGGTGCTCAAGCGCGAAGAGCACCGCGAGGCGCTCGTCGAGGCGGCGACCTCTGGAAATCCGAAGTTCTTCCTGGGCACCGACAGCGCGCCGCACGCACGGCCGACGAAGGAGACTGCGTGCGGTTGCGCCGGCATCTATACCGCCCACGCGGCAATCGAGCTTTATGCGATCGCGTTCGAGGAGGCCGGCGCGCTCGACAAGCTGGAGGACTTCGCGAGCCGCTTCGGCGCCGAGTTCTACGGCCTGCCGCTCAACGAGGAGCGCATCACGCTCGTGCGGCGCGAATGGATGGTTCCGGAGACGCTGCGCTTCGGAACTGAAGAGCTCGTCCCGTTGCGCGCCGGGGAGACCCTGCCCTGGAAGCTCGCCTAGCGCATCCGGTCTTCGCGCCGATGAGGCCCTGGCTCGAGCGCCTGGAGGCGCTCGGCGGGCCGAGCCACGCCAACCTGAGCCAGCTCGCCGCGCAGGCTGGCGTACGCACCGAGAGCGGCAGAAGCGTGCGCTTCGTCCCGCCGGGCCCGGACGCCCGCTCCTACGAGCTGCGCGTGTTCGAGTCCGGACGCATCGAAACACGGCCCGGGAGCCGCCACGATCTTTTCAATGCGCTCGCCTGGCTGGCGTTTCCGCGCACCAAAGCGCGCATCAATGCCATGCATGCCGCGCAGATCCCCCTTGAGGGCGGCCGGCGCGGGCGACTACGCGACCTGCTTACGCTGTTCGACGAAGGCGGCGCAGTCGTGCAGTGCGCCGACCCGGCGCTCGTGGACCTGGTGCGCGGATTCCGCTGGAAAGAGCTCTTCTGGGCCGAGCGCGAACGGGTGCGGCGCGCGTTGCGCATCGTCGTCCTCGGCCATGCGGTACTCGAGAAGGCGCTCGAGCCGTGGCCCGGCATTGCCTGCAAGGCGGTCTTTACCGCCGAGCGAGATTACGACGACGCCGCCACGCAATGGCTGGCCACGCTTTCCTCGGATGCGACGCCGCAGGCGCTCGCGCCCTTGCCGATCTTCGGCTACCCCGGCTGGGATCCGGCCAACGGCCGCGCCGAGTACTACGACGACACACGCTATTTCCGCCCGTTCCGGCGCGAAACGCCGGCCGCGCGGGCGGTAGAATGCCCGTCGGGAGTCGGCCAGGCAGCCGCTGTGGAAGCACAGAGGAAAGTCCGGGCTCCGCAGAGCGGGATGCAGGATAACGTCCTGGCACGGCGACGTGACGAAGAGGGCCACAGAGACGAGTCCTTGGTGAAAGCCAAGGGGTGAAACGCGGCAACCTCCATCCGGAGCAACACCAAATAGGCAAGCGCGGTGGCCTCACGGCCACTTCAGGCCGGCTCGGCCGAGCTTGCGGGTAGGTGGCTAGAGCCGGGGGGCGACCCCCGGCCCAGAGGAATGGCTGCCGGTCCCAGGCGGGTTCGCCCGCCCCGGGACTACAGAACCCGGCTTACAGGCCGTCTCCCCCTTATCTTCGCGTCCTGCCCACGCCTATAATCGAGGCGAGGGGGATGCTTGCAGGATCGGCTGAACCAGAACGACGTCACGAATCGGGTGAATGTCGAGCACCCGGCGATGGTGCGCGACGCCATCGCGACCCTGTTCGCCGCGCGCTTTCCCGGCGCGGACCTGTCGGTGCTGCAGCAGGCGTTCGAGGACTTCGCTGCGCTCTTCGACGGTCGCTATCCCGGATACCTTCCCTGCGACACGCTGTACCACGACCTGCGCCATACCCTGGACATGACGCTCGCGATGGCGCGCCTCATCGACGGGCACGAGCGCAGCTGCGCGCCCGCCGAGCGCCTGGGCGCGCGGCGCGCGATCCTCGGCGTCCTGATCGCGTTGCTGCATGACTGCGGCTACCTGCGGCGCGCCTCGGAAGCGGGCGTCGAGAATGGCGCAGTCTTCACCAAGATTCACGTCAGCCGCAGCGCCGACTTCATCGCGCACTACCTGCCGCGGATCGGCTTCGGCGCGGAGGCGCTGCTTGCCTCGCGCCTGGTGCACTTCACCGGCTACGAGATGCAGATCGACGACATCCAGGTGGCCGACCCGAAGGACCGCCTGCTCGGCTGCCTCGTCGGCACGGCCGACCTCATCGGGCAGATGTCGGACCGCATGTATCTCGAGAAATGCCGCGAGTTCCTCTATGAGGAATTCGTCTGGGGGCAGATCGCGCGGGAGACGCTCGCCGACGGCCGGGAGCTGGTGCGCTATGCTTCCGCGCAAGACCTCGTCCTGAAGACGCCGGCGTTCTACGAGCAGGTGGCGCGCCAGCGGATTGACAGCAAGCTCGACCACGCGGACCGCTACGCTCTCGCGCACTTCGACGGCGAGAATCCGTACCAGGCGGAGATCGATCGCAACTTCGGCTTCCTGCGCGCGGCGATCGACAGCGCCGACCTGAACCGCCTGCGCCGGTTCTGCTACTCGCTCTCCGCGCGCCCGGCGCGAGCCGCCTAGTCCGGTTTTACCGATCACGCCGTCGGGGCGTCGTGCGCCGGGGACTCTTGTCCGCGCGCGCTTTCCATGGCAAAAACGGCGACGCCATGAACCTCGCGAACGAAAAACCCGACGTCACCGCCGCGCTTACGCGGCTGCTTTCCGACAGTGCCCTGTGGCGCGCCGCGCTCGGCGCCTGCGCCACGCCGGTCGCGATCGTCGATGCCTCTACGCCGCAGCGCGCCGTCACCTATGTGAATCCCGCCTTCGAGAGCTACTTCGGCTACCGGCGGGGCGAGGCGCACGGCCAGCCGCTCGCCGGGGTGCTGTTCCGCGGCGACGAGCCGCTCGTGCACCGCCTTCTCGCGGCGCCCGGGTCGCGCTGGCAGCTCAAGAGCTGGACCAAGGGCGACACCTTGAAGCACGTCGACCTGGCCCTCGGCGCAGTGCGCAACCCGGAGGGGCGCGTGACGTACTGGGTGCTCTCCTTCTCCGATCGGGCCGAGGCCGAGGCGCTGCGCGCCGAGCTCGAACGGCTCCGGCCGGCGGCGGCCGCCTAGGCTTCGAGCCTGGACATCAGCCAGCGCGCCGTGCGCAGCAGGCGCGCGTCGAAGTTGCGCCTGCCCACGAGCTGCACGCCGATCGGCAGGCCGGCGCCGCTTTTCACGATCGGCAACGTAACGGCCGGCATGCCGAGAAGCGTCCAAAGCGTGCAGAACACCGGATCTCCCGTCGAGTGGAGCCCCTTCGGGGCCGGGCCCGGCGCTGCCGGCGTCAGGATGGCGTCGTAGCGCTCCATGAAGAGCTCGTCGAGGCTTTCGACGGCGCGGCCGGCGGAGCGAAGCGCTCGCTGATAGTCGATCGCCCGCACTTCCCTCCCGCGCTCCATCAGCGCGGCAAGCTGCGGCGAGAGCTTGTCGCGTCCCGTCTGCCATAGGGCCTCCAGGTTCGCCGCCATGTCGGCTTCCATGATGGTCTTCTGCCAGGCCCAGCCGTCGACCGCGCTCGGACCGAGATCGACTTCCTCTACGCGCTCGCCGAGGGCGTCGACGATCTCCTCGAACGCTTCCCTGCACTCGGCATCGGCGCGCTCCCAGTGCGGCGTCTTGATGAAGGCGAGCATCGGCTCGATCGGCGGCGCCTCCGCGGCGAGGGTGGAAAACGCGATCCGGGCGCGCGGCCGCGTGTCCGGGTCGAGTTCGTCGTACCCCGTCAGCTCCTCGGCGATGAGCGCGACATCTTCGAGCGTGCGGGCAAACATCCCGACGTGGTCGAGCGCGCGTGACAGCGTAAGGATGCCGCTCCGCGGGATGAGGCCGTGCGTCGGTTTGAAGCCGAACACGCCACAGAAGGCGGCCGGGCGGATCACCGAGCCATTCGTCTGGCTGCCGAGCGCAAGCGGGACCATGCTGGCCGCCACTGCGGCGGCCGAGCCGCTCGACGAGCCGCCGGGCGTATGCTCGGCGTTCCACGGGTTACGCGTCTTTCCCGGCGCGTAGTAGGCGCACTCCGTCGTGACGGTCTTGCCGAGAATCACCGCGCCGGCAGCGCGCAGCCTGGACACGACCCATGCATCCTGCCGCGCCATGCGCCCCTTGTGCAGCGGCGTGCCGTTCTCGGTCGGCATGTCGGCGGTGTCCATGATGTCCTTGATGCCGACCGGAAGGCCGTGCAGCGCGCCGGTCGGCTGGCCCGTTCGCCTCAGCTCGTCTGATGCCCGAGCCTGCGCGAGCGCGAGGTCGCGGTCGAGGAACGCCCAGGCCCGCACCGCCGGCTCGACCTGCTCGATGCGCTCGAGGCAAGCCTGCACCAGCTCCTCGGAGCTGAGCAGCCCTTGCGCGATGCGCTTCGCAGCCTCCGCGGCCGTGAGCGAGGCGGGCGACTCGGTGCTCACGCCGGCCTCAGCCGCCGCCGTAGAGATAGTTGGGCAGCCACAACGTCATGCCGGGCCACAGATACATGATGATCATGCAGACGATCACGATGAGCATGTAGGGCATCATGCCGCCGAAAATCTGGTTCAGCGTCACATGCGGCGGCGAAACGCCTTTCAGGTAAAACGCCGACATCGCGACCGGCGGCGACAGGAAGGCGGCCTGCAGGTTGACGAACACCAGCGTGCCCCAGAGGATCGGGTCGATGTTGAAGTGCTTGAGCAGCGGCAGGAAGATCGGCACGAAGATGACGATGATCTCGGTCCACTCGAGCGGCCAGCCCAGCACGAAGATGATCGCCTGCGACAGGATCATGAATCCGATCGGCGACATGTTGAACGAAAGCACCCACTTCTCCACCAGCTGCTGGCCGCCGAGAATGGCGAACACTCCGGAGAAGAGCGCCGAGCCGACGAACAGCCAGCACACCATGGCGGTGGTCTTCGCCGTCAGGAACACCGACTCCTTGACCCGCTCCCAGGTGAGCGATCTCGCCTGAATCGCGAGGAGGAAGGCACCGGCGGCGCCGACCGCCGCTGATTCGGTAGCGGTCGTGATGCCGAACAGGATCACCGCGAGCACGACGATCGTCAGGATGCCGAGCGGCATGACGGAGGACGTCAGGAGCTTCAGCAGCTCGAAGAGCTCCGCTTCCATGATCCAGTAGTACCAGGCGAGGAGCACTGCGCTGAGGGCGACCACGATCCAGAACCAGGTGTAGAACTCCGCGGGCGGCCCGGCCTCGGCCGGCGCGGCCGGCCCCTGACCGCGCAGGCTTGCGTCGCCCATTTCTTGCGGCCCCTGCGACTCGTCGTTCGCGGCCTCCTGCGACTCGGTCTCGGCCTCGGCGCCGCCGAGCTCGCGCGGCTGCTCGGACTCAGCCTGTCGCGGTGCGGGTGCCGCGGGGGTTTCGGCCGCCTTCGCCTGCGTCGCGACCTGTTCCGTGCCGGCCGCTGCGCGCGCGTCGGCGGTCTGGTGAATGACCACGTACCACCACACCCCCCACAAGGTGATCGCCGAGAGCACCAGCGGAAAAAGCACGGCGGCGAGGTTGCTCCACAGCATTCCGTACGAGATGCGCTTGCCGCCGCCGGCATCGATCGCCAGCGCCCTGCCCGGCGCAACGACCGCCGACGCGAGCGCGAAGAGCATCTTCGGTGAATACGCGGCCTGCAGCTTGCGCACCCACTCCGACACCGGCACCTTGGTCTCGGCTTCCGACAGCCTCGGCGCGATCTTCGGGTCGATCAGCGCCCAGCCGACGATGTAGACGAGGTAGAGGAACGAGAGGAAGAAGCCGGGGAACATCGCCGAGGCATAGAGCTTGACCACCGACTGGCCGGCGACCGCGGCGTAGACGATGATCATCACCGAAGGCGGAATCAGGATGCCGAGCGTGCCGCCCGCCGTGATCACCCCCGAAGCCAGCTTGACGTTGTAGCCGGCCTTCAGCATCGGGTTGAAGGCGATGACGCCCATGAGAACGACGACTGCGCCGACCAGGCCGCTCGCGATGCCCCAGAACGTGCACACGATGAGCGTCGCGACCGCGAGCGATGCCGGTACCCGCCGGAACGCGAGCTGAATGCTGTAGAACATCTTGTCCACCAGCGCGCCGCGCTCCATCACGTAGCCCATCAGCACGAAGAGCGGGATCGAGATCAGCGTGTCGTTGTTCATCGCGCCGAAAGTGCGCTCCACCATGAGGTCGAACACCCGGTTCTGGAACCAGGGGTGCGAAGGGTCGTAGAGCGCGATAAAGCCGAAGAACATGCCCAGGCCCATCAGCGTGAACGCCGTCGGGAAGCCCATCATGATGACGACCACGATGAGCGCGAGCATGGTGAGGCCGAGCGCGGGATCGCTCATGTCTGGCCCCCCTTCAGGCGCTGGTGCGCGGATTCGTCGATCTCATGCACGCTCTCCACGGCGCGCTTGCGCGATTCCTCGTCGACGTACTGGCTCTTCGCGAGCTGCTGCTCGACGACGTCGATCTCCTCGGCATCCTTGAGCCGCGCCGGCCAGTCGCCGGTCTTCAGGCAGACGACGCAGCGCGCGATCTCGGCCAGGCCCTGGATCATGACGAGGACGCCGGCGATGGGGATGACGGTCTTGAACGGGTAGACAGCCGGCCCGTTCGAGGTGATGTTGGAATGCTCGTCGATGCGCCAGGAGTAGGCCGCGTAGTCCGTCCCCGCATATACCAGCGCGATGATTCCCGGAACGAAGAAGATCACGTAGAGAATCAGGTCGAGGATCGCCTGGGTGCGGGGCCGCATCGAGCTGTAGAGGAAGTCGCCCCGCACGTGGGCGTCCTGCGCCAGCGTGTAGGCGCCGCACATCATGAACAGCGTGCCGTACATCATGTTGGTGGCGTCGAAAATCCACGCCGTGGGCGCATTGAGGATGTAGCGCTTGAACACCTCGATGCAGACCGTGAACATGAGCAGCATGATCAGCCAGGAGCACGCCTTGCCGGCCCAGGTGCTGACGTGATCCGAGATCTGCAGCAGCCGCTCTATTTTTTGAGCGTTCATCGGGAAACGACCCCCTTGACCCTAAAAAAACAAGGCACCACCGGGTTTCCCCGGATGGTGCCCGAGCTTCTTGGTGCTTAAGCCTTCTTCGCGCCCTTGCCGAAGTAGTGGTCGTAGGCCATGCGACGGTCGACGACGACGTCCTGCTCCCACTTCACCGCGCGCTCGGCGAACTTCCTCTGCGACTCGGTGATCTCCTTGACGAACGGCGTGGACATCTTCTTCGCCAGCGCCGCGTCGTAGGCATCGAGCTGCGCCCTGAGAACCGAGACCGGCGTCTTGTAGAAGCGCACCTTGTCCACGGTCTGGAGCGTGATGTAGTCCTGCGAGTTGCGGTCCATCGCCTTCCACATCATCTGCGCAGACGACGCATCGACGGCGTTGGCGATGATCGCCTTCAGCTTCGAAGGCAGCGCATCGTACTTGGACTTGTTGAAGGTGATCTCGAGCTGCTCCGCGTTCTGGTGGTAGCTCTGCAGCATGCAGATCTTGGAGACGTCGGCGAAGCCGAGCGCGCGGTCCGACGAGGTATTGTTGAACTCGGCGGCGTCGAGCAGGCCGCGGTCAATCGCCGGCACGATCTCGCCGCCGGGCAGCGCGTTGACCGCGGCGCCCATGGCGGTGAACACGTCGATCGAGATGCCGACGGTGCGGTATTTGAGCCCCTTGAAGTCCTGCGGCCCCTTCACCACTTTCTTGAACCAGCCGAGGGGCTGCGTGTAGAGCGGCGCGTAGGGGAACGAGACGACGTTGCCGCCGATCGATGCATACAGCTTCTCGAGCAGCTCCTTGCCGCCCCCGCGATGGTGCCAGGCGAGCAGCATGTTCGCGTCCATGCCATAGCCCGGGCCCGAGCCCCACAGCGCGAGCGCGTTGCTCTTGCCGTAGGAATAGACGAGCACGCCGTGGCCGCCGTCCAGCGTACCCTTGGAGACGGCCTCCATCAGGCCGAACGCCGGAACCACGGCGCCCGCCGGCAGTACGTCGATCTTCAGGTCCCCGCCGCTCATGTCGTTCACGACCTTGGCGAAATCCTGCGCGTACTCGTGGAAGATGTCCTTCGACGGCCAGGTCGACTGGAAGCGGAAGCTGATCGGCCCCTGCGCCTTCACGATCATCGGGAAACCCAGCGTGGCCGCGCCTGCAGCCGCGGTGGCTGCGCCGGTCAGGAACTTGCGGCGCGAGACCTTCTGCTCTTTGTTCATTTCTCCTCCCTCTGGAAATTGGTTAGCCGGACGCGCCTCGCCGACCGGCGCCCTGCTCACGTCATTCTATAACACGGCGAGGGGCCGCAGCATTCCATGGCTGCGACGCGGCCCGCCTTGTGCGGCGCGTTGGGATGCCAGCCAATCAGTGCAAGCATTACAAAGAACCCGATGATGTACGCCACGGCGACATGCCAGCCGTGCTTGAGCCAGAGCGCCACCGACCTCGCCTGCGGATACATGTTCGAGAGCGCCACGCCCGCGCTCGAGCCGAACCAGATCATGGAGCCCCCGAAACCGACGCCGTAGGCGAGATAGCCCCAGTCGTAGCCGCCCTGCTTCAGCGCGAGCGCCGTAAGGGGAATATTGTCGAAAACCGCCGAAACGAAACCGAGGCCGAGCGCGGTCTGCCAGGAGGCGACGGGAAGCTTTTCCACCGGCATGAGCGACGCGCAAAGAATGAGCGAGAGCAGGAAGATGCTGCCTTTCAAGGCGCCCGGCAGGAGCGACCATGCCGGGCGGCGCCAGAACGCCGCAACGAGGATTGCGCTCCAAACCGCCGCGCCGAGGAAAGGGAAGCGGTCGGAATATTCGCTGTACTTGACGTTGATCAACACGTTCACCACGATCGCCGCGATGAGGATGAATGCGACGATGGCGACACGCGCCCAATCGACGCGCGCGTCGGTATCGGCATCTCTGGTGATCGGCGAATAACGCTGCTGCTGGAGCGCGGCCGGAATGCCGAAGATGAAGATGGCCAGCCCCGCCGCGACGAACGCCTCCAGCACGTCGAGCGGGTTGACGCCGTCGATCCACATCATCGTCGTCGTGGTGTCGCCCACGACGCTTCCGGAGCCTCCCGCGTTCGACGCCGCGACGATGGCGGCCAGGTAGCCGATGTGCACCTTGCCGCGGAATACGCTGCCGGCGACCGTGCCGCCGATGAGCGCGGCGGCGATGTTGTCGAGGAAGGAGGACAGTACGAAGATCATGACGAGGAGCAGGAAAGCGCCCTTCCAGTCGTCCGGCAGGAAGCGCGGCAGAACCGCGGGGATCTTGCTCTCCTCGAAATGGTTCGAGAGAAGCGCGAACCCGAGCAGCAGACCGAGCAGATTCGTGAGCACGACCCACTCGTGCTGCAGATGGAGCGCGAGGCCACCGAAGCCCGGGCCGGTCTTGAAGCCGGTGAAGCCAAGCTTGTAGAGCAGAATCACGCCGAGTCCGACGAGCGCCACCTGCAGGGTGTGATGGTGGAAAAGCGCCACGCCGGCAAGCGTCAGCCCGAAGAGCACGAAGTCCACCGGCACGCCGAGCGCCGCGCTCGCCACGGCAATGACGAGCGCGCCCGCGAACAGCCCGCGCTCGCGGTGAAGCAGCCTGACGACGACCGATTTCATCGCTCTCCCCTTGCGGCTTTAAGGAAATCTTGCAGTACCGGCCCGCTGTCGAGCAAAGCCGGGTTTGCTGGATGGAATTCCGGGTGCCACTGCACGCCGACGACGTAGCCCGGCCCGCCGCTGCGGATCGCCTCCGGCAGGCCGTCAGGCTCGGACCACGCCTCCACCGCAAGGCCGCGGCCCAGGCGCTTGAGCGCCTGGTGATGGATCGAGATGACCCGCCCGCGCGTCGTCCCGCCATACGCCGCGGCGAGGCGCGATCCAGGCTCGATGCGAATCTCGTGCGCGTGCCGGTCGTAGGCCTCCGCGCGGTGTCCCGGAACATCCTGGTGCAGGCTGCCGCCGAAAGCCACGTTGATGAGCTGCGCGCCGCGGCAAATGCCGAGCACGGGCTTGCCGGCATCGACGAAGCCGCGCACGAGCTCGATCTCGTAGCGGTCCCGGATCGGATCGCCGGCCCAGTCGGCGTGGCCCGGCGCCTCGCCGTAGAGGCCGGGATCGAGGTCGGTGCCGCCCTGGAGGACGAGCCCGTCGAGCGCGGCGGCGTAGTCGGCGACACGCACGTCGCTGCGCACGATCTCGCTTTCGCTCGCGATCGTCGGCACCATCAGGGCGAGCGCGCCGTGCGCCATGATCCAGTGCGCCACCGACTGCTCGAGGTACTGCCGCGTCTTGCTGCGGATGCCCGTGCCGCCGGGCTCGGGATGCGCGAGCCGTGCCGACAGGCCGATCTTGAGAGGCGTGCTCACCCTTTCAGCGCGCCGAGCACCTCGTCCAGCATCTTCTTGGCGTCGCCGAAGAGCATCCGGTTGTTCTCTTTGTAGAAGAGCGGGTTGTCCACGCCTGCATAGCCCGAGGCCATGCTGCGCTTCATGACTATGGAGGTCTTCGCCTTCCACACCTCGAGAACCGGCATGCCCGCGATCGGGCTCGACGGATCATCCTGCGCGGCGGGGTTCACGATGTCGTTCGCGCCGATCACCATCGCGACGTCCGTATCCGGGAAGTCGGCGTTGATCTCGTCCATCTCGAGAACGATGTCGTAAGGCACTTTCGCTTCGGCGAGCAGCACGTTCATGTGCCCCGGCATGCGGCCCGCGACCGGATGGATGCCGAAGCGCACGTTGACGCCGTGCTCGCGCAGGAATCTGGTGATCTCGTACACGGTGTGCTGCGCCTGCGCCACCGCCATGCCGTAGCCGGGCACGACGATGACGTTCTTGGCATTGCGCAGCAGCTCCGCGGTTTCCGCGGCGCTGATGGGCGTCACCTCTCCGGCCGGTGCCGCCGCGCCCGAGGCGGGCGTTCCGCCCCCGGTGCCGAATCCGCCGGCGATGACGCTCACGAAGTTGCGGTTCATCGCCCGGCACATGATGTAGGAGAGGATCGCCCCGGAGGAGCCGACGAGCGCGCCGGTGACGATGAGGAGGTCGTTCGAGAGCATGAAGCCGGTGGCCGCGGCCGCCCAGCCCGAGTAGCTGTTCAGCATCGATACCACGACCGGCATGTCGGCGCCGCCGATCGCCATGACCATGTGCACGCCAAAAAGAAGCGCGATCCCCGTCATCACCGCGAGCGGCAGCATGCCTTCGGACGCCGACTGCGTGTGGATGAAGACGCCGCCGCAGTAGAGCACGACCAGGAGCCCGGCGAGGTTGATCCAGTGCCGCCCCGGGATCAGGACGGGCTTGCCGCTGATCTTCGCGGAGAGCTTGCCGAAGGCGATAAGCGAGCCGGAGAAGGTCACCGCGCCGATCAGCACGCCGATGTAGATCTCGATCTCGTGGATCGTCTTCTCCGCCCCCTCGAAGTGCGCCGTCGCGGCGGGGTCGATGTAGTTCGCGTACCCGATCAGCACCGCGGCGAGGCCGACGAGGCTGTGCATGAGCGCGACGAGCTCCGGCATTTGCGTCATTTTCACGACGCGCGCCGCGTACAGCCCGATCGCCGCGCCGGCGACGAGCGCACCGAGGATCCAGGGCAGCCCGGCGCTCGTGACGTTCGGGCCGAACACCGTCGCGAGCACGGCAATGGCCATGCCCACCATGCCGTACAGATTGCCTCGGCGGGAGGTCTCGGGATTGGAGAGCCCGCCCAGGCTCAGGATGAAGAGGATGGTGGCGCCGACGTACGAGACGGTCGAGAGCGTCGCGGACATGGCGCTACTTTCTGAACATCTGCAGCATGCGCTGCGTGACGGCGAAGCCGCCGAACATGTTGACCGCCACGAGCGCGATGCTGGCTACCGCGAGGCCGAGGATCCATGTCGCCGGCCGCTCCGTGGACCGCTCCAGCGGAGGAGCCACCTGCACCAGCGCCCCGATCGCGATGATGCTGCTGATCGCGTTCGTCACGCTCATGAGCGGCGTGTGCAGTGCCGGGGTGACGTTCCAGATCACCATGTAGCCGACGAAGCAGGCGAGCACGAAGACGGTGAAATGCCCGAGGAAGGCGGCGGGCGCATACGCGCCGATGAACCAGAACAGGATCGCCGCTGCGAGGAATACGATCGCGGTGGCGCGCGCCGAAGCGGGCGCCCCGGCTCCATGGGCTTCGATCTTCTGCGCGGGAACCGCCTTCGCTGCCGGCTTCGCCGGCGCGGGCGGAAGCTTGGGCGCGGGCGGCGGCCACGTGACGGCGCCTTCCTTGATCACGGTCAGGCCGCGGAGCGCGTCATCCTCCATGTTGACGTGGATGACGCCGTCTTTCGTCTTGCACAGCTCCTCGGCCAGCCGGAAGAGATTGGTCGCATACAGCGTCGAGGATTGCCTCGCAAGCCGGCTGGCGAGGTCGGTGTAGCCGATGATGGTCACGCCGTGCTTCACCACCGCCTTGTCGGGCTCCGTGAGCTCGCAGTTGCCCCCCTGCTCCGCCGCCATGTCGACGATGACGCTGCCCGGCTTCATGCTCCTCACCATGTCCGCGGTGATGAGCTTGGGCGCCGGCTTGCCGGGAATCAGGGCGGTGGTGATGATGATGTCCGCATCCCTCGCCTGCTGCGCGTACATCTCGCGCTGGGCCTTCTGGAAGCCCTCGCTCATCACCTTGGCGTAGCCGCCGCCGCCGGATCCTTCCTCCTCGTAGTCCACCTTGACGAACTCGCCGCCCATCGACTTGACCTGGTCGGCGACTTCGGCGCGCGTGTCGTTCGCGCGCACGATCGCGCCCAACCCCACCGCCGTGCCGATCGCGGCGAGCCCCGCCACGCCGGCGCCGGCGATGAAGACCTTCGCCGGCGGGATCTTTCCGGCGGCGGTCACCTGGCCGCTGAAGAAGCGGCCGAAGGCGTTGGCCGCCTCGATGACGGCGCGGTAGCCGCTGATGCTGGCCATGGACGTGAGCGCGTCCATCTTCTGCGCGCGGCTCAGCATGCGCGGCAGCGCATCGATGGCGAGCACGGTGAGCCTCTTCGCCGCGAGCGCCTGCATGAGCGCCGGGTTCTGCGCCGGCCAGATGAAGCTCACGAGCGCGCTGCCCTCGCGCATGCGCCCCACTTCCTCCAGCGTCGGCGCGCGCACCTTGAACACGATGTCGGCGCGGTCCCAGATCTCGGGGGCGATCTGCGCACCGGCGGCGCGATACGCCTCGTCTGAGAAGTTGGCAGCCTCGCCGGCGCCCGCCTGAACCGCGACGCGAAAGCCGAGCTTCACGAGCTTCTCGACGACTTCGGGCACCGTGGCGACGCGTTTCTCGCCTGCGGCGATCTCGCGCGGCACCCCAATCAGCTGCGGCATAGGTTCCTGTCCCGGACGGTGGACGGGGATTTTACCGTGGCGCCGCGGGCGCGATTGAGATGGATCAACGCGCCTGCCGATCGGCGACCAAACGGCGCTCCGCGAGGTCGAATGCGCCCTGCACGAGCAGCGCGAGCGCGGCGGCGGGTATCGCGCCCGCGAGGAGCGTCACGTTGTCGTTGAGCGCGAGCCCGGAAGCAATGCGCTCGCCGTAGCCGCCGGCGCCGATGAACGCCGCGATGGTCGCCGTGCCGACGTTGATCACGGCGGAGGTCTTGATGCCGGCGAGGATGGCCGGCAGCGCGATCGGCAGCTCGACCTGCACCAGGATCTCGCGCGGCCGCAGCCCGAGCGCCATGCCGGCCTGGCGCAGGCCCCGCCCGCTCTCCAGCAGCGCGGCGTGCGTGTTCCGCACGATCGGCAGCAGCGCGTACAGGAAGAGCGCGAGCAGCGCGGGAAGCGTGCCGATCGTGCCGACGAGCGCGATCAGGAACGCGAGCAGCGCAAGCGCCGGGATGGTCTGCACGACCGCCACCGCGCCGAGGATCATGCCGGCGAGCCGCGGACGCTTCGCGGCCGTGATGCCGAGCGGGATGCCGAGCGCAATGCTGGCGGCGAGCGAGACGAAGACGAGCACCAGATGCTCGGCGCTGAGGCGCGCGAAATCGGGCCCGAAGAGGGCGCCGAGCAGCGTGCGGCGCGCGCCGCCGCCGGGGCCGGCGTGCGTGAAGAGCGCGGCGGCCTGCGCGAAGCTGCGGCCGTCGAGCTCGGCCGCTGCGTTCATGCGGATCATCGCGCGCTCGTCGATTCGCCCCTCGAGCGCCGCGACGCGCCCCCACGCCGCCGCGAAGCGCCGCGGCACGTCGGCGCGGTAGAGCAGAACCGCGTCGTAGCGCGGGAAGTAGCGGCGGTCATCGTCGAGCGCGAGCAGCCGGTAGCGCTCGAGCTTGGCGTCAGTGGTGTACACGTCCATGACGTCGATCTGGCCCGCGCTGATCGCCTCGTACGCGAGCCCGTGATCGAGGCCGGCCGGCGTCGCGAAAGGAAGCTGGTAGGCCGCCTGCAGGCCTTTCCAGCCGTCGGCGCGCCCGAGGAATTCCTGCGAAAGGCCGAGCTTGAGCTGCGCATGGCGCGCGAGATCCGAGATGCGCCGGATGCCGAGCGCCTCCGCGCGGTCGCGCCGCATGGCGAGCGCATAGCCGTCGTTGAAGCCGAGCGGCACGCCGGCGGCGAGGCCGTCATTCGCGAGCGCGCGATTCAGGGCGTCGAGGCTGGCGTCGCCCTCGATCTTCAGGATCTCCTTGGCGATCGTGCCGGTGTACTCGGGGTACACGTCGATGACGCCGGCGCGCAGCGCGGCGAAGACGATGCCGGTGCTGCCAAGCCCCGGGCGATGCACGGCGTCGCCGGCCGTCTGCGTGACGATCTCGCCGAGGATGTACGACTCCGTGAATCGCTTCGAGCCGACCCGCAGCGGCTCGGCGTGCGCCGCAAACGCCAGGAGCAGCGCGGCCGCCGCGAGCCGCCTCACGGCGCGACGAGCTCGATCCAGTGGCGCACCGGCACGCCGGCGTGCGGCGCGAGATGCGCGAGACAACCGATGTTCGCCGTCGCGATGAGCTCGGGCGCGCCTTTCTGGAGTGCCGCGAGCTTGCGCGCGCGCAGCGCCTCCGCGATTTCCCGCTGGAGGATGGAATAAGTGCCGGCTGAGCCGCAGCACAAGTGACCATCGCGCACCGGCGTCAGCTCGTATCCCGCGGCCTGCAGGAGCGCCTCCACGCCCCCGCGCAGCTGCTGTCCGTGCTGCAGGCTGCACGGCGACTGGAACGCGACGCGACCGCGCCGGCCGCCGGGCAGCGCGCCGGGCGGGATCACTTCGCTCAAATCCCGGGTGAGCGCGGCGATGCGCGCCGCCTTTTCGCGATAGTCGGGATCGTGCGCGAGAAGCTCCCCGTAATCCCTCACCGTGGCGCCGCAGCCGCTCGCGGTCATGACGATCGCCTCGACTTCGCCGCGCTGCACCGAAGGCCACCAGTGATCGATCAGAGCGCGCATGTCGTCGCGGCCCGCGTCCTGCTCGTTCAGATGGAAGCGCAGCGCGCCGCAGCAGCCCGCGCCCTCGGCCTCGACGAGCGAGACGCCGATCGCGTCGAGCGCGCGCGCCGCGGCCGCATTGATGCCGGGCGCGATGCCGGGCTGTACGCATCCCGCAAGCGCGAGCATCCTGCGGCGATGCCGCCGCGGCGGCCATGCCGCGGAGGTCGGGCTTTTCTCCGGAATCCTGAGCCCCGGCAGCGCGCGCCCCAGCCGGAGCAGGGCGGAAAAGAGCGCGGTGCGCGGCAGGACGAAGGACAGCACCGCGCGGCGAATGCGGTCCCACAGCGGCCGGCGCGTGCGCGCCTCGACGACGGCGCGGCCGATGTCGGCGAGCCGGCCGTAGCGCACGCCGGAGGGACAGGTGCTTTCGCAGGCGCGGCAGGTGAGGCAGCGATCGAGATGCAGCCGCGTGCGCTCGGTGATCTCGGCGCCCTCCAGCGCGCGCTTGATGAGGTAGATGCGGCCGCGCGGGCCGTCGAGGTCGTCGCCGAGGAGCTGGTAGGTCGGGCAGGTCGCGGTGCAGAAACCGCAATGCACGCACTTGCGCAGGATGGCGTCGGCCTCGCGCCCCTCGTGCGTATCGCGGATGAACTCGGCGAGCTGCGTCTGCATCGCTAGAGCTGCGGAAAGAGGCGCCCGGGATTGAGGATGCCGGCGGGGTCGAACGCGGCCTTCAGCTCGCGGTGCAGACGGAGCTTCACCGGATCGAGCGCGGCGAACGCGCCGGCGCGCTTGTCTGCGCCCCGAAAGAGCGCCGCGTGCCCGCCGGCACGCGCCGCCGCTTCGCGCACGGCTTCGGCCGGCGCGCCGGACTTGAGCCAGCGAAGCGCGCCGCCCCACTCGATGAGCTGTCTCCCGGGAAGCTCGAGGACCGGCGTGCGCGACGGGACCGAGAGGCGCCACAGCGGCTCGGGCCCGGAAAAGTAGGCTGCGGTCTGCTCGCGCACCCCGCTCCAGATCGCGGCGTCGGCGGGTTCGCCGCCGAGCTTCGCCGCAGCGGCCGCCACGGCGGGCGCGGCGCCCGATAAGCGCAGGAACAGCGCGCCCCCCTCCCACAGGGATGCGGAAATCGGCAACGGCTCGCCCGCCCAGGCATTGAGGGCGTCCAGCGCCTGCGGCTGCGCCATCGCGAAGCGCAGGGTGCGCTCGACCGGGGCGCGCGGCAGCACCTTCAGCGACACCTCGGCGATGAGCGCAAGCGTGCCGAGCGATCCGGCGAGCAGGCGGGAGACGTCGTAGCCCGCGACATTCTTCATCACCTGGCCGCCGAAACCGAGCACGCGGGCGCGCCCGTCGATCGCCCGGATGCCGAGCACGAAATCGCGCAACGCGCCGGCGCTCGCCCGCGCCGGACCGGAAAGCCCCGCGGCGACGCAGCCGCCCACGGTCGCGCCGGAACCGAAATGCGGCGGCTCGAACGGGAGCCACTGACCCTGCCCGGCGAGCGCTGCCTCGAGCTCGGCGAGCGGCGTGCCGCAGCGTGCGGTCACCACGAGCTCGGTCGGCTCGTACGTCAAGATCCCGCGGTAGCCCGCCGTGTCGAGCAGCTCGCCGGTCGGCTCGCCGCCATAGAAGTCCTTGGTGCCGCCGCCGCGCAGACGGAGCGCCCGGCGCTGGGCCGCGGCCTCGGCGATGCGGGCGCGGAGCTCCTCCAGGGTCAAAACCGCGGCAGCTCCGGATGCGGCAGCTTGCCGCCGTGCACGCGCATGCGGCCGTACTCCGCGCAGCGCGCGAGGGTCGGCACCGCCTTGCCCGGGTTCAGCAGGCCGCGGGGGTCGAAAGCGCGCTTGATCGCGAGGAAAGCATCGAGCTCGTCGGCGCGGAACTGCACGCACATCTGGTTGATCTTCTCGACGCCGACGCCGTGCTCTCCGGTGATGGTGCCGCCGACCGCGACGCACTTCTCCAGCACCTCGGCGGCGAAGCGCTCGGTGCGCGCGAGCTCGTCCGGGTTGTTGGCGTCGAAGAGGATCAGCGGATGCAGGTTGCCATCGCCGGCGTGGAACACGTTCGGGCAGCGCAGGCCGTACTTCTTCTCGAGCGCGGCGATGAACTGCAGCACCTCGCCCAGGCGCCGGCGCGGGATCGTCCCGTCCATGCAGTAGTAGTCGGGGGAGATGCGCCCGACCGCGGGAAACGCCGCCTTGCGGCCCGACCAGAAGCGCAGCCGCTCCGCCTCGTCGCGCGACACCGTCATCCGCGTCGCGCCGGCGCGCGACAGGACGGCCTGCATGCGCGCGATCTCGTCGTCGACCTCGTGCGGCGTACCGTCCGACTCGCAGAGCAGGATGGCCGCAGCGTCGAGGTCGTAGCCGGCGCCGACGAACTGCTCGACCGCGCGAGTCGCCGGGCGATCCATCATTTCGAGCCCTGCCGGGATGATGCCGGCGGCAATGATGGCCGCGACCGCCTCGCCGGCCTTCTCGACATCGTCGAAGGAGGCCATGACCACGCGCGCGCACTGCGGCTTGGGCAGGAGGCGCACCGTCACCTCGGTCACCACGATCAGCATGCCCTCCGAGCCGATCGCGAGGCCCAGCAGATCGTAGCCCGGGCTGTCGAGCGCCTCGGCGCCGACCTCGATCGGCTCGCCGGCGGCCGTGAAGCCGCGGATGCGCAGCACGTTATGCACGGTGAGGCCGTACTTCAGGCAGTGAACGCCGCCCGAATTTTCCGAGACGTTGCCGCCGATGGTGCAGGCGATCTGGCTGGAGGGATCCGGCGCGTAGTAGAGCCCGTGCGGCGCGGCGAGCTCCGAGATGACGGCGTTGCGCACGCCCGGCTGCACGACTGCGATGCGCGCGAGCGGATCGACGCGCAGCATGCGCATGAACTTCGCCATGGACAGAAGGACGCCGTTCCCTGGCGGCAGCGCGCCGCCGGAGAGCCCGGTGCCGGCGCCCCGCGGCACGACCGGGACGTCGAGGCGAGAGCACGCCTGGAGGATGCGCTGTACCTGCTCTTCGGTCTCCGGCAGCGCGACCACCATCGGCAGCTGGCGGTAGGCCGTCAGCCCGTCGCACTCGTAGGGACGCGTGTCCTCCTCTTCCCACAGCACGGCGCGCGAGGGCAGGAACTCGCGCAGCGCGCGGGCGACTTCGCGCTGCCGCGCGACGTCGATCGCGGCTACAGGTAGGGCTTCGCCCACTTCAGGCCTTCGAGCGTGTCACCGCGCGGATTGTATTCGCAGCCGATCCATCCCGAGTAGCCGAGCCCGTCGATGTGCCCGAGCAGGAAGCCGAAGTTGAGCTCGCCCGTGCCGGGCTCGTGCCGGCCCGGCACGTCGGCGATCTGCATGTGCCCGATCTTCGGCAGCAGCCGCTCGATGGTCTCGGCGAGATTGCCCTCCATGACCTGCATGTGGAAGAGGTCGTACTGCACGCGCACGTTCGGCAGGCCGAGCTCCTCCACCACGGCCGCGGCTTGGCCGCTCGCGCGCAGGAAGCATCCCGCCACCGTGCGCTCGCTGAGCGGCTCGATGAGCACCTGCATGCCCTCCTTTGCGAGGCGCGTAGCGGCGTAGCGCAGGTTCGCGACATAGGTGGCGTGCAGCGCGGCTGGATCGGCGCCCTGCGGCACGACGCCCGCCATGCAATGCAGGCGCGTGCAGCCGGCGGCCTTGGCGTAGGCGATCGCATGCTCGAGGTCCTCGCGGAATCGCTGCTCGCGCCCCGGCAGGCAGGCCGTGCCGTGCTCGCCGCGCGCCGCGTCGCCGCGCGGCATGTTGTGCAGCACCACCTCCACCCCCGCATCGCGCGCCGCCGCGGCGACCTCCTGCGGCGCGAATTCATACGGGTACTGGTATTCGACGGCGCGGAATCCGGCGCGCGCCGCGGCGGCGAAGCGCTCGGGGAAGGGCCGCTCCTTGAACAGCGTGGAAACATTGGCGGCGAGCTTCGGCATAATGCGAGCATAGCTTGAAACCTTCGTCCTCCCTCCGCGCGGCGCTCGCGCTCGCCGCCACCGCCTGGTGCGCAAGCGCGTGGGCCGCCGCGGGCGAAGCACAGGCGTGGTGGATCTGGCCGGCCGTGCTCTTCGTCCTGACGTTCCTGCTCGGCATCGTCGCGGTGATCGGCGGCATCGGCGGCGGGGTGCTTTTCGTTCCGATCGTCGGCAGCTTCCTTCCCTTCCACCTCGACTTCGTGCGCGGCGCCGGCCTGGTGCTGGCGCTCGCCGGAACGCTCGCCGCCGCGCCGCTGCTCCTGCGCTCGCAGCTCGCGAACCTGCGCCTCGTGCTGCCGCTCGCCCTGGCGGGCTCCGTGGCCTCCACGGCAGGCGCGGTGGTGGGCCTTTCGCTTCCCACCGCGGTGGTGCAGACCGCGCTCGGCGTCACGGTCATGGCCGTGGCGCTGCTCCTCTGGATGACGAAAAGCGCGGAGAACGTCGGCGGCGAATCGGACGCGCTGGGCGAGCTCCTCCGGCTGCGCGGCGAGTTCGACGATCCGAGCCTCGGCCGGCGCATCGACTGGAAGACCCACCGCACCATCACCGGGGTCGCCTCCTTCGCCGGCATCGGCTTCTTCGGTGGCGTGTTCGGCCTCGGCGCGGGGTTCGCCAACGTCCCCGCGCTGAACCTGCTGATGGGCGCGCCGCTCAAGGTCGCGGTGGCGAGCAGCGGCCTCATCATCTCGATCATCAACAGCTCGGCGGCCTGGGTCTACATCAATCGGGGCGCGGTGATGCCGCTCGTCGCGGTGCCGTCGCTGCTCGGGATCTCGCTCGGCTCGCGCCTCGGCGCGCGGCTCCTGCGCATCACGCCGGCGGCGGTCGTGCGCCGCATCGTCATCGTCGTCATGCTGATCGCCGGCGTGCGCGCGCTGCTGCGCGGTCTCGGGGTCTGGCCGTGAGGCCGCCGCCGGACGACGACGCGCAACAGGTTTACGCGCGCTGGCTCGATCACGGGACGAAGCTCGCCCTCGCGGTGTCGGTGATCGCCCTCTTCCTCTACCTGTCGGGCGCGCTCGCGCCCTGGGTGCCGCTGGAAAGCCTGCCGCGCGTGTGGTCTTTGCCGGTGGAGCAGTTCCTGGAGCGGACCGGCGCGCCGAGCGGCTGGGGCTGGATCCGGCTCGCGGGCTATTCCGATTACCTGAATTACGCCGGCATCGCGCTCTTCGCGCTCGTCTCGGTTCCGTGCCTGCTGCGCGCCATCCCGTGCTTCCTGCGGCGCGGCGAGCGGCTCCAGGCGGCGCTCGCGGCTGCGCAGGTGCTGGTGCTCGCCGCGGCGGCCTCGGGGATTTTCACCGGAGGCCGTTGACGCGCTAGTCCGTTGACGTGCTAGACTTTTTTTGCTCAACCCATTCCCCAACCAAGAGGTGAACACTATGGGCGCGATCTTCCAGTCGTTGGGACGCACGATCACCGCCGGGGTGGTGCTCCTGATCGTCTTCATCATCATTGCCGGGCTCGGCACCGGCGCATGGATCCGGCTCGACTACGGCTGGTGGGCGTTCTTCTTCCGCTGGCTGCACGTGATGTCCGGCGTGATGTGGATCGGCCTGCTCTGGTACTTCAACTTCGTCCAGACGCCCTCGATGCCGAAGATCCCGGACGAGCAGAAGCCCGCGATCGGCAAGGTGATCGCGCCCGCCGCGCTCTTCTGGTTCCGCTGGGGCGCGATGTCGACCCTCGTCACGGGCCTGATCCTCGCAACGATGAACGGCTACATCGTGCAGGCGCTCTCGCTGCAGAAGGGCGTGCACGCCATCGGCCTGGGCATGTGGCTCGCGATCATCATGTGGTTCAACGTCTGGTTCATCATCTGGCCGAACCAGAAGAAAGTGCTCGGCATCGTGCAGGTCGGCGCGGACGAGAAGGCCGCGGCGGCGAAGAAGGCGGGCATGGCCTCGCGCATCAACACGATGCTTTCGATTCCCATGCTCTTCTGCATGGTGGCGCAGCAAAACGGCGGCCTGTAGCCGCTTCCTCTCAGGATGAGCATCGGGGCCCCGAGCGGGCCCCGATGTTTTTTGAGGGGCCTATGCAGCGGCGCTGGCGACTCTGGTGGCTTGCGGCGCTTCCGCTTTGCGCGGCGGGAGCGGGCGGGCTCCTTGCCGCCGAGGCGCTGCGCAATGCCGGCCACGAAGGCTGGGCAAGCCTGCTCGACGTCGCGCGCCTCGCGCTCTACTGGGCCTGGATGCATCCGGCGTGGCGCTGGGCAAGCGAGCTGCAGCCGCGCTCGCGCCCGCTCCTCGTGCGCGGCGCGCTGCTCGCCGGCCTGCTCGCCAATGCGTTCGCCTAGCGCGCTCGCGCTCCTTTTCCTGTTGCTCTGCTCGCAGGCCGGCGGCGCCGGGCTGCCGGGACGCGAAGGGATCGTGGTGACGCCCGACCAGGAAGGCCTCGCCGGCCAGGCGGATGCCGCGAGCCAGGGCACGGTGGAGCAAGAGCAGCTCGAGAACCGCCCGCTGCTGCGCCCCGCGGAGGTGCTCGAGGTGATCCCGGGCGTGGTCGTCACGCAGCACAGCGGCAGCGGCAAGGCGAACCAGTACTTCCTGCGCGGCTTCAACCTCGACCACGGAACCGATTTCGCGGTGCACGTCGACGGCATGCCGGTCAACCTGCCGAGCCACGGGCACGGCCAGGGCTATGCCGATCTCAATTTCCTGATCCCCGAGCTCGTCGAGCACATTCACTACCGCAAAGGCCCCTACTACGCGGACGAGGGGGACTTCTCTGCCGCAGGCGCGGCCCATGTCCATCTCAAGCGCTCGCTGCGCTCGGATTTCGCAGAGGCGACGGCCGGGTCCTACGGCTATCGCCGCGCGCTCTTCGGCGCCGCGCGGGACGTCGAAGGGGGCAAGCTGCTCGGCGCGCTCGAGCTCAACCACGAGAACGGCCCATGGCAGACGCCGGAGCAGCTGCGCAAGCTGAACGCGGTGCTGCGCTACGCGCACGGCGACGACGAGAACGGGCTGAGCGTCACGGGCATGGCCTATGCCAACCGGTGGAATGCCACCGATCAGGTGCCGCTGCGCGCCGTGCAGTCGGGGCAGCTCGATCGCTTCGGCGCCGTGGATCCCAGCGACGGCGGCCGCAGCTCGCGCTACAGCCTGTCCGCGCAGTGGGCGCGCAGCACGCAAGCGGGCTCCGCGACCCGCGCGAGCGCGTACCTGATTCGCTCCGATCTCGACCTCTTCTCGAACTTCACGTATTTCCTCAACGACCCGGTGAACGGCGACCAGATCGAGCAGGTGGACCGGCGCACGGTGTCGGGCGCCGAGCTCTCGCACAGCTGGCGCAGCAGCGCCGCCGGACGGGATTTCGAGCACACGCTCGGCGTGCAAATGCGCAACGACAACATCCCGGAGGTCGGGCTGCACAACACGGTGGCGCGGCAGCGCATCGGCACGGTGAGGAGCGACTCGGTGCTGCAGACGAGCGCGAGCGCGTACTACTCGAACAGCGTGGCGTGGACGCCGTGGCTGCGCAGCCTCCTCGGCCTGCGCGCCGACCAGTATCGCTTCCGCGTCGCGAGCGACAACCCGGCGAACTCCGGAACGGCGAGCGCCGGCCTCGCGAGCCCGAAGCTCGGGCTCGTCCTCGGGCCGTGGTCGGATGTCGAGTACTTCGCGAACTACGGCTACGGCTTCCACAGCAACGATGCGCGCGGCACCACGATCACGGTGGACCCTGCGACCGGGGCCGCGGCGAGCCGCGTCACGCCGCTCGTGCGCGCGAAGGGCGGCGAGCTCGGCGTGCGCGCGGCGCCCTTCAAGGGCGTGCAGACCTCGCTCTCGCTCTGGCGCCTCGACATCGAGTCGGAGCTGCTCTTCACGGGGGACGCTGGCACGACGGAGCCGAGCCGCCCGAGCCGGCGGCAGGGCGTCGAATGGGCAAACTACCTGAAGCTGCCGCGCGGCATGGTCGCGGACTTCGACGTGACCTTGTCGCGTGCGCGCTTCAAGGACGACGATCCCGCCGGCAGCTTCATCCCCGGCTCGCCCGATCGCACTCTTTCTGCCGGGCTCACGTACGAGGAAGGGCCGTGGAGCGGAGGGCTGCGGCTGCGCTATTTCGGCCCGCGCCCGCTGATCGAGAGCAACGCCGAGCGCTCGGGCGCCTCGACGCTGCTGAATGCGAAGATCGCCTATGCGCCCTCCAGGCAGGTCAAGCTTCGCCTCGACATGCTGAACCTGCTCAACCGCAGGGTGGACGACATCACGTACTTCTATACGTCGCGGCTGCCCGGCGAGCCCGCAGCCGGGATCGCGGACCAGCATTTCCACCCCGCCGAGCCGCGCACCTTGCGGCTGTCCGTCGCGCTCTCGCTATGACGAAACGCTCCGCCATCGCCACCGCGCTCGGCGCCGCGCTGCTCTTCGGGGCGAGCACCCCGGCGGCGAAGGTCCTCGCGGGCGAGCTTTCGCCGTTTCTTCTCGCCGGCCTCCTGTATGCCGGAAGCGGGCTCGGCCTCGCGCTATGGGTGGTGATGCGGCTCGCGCTGCGGCACCACCGGGAAGCGCGGATTCCGCGCGCCGATTGGCCGTGGCTTGCCGGCGCCGTGCTCGCGGGCGGCGTCGCCGGTCCGGTGCTCCTCATGCTCGGTCTCGCGACCCTCAGCGCATCGAGCGCCTCCCTGCTTCTCAACGTGGAAGGCGTGTTCACCGCGCTCATCGCCTGGTTCGCCTTCGGCGAGAATTTCGATCGCCGCATCGCCGCCGGCATGGTCTTCATCGTCGCCGGCGGCGCGCTGCTCGCCATCGAGCCCGGCGCGCCTTCGATCGCCCGGCCCGGCGCGCTGGCCGTCGCGGGCGCCTGCCTCGCCTGGGGCGTGGACAACAATCTCACGCGAAGAGTGTCCGCCGGAGACCCGGTCGTGATCGCCGCGGTGAAGGGAACGGTGGCAGGCGCCGTGAACCTTGCGATGGCCTTCGGGCTGGGTGCGGCGTGGCCCGGCATCGCTTCCTCGATCGCGGCGGCCGGAATCGGCCTCGCGGGCTATGGCGTGAGCCTGGTGCTGTTTGTCGTCGCGCTACGGGAGCTCGGCGCCGCGCGCACCGGCGCCTACTTCTCCACCGCGCCGCTCGCCGGCGTCGCGCTCTCGCTCGTCGCGCTGGGCGAGGCGCCCGGAGGGCTGTTCTGGACGGCCGCGGCGCTCATCGCCGCGGGGATCTGGCTGCACGTCGCCGAGCGCCATGAGCATGAGCACGTCCATGAGCCGCTCGAGCACGAGCACCGCCATGTGCACGACGCGCATCATCGCCACGCGCATGCCGACGGCAGCGACGCCCGCGAGCCGCACACGCATCCGCACCGGCACGAGCGGCTCGTGCACAGTCATCCGCACTACCCGGACCTGCATCACCGGCACCACTGAGGGCAGCGCAGCAGCGCTACCGGGTGCGAAGCCGCTCGAGACCGCCGAGCTGCATGCCGGCCCTGATGCCGCGCTGCGCGAACCATCCCCGCGTCATCTCGAGCGCGAGCGCCGCCGGCGCGCGCGCGCAGTGGGTGTCCTCGGTCTGCGGCTTCATGTCCTCGATGTTGAGGATCGTGCCGCGCTCGTCGAGGAAGGCCACCGAGAGGGGGATGAGCGTGTTCTTCATCCACATGCATTGGATGGCCGGCTCTTCGAAGATGAACAGCATGCCGCCGTTCGGCGGCAGCGAAGTGCGGTACATGAGGCCCTGGGCGCGAGCGGCGAAATCGGCCGCGACCTCGGCCTTGATGAGGTGCATTCCCGCGTTGAGCTGAACTACCGGCAACTCGGCCTGCACAACGGCCGGAGCGACGAGCGCCGCGAGGGCCAGGAGCTTTTTCATGGAGGATGGCAAATAAAAAAGGCAGGGTGCGACCCTGCCTTTCGATGATGCGCTTGCGCCTTACTTCTTGTCCATTTTGTCCATCTTGTCGGACTTCTTGGACTTCTTCTTGCCCTTCGCTTTCCCGTCCTTCTTGCCCATCTTGTCCGACTTCTCCATCTTGCCGCCCTTGTCGTCCTTCATCTGCGCGCCGGCGTGCGACGCGGCGAAGGCGGAGGCGGTGGCCGCGGCGAACACGGCGGCAAAGATCACGGACAGCAGCTTCTTCATTTGGCTTCTCCTCATTAGTGTTCGAACACGGGCGGGCAGACGCCCGCCACCCGCGAATAACGCACGGCCCGGCCCCCGGTTGACATGGTAAGCTGTTGTTTTTAAGGAAAATAACATAAAGCATTTAAGGAAGGGGGTGGGCGCCGCGCTGCTCGTCTGGGCGGCGGCGCATGCCGCGCCTCATGCGCCACAGGACGATGCCACCGTCCTCGAGCGGCTTCCCGCGAAGCCCAACGATCCGTCTATGCGCGAGTTGCGCGGCTTGCGCACTGCCCTCGCCGCCGCGCCCCAGGATGCCGCACTCGCCTCGCGCCTCGCGCTGCGCTATTTCGAGATGGCTTCGGCCGAGGGCGATCCGCGCTACGTCGGCTACGCCGAGGCGGCGCTGCAGCGCTGGCGTGGCGAGGACGCGCCGGCCGAGGTCCTGTTCGCGCGAGGCCTCGTGCGCCAGTACCGCCACGATTTCTCCAGCGCGCTGGACGACTTCGCCGCCGTCGTGAAGAAGGATCCGACGCACGTCGGCGCCCGAGCCTGGCGCGCCGCGATCTTCATGGTGCAGGCCAGATACGCCGACGCAGCCGCCGAATGCGACGCGCTGGAGGAGCATGCGAGCGAGCTTCTCTCCGCCGGATGCAGCACTTATGTGGAGGCGACGACCGGACACACGCGCGAGGCTTACGAGGCGCTCGCCGCGGCGCTGCAGGCGCACCCCGAAGCCGGGCCGAACGCGCGGCTCTGGACGCTTACGCGCCTCGCCGAGATGGCGTGGCGCCTCGACGATCCGGCGGCTGCCGAGCGACTGTTCAAGCAGGCGCTTGCGCTCGGCGTGGACGACAACTTCCTGCTCGCCGCCTATGCCGACTTCCTCCTCGAGCGCGGACGCGCGCGCGAGGTGGTGAATCTGCTGCAAGGCTGGCGCCGGTCCGACACCCTGCTGCTGCGCCTCGCGCTCGCGGAAAAGGCGCTGGGACTGCGCGATGCGGCGGCCGACATCCAGGCGCTTGGCGATCGGTTCGCCGCTGCCGCGCTGCGCGGCGAGCGGCTGCACATGGCCGAGGAAGCGCGCTATCTGCTCGATCTCAAGGGCGACGCGCGCGCCGCCGTGGCCGTCGCGGCGGAAAACTGGAAGGCGCAGCGCGAGCCGCGCGACGCGCAGGTGCTGCTCGAGGCGGCCGTCGCCTCAGGCGAGGCCGCGGCCGCGGCCCCGGCAGCGCAGTGGCTGGAGCAGAGCGGCTTCGAGAGCACGCGGCTGCGCGCCCTGGCCGCGAAGCTCAAGAAAGCCTCATGAGGCGCGCCTGGCTGCTCGCCGTGCTGCTCTTCGCGGCGCCCGCTTGGGCGCACAAGCCGAGCGACAGCTATCTCGCGCTGTTCGCCGACGGGCACGCCCTTCGCGGCCAATGGGACATCGCGCTGCGCGATCTCGAGTACGCCATCGGCCTGGACGCCGACGGCAACGGCGAGATCACCTGGGGCGAGCTGAAGGCGCAGCAGGCACAGGTCGACGCCTACGCGCTGGCGCGGCTTGTGCTGCGCGCCGACGGCAAAGCCTGCCGCCTCTCGCCGAGCGAGCACCTCGTCGATGAGCACAGCGACGGCGCCTATGCGGTGCTGCGCTTCGCCGCCGAGTGCGAAGCGACGTCCTACTCGGCGGTCGAGGTGGAATACAGCCTGTTCTTCGACCTCGATCCTACGCACCGCGGGCTGTTGCGCATGCAGCAAGGCGCGGGCACGACGACCGCGGTGCTCGGCCCGGATCGCCCGCGGATCGAACTGCGCGCGGAAGGACGCCCGCGCTGGCGCCAGTTCCTCGACTACGCCGGCGAGGGCGTCTGGCACATCTGGATCGGGTTCGACCACATCCTCTTCCTGCTTTCGCTGCTGCTGCCGGCGGTCTTTGTCTGGCAGGCGGCGTGGCGGCCGGCCGAGCGCTTCTCCACCACGTTCTGGGACGTATTCAAGGTGGCGACTTCCTTCACCGTGGCGCATTCGATCACGCTCTCGCTCGCCGCGCTGTCCGTGGTGCAGTTGCCTTCGCGCCTCGTGGAGTCCGCGATCGCGCTTTCGGTCGTGCTCGCCGCGCTGAACAACGTCTGGCCCCTCGTCCACGGGCGGCGCTGGATGGTCGCGTTCGGCTTCGGGCTCATCCACGGCTTCGGTTTCGCCAGCGTGCTCGCCGACCTCGGCCTGCCGCGCGATGCGCTGCTGCTCGCGCTCGTCGGCTTCAACCTCGGCGTGGAAGCCGGGCAGCTTGCGATCATCGCCGCCTTCCTGCCGCTCGCATTCGCGCTGCGGCGCACGTGGCTTTATCGCAGGCTGGTCTTCGTCGGCGGCTCGGCGGCGATCGCGCTCGTCGCCGCGGTCTGGCTCGTCGAACGGGCGTTCGACGTCAAGCTGGGTCTTATATAATTCTGCCCCTTCTCTCCCAGCATTCAGGCTCCCCACCTCTCCGATGACCCTTGATTTGCTCAAGATCGCCCAGGAAGAGCAGAAAGGCGATCTCTTCAAGCTGCTCGACAGCCTCTACAAGCGCTCCAGCGTCAAGCCGCGCGGCTATGGCGACGCGATCATCTGGGAGGGCGGCAGCACGGCGGGCGGCGTCAAGCCGGTCGCGCACTCCTTCACCGACATGTTCGCGCTGAACGGCACGCTCATGGCGCTCGACGTCCTCGGCCTGCCGTTCCTCGGCGTGCCGATGATGGCGCAGTTCCGCCACGACACGAAGCTCGTGTCGCTCGAGTGGTTCGGCAAGCTCGAGACCACCGCCATCAAGTGGTCCACCGCGGGCGACTTCCTGGTGAACGAGGGGGGCAGGAAGGTCGTGGTGAACGGCAAATCGGCGAACGCACCGCTGCGCACCGCGGCGGGCGTCTATTGCAACGTGCGCCCATACGGCACGATCACCTGCATCCGCTTCATGCCGGGGCTGCCGTATTCGCAGGACAAGAAGAAGTTCGCCGTCGATCACTCGACCGGCAACATCCATTCCGAGATGAACACGCCGGGCGTGCGCATGGCGTACGCGGCGCGCCTCTTCCTCAAGATGGTGCACGAGACCGGCCAGATCGGCCGCGTCGCCACCAAGCCGACCCAGGCGCAGGAAGATGCGGTCAACGCCGGCATCATGCGCTGGCTCATGAAGGGCACCAAGTTCAGGCTGAAGCGCGCGTATTCCGTCGATGCCTACGAGGAGCACAAGGACAACGTCGACGCAATCGCGGCGCTGCTGCCGAAGGACTTCAAGGCCGGGATGGAGGGCTGGGGCGGCGAGGTGTACGAGCACATCTCGGACACCAACTTCGGCATCCTGCTGCACGACATGATGCAGCAGAAGAAGGTCGTGATCTACGCCACGGACCTCGACGGCGACCGCCTCACCGACCTGATGGCGGATGCGCCGGATGCGCTGCGCGCCTGGGGCCAGATGGTGGCGGACCGGCTGAAGCCGGGCACCGACGTGAAGAAGCTGTGGGCGGAGATGGGGTTCACCATGGGAAGCGGCAAGGACATGACCAGCGTCATGTACCGCATGCAGGGCGAGCCCATCTTCGAGCAGACCCTCGGCTCCGCCGACGCGATGCTGCTCCGGCTGCTGAAGGGCGACGAGACCGAGGGCGGGACCAAGCAGCCCTACGATCCGCGCATCCACTTCGTGCTCATCAACGAGGCCTACAAGGCTGCCAATCCCGGCAACAAGGAGCTCGCGAAGTGGCTCGACGACGCCCTCGCCACCTTCGACAAGGTCTACGGCGGCAAGCGGCCGCGCTACCTCGAGGGGTACAAGAAGCTCAAGGACGCCATCAAGCCCTGGGGCTCGAAGTAGCCGCCCCCGAAAACAGAAAGGCCGCCTCCGGGGCGGCCTTTTTCTTGTTCTTGTTGTCTAGCGGGGTTCAGCCGGACTTCTGGATGTTGGAAGCCTGTTTCCCCTTCGGCCCTTGCACCACGTCGAAGCTGACTTTCTGACCTTCTTTGAGGGTCTTGAAGCCCGACATGTTGATCGCCGAGAAATGCGCGAAAAGGTCTTCGCTGCCGTCGTCCGGCGTTATGAAGCCGTACCCTTTCGCGTCGTTGAACCACTTCACCGTGCCTGTTGCCATCTGCTCTCCCTGATTGTTGATTGAGCTACCGGGCTATAACCCGAGCCATGCCTGGAACTCCACGACCCCGCCGCCCTCAATGGCAAACAGACAGCCTGAATCCAAACACAGCCCGCCTTTTACGCGCCCCGCTGGGTGTCGTCAAGAGCCGCCAGCGTCGCCCGGAACTGCGCCAAGGCCGTGAAAAAACAGGCAATCCGCCCTAGTGGCGCATTGCAGCGGCCCCCCCAATTGCGTAGGATAGGCCGCACAATGAGGCGAGCACCGTTGTCGTTTTTGCAGCAAGCGCCGGGGCAGACGCGGCGGGAACGCGACGGCGTGTTTTTTGTCGGATTTTCGGGGGGCTAGACGGCGCATATTCGGCGGCATGGGGCAGTTCAAGGACGACACCATACTGGAGGCGCAGCGCGCCAAGCTGAAGCCTCCGCCGATGTTCAAGGTCATGCTGCTGAATGATGACTACACGCCGATGGAATTCGTGGTCGTGGTGCTCCAGAAGTTCTTCAGCATGACGCGCGAGCGGGCCACCCAGGTGATGCTGAAGGTGCACCGCGAGGGCATCGGCGTCTGCGGCGTCTATCCGCACGACGTCGCGGCCACCAAGGTGCAGCAAGTCGCGGCATACTCCCGGAAGCACCAGCACCCGCTGCAGTGCGTGATGGAGGAGACGTAGCAGAACGTGAAAGGCCAGGAACCGAGATGATCGCGCAGGAGCTGGAAGTCAGTCTGCACATGGCGTTCGTGGAGGCGCGACAGAAACGCCACGAGTTCATCACCGTCGAGCACCTGCTGCTCGCCCTGCTGGACAATCCGACTGCCGCCGAGGTGCTGCGCGCCTGCGGCGCCAACATGGACGAGCTGCGCAAGAACCTGACGCAGCACATCGCGGAGCAGACGCCGCGCATCGCGGCCGACCGCGAGGTGGACACCCAGCCGACGCTCGGCTTCCAGCGCGTGATCCAGCGCGCCATCCTGCACGTGCAGTCCTCCGGCAAGAAGGAGGTCACCGGCGCGAACGTCCTCGTCGCGATCTTCGGCGAGAAGGATTCGCACGCGGTGTATTTCCTGCAGCAGCAGGGCATCGCGCGCCTGGACGTCGTGAACTACATCTCGCACGGCATCACGAAGACGCCGCAGGCGCACCAGGGCGCGAAGGCCGACCAGGAAGCCGAGCAGGAGAACCAGGCCGAGACCTCCAACAGCCCGCTCGACAACTACACGCAGAACCTGAACGCGCTCGCGCTCGCCGGCAAGATCGACCCGCTCATCGGCCGCGACAAGGAACTCGAGCGCGTGGTGCAGACGCTGTGCCGCCGGCGCAAGAACAACCCGCTGCTGGTCGGCGAGGCGGGCGTCGGCAAGACCGCGATCGCCGAAGGCCTCGCGCGGCGCATCGTCGAGGGCAACGTGCCCGACCTCCTCGCCAAGTGCACGGTGTACGCGCTCGACATGGGCGCGCTTCTCGCCGGCACCAAGTACCGCGGCGACTTCGAGCAGCGCCTGAAGGCAGTGCTGAAGCAGCTGGTCGACAACCCGAACGCGATCCTCTTCATCGACGAGATCCACACCGTGATCGGCGCCGGCGCCGCCTCGGGGGGGACGCTCGACGCGTCCAACCTGCTGAAGCCGGTGCTCTCCACGGGGCAGCTGAAGTGCATCGGCGCCACCACCTACAACGAGTACCGCGGCGTGTTCGAGAAGGACCATGCCCTGTCGCGGCGCTTCCAGAAGATCGACGTCATCGAACCTTCGGTCGACGAGACGGTCGAGATCCTGAAAGGCCTCAAGACGCGCTTCGAGGCGCACCACAGCGTGAAATACACCGCGAACGCGCTCACCACCGCGGCCGAGCTCTCCGCGCGCTACATCAACGACCGGCATCTGCCCGACAAGGCAATCGACGTGATCGACGAAGCGGGCGCCGCGCAGCGCATCGCGCCGAAGGCTAAGCAGAAGAAGGTGATCGGCAAGAGCGAGATCGAGGAGATCATCGCCAAGATCGCGCGCATCCCGCCGCGCTCGGTGTCCAGCGACGACCGCAGCGCCCTCGCCAACCTCGACCGCGACCTGAAGGCGGTGGTCTTCGGGCAGGACCGCGCCATCGACGCGCTCGCCGCGGCGATCAAGATGGCGCGCTCGGGCCTCGGCAACCCGCAGAAGCCGATCGGCAACTTTCTCTTCTCCGGGCCGACCGGCGTCGGCAAGACCGAGGTGGCGCGCCAGCTCGCCTACTGCATGGGCATCGAGCTCATCCGCTTCGACATGTCGGAGTACATGGAGCGCCACGCGGTGTCGCGCCTGATCGGCGCGCCGCCGGGATACGTCGGCTTCGAGCAGGGCGGCCTGCTCACCGAGCAGATCACGAAGAAACCGTATTCGGTGCTGCTGCTCGACGAGATCGAGAAGGCGCACCCCGACATCTTCAACATCCTGCTCCAGGTGATGGACCACGGCACCCTGACCGACAACAACGGCCGCAAGGCGGACTTCCGCAACGTGGTGATCGTCATGACGACCAACGCGGGGGCCGAGTCGCTCGCCAAAAGCTCGATGGGGTTCACGCAGAACAAGCAGCCCGGCGACGAGATGGAGGCGATCAAGCGGATGTTCACGCCGGAATTCAGGAACCGCCTCGACTCCATCATCTCGTTCGCGGCGCTCGATGAGAAGACCATCCTGCGCGTGGTCGAAAAGTTCCTGATGCAGCTCGACGAGCAGCTCGCGGAGAAGAAAGTCGAGGCGAGCTTCACCGAGGCGCTGAAGGCACATCTCGCGAAGAAGGGCTTCGACCCCCTGATGGGCGCGCGCCCGATGGCGCGCCTCATCCAGGACACCATCCGCCGCGCCCTCGCCGACGAGCTGCTCTTCGGCCGCCTGCAGCACGGCGGCAAGGTGACCATCGACCTCGGCGAGGACGAGAAGATCGTCCTCAAGTTCGAGGAGGAGACCGCGGCCGCGGTCACATGAGCGGCCGCGCCGCGGGGCGCGCATGAGCGCCTCGTCCGCGCGGCGCTCGTTCCTCAAGGCAGCCGGCGCCCTCGCGCTCTCCCCGGCCGCGCGCGCGGCGGGCGAGCGCGCCCGCGTCGTGGTCGTCGGCGGCGGCTTCGGCGGCGCCACGGCGGCCCGTCACCTCAAGCTCGGCAATCCCGCTCTCGAGGTGACTCTCGTGGAGCGGGAAGCGGTCTTCACGTCCTGCCCGCTGTCCAACCTGGTTGTTTCCGGCGCGCGGCGCATGGAGGAAATCCAGCGCCCGTACGACAGGCTGCGCGCCCACGGCGTCCAGCTCGTGCACGACGAGGCCGTGGCGATCGACCCCGCGCGCCGCAGCGTGCGCCTCGCGCGCGGGCCGCAGCTGCGCTACGACCGCCTGATCGTGTCGCCGGCGGTGGACTTCGAGCTCGACGAGATGGAGGGTTTCGAGGAAGCGAGCCGCAGCGGCGCGGTGCTGCACGCCTGGAAAGCCGGCGAGCAGACGCTGGCCCTTCGCCGGCGCCTGGTCGACATGAAGGACGGCGGCGTGTACGTCCTGACGGTGCCGCTTGCGCCCTACCGCTGTCCGCCCGCGCCCTACGAGCGCGCAAGCCAGGTCGCGGCCTACTTCAAGCGGGCGAAGCCCCGCGCCAAGGTGCTCGTTCTCGACGCGAACGAGGACCCGGCTTCCGAGCCCGCGCTTTTCAAGCGCGCCTGGGCCGACCTCTACAAGGGCCTGATCGAGTACCGGCCCAGCCAGAACGCGGTCGGCGTCGCGCCCGGAGAGGTGCGGCTCGACTTCGACACCGTCAAGGGCGACGTGCTCAACGTCATTCCGCCGCAGCGCGCGGCGGACATCGCGCGCCAGGCGGGGCTCGTCACCACGAACCGGCGCTGGTGCGACGTGGACTGGCTCACCTTCGAGTCGAAGGCGGTGAGAGGGATCCATGTGCTCGGGGACGCGACGCTCGCCGCGGACGGCATGCCGAAGTCCGGCCACATGGCGAACTCCATGGGCCGGGCGTGCGCGGCTGCGGTGCTCGCTCTCCTCGCCGGGCGCGAGCCGGCGCGCGACGCCGTGCTGCGCAGCACCTGCTACAGCTTCGTTTCGGCGGACGAGGCGGTGCACATCGCCTCGGCGCACGCGTGGGACAGCGGCCGCAGGACACTCGTACCGTTGCCCTCGGCCGCCGAGCGCTCCACGGTACGCACGAGGGAAGACGCCGAGCGCGCCTGGGCATGGGCGCACGAGCTCTGGAACGACATGCTGGGGTAGCGCCGGGCTAGCGCCCGGTCGAGCCGAAGCCGCCCGTGCCGCGCGCGCTCGCCGCGAACTCCTCCACGACTTGCAGCTCCACCTGCGCCACCGGAACCACGATGAGCTGCGCGATGCGATCCATCGGCTGCACGGTGAAAACCTCCTTGCCGCGGTTCCAGAGCGAGACCATGAGCGGTCCCTGATAGTCCGAGTCGATGAGGCCGACCAGGTTCCCGAGCACGATGCCGCTTTTCGCTCCGAGGCCGGAGCGCGGCAGGACGAGCGCCGCGTAGCCCGGGTCGCCGATGTGGATCGCGATGCCGGAGGAGACCAGCTGGCTCTCGCCGGGCTTGAGCGTCATTTCCTTCTCGATGCACGCGCGCAGGTCGAGTCCGGCGGAACCGGCGCTGGCATAGTGCGGCAGCAGGCTGCGGATCCTCTCGTCGAGGATCTTGACCTCGAGCGTCCTCATTTGCGCCGCGCGAGTCCTTGGGCGATGCGCTCGACGAGCTTGCGCGCGAGCTCGAGCTTCGGCCCGCGCCCGAGCGGATGCCGGCCGCGCGCGTCGAACAGCGTGATGTCATTCTCGTCCGAGCCGAGGGCCTGCTGCGCGAGGTTCGCCACGATCAGCGGGACCTTCTTCTTCTCGCGCTTGGCCCTGGCGTGCTTCTCGAGCTCCTGGCTCTCGGCGGCAAAGCCGACGCAGAAGGGCGGCTTGGGCAGCGCGGCGACCCAGGCGAGGATGTCGGGATTCTCGACGAGCTCGAGCGACACCGGCCTGCCGTTCGCCTTCTTGATCTTCTGCGACGCGGGCCTCTTCGCGCGATAGTCGGCCACGGCCGCCACCGAGATGAAAACGTCCGCGGCCTTCGCGGCCTTCTTGACCGCGTCGAACATCTGCTGCGCGGTGCGCACGTTCACGCGCGACACGCCGGCCGGAGCGGCGAGCGCCACCGGCCCGCTCACCAGCGTTACTTCGGCGCCCGCCTCCTGCGCGGCCTGTGCGACCGCGTAGCCCATCTTCCCGGAGCTGCGGTTCGTCAGCACCCGGACCGGGTCAATCGGCTCCTCGGTCGGCCCGGCGGTGACGAGGACGCGCTTTCCCTGCAGCGCTCCGCGGGCCGTTTTGCGCCGAAAAAAAAACTGCACGTCCGCGAGGATCTCGGCCGGCTCCGTCATGCGCCCCATGCCCATCTCGCCGCAGGCCTGGCCACCCGATTCCGGCCCGCTGAGGAGCACGCCGTCGCCGCGCAGGGTCTCGACGTTCCTTGCCGTCGCGGCGTTCTGCCACATCTCCACGTTCATCGCCGGCGCCGCCATCAGGGGGCAGCGCCGCGCCACGCAGAGGGTCGCGAGCAGGTCGTCGGCGAGGCCGCCCGCGAGCTTCGCCAGGAAGTCCGCCGAAGCGGGCGCGACGAGGATGAGCTCGCGATCGCGCGACAGCTCGATATGGCCCATGCCATCCGCGACCCGCGGGTCCCACAGGTCGGTCCAGACGGCCTGGCCGCTCAGCGCCTGCAAGGTGACCGGCGTGATGAAGCGCGTCGCCGCTTCGGTCATCACGACGCGGACGTCCGCCCCCGCCTTCACGAGCAGGCGCACCAGCTCCGCGGCCTTGTAGGCCGCGATTCCGCCGGTGATGCCGAGCAGGAGGCGCTTGCCTTTCAACGTCATCGGGGAAGCCTGGCGCCGCGTTATGGGGGAAGGCATTTTAAGGGAAAGCCGAAAGCATGGCGATTTGCCACTGGCCCGCGGCGGAGCGGCCGCGCGAGCGGCTGCACTCCCTGGGCGTTTCCGCGCTGAGCGACGCGGAGCTGCTCGCCGTGCTGCTGCGCACCGGCGTGCGCGGCAAATCGGCCGTCGAGCTCGCCCGCGAGCTGCTCGGGCGCTTCGGCGGCATTGCGGGATTGCTCGCGGCGGGCGGCCGGCTGCGCGAGGTGAAGGGGTTGGGCGAAGCGAAGAGCGCGCAGCTCGCCGCGGCGCTCGAGCTTGCGCAGCGCTCGCTGAAGGAGCGCCTTGCGGCCGGCACGGCACTCACTTCGCCGGGCGCGGTGCGCGACTACCTGCGCCTTGCGCTGGCTTCGAGGCCGCACGAGGTTTTCGTCTGCCTGTGGCTGGACGCGCAGCACCGGATCGTGCGCTTCGACGAGCTCTTCCGCGGCACGCTCACCCAGACGAGCGTCTACCCGCGAGAGATCGTGAAGGCCGCTCTCGCCGCCAACGCCGCGGCGGTCATCTTCGCGCACAACCACCCCTCCGGCGTGGCGCAGCCGAGCAAGGCGGACGAGCTCCTCACGCGGGAGCTGAAGGACGCTCTCGCGCTGGTGGAGGTGAAGGTGCTCGACCACTTCATCGTGGCCGGGCACCAGGCCCTGTCCTTCGCGGAACGGGGACTGCTTTGAATCCTTGTATAATCCGCGGCTTTTCAGGAATTACCGGAGCATCGCCATGTCCCGCGTCTGTCAGGTCACCGGCAAGAAGCCGATGAAGGGCCACTACGTCTCGCACGCGAACAACAAGACCATTCGCACCTTCGAGCCCAACCTCCATTACCGCCGCTTCTGGGTCGAGAGCCAGAACCGCTGGGTGCGCCTGCGCGTGTCGACCGCGGGCCTGCGCCGCATCGACAAGCTGGGCGTCGAAGCCGTGCTGGCCGAAATCAAGGCGCGCGCCAAGAAAGCCGCCTAAGGAGAGATCATGGCAACGCGCGAGAAAATCAAGCTCGAATCCTCGGCCGGCACCGGCCACTTCTACACCACCACCAAGAACAAGCGCACCACGCCCGACAAGCTGGAGATCAGGAAGTACGATCCAAGGGCGCGCAAGCACGTCGTCTACAAAGAGACGAAGCTCAAGTAAGCAAAAAGACCCGCCGAAGCGGGCCTTTCAGTTTGGGGCCGATGCCCTAAGCGTACGAGCGCAGGCGCTGCGAGAAGTCCACGAGGTGCGCCACGCCGCTGGCTTCCGCGCGGCGGCACCAGTCCTGCAGCTGGCCCAGGAGCTGCTCCTTCGAAGCGCTCGAGCGCTCCCAGAGCGAGGCGAGCTCGTGCCCCATCGCGACGACGGTGGCGAGCGCGGCGGAATTCTTGAGCGCCTCGGCGAGCCGCGCGCGCTCGGCGCCGGCGAGCGCCTGGCTGCGCAGCATCGCGCGCCGCAGCGAGCGCAGCGCCTCGGCCTCGCTCGGCGACCAGTGCTTCAGGCGCTCGAGCTCCTCCGCGTAGGCGCGCTTGAGCGACTTCGCATAGCGCGAGAGCACGTCGTAGCGGTTGGCGATCACGGCGTGCAGCGTGTCCAGATCCGCCGCCGGCTTCGGCGCCGCGAAGCGCGGCCTCGGGGCGACCTTCTTGACGGTCGCGAGACCGAGCGCCTGCAGCATGCAGATGTAGGCCCAGCCGATGTCGAACTCGTACCACTTGGACGAGAGCTTGGCCGACGAGGCGAAGGCGTGGTGGTTGTTGTGCAGCTCCTCGCCGCCGATCAGGATCCCCCAGGGCACGATGTTGGTGCTGGCATCGTCCACGTCGTAGCTGCGGTAGCCGAAATAGTGGCCGACGCCGTTGATGACGCCCGCGGCCCAGAACGGGATCCAGGCGACCTGTGCCAGCCACATGAGCGCGCCCGGCACGATGCCGAAGACGGCGGCATAGATGCCGAGCAGCAGGAAAATGCCGACGTAGGAATGTCGCGAGTACAGGCGCCGCTCGATCCAGTCATCGGGCGTGCCGTGGCCGTAGCGCTCGAGCGTCTCCCGGTTGTAGGACTCCTTGACGTACAGGAAGACGCCCAGCCAGAGGACGCGGTTGATGCCGAACACCTGCGGGCTGTGCGGGTCTTCCACGGTCTCGCACTTCGCGTGGTGCTTGCGGTGGATGGCGGCCCACTCCTTCGTCACCATGCCCGTGGTCATCCAGAGCCAGAAGCGGAAGAAGTGCGAAACCACCGGATGCAGCTCGAGCGCACGGTGCGCCTGGCAGCGGTGCAGATAGATCGTCACCGCCGCGATGGTTACGTGCGTCAGCGCGAGCGCCGCACCGACATAGCCCCACCAAGGTAAATCAACCATTCCGGAAAAAAGCTCCAAGCTCCCCCCTTCAATCCCCAGACCGCTGTAGTCGTTATGCGCTGCAGCCGGACGCGACCTCGTTCAAGGAGGCCGCCCTTTTTCCGGCGCGGGCCATTGTACGCGAATGCCCACCGACCGCAATCGCGCTTTCCGTCTTTAACGCTTTGGCGCAGCAGTAATTTCTTCAAAACTCCCAGTGCAGGCGTGCGCTGAGCACGTCTACGGGCCCCCGGTCCCGGTTGTAGCCGGGATTCCAGATGCGCTGGCAGCCCGCGGAGAGCGCCGTTCCCTTGGCGACGCTCGCGCTGTAGAACGCTTCGACGATGCGCTCGCTCGCGTAGTTCAGCCGTCCGTCGCCCAGGAAGAAGCCCAGCCCGCCAGCGGCAAGATAGTTCCGGTGCGCGGAGGAGAGGCCGTTGACGTAGCTCGCGAACCCGATGGTGTCCTCCGGCCGGTTCCAGGAGCGCCCCTTGAGGAGCGTGCCGGCTGCGAAGGAGCGGTCGATCTCGGTGAACATGAACGATTCCGTCTTGCCGTCGTTCCATCCCGCGCGCACGTACGCGCCGACGTCCTTGGTCAGCTCGAGCTGGGTGCTGACCCCGAGCCCGCGCTTTGACTGCGCACGACGCACCGCGGCGACGTCCGGCGCACCGGCGCCCGCGGCGGCGAGCGCGTCGCTGTACGAGCCGGCGTTCACCTCGTTGCGAAAGCCCAGCAGCCGCACGACGCCCGCGCGCGCACCCAGCTTGTAGGGGACTTCGACTTCGGCGACGTCGCCGTACCGGCTGCCGGCGGCCCAGTCGAGGCGCAGGCCGTTCGACTCCACCGGCACGAGGAAGCGGCCCGCGCGGAGCTGGTAGCGTGGGTGGATGTACTCGAGCGCGGCCCCCCAGGTATACCCGCGCGCGTCCGCCGGAAAGTCCCACGCGCCATAGGTGAGCGACGCCCAGTTCAGGAATTGCGTGCGCGGGTCGTGGCTGAAGTCCATGGCGTCGAACACGTCGAGCACGGACACGTTGCCGGCGGTCAGCACGATGCGCTCGGTCGCGTAGCTCGTTTTCACCTGATTCGCCTCGGACCTCTGCGTCTCGAGCTCGCCGCCGAGATTCCAGGTCTTTCGCGCAAAGAGACGCGCCCGGTAGCCGCGCAGCTCGGGGCCGGCCGTGCGTTGCTGCTCGCCATTGCTGAAACCGCCGAGGCCCTGCAGGTTCGAAAATGACACGCCTTGGGTGAACTCCGGGTTCCAGTAGAGCTCGAGACCTTCGAGCGGCTGAATACCAAAGTAGAGAGTACTGGTGAAGGTGTACGCCCACGCCCGCTCAGGACCGAGGCTGTGGAGTCCTTGGTACGGCGAGGCGAAGGAAGGCTTGTACTGCCGGACATACGTTGCCTGCGCGTGAAAATCGAACGGCGCCTCGCTCTGAGCGATGCCCGGCGAGCTAAAGAACGAGGCCGCCAGCGCGATTGCAAGAGTGGCCCGGCACATCATCATGGCGCGCGACTATATCAGCCGATTGCTACGGATTTCTCTCGAACGCGGCGGCGAAAAAGCCGTCCGTGCCGTGAAGATCGGGCCACAGGCGCAGATATTCCCCGGTCCCGGTATGGAGCTCGATGCGCTGCGCGGCGAGCAGCTCGCCGCACGAGAGCGGCAGGAAGCCGGCATGACGGGCGGCGAACGCGGCGGCGATCGCCTCGTTCTCCTCGCGCAGGATGCTGCAGGTCGCGTACACCAGGCGACCGCCCTTCTTCACCAGCCCCGCAGCCGCGTCGAGGATCCGCGCCTGCTTCGCCGCGAGCTCGACGATCGCGCCGGGCCCATGGCGCCACTTCAGGTCGGGATTACGCCGCAGGGTGCCGAAGCCACTGCACGGCGCGTCCACCAGCACCCGGTCGAGCTTGCCCGCGAGGCGCTTGACGCGCGCATCGTTGTCGCCCGAGAGCACGACCGGGTGCACGTTCGTGACCTCGGCGCGCGCGGCGCGCGGCGACAGCGCGGCGAGGCGCTTCGCCGAGACGTCCATCGCATAGATCCGCCCCGTGCCGCGCATCAGCATCGCAGCGGCGAGCGTCTTGCCGCCGGCGCCGGCGCAATAGTCGGCGATCATCTCGCCGCGCCGCGGCGCGAGCAGCCAGGCGAGGAGCTGGCTGCCCTCGTCCTGCACCTCCACCAGCCCGTCGCGGAAGAGCGCATGCCGGTTGATGGCGGGCTTGCCTGCGAGCCGCACCCCGGCCGGCGACCACGGCGTCGGCTCGCCTTCGATGCCGTCGCGGCGCAGCGTGTCAAGCACCGCCTCGCGCGTGGTGCGCGCCAGGTTGACGCGCAGGTCGAGCGGCGCCGGATTCAGCAGGCCCTGCGCGCGCCGCATTGCATCCTCCGCGCCCTGCTCCTGGACGAGCCGCTCCCAAAGCCAGTCCGGCAGGTCGGCGCGCACCGCCGGCGCAAGGTCCTCGGTGCGCGAACGCCGCAGGTCCGAGAGGGCGGGCACCTCCTCCTGGGCCACGATGCCTTGAAGCGCCCGCGCCGATACCCCTTGCAGCCGCACCAGCGCGGCGAGCACCAGCAGGCGCGGCGAGCGGCCGCCGGCCGCGAGCTCGAGCGAGCGCAGCCGGCGCAGCACCGCGAACACGGTCTCGGCGACGAATGCGCGATCCTGCTGCCCGAGCTCGTGATGGGCGCGAAAGAAGCGAGACAGACGTTCGTCGGCCGGCTCCGAGAACGCGAGCAGCTGACTGAGCGCGTCAGCGGCCTTGGCGACCAGCGCCTTCGAGAGCCTCACGGCGCGGCAAGCTTGGTGAGGACCTGGTCGATGCGCTCGCCGTCCTTGGTGATCCAGAGGATCCTGACCGGCACGTAGTCCCGGTCGGCGGCCAGCCAGATTTCCGCGCGCTCGCCCTTGTCCTTTCGGCGCACGAGCTTGAGCGCGTCGAATTCGCCGGCGGCGGTCTTGAAGCGCTCGCGCCCCTCGACCTGGTAAACCTGGTCCGAGACGCCGCGGCCATCGATGACGTCGAGCGCCACCTGCTTGCCGGACGGCGGCCTGAACGAAAACTGGAACAGGAACTGCAGCCGGTCGCGGGGGTTGGCTGGAAGGGGAATCGTCTTCGCGCCGTCCTTGTACTGGTAGGTGACCGTCTTCGCCTTCCAGTCGAAGCTCGCCCGCTCGGCCGCGCGCCCGGTACGCTCGTCGCTGTACTCGAGCGGCACGAGCCCGCCCGGACCGACCTCGCCGCGGCTCTTGCGGTGCGCGGTGCCGAGCAGGCGGAAGAGGCCCCGTCCCTGCCACGATTCGGTGAGCTCGTACTGGCGCGCGTCGTACTCCAGGCTCTGGTCGATCTGCGCGATGACGGTGCCGTTGCGCGTCACCTCGTAGGAAAGATTCAGATGCGCCGGCAGCGCGGCCCAGACGGGGCCGGCGAAGCCGGCCAGCAGGCTAGTCAGCGCCGACAACAAGCTGCTCATGGTCCTCGGCGCCTTTCACGCGGACGATGCCGTTCTCCACGGCCAGCCGGCCTTCGAGGAACCAGCGCACCGCCCGCGGATAGACCACGTGCTCCTGCTCCAGCACCCGGGCGGCGAGCTTGCGCTCGTCGTCCGCGGCGCGCACGCGCACCACGCCCTGGATCACGATCGGACCGTGGTCGAGCTCCGCGGTGACGAAGTGCACGGTGCAGCCGTGCAGCTTCACTCCGGCCGCGAGCGCTCTCGCGTGCGTATGGAGCCCCGGGAAGGCCGGCAGCAGCGAAGGATGGATGTTGAGCAATCGCCCGGCGTAGCGCTCGACGAAGCCCGGCGTCAGGATGCGCATGAAGCCGGCGAGCGCCACGAGCCGGGGCGCATAGCGGTCGATCGCCTTCGCGAGCGCGGCGTCGAACGCCTCGCGCGCCGGATAGCTGCGGTGATCGACGCTCCCCGTCGCCACGCCGCGCTCGGCCGCGAGCCGCAGGCCGGCGGCTTCGGGGTCGTTGCTCAGCACGGCGGCGACCGGCAGCCGCGCGTCGAGGAGCGCCTGCATGTTGCTGCCGCGGCCGGAGATGAGGACCACCAGCATCAGGCCACCCGCGCGGTGCGATACCCGTCCTGCTCAAGGAGCGCGAGCACGCCTTTCGCGCCGTAGAGGTGCAGCGCGCCGAGCGCGACGAACGCCGCACCGCGGCGCAGCTCGCGCTGCATGCGGAACGCCATGACGACGCTGCGGTCGTAGATCACGCGCTTGTTCATGATCGCCTGATGGGGCGCGAGCTCGGGGAAGCGCGCCGCGAAGCGCTCGCGCAGACTCCAGATGCCCGCAAGGTCGCCGGCAAGGTAGGCGGCGAGCGTGCGCTCGCCGAGCTCGGCGAGCTCGTCGGCGTGCGCGAGGCTGTGCTTCAGGAGCGCGACCTGCGACTCGAGCGGAAACTCGTCGAAGGTGAAGATCTGCTCCTCGACGCCCTCGATCTGCGAGTACGGCAGGCGGCGCAGCTGCGCCTGCTCGACGAGCCGGGTGTCGACGGGTACGCCTTCGGCCCGCCGCGCGTCGCGCAGGTTGAGCAGCACGCCCCAGGGCTTGAGACGATTGACCAGCTCGGGCGCAAGCCCGATCGGCCGCAGCCGTTCCACCGCGCGGGCGAAGTCCTCGGAACCGATCAGCGCCTCGAGCGTGCTGCCTTCCGGCAGCAAGGCCGCCTCGAGGAAGCGCTCGCGCGTGTAGCCGTCGGCGAGGAACTCGACCATGAGGCTGTGCGCGTGCTCGAAGGCGCGCTCCGCCTTCGCGGGCAGCTCCGCGAGCCGCGCGTCCGGGACGTGCATCGTGCCGTACACATGGCTCGGCGCCGCGCGGCCCTTGCCGATGCGCCAGAGTAGGCCGTGCGCGAACCGCGGCGCGGCGCCCGTCGCAGGCAGCGCCGCGCAGGCGAGCGCGCCCGCCATGAACGCGCGCCGGTTCATGCCGAGGGGCCGATCATGGACTCGGGCCGCACCCAGCGGTCGAAGTCCTGCGCGCTGACGTAGCCGAGCGCGAGCGCCGCCTCGCGCAGCGTGCTGCCGTCGCGGTGCGCCTTCTTTGCGATCTCCGCCGCGCGGTCGTAGCCGATGTGCGGCGAGAGCGCCGTGACCAGCATGAGCGAGCGCTCGAGGAGCTCGCGGATCCGGGCGGTGTTGGCCTCGATGCCGCGCGCGCAGTGCTCGTCGAAGGAGCGTGCGCCGTCGGCGAGGAGCCGCGCGCTCTGCAGGAAGGCGTGGATGAGCAGCGGCTTGTACACGTTGAGCTCGAAGTTGCCGGACGCCGCGCCGAGCGCGAGCGCGGCGTCGTTGCCGAACACCTGCGCGCAGAGCATCGTCAGGGCTTCCGCCTGGGTGGGATTCACCTTGCCCGGCATGATGGAGCTGCCCGGCTCGTTCTCTGGAATGCGCAACTCCCCGAGACCCGAGCGCGGCCCCGAGGCGAGCAGGCGCACGTCGTTCGCGATCTTCGCCGCCGCGGCGGCGAGCGTCTTCAACGCGCCGTGGGCGAACACGAGCGCCTCGTGCCCGGCGAGCGCGGCGAACTTGTTGGCCGCCGGCGCGAAGGCGAGCCCGGTCTCCGCAGCGAGGCGCTGGCACACTTTTGAGGCGAACTGCGGATGGGTATTGAGGCCGGTTCCCACTGCGGTGCCGCCGAGGGCGAGCTCGAGGAGCTGCGGCGCCGCCGCGCGGATCGCGTCCTGCGCGTGCCCGAGCTGCGCCACGTAGCCGGAGAATTCCTGGCCGAGCGTGAGCGGCGTCGCGTCCTGCAGGTGGGTGCGGCCGATCTTGACGATGCCGCCGAAAGCGTCGCGCTTCGCGGCGAGCGTGCCGGCGAGGGCGGCCACGGCCGGCAGCACGTCGCGCTCGAGCGCCTCGGCCGCGGCCAAATGCATCGCCGTGGGAAATACGTCGTTCGACGACTGCCCGAGGTTCACATCGTCGTTGGGATGCACCAGGCGCTTCTCGCCGCGCTCGCCGCCGAGCAGCTCGGAGGCGCGATTGGCGAGCACCTCGTTGACGTTCATGTTGCTTTGCGTGCCGGACCCCGTCTGCCACACGACCAGCGGAAACTCGGCGTCGTGGCGGCCCTCGAGCACCTCGGCCGCCGCGCGCCCGATCGCGTCCGCCTTCTTCCTGTCGAGCAGGCCGAGCTCGGCGTTCACCTGCGCCGCCGCCTTCTTGACGCGCGCGAGCGCATGGATCACGGCGAGCGGCATGCGCTCGCCCGAGATGCGGAAGAAGCGGCGGCTGCGCTCGGTCTGCGCGCCCCAGAGGCGCTCGGCCGGGACCTCGATCGGCCCGAAGCTGTCCTTCTCGACGCGGCTGCCGCTCATGGCGGCGCCTATGTTACTTCTTCAGCAGGCTGCGCAGCATCCACGCGTTCTTCTCGTGCACGTCGAGCCGCTGCGTGAGCAGATCGAGCGTCGGCTGGTCGTTCGCCTCGTCGGCGAGCGGCAGCACGGAGCGCGCGGTCTTCGCCACCGCCTCCTGGCCGGCAATCAGCTCGCGCACCATGCCCTCCGCCCTCGGCACGCCGCTCGCCTCCTTGATGCTCGCGAGCTTCGCATAGTCCTTGTAGCTGCCGGGCGCATAGTGGCCGAGAGCGCGGATGCGCTCGGCGATGGGATCGATCGCGTTCCAGATCTCGGTGTACTGGACCATGAACATCTGGTGCAGCGTCTGGAACATCGGGCCCTCCACGTTCCAGTGAAAGCCGTGCGTCTTGAGGTAAAGGACGTAGCTGTCTGCGAGCAGGCGCGAGAGGCCTTTCGCGATCGCGGCCCGCCGGCTGGCGGGGATTCCGGTGTCCATCGGTTTCTCCCTGGGTTGAAGGGAGAGTCTAGGCGCGTCGGACGCCGGCGCGCCAGACGATTCTTTCAATCAGGCCGATTGGCTCGGCTGATTGCGGATCTCCTCGTGCACCTTCGCCATGTCGACCGATTTCGCCTGGCTGATGACCTGCTCGAGGGCGTTGCCGGGAAGCGCGCCCGCCTGCTGGAAGAGGATCACCTTTTCGCGGAACACCATCAGCGTCGGAATCGAGCGGATGCCGAACGCGCCGGCGAGCTCCTGCTGCTCGTCGGTGTTCACCTTCCCGAAGACGACGTCGGGATGCGCCTCCGAGGCCTTGTCGTACACCGGCGCGAAGCCGCGGCAGGGGCCGCACCACGGCGCCCAGAAATCCACGATGACCATGGCGTTGTCGGAGATCGTCTGGTCGAAGTTTTCCTGCGTCAGATCGAGCGTCGCCACGGGCGTCCTTCCAAAAGGCGGGCAGTGTACTCTAGACCGCATGTACGTCGGCCGGTTCGCGCCCTCGCCCACCGGACCGCTGCACTTCGGCTCTCTCGTGGCCGCGCTCGCGAGCTGGCTCGACGCGCGCGCCGCCGGCGGGCGCTGGCTCGTGCGGATGGAGGATCTCGATGCCTCGCGCGTGCAGCCCGGCGCCGCTTCCGACATCCTGCGCACGCTCGAGCGCCTGGGGCTCCAGTGGGACGGCGAGGTGCTCTATCAGAGCCGGCGCGCGCCCCTCTACCAGCGCGCGCTGGAGCGGCTTTCCGGGCACACCTATGCCTGCGGCTGCAGCCGGCGCGAGATCGCCGATTCCTCGCTCGGCCTCGCGGCCGATGGCGCGCAGATCTATCCGGGCACGTGCCGGGCGGGATTACCGGCCGGCAAGAGCGCGCGCGCCATCCGCGTGCGCACGAAAGGCGTGCTCGTGGAGTTCGACGATCGCGCGCAGGGTGCGCAGCGCCAGGACCTCGAGCGCGAGGTCGGCGATTTCGTCCTGCTGCGCGCCGACGGCCGGTTCGCCTACCAGCTCGCCGTAGTCGTGGACGACGCGGACCAGGGCATCACCGACATCGTGCGCGGCTGCGATCTGCTGGAATCGACCGGGCGGCAGATCTACCTGCAGCGGCTCCTCGGCTATCCGCAGCCGCGCTACCTTCACCTTCCCGCGGCGGTGAGCGTCGCCGGAGAGAAGCTCTCCAAGCAGACCGGCGCGCAGCCGGTGGCGGCGTCGCCCCTCGCGCTGCGCCGCGCGCTCGCCTTTCTCGGCCAGCCCGAGACCGCCGAGCTCGGCGAGGCGCTGCGCAACTGGGATGCGCGCCGCATCCCCGCCAGGCGTACCATCCCCGCGGAATGAGGATCACCGCCGTCGAGGCGATCCCGCTCGCCATCCCCTTCGCCTATGCGCGCGACCGCGCGCGGCCGCTCGAGTTCTGCCTGGTGCGCGTGGACACCGATGCGGGGCTCACCGGCTGGGGCGAAGCGTTCTCCTATGGCTGCCGCAGCGCCGTGGCGGCGGCCGTCAACACCATGGTGGCCCCGCTCGCCGTCGGTCGAGACCCCGGCCGCGAGCCCGCGCGCATCGACGAGCTGATGCTCGAGCTGCAGAAAAAGCTGCACATCTTCGGGCGCTTCGGAATCACCGCGTTCGCGCTTTCGGGCCTCGACATCGCGCTCTGGGACCTCGCCGGCAAGGCGCAGCGCACGCCGGTCTGCGCGCTCCTGGGCGGCGCCCGGCGCACGGCCGTCGGCTGCTACGCGAGCCTGCTGCGCTACGGCGATGCGGCGGGCGCCGCGCGGCACGCCGCGCGCGCCGTCGAGGAGGGCTATGCCGCCATCAAGCTGCACGAGGTGACGGTCGAGGCCGTCGCCGAAACGCGCGCCGCGCTCGGCAGCGGCACGCCGCTCATGCTGGACGTGAACTGCGCGTGGACGCGATCCGCGGCCGGCGAGATGGCGAGGGCTTTGCGGCCGCATTCGCTCGCCTGGCTCGAGGAGCCGGTGTTCCCGCCGGAAGATTTCGCCGGGCTGCAGCAGGTCGGCGAGGCGGGCGGCATCCCGATCGCGACCGGCGAGAACCTCTGCTTTGCGACCCAGTTCGAGGCCTTGCGCGAGTCCCGGGCGGCGGCCTATGCGCAGCCCTCCGTGACCAAGATCGGCGGCATCAGCGAGTTCCGCAAGGTCATGGCGCTCGGCGGCATGACCCTCGCGCCGCATTCGCCCTATTTCGGACCGGGCGCGCTCGCGACGCTGCATCTGCTCGCTGCGCTGCCGGACGCGCGCTTCGAGTTCTACTACGGCGAGTGCGAGGCGGCGCTCTTCGGCGATGCCCTGCGCCCGCGCCGCGGCACGCTGCCGGTGCCGCAGGCACCGGGCCTGGGGGCCGATCCCGACCCGGAGGTCCTGCGCCGCTACCGCGCCTGACGCGCGGGAACGACGACCGTCACGAGCGAGCCGAGGACGAGGACCAGCGCGGTGTACTCGGCCCAGCTCGGCCGTTCGCCGAGGAAAACCATCCCGCTCAGCACGCCGATCGCCGGAATCACTGCCATGCTGAGGGAAAACACCGTCACCGGCACGCTGGTCGCGATCTTGATCCACGCCCAGTGCGCGAAGGCAAACGCGATGAGGACGTTGTAGGCGAGGCCGAGGGCGGGACGCAGCTCAAGCTGTGCGAGCAGGCGCAGGTCGTCGAAGAGCAGCGCGCACACGAAGATCGGGACGCCGCCCAGGAACATGATCCACGCGGTGTACGCCCCGACGGGAAGGCGCACCGGGTAGCGCTTCTGCAGCACGGCGCCGAGCGCCCAGGAGAACGAGGCGCTCAGGATGAGGAGCAGTCCGACGGGCGCCTCGGAGAACTGCGCGATGCTGTCGCGCAGGAGGAGCGCGAGCGCCGCCATCGCGAGCAGCAGGCCGAGCGCCTTGCGCCGCGTGATGCGCTCCCGCAGCAGCCACACGGAGAGCGGGATCGCCCATGCGGGCATGGTGTAGGCCACGATGGCGGCGCGGGAGGAGCTCGTCATCGTCAGGCCGAAGGCGATCAGGACGTTCCACAGCGTGATGTTGAAAAAGGCCAGCATGGCGAGCCGCACCCACTGGTCTTTGGGCACGGCAAGCGGCTGGCGCGCCGCGCGCAGCACGGCGAAGAGCACCGCCGAGCCGAGCCCGAGGCACAGCGTGCGGAATGTCCACGGCGGGATCTGCGAGAGCGAGATCTTCATGGCGGCCCAGTTGAAGCCCCAGGCGAGGGTCAGGCCGGCGAGCACGCCCCAGAGCCGCGCCGGAAGGTGATCCGGCTCGCGCGTCACCGGCCCACGCGCAACGGCATCGTCTTCATGCCGCGCAGGACCATGGAGTCGAGCCACTCGCACGGCAGGCCGACCTGCTCGATGCGCCTCCAGCGCGCGAGCACCGCCGGCAGCGCCACCTGCCCTTCCAGGCGCGCGAGCGGGAAGCCGAGGCACAGGTGCGCGCCGAAACCGAAGGTGAGGTGCGGCACGCCGTTGCGGCGCAGGTCGAGGCGGTCGGGATCGGGATAGGCGCGCGGGTCGCGGTTCGCCGCGTTCATCATGAGGAAAACGCGCTCGCCCGGGCGCAGCTCCTTGCCGTGGAGCTGCTGGGGCTCCTGCACGATGCGCACTTGGGCGCCGATGGGACCGTCGTAGCGCAGCAGCTCCTCCACGGCCGCGGGGGCGAGCGCGCGGTCGGCCCGCAGGCGCTCGAGCTCGGCCGGAAAACGCAGCAGTGCCGCCAGGCCGTTCGCGATGTGGTGGGTGGTGGTCTCGTGGCCGGCGAAAAGGAGCAGGATGCAGGTCGCGACGAGCTCGTCCTCCGACAGGCGCTCGCCCTGGTCCTCGAGCTGGACGAGCTGCGTGAGCAGGTCGGCCTCCGGCCGCGCGCGCCGCGCGGCGATGAGCTCGCGGAAAATGCCGGCCATCTCGTGCGTCGCGGCCTCGGCACGCGGGTATTTCTCCGGCGTGTCGCGCGCGCTGCCGATGAAAAGCGCCATCTCGTCCGACAGGCGCTTGAGGCGCGCGAGCTCCCCGCGCGGCACGCCGAGCATGTCCATGATGACCAGCGCAGGCAGGGGACCGGCGAACTCGGCGATGAAGTCCAGCTCTTCCCGGTCGCCGATCTGCTCCAGGAGCCAGGCGGTGAGCGCCTCGACGTTCGGCCTGAGCGCGTGGATGGAGCGCACGTTGAAGACTTTCGACGCGAGCCGGCGCAGGCGCGTGTGCTCGGGCGGGTCGCGGAACACCATCCACAGCGTGAGATAGCGGATCACGTCCCGGATGCGCGCCGCCTCGGCCGAAGGAAGCGCCGCGAAAAACGGCCGCAGCCGGTCCGACGACATCGCCGGGTCGAGGCACGCGCGCTTCACGTCCTCGTAGCGCGTCAGGACCCAGGCCTTGAGGCTTGGCGCCCAGTGCGCCGGGTCCTCGTCCTGCATCCGACCAAACAGCGGGAAGGGGTCGGCGAGGAAGCTCGGCGCGTCGGGGCGGAATTCGAGCGGCATTTTACAAGTTAGCGTTCACTTACATTAAGTAGTCGTATTTGCTATAGATCAATCCATGTTGTTGCTACGCACAATTTTCTTGACTTCCTACACTGGAGGCATAGAATTCGTTTTGTGCGGTGCAACAAAGCCCAACCGAACAGCTAACTCAGATCCCTGAAGGGAAGGAGCCGACAATGTACGTGACCCCGGAACAAATCCAAGCGGCCAACAAGGCCAATGTAGAGACTCTGCTCGCCGTCGCCAACGCGCAGTTCGCAGCGCTGGAGAAGCTGGCGAACCTCAGCTCGGGCGCGATGAAAACCGCGTTCGAGGACTCGCTCAGCAACACGCGCGCCCTGCTCGGCGCGAAGGACGTCCAGGAGTTCGTGAGCCTGCAGAACTCGTTTACCCAGCCGGCAATCGAGAAGGCCATCGCGTACTCGAAGAGCGTCTACGAAGTCGCGACCGAGACCAACGCCGAGCTCTCCAAGGTCGCGGAGCGCCGCGTCGCCGAGTGGAACGAGAACTTCGTCAGCCTGCTCGACAAGGTGTCGAAGAACGCCCCTGCCGGGTCGGACGTCGCGGTCGCCGCGGTGAAGTCGATGCTCGCCGCCGCGAACTCGGCCTACGACAACCTCACCAAGGTCGCGAAACAGGCGACCGAGATCGCGGAAGCGAACGTCGCCGCCGCGACCGAGACGGTGAAGGGCCTCGCCAAGGCAAAAAAGGCCGCCTGAGCGCCAAAGCGAGACGCGCCGCGAAGCGGCGCGTCCCCATCAAGCGCACGGTCAAGCGCAACAAGAAAAAAGCCCGCCGCTAGGCGGGCTTTTTCATTTGTACGGGAAACCGGCGCCGCGCACGAGCGCGCGCAGGGCTTCCATCGCCGGCGCGACCTCGCCGGGGGCGCCGCGCACGCCGAGCTCGACGTGGATGCGGCTGCCGTCTGCGCCCATGGAGGGCAGGCTGAAGGCCTTGAGCCCGGCGAAGCGCTTCTCGATGGCCTCCATGGCGAAGATGAGCTGGCTCTCGCCCGCCTCGTAAACGAGGATCGAGGCCTCGCCCCAGCGCTGCGAGTCGAACAGCGTGCGATAGCGCGTCTCGAGGACCCATTCGACCATCGGCTGCGCCATCTGCGGAAAGCCGGGCACGAAATGGTGCTCGCCCACCGAGAAGCCCGGGATGCGGTTCACCGGGTTGGGAATGACGCTCGCACCGCGGGGAAATTCGCCCATCGCGAGCCGTTGCGGCGTCGCCTCGCCGCCGAAGCGGCCGCGGATCTCGCGCTCCGCTTCCGGATGCAATTTCAATTCGACGTCCAAGGCCGCCGCGGCGCACTGGCGCGTATGGTCGTCCGGCGTCGCCCCGATGCCGCCGAAGCTGAACACCGCGTCGCCCGAGGCGAAGCTGCGTTTCAGCGCCGCCGTGAGCAGCGCCGGCTCATCGCCGATGTACTGGGCCCAGGAAAGGCGAAGCCCCCGGCGGCCGAGGGCTTCGATGATGAAAGAGAGGTGCTTGTCCTGCCTTTTCCCGACGAGGATTTCGTCCCCGACGATATAGGCACCGAACCTCACGCCGCTTTCTTAGCCCATTGCTGCAGCTCTTCCAGGCCGCCGATGTGCCTGCCGTTGACGAAGACCTGCGGCACCGTGCCGCGCCCGGTGATCGCGCCCACGACGCGCGAGCGATCGCTATGGTCGAGCTTCACTTCCGCGTAGCCGTAGCCGAGCTCCTTCAGGAGCGCCTTCGCCTTGGCGCAGAAGCCGCAGCCTTCGCGCGTGAGGATGGCCACCTGGTCGGGCTTCCTGGCGTTGGGATTGATGAAGCGCAGCATGGTGTCCGCGTCCGAGACCTCGAACGGGTCGCCGGGCTTCTCGGGCTCGATGAACATCTTCTGGATGACGCCGTCCTTCACCAGCATCGAATAGCGCCAGGAGCGCTTGCCGAAGCCAAGGTCGGACTTGTCGACCAGCATGCCCATCTTCTCCGTGAATTCGCCGTTGCCGTCCGGCAGCAGCGTGACGTTACCGCATTCCTGGGTGCGCGCCCATTCATCCATGACGAACGCATCGTTCACCGAAAGGCACACCACGCGGTCGACGCCGTTGGCGAAGAACGCCGGCGCGAGCTCGTTGTAGCGCGGCACGTGGGTCGAGGAGCAGGTCGGCGTGAACGCGCCCGGAAGCGAGAACACGACCACCGTCCTGCCCTTGAAGATATCGTCGCTGCTGAGGTTCTTCCAGTCCCCGCCTTCGGTGCGGGTGCGGAAGGTCGCCTGCGGCACCTTCTGGCCTTCTCTGTTCTGAAGCATCGCTTGGTACCTCTCGCAAAAAATCCCAGTCTAGGGAGCGGGCGTTCGGCGGGCCAATTCATTGTTGTCATGGCTCGCATAGCGCCGGTCTATCTGCAGGGCGCCGAGCAGGTAGTGGATGAAAGCGAGCCCGAACCAGACCGGCGTGAGAAACCCGACGAAGGGGATGTAGGCGAAGAGCGCGAGGAGCAGGCCGAGCAGATAGAGCGCGCCGCGCCGCTCGCGGAAAAGGCGGCGCATCTCCTCGCCATCGGCATGCTCGGCGAGCGCGTCGTAGCGCAGCAGCCGCTGGTTGCCCCAGCCGAGGATGGCGACCGGGATGAGCGGCCAGAGCGGCGGCACGAGCCAGAGCGGCAGCGTCACGAGCGCCAGGAGCGCCATCCCGGCGAGCGCGACCAGGCCGTTCCAGCCGCTGCCGAGCGCGCCGCCGCCGTGGCGGCGCTCGAGCGCCGGATAGGCCCGCCGCGCCACGTGCTCGACCATGGCCGGCATGCCGAAGACGCCGACGATGAAAAGCGCGGTCATGTAGACGAGCGGCACGAACAGCAGGAAGAGCAGCACGTTTGCGGCGATGAGCGTCGCATCGCCGACGTTCAGGCTGGCGAGGAAGCGCGAGGCATCGAGCCAGTGCGCGAGCACGCCCGCGAGCCACAGCGCCGTGCGCGTCCAGAACGCGAGCGCCACTGCGCCCCAAAGGACGAGCGCCACGAGCACCGGCCAGGCCATGAGCCAGAGCATCCGCGGATGCAGCAGGTTGAGCAGGCCGAACAGGAGCGAACGCGGCAGGCTCATCGCGGCAGCGCGCGCCAGAGCTTCTCCAGCCGCTTCACCGACACCGGCACGGGCGTGCGCAGCTCCTGCGCGAAAAGCGAGACGCGCAGCTCCTGCAGCAGCCAGCCGAACTGCTCGAGCTCGGCGCCCGCGCCGCCCTGGCGCCCGCGCGCGGCGAGCTCGCGCCGGTAGGGCTGCTCGAGCCGCGCGAGCTCCGCCGCGAGGCGCGCGTCGCGCGCCGGATCGGCGCGCATCTTGTCCAGGCGCAGCCCGGCCGCCTTGAGGTAGCGCGGCAGGTGCTGCAGGCGCGGCCACGGCGTGCGCGCGACCCAGCCCGCCTCCAGCAGCCCGGCGACCTGGGCGCGGATCTCGTTCACGGCCTGCGGAGCCGTCTTCTGCGCGGCGGCGAGTCTTTTCTCCAGGGCGGCGCGCTCGGCCTGGATCGCCGCGACGGCGCGCGCGATCTCCTGCGCGATGAGCGTAAAGCGGCTGCGCCCCGCCTCGACGCGCGCCTCGTAGTCCGCCTGGGTCACGGGCAGCGACTCCGCAAGAAACGTGCGATCGATCGCCGCGGCCACGATGTCGTCCTTGAGCAGCCCGAGCACCGGATCCCTGGAGAGGGTGCGCTCCAGATCGCGGACGCGGTCGCGAAATGCGAGCGCGAGGAGCCGGCGCACGCCGGCGCGGTGCACCTCGCGGGCCTTTTCCGGCGAATCGAACACCTGCAGTGCGACGCCGTCGCCCGCGTCCGCGAGCGCGGGGAAGCCGACCAGCGTCTGGCCGTCGCGCTCGAGCTCCATGATCTCCGGCAGGTCGCCGACGCTCCACGCGCGAGCCCGCTCGGTCTGCGGCAGCGGTGCCTCCTCGCGCAGGATGGCAGCCGTCTTCTCGCCGAGGCTCGGCTTGAGCGCGGCGAGATCGCGCGACTGCGCGAGCTGGCGCCCGTCCTCGTCGAGCACGCGGAAGTTCATCTGCAGGTGCGGCGGCACGGCGTCCGGACGCAAGGCATCCAGCGGAACCTCCAGGCCGAGCTCGGCGCGCAGATAGCGCGCGAGAGCCCCGGCGAGCGGCGTGTCGGAGGGCTCCACGCGGCGGGCGAACTCCGCGGCGAATTCATCCAGCGCGCCGAGCTTGTGGCGCAGGCGCTGCGGCAGCGAGCGCGCAAGGGCCTTCGCCTTTTCCTTCAGCAGGCCGGGCACCAGCCACTCGGTGCGCCCGAGCGGCACCTGGTTGAGCAGCGCGAGCGGCACGACGAGCGTCACGCCGTCGCGCGGCGAGCCCGGCTCGAAGTGGTACTCGAGCGCGAGCCGGTTGGCGCCCAGCCGCAGCTCGGGCGGAAAATTGCCCGTGGTGATGCCCGCGGCGTCGTGGCGCATCAGGTCCTGGCGCGAGAGGAAGAGCCGCTTCGGGTCTTCGCGCTCCGCGCTCTTGCGCCACGCTTCAAGCTCCACGGCGCCGGTAACCGCCGCCGGCAGGCGCGCGTCGTAGAACGCGTGGATCAGCTCGTCGTCGACCAGGATGTCCGGCCGTCGCGCCTTGTGCTCCATGCGCTCGATGTCGGCGACGAGCCGGCGGTTGTGCGCGAAGAACGGCGCGCGGCTCTCGAAGTCGCCCTCGACGAGCGCCGAGCGGATGAAAATCTGCCTGGCCGCCGCGGCGTCATGGGGCGCGAACGGCACGCGCCGGCCGGCGTACACCGGCAGCCCGTAGAGCGTGCCGCGCTCGAGCGCGACCACCTGGCCGCGGCTTTTCTCCCAGTGCGGGTTGTCGCGGTGCCGCTTGATCACGTGTGCACCGAGCTCCTCCAGCCAGCGCGGGTCGATGGCTGCGACCGTACGCGCATACAGGCGCGTGGTCTCGACGAGCTCGGCGGCGACGATCCACTTCCCCGGCTTCCTCGTCCAGGAACCGGGATGGACGCGGAACTTGATGCCTCGCGCCCCGGTATACGCACCCTCGGCGTCGTCGAGCATGCCGACGTTTCCAAGGAGACCGCAAAGAAGGGCGCGGTGGATCGCACGATAGCCCTCCGGCTTCTGCGGATCGGCCGACGAATCGGGCCACTTCGTCTCCTCCAGGATGCGCACGAGCTGCGCATGCAGCTCGCGCCACTCGCGCATGCGCGGGATGGAGAGGAAGTTCTCGCGGCAGGCCTTCTCGAGCTTGCCGTCGAAGAGCTTCCAGAGCTTCAGCAGAGCGAGGAAGTCCGAGCGCTCGTCGGCGAAGCGGGCGTGGCGCTCGTCCGCCGCGGCCGCGCGCTCGAGCGGGCGCTCGCGCGGATCGCGCACCGAGAGCGCCGCCGCGATGATGAGCACCTCGCGCAGGCAGCCTTCGCGGCGCCCCGCCACCAGCATGCGCGCCACGCGCGGGTCGAGCGGCAGCCGGGCGAGCTCGCGCCCGATCTCGGTCAGCGCCTGCGCCTCGTCGAGCGCGGCGAGCTCCTCGAGCAGCGCATAGCCGTCGGCGATGGCGCGGCTACCCGGCGGATCGAGGAAGGGAAAATCCTTCACCGCGCCGAGCTCGAGGCTGGTGGCGCGCAGGATGACGGCGGCGAGCGAGGAGCGCAGGAGCTCCGGATCCGTGAAGGCCGGACGCTTCGCGAAGTCCTCCTCGGAGTACAGGCGCACGCAGACGCCGCGCGCCACCCGCCCGCAGCGGCCGGCGCGCTGGCGCGCCGCCGCCTGCGAGACCGGCTCGACCTGAAGCATCTCGACCTTGTTGCGGTAGCTGTAGCGCTTGACGCGCGCCGTCCCCGTGTCGACGACGAAGCGGATGCGCGGCACTGTGAGCGAGGTCTCGGCGACGTTGGTCGCGAGCACGACGCGGCGCGCGCGCCCGGGATGGAACACGCGGTCCTGCTCGGAGGCGGAGAGCCGGCCGAAGAGCGCGAGGATCTCGACGTCGCGCAGCCGGCGGCGGGCGAGCGTTTCGGCCGCATCGCGGATCTCCCGCTCCCCGGGCAGGAACACCAGGATGTCGCCCTCGCCTTCGCGGCAGAGCTCTTCCACGGCATCGGCGAGCGCCTGCTCCTCCTCCGCGCGCGTCGTGTCCTCGGAGTCGCCCTCCACCGGCCGGTAGCGCACTTCGACGGGGTAGAGTCGCCCGGACACCTCGATCACCGGCGCACCGTCGAAATGCCGCGAGAAGCGCTCGGCGTCGATCGTTGCCGAGGTCACGACCACCTTGAGGTCGGCGCGCCGTCCGCAAAGGCGCTTCAGGTAGCCGATCAGGAAGTCGATGTTGAGGCTGCGCTCGTGCGCCTCGTCGAGGATCAGCGCGCCGTACTGGCGCAGCTCCCGGTCGCCCTGCGTCTCGGCGAGCAGGATGCCGTCGGTCATCAGCTTGACGAGCGCATCGGCGGGCAGCCTCTCGTGGAAGCGCACCTTGTAGCCTACGCGCGCGCCGAGCGCCGCGCCGAGTTCCTCGGCGAGTCGCGCCGCCACCGCGCGCGCCGCGATGCGGCGCGGCTGCGTGTGCCCGATGCGGCCGTCGCGCGCGCAACCCATCTCGAGGAGCAGCTTCGGCAGCTGCGTCGTCTTGCCCGAGCCGGTCTCGCCGCAGACGATCACCACCGGATGCTTCTCGATCGCTTCGCGAATCTCTGCGAGGCGCGCGGTGATCGGCAGCGCCGGGTCGTAGGCGATTCGCCCCGTCATCCTGCTCGGCTCATCCCCCGCGCAGCATCCGCTCGACGTAGCGCGCGACGAGGTCGGCCTCGAGGTTCACCCGGCTGCCCGGCCGCAGCGCGCCCAGCGTCGTCACTTCGAGCGTGTGCGGGATCAGGTTGACCTCGAACTCGTCGCCTTCGACCGCGTTCACCGTCAGGCTCACGCCGTCGATGCAGATCGATCCCTTTCCCGCGACGTAGCGCGAAAGGGCCGGCGGGGCGCGGAAGCGCACGACCCCGCCTTCCCGGCGCAGCACCTCGCCCACGCCGTCGACGTGCCCGGCGACGAGGTGCCCGCCGAGCGGGTCGCCCGCGCGCACCGCCTTCTCGAGGTTGACCGGGCCGGCGCGCTCCAGGCCCGTGGTGACGCGCAGCGTCTCCGCCGAGACGTCGGCGCGGAAACCGCGCGGCGTCAGCGCGGTCACAGTGAGGCAAACGCCCTGGACCGCGATGGAATCGCCCACGCCGACACCCGACATGGAAAGCTTGCCGCAGTCGACTTCGAACGGCTGCGCGCTGACGATGCGGCCCACGGCCTGCACGATGCCCGTGAACATAGGGCGCCGAGGTTACCGCAAAAGGGGTGCCGGCCTAGCGGCCGGGAGCGCGCCGCTGCCAGCCCTTGGCGAAGCCGCGCTCCGCCGAGAGCGCCGCCCCGCACAGCACCATGACTGCGGCGCCGACGGCGACGGCGTTGGCCGCCGCCTCGAGCACCGAGGAGAAGCCAAGGACGAACGGCGAAAGCACCAGCCATGCGCCGGCGAACGTGTTCAGCCAGGCGAGGGACAGGCTTTCGAACGACAGCTCGAAATGCGAGCCGAGCGCGAGGAAGAGGCCGAGCAGCGCCGCGTTCGCCGTGGCGGCCTCGCTTTGCGAATAGCCGAGCAGCCACGGCGATACCGCGAGCCAGAGCCCGAGCGTGAACCCTGCCCAGTCGTGAAATTTCGCGGTGGCCGGCATGCTGCTCCATTTGACCCGCCTTTCATGAACGCCGTTCGACGCGCGGGCGTCGCAACGCGCCGCAACGGCTTGTAGTCGTGCAGCGACAAATCCAGCTCATCGGCGCGGCGTGGGGGCTCGGTGGCGCCGATCCGGGGTGCGCGGATGCTCCCGAGACGCTCGCCCCGCTCCTCGCTGCGCGCCTCGGGCGCTGCGGCCGCGCGCCGGCGCTCGGGCCGATGCTGCGCCCGGCGCCGGACGAGCGGCGCAGGCGCGCGGCCCTGAGCCGCCTGTGCGGCCTGCTTGCTTCCACGGTCGCCGACGCGATGCGCCGCGGACAGCTGCCGTGCGTGCTCGGCGGCGACCACAGCTGCGCCGGCGGCACATGGAGCGGCGCGGCGAAGGCGCTGCACGCTGCAAGCGGCGGCGGGCTCGGCCTCATCTGGATCGACGCCCACATGGACAGCCATACGCCGCAGAGCAGCCACACCGGGCGCCTGCACGGCATGCCGCTCGCCTGGCTTCTCGGCGAGCACGACGACCCGCTCTACGGGCTCGCGAGCGGCGTGCTCGCGCCGCGCAACGTGTGCCTGGTCGGCGTGCGCAGCTTCGAGCCGGAGGAGGAGGAGCGCCTGAGGCGGCTGGGGGTGCGCGTGATCCTGGACGAGGAGCTCGCCCGCCGCGGGCTCGACGCCGCGCTCGAAGAAGCGCTCGCCATCGCCGAGGCGGGCACCGCCGGCTTCGGCATCAGCATCGACCTCGATGTCGTGGCGCCGCAGGATGCCCCCGCGGTCGGCACGCCGGTCAGCGGCGGCCTGCGCGCCGGGGAGCTTGCGCGCGGGGTCGCGCGCCTCGGCGCCCGCCCCCAGCTCGCCGCGCTCGAGCTCGTGGAGTATTCGCCGCGGCTCGACGCCGACGGCACCACCGCCCGCGTAGCGGTGGATCTCGCCGCGGCTGCGCTATGCGGGGCGAGCGAGGAGGCGCAGGTCGTCGCCGAGCCGCTCGAGCGACACTAGGCGCAGCTTCAGGCGCGCGTCGAGCGACGCCGGCGCGGCGAGATCGAGCATGCCCTGCGCCGAATCGCCGAGCAGGCTCGGGTTGAGGTAGAGCAGGAACTCGTCCACGCAGCCTTCGCGCACCAGCGATCCGTTCAGCTTGAACCCGGCTTCCACATGCAGCTCGTTGACGCCGCGGCGCGCGAGCTCTTCCAGCATTCGCGGCAGGTCCACCTTGCCGCTCAGGTTCTTCAATTCCTTGACCTCGGCGTTCGGCAGGCTGCCGGGCCGCGCCGAGAACACGAGCACCTTGTCCCCCTGGAGTATGCGTGCCGAGGGCGGTGTCTCGACGCGGCTGTCGACGACGATGCGCAGCGGCTGGCGCGGCGTCTCGACCTCGCGCACCGTGAGCTGCGGGTCATCGGCCTTCACCGTTCCGATGCCGGTCAGCACGGCGCAGGCGCGGGCGCGCCAGCGGTGGCCGTCGCGCCTCGCTTCCGCGCCGGTGATCCATTGCGACCGGCCGTCTTGCAGCGCCGTGCGCCCATCGAGCGTCGCGGCAATCTTCATGCGCACCCAGGGACGGCCCCGCGTCATGCGCGAGACGAAGCCGATGTTGAGCTCGCGCGCTTCCTCCTCCAGCAGGCCGTGCTCGAAGCGAACGCCCGCCGCGGCAAGCGCGTCGCCGCCCTTGGCCGCCTCGGGATTCGGATCGCGCATCGCCGCCACCACGCGCGCGACCTTCGCCTTCACCAGGGCGTCGGCGCACGGCGGGGTGCGGCCGTGGTGGTTGCACGGCTCGAGGCTCACGTACACCGTCGCGCCGGCCGCCTCGCCCGCCTTCGCCAGGGCGAGCGCCTCGGCATGCGGCCCGCCGGCGCGCTCGTGCCAGCCTTCGGCCACGATGCGCTCGCCGCGCGTGATCACGCAGCCCACGCGCGGATTCGGCGTGGTGCTGTACAGGCCGTGCTCGGCGAGCGCAAGCGCGCGCCGCATCATGGCGTGGTCGAACGCGGAAAAAGGGGTCACTTGCGACGCTTGCGCGTCGATTTGACTTCCTGCACGGCTTCGCGGAAATCGTCCGGGGTCTCGAAGCTGTGGTACACCGACGCGAAGCGGATGTAGGCGATCTTGTCGAGCTTGGCGAGCTCGCGCATCACGAAGTCGCCGATGCGGCTCGTCGGCACCTCGCGCTCGCCGAGCGAGCGCAGCCGCTCGATGACGCGGTCCACCGCCGACTCGATTTCGTCGGTGGCAACCGGGCGCTTGCGCAGCGCGAGCATCATGCTGCCCATCAGCTTGTCGCGGTCGAACTCGGTGCGGCTGCCGTCCTTCTTCACCAGGCGCGGCATCTTGAGGTCGACGCGCTCATAGGTGGTGAAGCGCTTCTCGCAGCCCACGCACTTGCGCCGGCGGCGGATGGTGTTCGTCTCCAGGTTGGCGCGCGTGTCGACGACCTGGGTGTCTTCCGATCCGCAGAAAGGGCACTTCACGCGTAGACGGGAAAGCGCGCGCAGAGCGCTTTCACGTCGCCGGCGATGCGCGCGAGATGCGCGTCGTCGCCCGGCCGCTCCAGCACGTCGGCGATGAGGTCGGAGAGCGCGCGCGCTTCCGCCGCGCGGAAGCCGCGCGTGGTCATCGCGGGCGTGCCGATGCGGATGCCGCTCGTCACCGCGGGCTTCTGCGGGTCGTTCGGGATCGCGTTCTTGTTCACCGTGATGTGCGCGCGCCCGAGCGCCGCCTCCGCGTCCTTGCCGGTGATGGACTTCGCGCGCAGGTCGAGCAGGAACATGTGGCAGTCGGTACGCCCGGACACCACGCGCAGGCCGCGCTCGGTGAGGCGCTCCGCCATCACGCGCGCGTTCTCCATCACCTGCTTCTGGTAGTCGCGGAACGAAGGCTTGAGCGCCTCGCCGAGCGCCACCGCCTTCGCGGCGATCACGTGCATGAGCGGCCCGCCCTGCAGGCCGGGGAAAATCGCGCTGTTGATCGGCTTTTCCTGTTCCGCGCGCCCGAAGATCATGCCGCCGCGCGGCCCGCGCAGCGTCTTGTGGGTGGTCGTCGTGACGAAGTCCGCGATGCCGAGGGGAGACGGGTAGAGTCCGACGGCGATCAGGCCCGCGTAGTGCGCGATGTCGGCCATGAGAAGCGCGCCGACCTTGTCGGCGATGGCGCGGAAGCGCTTCCAGTCGATCGCGAGGGAATACGCGGACGCGCCGGTGACGATCATCTTCGGCTTTTCAAGCAAGGCGATTTTTTCCGCGGCGTCGTAGTCGATCTCTTCCTTGGCGTTCAGGCCGTAGGAGACCACGCGGTAGAGCTTGCCCGAGAGGTTCACCGGCGAGCCGTGGGTCAGGTGCCCGCCCATGGCGAGCGACAGCCCGAGGATCGTGTCCCCCGGCTGCAGCGCCGACGTGTACACCGCCTGGTTCGCCTGCGAGCCCGAGTGCGGCTGCACGTTCGCCCACGGCGCGCCGAAGAGCTTCTTCGCGCGCTCGATGGCGATCGATTCGGCCATGTCGACGTACTCGCAGCCGCCGTAATAGCGCTTGCCGGGGTAGCCCTCGGCGTACTTGTTGGTGAGCTGGCTGCCCTGCGCGATCAGCACCTGGCGGCTCACGTAGTTCTCGGAGGCGATCAGCTCGACGTGATCTTCCTGCCGCTGGTTCTCCAGGCGGATCGCATTCCACAAGTCCGGATCCGATTGCGCGAGGAGGTTCGGGGCGAGCATGGCTGGGGGGAAAGCGCTTCATTTTACTGGCAAAATCGCAGCGCCATGGAAGCCACCCCGATCGTCGAGATGCAGGCCGCGCGCTGGGATCCGGCGCTCTCCGCCGCCGAGCAGGCGGCCGCCACGGCTTCGGTCGAGTCGGGGAGCGTGCTCTTCTTTCCCCGGCTCGCGTTCGAGCTCGAGCCCGGGGAGCGACGCTATCTCTCGCCGCACTGGTGCGCGCCGGGCTCCAAGAACATCAGCCTCGATCCGGCGACGGGCGGGGTGCGCGGCGCCGCCGGCAGCGCCGCGGAGCTCGAGGCGCTCGGCAAGATGATCGGGCGCTTTGCCCGCTGCGCGCACGCGCTCATCGAAGCCCTCTTCCCGGATTACCGCGGCGCCTTCACCGTGGCGCGCACGAGCTTCCGCCCGGTGGAAGTCGAGACGCGCGAGACCTCTTGGCGCAAGGACGACCGCCGGCTGCACGTCGACGCCTTTCCGTCGCGGCCGAACTACGGCGAGCGGATCCTGCGCGTCTTCACCAACGTCAATCCGAGCGAGCCGCGCCAGTGGATCGTGGGCGAGCCCTTCGAGCAGCTCGCCGCGCGCTTCCTCGGCCGGCTGCCGCGGCCGTTCCCCGGAGCCGCGCCGCTGCTCGCGGCGCTCGGCATCACGAAGGGCCGGCGCAGCGAGTACGACCACCTGATGCTGCAGCTCCACGACCGGATGAAGGCGGACGCGGCCTATCAGCGCGAGAGCCCGCAGACGCGCTTCGCCTTCCCGCCGGGCACGACCTGGATCGTCTTCTCCGACCAGGTCTCGCACGCCGTGCTGCAGGGGCAGTACATGCTGGAGCAGACCCTGCATCTGCCGGTCGCGGGAATGCGCGACCCCGCGCGCGCGCCGCTGCGGGTGCTCGAAAGGCTTACCGGCCGCGCTCTAGCCGGGTGAAGACCGGAAGATCGGTGAGCGGCGGCTGCGCCGGCACCTGGTAGAAGAGATCCGCGACGAAGCCGCGGTGGTACGTCGTGTGATTGACCACGTGAAGCAGGATCTCGCCGCGCGTCATGGCGCCGCGGTTGCCGCCGATCAGCGTGAAGCTCAGCTCCTCGGCGAGCGAGGCCGCAGACTGGCGCTCGCTCCACTCGAGGTACCAGCGGTCCGCTTCCTCCTGCTTCGCGCGCAGCTCCTCGAGCGGTGGCGGCGCGACGGTGTTGCGCGCGGTGAAGCCGTGCTCGCGGCCCTCGAGATGCGCCTGCCAGATGAGATCGATCACGTAGTTGTGGTTCAGCGTGTGCACCATGTTCTTGAAGAGCGTGCTGCGCGGCTTGGTCGCCTCGCCGGCCGGCAGCGCCGCCACGGCGTCGAAGAGCTGGCGGTTCGCCCACGCGTTGTAGCGCGCGAGCATCCGCGCAGTGTCGGGCGTCATACGCGCACCGGGGGGGCGAGGTCCGCCGGCGTGTCGATATCGCGGATGACGCCCGGATCGCCTACGGGAATCTTGCGCACCCGCGCCTCGTTGTCGGCGAGGATGCGGCGGGCGCCCTGGTCGCCTTTCAGGACGCTCAGCTCCAGATGAAACGAGCCCGAGAGGCCGACCGGGTGCCCGCGCCGCGCGCGGAAGTAAGGCGCCGCGAGCGGCGCGCCCTGCGCGAGCGCGTCGCGCACCGCGGCGATCGTCGAGCGGCGCACGAACGGCATGTCGGCGAGCGCGACGACGTAACCGTCCGCGGCTCCCGCAGCGCGCGCGGCGCACGCCAGGCTCGCGCCCATGCCCTCGGCCGCGTTCTCGCAGGCGATGACCTCGCAGCCTTCGCGCGCGAGCGCCTCGGCGAGCGCGCCGGCGCCGGGGCGCACAACGGCGACCACGCGCGTCATTTCGGACTTCAGGTGGCGGGCGGCCTGGACCGCGATGGCCACGCCGTGCGGCAGCGTGTGCGAGAGCTTGTCCGAGCCGAAGCGGCTCGCCGACCCGGCGGCCAGCAGCAGCCCGACGATCAACCGGTCTTGACTTCGCAGGCCGACGGGTCGAAGCGCCTGGCCGGCTTCGCCGCCCAGCTCGGCTCGCTCACGCCGTGGCGCACCGCGGTCATCTCGGCGAGGATCGCCACCGCGATCTCGGGCGGCGTCTTCGAGCCGATGTAGAGGCCGACCGGGCCGCGCAGGCGCGCGATCTCTTCCTCCGAGACGTCGAACTCGCGCAGCCGCACGCGGCGCGCGTCGTTGTTCTTTTTCGAGCCAATGGCGCCGACGTAGAACGCGGCCGACTTGAGCGCCTCCATGAGCGCGAGGTCGTCGAGCTTCGGATCGTGCGTCAGCGCCACTACCGCGCTGTGCCCGTCGAGGTTCATCTCGCGCACGACGTCGTCCGGCATGCCGCGCTCGAGGTTCACGTAGGGCAGGTCCCAGCCGTTCGCGTACTCCTCGCGCGGGTCGATCACCGTGACGTTGTAGTCCAGCATGCGCGCCATCTCGGCGAGGTAGCGCGTGAGCTGGCCCGCGCCGATCAGCACGAGGCGCCAGCGCGGGCCGTGCACCGCGGAGAGCACGCTTCCGTCGAACTCGAGCACGTCCTGCCAGCGGCCCGGCTCCAGCGTGGCGGCGCCGCTCGCCATGTCGAGCACGCGGCGCACGAGCTGCTGGTGGCTGATGCGCTCGAGGAGCTCCGCGAGCGCGCTCGCCTCGCTCACCGGCTCGAGCACGAGCTCGAGCGTGCCGCCGCAAGGAAGGCCCCAGCGCGTCGCTTCCTCGTTCGTCACGCCATAGACGACGAGCTCGGGCTTCTTCGCCGCCACGGCGCGCGACTTGACCTTGTCGATCAGGTCGTCCTCGACGCAGCCGCCCGACACCGAGCCCACCACCTGGCCGTCGTCGCGGATCGCCACCATCGCGCCCACCGGGCGCGGCGCCGAGCCCCAGGTCTTGACGATCGTGCCGAGCGCCACGCGCCGCCCCTGCCTGCGCCAGTCCTCCGCGCTGCGGAGGACTTCCATGTCTACGCTGTCCATGAGGGGAATTTTATCTCTACGCGGCAGCCGCGTCCGCCCGCGCCGTCGCCGATCGAAAGCGCCGCGCCGTGCGCGGCCGCGATCTCGCGCACGATGGCGAGCCCGAGGCCGCTCCCCGTGCCGCCGGTGCCGGGCACGCGGTAGAAGCGCTCCACGACGCGCGCGCGCTCGGAAGCGCGGATGCCCGGGCCGTCGTCCTCCACCTCGAGGTAGGCGCCGCCGTCGTGCATCCCGGTGCGCACCGTGATGCGGCCCCCCTGCGGCACGTACTCGAGCGCGTTGTGCACGAGGTTGCCGAGCGCCTCGCCGAGCAGGAGCGCATGGCCCTGCACCGTCGCCGGCTGCAGCTCGAAGCCGAGATCGAGGTCGCGCTCGAGCGCACGGTGCACCCACTCGTCGGCTGCGGCTTCGGCGAGCGCCTTCAGGTCCACCGCCAGCGGCATCTCGGAATGCCCGCCGGGCTCTGCGCGCGCGAGCGCGAGCAGCTGATTCGCGAGGCGCGCGGTGCGCACCGTGGCGCTCCTCACCTGCTCCATCTCGGCGCGCGCCGGCTCCGGCACCGGCTGCGCGAGCGCGAGCTCGGCATGCGCCTGCAGCCCGGCGAGCGGCGTGCGCAGCTGGTGCGCCGCGTTGGCGAGGAAGCGCTGCTGGTTGCGGTTCGCTTCCTCCACGCGCAAGAGCAGCTGGTTCAGCGCTTCGACCAGCGGCCGCGCCTCGGCCGGCGTGTGGGCGCGGTCGAACGGATGCAGGTCGCGCGGCGAGCGGTTGCGGATGTCCTGGGAGAGGCGATCGAGCGGCGTGAGCCCGCGCGCGACGCCGAACCAGACGATGACGAGCGTCAGGACGGCGAGCACTGCCTGCGGCACGACGCTGCCGAGCAGGATGCCGCGCACCAGCCGGTCGCGCTTGTTCGTGGTTTCTGCCACGGTGACCGCGCAGGGTCCGCGTCCGCAGGGCGCGAACAGCGTCGCGCCGCGCACGCGCGCGCCGCGGAAATGCGCGTCGTAGAAGATGATGTTGTCCTGCGCCTCCCGGCCCGGGGGCGCCGGCGGGATGCCGGCGTCGCCCGCGATCGAGCGGCCCTCCGGATCGCGCACCACGTAGTACACCGCGTCGTAGCGGTCGGCGCGCAGCACCTGCTCCGCCGCGCTCGGCAGGTCGACGTTCGGCACGCCGTCTCGCACCACGAGGCGCTCGCGGATCGCGATGCCGGCGTCGATCAGGCTCGCGTCGAGCGCTTCCGTGGCCGGCTCGAGCGCGAGGTAGTACGCCGACACCGCGCTCACGGCGAGGATCGCGGCGATCGGCAGCAGCAGCAGCTTGAGCAGGTCGCCGCGCAGGCTTCGGGCTGGCATCGCGGCAATGATAGGCTAGCCCGCCATGAGGGCCGCGCTCGGCATCCTGCTCCTCGCGCTCGCCGGCGCAGCCGCGGCGCAGGAGGCGCCGACGCCCGTCGGCCTGTGGAAGACCTACAGCGATCGCACCGGCCAGGCCGACGGCCTCGTGCGGATCACGCAGGCGAACGGCGAGCTCGAGGGCAGGGTCGAGCGCGTGTTCTCGCCGCCCGCGCCGAGCGCGAATCCTCTGTGCGAGGACTGCAGCGGCGCGCTGCGCAACCAGCCGATCCTCGGCATGCGCATCCTGTACGGGATGCGCGCCGACGGCGAGGAGTGGACCGGCGGCGAGATCCTCGACCCGGACGACGGCCGGGTCTATCGCTGCACGCTGCGGCTCGCGCAGGGCGGCCGCAAGCTCGAGGTGCGCGGGTACATCGGCGTGCCGCTCTTCGGCCGCACCCAGGTCTGGGAGCGCGCCGACTAGGCTTCGCGCGCGCGCGTCTCCGCCTCGATGGCGGCGCGGTCGGCCTCCGAGTCGAGGAGCATCAGGTAGCGCGACTCGGCGATCTCGTAGAGGAGCGCGGCCTGGTATTGCGCGCGCCGCAGGTACTGGATGAGAACCATGAAAACCGCCGTGACCACGATATAGTTCACCACGCGCAGCAGGTCGTCGCCGTCCGGCACGGAGAAGTCGAAGTACGGCGGCACGAAAAGATAAATGCCCGCGGGCAGGCTGAAGAGCGCGAGCACCACGGCCGGGAGGAGGCCGTAGAAAAAATGTACGACGAGCGTGGCCATCGTGAAGAAGAGCAGCGGGTAGCGCGGACCCAGGTGCTCGTGCATCGACAGCCTGAGGATGAGCGCGGCGAGGAATGCGATGACCACGGCCGCCCATTTGACGCCGCTGCGCGGGGCCCAGGCGCGCGAGTTGCGCAGAACGATCCGGGGAAGATGCGAGTGCATGGCTGCGCCGGCACATTAGAACGAACCGCATGAGGCCGTCCAGCGCCATCGAGCTTCCCGGCGGGCCGCATGCGGCGCTGCTGTTCCACGGCCTCGCTGCCGGCCCGCTCGAGGTGCGCTTCGTCGGGCGCCTGCTGCACCGCGCCGGCTTCTCCGTGTTCATGCCGGTGATCGCCGGCTACAGCATGGGGTCCCCGGGCCGCGAATGGCCGGCCTGGCTCACCGGCGCGGAAGAGATCTACCTGCGCCTCACGTCGCAATACAGGACGGTGAGCGTCGCGGGCCTGTCGTCGGGCGCGACGCTCGCGCTGGCGCTCGCCGAGCGGCAGCCGGGGCTGCTCGCGCTCGCGCTGTGGTCGGTCACGCTGCAGTACGACGGCTGGGCAATCCCCTGGTACCAGTGGCTCTTCCGGCCCGGACATCTGCTCGGCTTCGGCAGGTACTGGGCGTACCGCGAGAAGGAGCCGTTCGGACTGAAGAACGAGCGCTGGCGCGCGCGCGTCGCCGAGGCAATGCGCTCGAGCGACGCGTCCTCGGCAGGGCCCGCGTCGATTCCCGCCGACTATCTCTACCAGTTCACGCGGCTCGCGAGCTACACGGAGCGCAACCTGCCCCGCGTGCAGGCCGATGCGCTCATCGTGCACGCGGCCGACGACGAGACGGCGAGCCCGCGCAACGCCGCCGCGGTCTACGACCGCATCGGCTCGGCGCACAAGAGGAAGCTCCTGCTCGGCGACAGCTACCATCTCATCACCATGGACAACGAGCGCGAGCTCGTTGCGCGCGAGACGATCCGCTTCTTCCAGCAGAGCATCATGCACCGGCACCCGGAGGAGCGGCTGCAGCTCGTCTCGAGCGCAAGGGCGCTGCTGCGCCTGCAGCGGCGGCGCGCCGAGGAGCGGCTCGCGCGGGGCGCGAGGTAATTCCAACGGGCTAGTGCGCCGCGCGAGGGTCTTAACCTACCCTCCGTAGTGTTGCGCCATGCTCAAGCGCCTGCTCGCGACGCTGCGCCTGCTCTCGGCCGGAGCCCTCGCCGGCTATCTCGTCGCGGGCGCGGCGCTGTGGGCCTGGCAGCGCCACCTCGTCTTCGAGCCCTCGCGCCAGATGCGCGCGGCGGCCGCGGATTTCCCCTTCCGGGTCGTCGACACTGCGGTCGCGCTCGCCGGCCAGCCGCGCGACGCGCTGCACGGCTGGTGGGTGCCCGGGACGCAGGACGCCACCGTGCTCTACCTGCACGGCAACGACGGCAACGTGAGCACCAGCATGCCCGGGATCGCGCCGCTGCGTGCGCTGGGCTACGGCGTCTTCCTCATCGACTACCGCGGCTACGGCAGGAGCGACGGCGCCTTCCCGTCCGAGCGCAGCGTGTACGAGGACGCGGAGGCGGCCTGGCGCCACCTCGTCGAGGCGAAGCGAATCGACCCGCGACGCATCTACATCTACGGCCACTCGCTCGGCGGCGCGGTCGCGATCGAGCTCGCGACGCGCCATCCCGAGGCCGCCGGCCTCATCGTCGAGTCGAGCTTCACGTCCATCTACGACATGGCGCGCCTGGAAAAACCCTACCGGCTCTTCCCGGTGAAGCTCTTCCTCAACCAGCGCTTCGACTCGATCGACAAGGTGGCGCGGCTGCGGCTGCCGACGCTCTTCATCCACGGCACCGCCGACGAGGTCGTGCCCTTCGCGATGGGCGAGGCGCTGTACCGCCGCGCGGGCGGCAGGAAGCGCTTCGTTGCAATCGACGGCGGGCGGCACGAGACCAACGCCGCGGCCGGCGGCGAAGCCTTCCTTTCGGCGCTGCGCGGCTTCGTCGCCGAGACGCAGCCTCAGCGCGGCTTGTATTCCTCCAGCATGTAGCCGAAGCCGCGCACCGTGCGGATGCGGATGCCGGCGCGCTCGAGCTTCGCGCGCAGGCGCGAGATGTAGACCTCGATCGCGTTGGGCGAGAGCTCCTCGTCCCAGCCGGCGACCGCCTGGATGATGCTCTCCTTGGAGACGATCTTCTCGACCTTGCCGAGCAGCACCTCGAGCACCGCCCATTCGCGCGCGGCGAGCTCGAGCGGCTCGTTCTGCAGGTAGGCGCGGCGCGCCACCGTGTCGAGGGTGAGCGGGCCGTGCACGATCTTCGGCCCGATCTGCGCCTGCGAGCGGCGGATGAGCGCGCGCACGCGCGCGGCGAGCTCCGGCATGGCGAACGGCTTCGCCATGTAGTCGTCGGCGCCGAGGTCGAGGCCGTGGACGCGGTCGTTGACCGTGTCGCGCGCCGTGAGCACGAGCACGGGCGCGCGGTACTCGGCCGCGCGCAGCCGGCGCAGCACCTCGAAGCCGTCGATGCCGGGAAGCCCGACGTCGAGGATCACCATGTCGAAGCGCTCCTGGCGCGCCGCCTGCACCGCGTCCTCGCCGCGCGAGGTCACGTCGACGGCATAGCCTTCGGCTTCCAGGATGCGGGACAGGCCCGAGGCCAGGGAGGGATCGTCTTCCACGATGAGGATGCGCATCAGTCGCCTTTCCTTTCGCCCATCACCATAACGTACAGCACCGGGAGCACGTAGAGCACGAGCAGGGTCGCCGTGACGAGGCCGCCGATCACCACGACCGCGAGCGGCCGCTGCGTCTCGGCGCCGATGCCGCGCGAGAGCGCCATGGGCAGCAGGCCCAGGCTCGCGAGGAGCGCCGTCATCAGCACGGTGCGCAGCCGCAGGACCGCGCCTTCGGTCACCGCCTGCGCCGCCGATTTTCCCGCCTCGCGCAAGTCGTTGAAGAGCGCCACCATGACGACGCCGTTCAGCACCGCCTGGCCGAAGAGCGCGATGAAGCCGATCGCCGCCGACACGCTCAGCGGGATGTGGGTGAAGAACAGCGCGAAGATCCCGCCGATCAGCGCGAGCGGGATGTTGAGGATGATGAGGAGCGCGCTCCTCAGCGACTTGA
>DASRFM010000007.1:0-33167 GCA_035651575.1 Burkholderiales bacterium | reverse complement strand
CGGCATCACGTGCACCAACTCCAATGACACCGGGTTCGTGAACGCCGGCTCCTGTACCGCGAGCTTCAGCAGCCCGACCACCACGCAGTGCCAGACCACGGACACGGGCTTCGTCGAAGCCGATACCTGCACCGCAAACAGCGGCCCGGATGCGAACGGCCTGACGATCACCTGCGGCACCGGCAGTGCGGGCAACAAGATCCAGTACAAGACCACTACCACCACCACGACGCAGGGCTACAGCAACGGCACCCTCGTTGGCAGTCCGAGCACGACCAGCAGCACGGCAAGCTCGTACAGCGACGTCACGGGATTCTGCTACGCCACGCGCACCCTGCCCTCGCTGCCGACTGCAGGGCGCCCCGACAGCTCGACGCCGCCCCTGGTGACGAGCCCATGCACGGCCTGGCCATGCGTCACGATCAGCAATACGCCCACCAACCAGACGACCGGAACGCTCGCCGACGTCGCGGCGTACTACTACCAGACCGACCTGCGGCCCTCGATGACGGACAACGTGCCGCCGAACGGCTCGGGCACGGAGGACGACAAGGCGACCTGGCAGCACATGACGACGTTCACCATGGGCCTCGGCGTCAGCGGGACACTCTCTTACCAGGATGACTACAAGACCGCGGTGAGCGGCGACTTCCAGCAGATCCGCGACGGCAGCAAGCTCTGGCCCGCGCCGGTGCACGACGACCCGACGGCGCTCGACGACCTCTGGCACGCGGCGGTCAACGGCCGCGGGCAGTTCTTCAGCGCCGCCGAGCCGAACTCGGTGGTGAGCGGCCTGCTCACCGCCCTCGCCGGCATCAACGCCCGGGTCTCCGCGGCGGCGGCGGCGGCAACGTCGAACCTCGAGCCGGTGGCGGGCGACAACTTCGCCTACACCGCGAAGTACGTCACCCAGAAATGGGTGGGCGACGTCGAGGCGCACGCGATCGACCTCACCACCGGCCAGGTGCTGAGCGGCCCCGGCACGACGCTGCCCGCGATCACCAACGCGAGCAACGCGACGCCCATCGAGATCACCACCACGTCGGCGCACGGCCTCGCCTCGGGCGACCACGTGCTGATCTCCGGCGTCACCGGCACGACCAACGCGAACGGCAGCAGCTGGGTCGTGACGGTGACGAGCTCGACCACCTTCACCCTGAACGGCTCGGTGGGCAACGGCGCCTACACGGGCGGCGGCTCGGCGACCAAGCTCGACGTGGTCTGGACCGCGCAAGCGCAGCTCGATACGAAGACCAACAACCAGTGCGACAACCGCACGATCTGGCTGTTCCGCTCGGGCGCGACGAACAACCTCACGCCGTTGACCTGGAACACGTACAAGTGCCTGAGCGACGGCACGCCGGACACGGTGACGGGCGCGACCACGGGGCTCAACTCGAGCGAGCAGGCGAACTTCAGCTCGACGCAGGTCGCCTCGCTCAGTCAGTACCCGAGCATGACGACCGGCACGACCGGCACGGTCGACCAGCGTACGCCGGCCGCCGGCGCCAACATGCTGAACTTCATCCGCGGCCAGCGCGGCTTCGAGGGGTTCACCACGAACGACGCGACCAAGCTCTACCGCGCGCGCGACCACGTCTTCGGCGACATCGTGAACGCGCAGCCGGTGTTCGTGCGCGCGCCGTTCGCCAGCTATACCGACACGGGCTACAGCGCCTTCAAGAGCGCCAACCTGAACCGCAGCCCGGCGCTCTACGTGGCGGCGAACGACGGCATGCTGCACGCGCTGAACGGCGACACCGGCGCCGAGATGTGGGCGTTCATGCCGACCATGGTGCTGCCGAACCTGTACAAGCTGGCCGACAACAACTACGCCAACAACCACACCTACTTCACCGACGGCACGCCCACGATCGGCGACATCTACGACACCGTCACCGATTCGGCGAACCCGGCGTGGAAGACGGTGCTGGTGGCGGGCATGAACGCCGGCGCTCAGGGCTACTACGCGCTCGACGTCACCGACCCCGCCAACCCGAAGGCGCTGTGGGAATTCAAGTACTCCACGACCTGCTACGACCCCACCAACGCCACCACCAAGGCCGCGACCAACGGCGCCGACTGCCACATCGGGCTGACGTTCAACAACCCGGTGATCAGCAAGACGGCCGACGGCACGTGGGTGGTCTTCGTGACCTCGGGCTACAACAACGACGACGGCAACGGCTACCTGTACATCCTCAATGCGGTCACCGGGAAGATCATCAACCGGATCGCCACGGGGGTGGGGACGGCCGCGACGCCGAGCGGCCTCAACCACATCAACAACTGGGTGGACAACACGCTCGCCGACAACACCACGCTGCGCGTCTACGGCGTCGACCTGCTCGGCAACATCTGGCGCTTCGACGTGAACGGCAGCATCGGCGTCGCGAACAGCGTGGATGCCTGGCTGATCGGCACCGCGACCGACGGCAGCAGCGCGCAGCCGATCACCACCCGGCCGGAGCTCGCCGAGGTCTCGGGCACTCCATTCGTGTTCGTTGGCACGGGACGCCTGCTCGGCTCGAGCGACACGAGCAACCACCAGGTGCAGTCCATCTACGGCATCAAGGACCCGCTGACCGAGCCGACGACCGGCACGCCCGCGGTCCCGGCGCCGAACTACACGCCGCAGATGCGCAGCTCGCTCAAGCAGCTCACCATCACTACGACCGGCAGCGGCTTTACCGCGGTGCGGACGAACGGCTGCACGCCGTCGACCGGAAACTGCAGCTCGACGAACGGCTGGTTCATGGACCTGCCGGAGGCGGGCGAGCGGGTGAACGTGGACATGAAGCTGCAGCTCGGCACGATCGTGGTCGCGAGCAACGTCCCGGAGAGCGACGCCTGCAGCATCGGCGGCCACAGCTGGATCAACTTCTTCAACTACGCGAACGGCACCGCGGTGGCGAACAGCGCCGGCCAGGCGGTCGGGCAGTACCTGTCCTCCTCCCTGGCGGTGGGCCTGAACATCGTGCGGCTGCCTTCCGGCAAGACGGTGGTGATCACCACGACCTCGGACGCGCAGCAGACCACGGTGTCGGCGCCGTTCGATGTGCCCGGGCCGGCCGGCAAGCGCATCAGCTGGCGGGAGATCGCGCAGTAGATGACCGAGGCGCGGCTCTCGGTCGCGGTCGGCGTGTCGCTCGCGCTGCACGGGCTCGCGATCGCGGCCCTGCAGCCCGCCGGCTCGCCGCTCGCCGGCGCGCTGCATCGCGCTCCGCTCCTCGTGCGCCTCGGTGCGGCGCCCGCCGCGGCGCCGCAGCCCGTGGCGCTCGTCGAAGCGCTGCCGGTGCCGCCGGCGCCGACGCCGACGAAGCGCGACACCGCCCCCGCGCGCGAGGCGGCGCCCGAGCCGGTCCTGCAGCTGCTGCCGGTACCCGAGGTGCCGCGCTATTTCACGGCCTCCGAGCTCGACCGGCGCCCCGCGCCGCTCGGCGAGATCTTTCCGCAATTCCCCGCCGGCGCCGCCGTGCGCCAGGGGACGGTGCGGCTGCGCGTGCTGGTGAACGAGAGCGGAACGGTGGATGGCGTGAGCGTGGTGAGCGCCGCGCCGGCGGGCGTCTTCGACGCCTCGGCCGTCGCGGCCTTCGGCGGAGCGCGCTATTCTCCGGGCATGCGGGGCGGCATGGCGGTCAAGAGCCAGCTCGTGCTCGAGGTGGACTACGCCGATCCGATCCCGGCCCAGCAGCGGTTCGCCTCGAACCGCGGCGGCTACTGAAAGGAGCGCAAGACCATGACTCCGCGTTTCGCCGCGCTGCTCGTCCTCGCAATCCTCGCCGGCCCGGCCAGCGCGCAGGTGCACAAGTGCGTCGGCCGCGACGGCAAGGTGATCTACACCGAGGAGCCGTGCGCGGCCGGCAGCACCTCCAGCACCGTCAGGCCGCCGAGCCCGCCGGCGGTGAACAAGGGCAAGACCCCGGCCGAGCTGGAGGCCGACTTCCGCAAGCGCCAGCTCCAGGGCCAGGAGGCGCAGAAGAAGGCCGCCGAGGAATCGGCGAACGCCGAGCAGAAGGAGCAGAACTGCCGGCTCTCGAAGCAGGCGCTCACGCAGGCGCAGTCCGGCGGCCGCATGGCGGCGCTCGACGACAAGGGCGAGCGCTACTTCATGAACGACGAGCAGATCGCGAAGGAACGCGCGCGCGCCCAGTCCCTGGTGGACCAGTGGTGCAAGTGATCCGCCTCGCCGCGCTGGCGGCCGCGTTGGCCGCCGCTTTCGCCGCGCAGGCCGAGCTCTACCGCTGGACCGATTCCGCCGGCCGCGTGCACGTCACGGATACCCCGCCGCCGCCGGGCGCGAGGACCGTGCAGAAGAGCGAAGGCGGCGCGGGCAAGGGCGGCCCGCGCGAGCCTTTCGAGCTCGAGCGCGCGCGCAAGGAAAGCCCGGTGACGCTCTATTCCACGGCGTCGTGCGATCCCTGCAACGACGCCCGCGCGGCCCTCAACGCCCGCGGCGTGCCATTCGCGGAGAAGAGCATCGTCACTTCCGACGACCTGGCGCAGCTGAAGAAAATGGCGGGCACCGACGCGGTTCCCGTGATCACGGTCGGCGCCACGGTGGTGAAGGGCTTCGAGCAGGCCTCGCTCAACGGCGCGCTGGACGCCGCCGGCTATCCTCGCGCGGGGCTGCTGCCGGCGCGCAACCAGCAGGCGCCGCAGCCGCCCGCCCCGAAGGCCGAGGCCCCGGCCGCGCCGCCGGCCGAGCCGGAGCAGGAAATCCGGGGCCCCTACGCCCCGCGCCCGCCGAAGCCGGCCGCCGCGGGCAAATAGCGGCTACATCGCGGAAAGCGCGATCCAGCCCAGCCAGCCGAGAAAGCCGCACACCGCGGCCGATACGGCGATCGAGAAATAGAGCAGCGCTCGCGGCCCTTGCCGGCCGGGCGCGGTTCCTGCGTCCATGAACTCCCCCTGCGCAGAACAGTACACGAATCGCGCGCGCTTTGCCGCGGCCGTCGGGATTCCACGATTCCGGTTCGATGACAGGCAAGCCGCCCGATTCGGCGGTACCTTCGCCGCGATGAAGATTCCCGCGACGCCCAAGGGAGCGCTCGCCGCGAGCGCGGCGCTCATGCTGGTGATCGCCTACAACGATGCCATCGTGCCGGCGCAGGTCAGCCTCTGGCCGCTGTACATCCTGCCGGTCGGCCTGGTGAGCTGGAGGTGCGGATTCCTCGAGGGCGGGCTGTGCGCGGCAACCGCCGGCCTGCTGCTGCTCGTCTCGGCCCGCTTCGGCGGGCACCCCTATACGGACACCGGGTTCCTGCTCTTCGCCACCGCCGGCCACGTGGCGGCGCTGCTCGTGATCGCGTGGTGCATGTCGCGCCTCGCCGCGACCGAATCGCTGCTGCTCAAGCTGCTCTCGAAGCTCTCCTGAGCGTTCTCAGCGCGCGAGCTCGCGCGGCAGCGTGAAGACGACGTGCTCGGCGATACCCTCGAGCGGGCGCACGCTCTGCGCACCGAGGGCCTTCAGGCGCGCGATCAGCTCGTTCACCAGCACCTCGGGCGCCGACGCGCCCGCGGTGACGCCGATGCGCTTCTTGCCCGCGATCCATTCCGGGCGCAGGTCCGCGGCGCTGTCCACCATGTACGCCTGCGCGCCCATGTGCTCCGCCACCTCGCGCAGCCGGTTGGAGTTGGAGCTGTTCGGCGAGCCGACGACGATGACCACGTCGCACTGCGGCGCCATGAACTTCACCGCGTCCTGGCGGTTCTGCGTCGCGTAGCAGATGTCGTCCTTCTTCGGCCCGCGGATGGTGGGGAAGCGCGCGCGCAGCGCCTCCACCATGACCCTCGCGTCGTCCACCGAGAGCGTGGTCTGCGTGACGTAGGCCAGGCGATCGGGCGAGCGCACCGAGAGCGCGGCCACGTCCTCCAGCGTCTCGACGAGGTACATCCCGGCCGGGGCCTGGCCCATCGTGCCCTCGGCCTCGGGATGCCCCTTGTGGCCGATCATCACGATCTCGTGGCCCTCGCGCAGCATCTTCGCCACCTCGACGTGCACCTTGGTGACGAGCGGGCAGGTGGCGTCGAACACCTTGAGGCCGCGGCGGTCGGCCTCCGCCTGCACCACTTTCGACACGCCGTGCGCGCTGAAGATGACGGTCGAGCCGACCGGCACCTCGTCCAGCTCCTCCACGAACACCGCGCCCTTCGCCCGCAGGTTCTCCACCACGTACTTGTTGTGCACGATCTCGTGGCGCACGTAGATCGGCGCGCCGAACTGGGCGAGCGCGCGCTCCACGATCTCGATCGCGCGCTCGACGCCGGCGCAGAAGCCGCGCGGCTTGGCGAGGAGGACGTCCATCAGGCGAGGTTCCTCGATCTATTGTAAGCGGCGTCGAACGCCGCCTCGAGCCGCGGATTGGCGCCCCGCAGGCGGTCGACCACCTCCTTCGCCCACTCGAAATACTCGCGCCGGCGCTGCAGGTCCCACTTCGCCGGCGGCCGGGTGACGACGTCGCGCACGTTGCAGATCTTGTCGGCGAGCTTCACCAGCTTCGCCTCCGGGCTGATGGTCGCGGCGTGCTCGACCTGCAGGCGCTTGCGCTCGGCCTTGGGCAGGTTCTTGTCGTCCGTGACCTCGGCGACGATGCGGGCGATGCGCGCGCCGAACGCCTCGGTGAGCTCGGCGGGCGTCGTGTCGGTGTCCTCGACCGTGTCGTGCAGCAGCGCGGCGCAGAGCACCTCGACGTCGGTGACGCCGCCCTCGTTCACCAGCACGTCGGCGAGCGCGATCGGGTGGTTGATGTAAGGCGAGGCCTCGGCGTCCTTGCGCCGCTGGTCGCGGTGCTTGTGCGCCGCGAAGGCGAGGGCCTTAAGAAGAAGCGCGAGCTCGTGCTTCATGGAGCAGGCCGTCGATCACGAGGAGCACCGCGCCGAGCGTGATCGCGGAGTCGGCGACGTTGAACGCCGGCCAGTGCCAGCCGGCGGCATGGAAATCCAGGAAGTCCACCACCTGCCCGAAGCGCAGCCGGTCGACGAGGTTGCCCACCGCGCCGCCGAGGACGAGCGCGAGGCCGGCGCACAGCAGGCGCCGTGCGGCATTCCTGAGGATCAGGACGCTCACCACGATCGCGGCGACGGCGGCGAAGGCCGCGAGGAGCGGCGTCTGCCATCCGGGCGCCTGGGAAAGGAAGCTGAAAGCCGCGCCCTTGTTGAAGACGAGCACCAGGTTGAAGAACCCGGTGAGCTCGCGCCGCTCCCCGGGCGCGAACGCGGCCAGCACCGCGGCCTTCACGAGCTGGTCCGCAGCCACCAGCGCCGCGGCGAGCACGAACCAGCGCAGCGCCCCTTTACGCATGCCGGCGCGCTTCTCCGGGCCCGCGCAGGTTCGACACGCACCGCCCGCACAGGCCTTCCTCGTTCACGTCGTCGCGGTAGTGCCAGCAGCGCTCGCACTTCGGATGCGCGCTGGCGAGTACCGTCACGCCCGGGGGGCCTTCCTCCTTGCGGTGCAGCGTCGCACGGGAGGTCAGGAGCACAAAGCGCAAGTCGTTGCCGAAGCGCTCGAGCGCGTGATAGAGAGGCCCCGACGCGCTGATATCGACCTCGGCCTGCAGGGACGACCCCAGTTCCTTCGCCGCGCGCTTTTCCTCGATGCGCTTGGACACGACGTCCCGGAACCGCCGGACTTCCTCCCACGCGTTCACTGCGGCCTGGTCGAGCTTCGGATCCGGGATGGCGTGCGAGGTCTGGAAAAAAACGCTGTCGTCCGCCTGGCGCGTCAGGACCTGCCACGCTTCCTCGGCGGTGAACGAGAGCACGGGCGCCATGAGGCGCAGCAGGCTGTGCGTGATGTGCCAGAGCGCGGTCTGCGCCGAGCGGCGCGCGGCGGAATCCGCCGGGCAGGTGTAGAGGCGGTCCTTCAGCACGTCCAGATAGAAGGCGCCGAGATCCTCCGAGCAGAACGCCTGCAGCTTCTGCGCCACGAGGTGGAACTGGTAGCGCTCGTAGTCGGCGAGCACCTCCGCCTGCATGCGCGCCGTCATCGCGAGCGCATAGCGGTCGATCTCCACCATGCCCGCCACCGGCACGGCGTTCGCGGCAGGATCGAAGTCCGAGGTATTGGCGAGCAGGAAGCGCAGCGTGTTGCGGATGCGGCGGTAGCTCTCCACTACCCGCTTCAGGATCTCGTTCGAGATGAAGAGCTCCCCGGAGTAGTCGGTCGAGGCGACCCACAGGCGCAGGATCTCGGCGCCGAGCGTGCTCGAGACCTGCTGCGGCGCGACGACGTTGCCCTTCGACTTCGACATCTTGCGCCCCTCGCCGTCCACGACGAAGCCGTGGGTCAGCAGCGCCTGGTAAGGCGCGATGCCGTCGGTCATGCACGAGACGAGGAGCGAGGAATGGAACCAACCGCGATGCTGGTCGGAGCCCTCGAGGTAGAGGTCCGCGGGATACGACGTCTCGGCGCGATGCGAGCCGCGCAGCACCGTGAAATGCGTGGAGCCGGAATCGAACCACACGTCGAGCGTGTCCCGGCTTTTCTCGTAGTCCGCCGCCTCGTTCCCCAACAGGGATTCCTTCGTTATCGACTGCCAGGCTTCGATGCCGCCCTTCTCGACGCGCTTGGCCACTTCCTCCAGCAGCTGCGGCGTGCGCGGATGCAGGGCCCCGGTCTCGCGGTGCAGGAAAAACGGCATCGGCACGCCCCATTGCCGCTGGCGCGAGAGCGTCCAGTCGGGACGGTTGGCGATCATGCCGTGCAGCCGCGCCTGCCCCCAGGACGGGAAGAATTTCGTGTGCTCGATTCCCCTGAGCGCCGTCTCGCGCAAGGACTCCTTGCCGACCTTCTTGTCCATGGACGCGAACCACTGCGTCGTCGCGCGCAGGATCACCGGCGTCTTGTGGCGCCAGCAGTGCATGTAGCTGTGGACGTAGGTCTCCTTGGAAAACAGGACACCCCGCTTTTCGAGCTCGGCGATGATCCTGCCGTTCGCATCCCAGATCGACATGCCGCCGAAGAGCGGCAGCGACGCGGCGTACTTGCCGTCCGCCATCACCGGCGTGAGGATCTCGTCGTCCTTCATGCCGTAGCGGCGGCAGGAGTCGAAGTCCTCCACGCCATAGGCCGGCGCCGAGTGCACGACACCCGTGCCGGTGTCGAGCGTCACGTATTCGCCGAGGTAGACCGGCGCCGTGCGGTCGTAGAACGGGTGCCTGAAGCGGATGCCCTCCAGCGCGCGTCCCTTGCACGAGGCGATCGCCTTTCCGGCGAGGCCGAAGCGCTTGAAGCAGGCTTCCTGGAGATCGGCCGCGAGGATGAGAAGGCCCTTCTCCGTGTCGACGAGGTTGTAGGTGAACTCGGGATGGACGTTCAGCGCCTGGTTGCCGGGCAGCGTCCAGGGCGTGGTCGTCCAGATGACCGCGAAGCCCGGTTTCTCGATCCTGGCGTTGAAAGCCTTGGCGAGCTTTTCCGGCTCCGCAAAAGCGAAGCCGACGTCGATCGCGGGATCCTTGCGGTCCTCGTATTCCACTTCCGCTTCGGCGAGCGCGGAGCCGCAATCGAAGCACCAGTTGACGGGCTTCAGGCCGCGATAGATGTAGCCCTTCGCGAGCAGCTTGCCGAGCACGCGGATCTCGTCGGCCTCGTTGCCGAACGCCATGGTGAGGTAGGGGTGCTGCCAGTCGCCGAGCACGCCCAGCCGGATGAAGTCGCGCTTCTGGTTCTCGATCTGCTCGGTGGCGAAGGCGCGGCACAGGCGCTGCGTCTCCTCCGCCGGCAGGTTCTTGCCGTGCTTCTTCTCGATCTGCACCTCGATCGGCATGCCGTGGCAGTCCCAGCCCGGCACGTAGGGCGCGTCGAAGCCGGCGAGCGACTTCGATTTGACGATGACGTCCTTCAGGATCTTGTTCACGGCGGTGCCGATGTGGATGTCGCCGTTCGCGTAGGGCGGGCCGTCGTGCAGCACGAAGCGCGGCCGCCCCTTGGCGAGCCCGCGCAGGCGCCGGTAGACGCCCTGGTCCTGCCATTGCCTGACCCACTGCGGCTCGCGCTTGGCGAGATCGCCGCGCATGGGAAAAGGCGTGTCCGGGAGGTTGAGGGTGCTTTTGTAGTCAGCCATGATTTTCGAAGTACTCGCGCGCCTTGCGGGCATCGCCCGCGATCGCGCATTTCAGCTTGTCGAGGTCGTCGTACTTCTCTTCATCGCGCAGCTTCTCGAGGAAGCGCACGCGCAGGTGCTCGCCGTAGAGGTCGCCCTGGCGGTCGAAGAGATGCACTTCGAGCAGCGGCACCGGCACGGGATTCACCGTCGGCCGCCTGCCGAGGCTCGCCACGCCCCTGCCGAGCGGGCCGGCCTCGACGGCGAAGATGCCCGCGAGCGGCGGCGCCCGGCGCAGGACCAGGTTGGCGGTCGGGAAGCCGAGGCTGCGCCCGAGCTTCGCGCCGTGCGCCACGCGCCCGCTGATGCAATACGGGTGCCCGAGGAGCCGCTCGGCGCGCCGCAGCTCGCCCGCCACCAGCGCGGCGCGCACCGCGGAGCTCGACACGCGCTCGCCTTCGAACTGCACGTCGGCCATCGCCTCGAGCTCGAAGCGGTGGCGCCTGGCCGCCTGCTCGAGCAGGGCGAAGTCGCCCGTGCGCTTCGCGCCGAAGCGGAAATCCCGCCCGACCAGCATCCAGCGAACGCGCAACCCTCGGACCAGCGTGTCCTCCACGAACTGCGCCGCCGCGAGCGCGGCAAAGCGCGCATCGAAGCGCGCGACGTGCACGCGATCGATTCCTGCGGCCTCGATCAGCTCGAGCTTGTCCCGCAGGCGCGTGATGCGCGCCGGCGCCCGGTCGGGCGAGAAGAATTCGCGCGGATGCGGCTCGAAGGTGAGGACGCAGGAGGCGATGCCGCGCTCGCGCGCCGCCGCCGCCACCCGGTCGAGCAGCGCGCGGTGGCCCCGGTGCACGCCGTCGAAGTTGCCGACCGTCAGCGCGGCCGGCCCGGCCGGCATGGGACTTCCGTGCGTGACGAGCATCGGCAATGTAAAATGCTGAATTATATATGAAAAGCCTGGAGATGCAGATGGCGGTCTATGCCGCGTATCACCGGGACCCGCGCAACAAGGCGACGCACTTCGTCGGCGTGCCCTGCATCATGCTCGCGCTCTTCATTCCGCTCGCATGGCTGCGCTTCGAGGTCGCGGGCGTCGCGATCAGCGCCGCCATGCTGCTCGCCGCAGTGGTGCTGCTCTACTACTTCGCGCTCGACCGGCTGCTCGCCGCCGCGATGCTGTTCGTCACGGCGCCGCTCGTCTGGGCGGGGGACGCGATCGCCGCACGCGGCACGGCTTCGGGCTGGATCGCCTTCGGCATCCTCTTCGCGGGCGGATGGGCGCTGCAGCTCGTCGGGCATGCTTTCGAGGGACGCAAGCCGGCGCTCGCGGACAATCTTTTCCAGGTCTTCATCGCGCCGATCTTTCTCTGCGCGGAAATCTTCTTTGCGCTAGGCTACAGGCCGGCATTGCATTCGGCCGTCCAGCGGCGAGCATCGGGGCTGCGGCGAGCGCCTGACGCAGGCCGGTAAAGAGGGGGAAGAATGAAAGCACTGCTCGCGCTCTCGCGCGCGATCGATTTCGTCAACGAGCACATCGGCCGCCTGGTCTACTGGTGCGTGCTCATCATGGTCCTCGTTAGCGCGGCCAACGCCACCTCGCGCTATGCGCTCAACCTCGCGTCGAACGCGTGGCTCGAGCTGCAGTGGTACCTCTTCGCCGTGGTCTTCCTCCTGTGCTCGGGCTATACGCTGCTGCACAACGAGCACATCCGCATCGACGTGGTGTCTTCGCGCTTCTCGCGCCAAACGCAGATCTGGATCGACGTCTTCGGCATCCTGCTGTTCCTCTTGCCGATGTCGCTTTTCATCATGTGGCTCTCGTGGCCAATCTTCATGAACGCGTGGAGAAGCGGCGAGATCTCGGGCAGCGCCGGGGGCCTCATCCGCTGGCCCGTGCGCCTGCTGGTGCCGGTCGGGTTCTTCCTCCTCAGCATCCAGGGCCTGTCGGAGCTGATCAAGCGCGTCGCCTACCTGCAGGGCCTCATTCCCGACCCGGTGGAGCAACACAAGGATCCCGGGCTGGACCTGATGCTCGAAGTCGGCAAGGAAGAAAATAAATGAGCGCCTTCCTCGTCGCCAATATCGCGCCCATCATGTTCGTGGGGCTGATCGTGTTCCTGCTGATCGGCTTCCCGGTGTCGTTCGCGCTCGCCGCGCTCGGGCTTTCCTTCGGCCTGCTCGGCATCCAGCTCGGCCTGCTCAACGAAGCGCTGTTCCAGGCGCTGCCCGAGCGCATCTTCGGCATCATGGCGAACGACACGCTGCTCGCGGTACCGTTCTTCACCTTCATGGGGCTGATCCTCGAGCGAAGCGGCATGGCCGAGGACCTTCTCGACACCATCGGCCAGCTCTTCGGGCCGATCCGCGGCGGGCTCGCGTATGCGGTGGTGTTCGTCGGCGCGCTGCTCGCCGCCACCACCGGCGTGGTCGCCGCCTCGGTGATCTCGATGGGCCTCATCTCGCTGCCCATCATGCTGCGCTACGGCTACGACCGGCGCCTCGCCACCGGCGTGATCGCAGCCTCCGGCACGCTCGCTCAGATCATCCCGCCGAGCCTCGTGCTCATCGTGCTCGCCGACCAGCTCGGCCGCTCGGTCGGCGACATGTATGCGGGCGCCATCTTTCCCGGGCTGGTGCTCACCGCGCTTTACGCGCTCTACGTGCTTGGCGTGACGCTCATCTATCCGAAGGCGGCGCCGGCCCTGCCGCCGGAGGCGCGCCCGCTGCGCGGCTGGAAGCTCATGGGCCGGGTGCTCTTCGTCCTCATCCCGCCGCTCGCGCTGATCTTCCTCGTGCTCGGCACCATCTTCATCGGCGTGGCGACGCCCACGGAAGGCGGTGCCATGGGCGCCACCGGCGCGCTGATCCTTGCGCTCATCAACCGGCGCCTGACGTTCTCGCTCATGCGGCAGGCGATGAACTCCACCGCCAAGCTGACTACGTTCGTCGTCTTCATCCTCGTGGGGTCGACCGTATTCAGCCTGACGTTCCGCGGCGTGAACGGCGACATCTGGATCGAGCACCTGCTCACGAGCCTGCCGGGCGGCCAGGTCGGGTTCCTCATCGTGGTGAACCTGCTGACCTTCTTCCTCGCCTTCTTCCTGGATTTCTTCGAGCTCGCCTTCATCATCGTGCCGCTGCTCGGCCCGGTGGCGGACAAGCTCGGCATCGACCTCATCTGGTTCGGCGTGCTGCTCGGCGTCAACATGCAGACCTCGTTCATGCACCCGCCGTTCGGCTACGCGCTCTTCTACCTGCGCAGCGTCGCGCCGGCGAAGGAGTACATGGACAAGATCCTGAGGAAGCCGATCCAGGGCGTGACCACCGGCCAGATCTACTGGGGCGCGGTGCCCTTCGTCGTGATCCAGGTCATCATGGTCGGCATCGTCATCGGCTTCCCGGGCCTCGTGACCGGAAACATCGAGAAGCTGAAGTTCGATCCGTCGAAGGTCAAGATCGAGGTGCCGCAGGAGACACCCGAAGAGCAGAAGCAGGACGAGGCGCCGCCGAATTTCGGAGCGCCCCAGCCCGGCGCCGCCCCGGCGGAGAAATCCGAAGCTGCGCCCGCCGACGACCTGCAGAACGCGTTCGGCGCGCCCAAGAAATAGGCCAAAAAAAAACCCCGCCGCAGCGGGGTTTTTTCGGGGCCGTGCCGCGTTACTTGGCGCTTTGCCCGAGCTTCGAGTTGAACGCGTACGAGTCGTACGTGTGCTCCGCCACGCGGAACCACAGGAACTGCTCGTTGCGGAACTTGAGCCAATCCGGGTAGATGCGCGCCCAGTGCTTGCTCTTCGCCTTCAGCTCGTCGTAGAGCTCGTAGGACGCCTTCTCGGCCGCTTCCATGACCGCGCGCGGAAAAGGCCGCAGCTGCGTTCCGCCGCCCACCAGGCGGCGCAGCGCGGGCGGGTTCAGCTCGTCGTATTTCGCCGGCATCCAGGCGTTCGCCTCGCCGCACGCGGCGGTGAGCGCGGCCTGGTAGTGCTTCGGCAGCTCGTTGTATTTCTTCTCGTTCGCGAGCGTCATCAGCATCGGGCCGCCTTCCCAGAAGCCGGGGTAGTAGTAGAACTTGGCGACCTTGTTGAAGCCGAGCTTCTCGTCGTCGTAGGGCCCGACCCACTCCGCCGCGTCGATGGTGCCTTTCTCGAGCGCCGGATAAATGTCGGGGCCGCCGATGAGCTGCGGCACCACGCCGAGCTTCGCCAGGATGAGGCCCGCCATGCCGCCGATGCGCATCTTGAGGCCCTTCAGGTCGGCGACCGACTTGATCTCCTTGCGGTACCAGCCGCCCATCTGGCAGCCCGTGTTGCCCGCCGGAATGGCGATGCAGCCGTATTCGCTGAAGAGCGGCGCCATCAGCTCGCGCCCGCCGCCGTTCAGGTACCAGGCATTCATCTGGCGGTTGTTCGGCCCGAAGCAGACCGAGGTGCCGAGCGCGAAGGCCGGGTCCTTGCCGAAGTAGTAGTACGTCGCCGTATGGCCGAGCTCTACCGTGCCCGCCTGCACCGCGTCGAGCACCTGCAGCGCCGGGACGATCTCGCCGGCGGCGAAGGCGCGGATCTGGAAATTGCCGTCGGTGATCTCGCTTACGCGCTTGGCCACGAGCTCGGCGCCGCCGAAAAGCGTCTCCAGGCTCTTCGGCCAGCTCGCCGCGAGGCGCCACTGGATCTTGGGATTCTGCTGCGCGATCGCCGGGGCGGCGAGCGTCGAGACGGCCGCGCCGGCGGCGACTTTCTTCAGGAACGAGCGGCGCCAGGCGCGCACTGATTCGGTAGTCATCTCATCCTCCTCCTTGGAAAAGAAGCGGCGATTGTAGCCTTAATTCAGCCGCGAGCAGCGCTCGCTCACCTCCATGAGCGAGGCGCGCACGGCGTCCAGGTCCGGGGCGTCGGGCTCGCGCTCGAGGTAGTCGGACAGGTCCTTCATCGCGAAGCGCCAGCATTCCAGGCGCTGGTACAGGAAGCCGCGATCGCGCAGCTCCGCGCTGGCGTTCGGCGAGAGCGCGAGCATGCGGTTCAGGACCGCGAGCATGCGCTCGGGCTTGTCGGCCTGGCGGTAGATGCCCTTCAGGTTGCGCAGCAGCCGCGCGAGGGTCTGGCGCTTGCCCGCGGGCTCGAGGAACTGGTCGAGCGGCAGCTCGGCGACCGGCACGCCGGCGGCCGCGCCCTCGGGGATGACGCGCTGCAGCCGCTCGCGCAGCTCGGCCTCGGATTGCGGCGCGCCGCCGGAGAACGGATCGAGCACCAGCACCCCGCCGCGCAGGTCCAGGCGCACGAGAAAATGCCCGGGGAAGGAGACGCCCTCGAGCCGCAGGCCGGCGCGGCGCCCGATCTCCATGTAGAGGATCGCGAGGGTGATCGGAATGCCGGTCCTGCGGTCGATGACTTCGTTCAGGTAGCTGTTGCGCGGGTCGTAGTAGTGCTCGGTGTTCCCGGAGAACCCCAGCTCGTCGAACAGAAACTCGTTGAGCGCCACGATGCGCTCTTCCACGCCGGCATGCTCGGGCAACTTCGCGCGCAGCCGCGCGGCGAACCGCTCGATCTCGCCGAGGTAGCCTTCGACGTCGAGGCCGGGATAGGCGTCCTGCGCGATGAGCAGGCACGCCCGGGCGAGATCGATGTCCGCCTCGTCGCGGCCGATGAGCTGCTCGAACTCGGTCACACGGCGCCCCGGCGATGGAAGTCGCGCACGCGGAAGCCGAGCGCCGCGAGGCAGGCGAGGTACGCGAACGCGCCGGCGGCGACGAGCCCGGCGATCGCCGGCAGCTTGCGCTGCCAGGGGGCCGCGAGCCACCACGCGGCCTCGCCCATCGCGAAGTACAGCACCGCGGCCATCACCGCGACCGCGAGGCCCACCTTGCCGAGGAACACGCCCCAGCCCGGCAGCGGCGCGTACACGCCGGTGCGGCGCAGGATCCGGAAGAGCAGCGCGGCGTTCAGGCACGCGCCCAGGCCGATGGCGAGCGCGAGGCCGGCATGGCGCAGCGGCACGATGAACGCGAGGTTCATCGCCTGGGTGGCGAGCAGGGTCAGGATGCCGATCTTGACCGGCGTGCGGATGTTCTGACGCGCGTAGAAGCCCGGGGCGAGGATCTTCACGAGGATCATGCCGATGAGGCCGATGCTGTAGGCGACGAGCGCCTCGCGCACCATCGCCGCGTCCTCCGGCGTGAAGCGCCCGTACAGGAAAAGCGAGGAAATGAGCGGCAGCGCGAGCACCGCGAGCGCCACCGCGCTCGGCACCGCGAGCAGCACGGTCATGCGCAGGCCCCAGTCCAGGAGCGCGGCGTACTCGGCCGGGTTCGCATCGGCATGGAACTTGGACAGGCTCGGCAGCAGGATGGTGCCGAGCGCCACGCCGAGCACGCCCGCCGGGAACTCCATCAGGCGGTCGGCGTAGTAGAGCCAGGACACGCTGCCCGAGACGAGGAAGGAGGCGAAGATGGTGTTGATGAGCAGCGACACCTGGCTGATGGAGACGCCGAATGCGGCGGGCGCCATGAGCCGCAGCATGCGGCGCACGCCCGGATGCGTCAGGTCGAGCCGCCAGCGCGGCAGCACGCCGAGCTTGAAGAGGAACGGCACCTGGAAGGCGAGCTGCAGGAAGCCGCCGGCAAACACCGCCCAGGCGAGCACCTCCACCGGCGGGTCGAAGCGGCTCGCGAAGAGGACGCCGACGATGAAGGAGACGTTGAGCAGCGTGGGCGTGATGGCGGGGACGGAGAAGCGGTTCCAGGTGTTCAGGACGCCGGCGGCGAAGGCGACGAGCGAGATGAAGCCGATGTAGGGAAACGTGATGCGCAGCAGCCGCACCGTGAGCTCGAACTTCTGCGGGTCGGAGGCGAACCCCGGCGCCGAGACGTACACCACGAGCGGCGCCGCCGCCATGCCGAGGGCGGTCGCGACGACGAGCGCGACGAAAAGCAGCGTCGCGACGCCGTCGATCAGCGAGCGCGTTTCCTCGGGGTGGCGGTTCTTGTACTCCGCAAGCACCGGCACGAACGCCTGCGAGAAAGCGCCCTCGGCGAACAGGCGCCGCAGCAGGTTCGGGATGCGGAAGGCGACGAAGAAGGCGTCGGTCGCAAGGCCGGCGCCGAAGGCCCGTGCGATGAAGAAATCCCGGGCGTAGCCGAGGATGCGGCTGATGAGCGTGAAGCCGCTGACCGTGACCAGGGCCTTGAGGAGGTTCATGCGTCGCGAGGGGCGTTCGTGCTAAACTCTCGCCCCTTTTCAGGGACGAAAACGAGTCCATGGCCAACATCAAATCCGCCCGCAAGCGGGCCCGGCAGTCCGTGGTGCGGCGCGTTCACAACATGAGCCTGCGCACCGCGGTGCGCACCGCGATCAAGAACGTCGACAAGGCGGTCGCGGCCGGCAACAAGGATGCGGCGGCGAAAATGCTACGCGAATCGCAGCGCGTCATCGACCGCGTGGTCGCCAAGGGAATCCTTCACCGCAACGCCGGCGACCGGCACAAGAGCCGCCTCGCGCACGCGCTGCGCGCAATGAAGTAGGAACCGGCGCTGCTTTTCAAGCGGTGTCCCCGATCCGCTGCATCTCGGCGAGCCGGGTGCGCTCGGCGACGCGCCCGTCGCGCACCTTGAGCTCGTTGTCCTTCGCGAACGAAAGCAGGAAGCGGTAGGCCATGGGCTCGATCTCCTCGAGCCGCAGGTCCACCACGACGCAGCGCACGCCGTTCGCCGTCACCGGGTGCACATAGGGCGAGTACTGCATCCGGTGGTCGCCGCCGAACGCGGACATCACGCCGCAAAGCCGCTCCGCCCAGTCGCTCGGCCGGAAGGGCTTGCCGTCGAGGGTCACCCCCTGGATGACGAACTCGGCGATGCTGCTTTGCGCTTCCCCTTCTCCCATGCGGGCATTATAGGGCGGGCATAGTGGCGAAACCCGCCAGCCGGATCCTGGTGATCAACGACGAGCCGCTGGTGCTGCGCGAGTTCGTCAAGGGGCTCAACGCGGCGGCGCGCTCGCTCGACAATCCGCTCGGCATCGCCTTCACCGGCGTCACCACCGCCAAGGAAGCGCTCGCGCTGATCGAGAGCGACGGCGACCTGCAGGCGGTGCTGGTGGACGACCGGCTCTACACGCTCGCCAAGAACGGCAGCGCGACGGCGAAGAAGCTGCAGATGTCGGCGCTCGAGCTCGTGCAGCGCATCACGCGCTTTCGCCCCGAGCTCGACGTCTACATCCTGATCGCGCAGGAGAAGGAGGACGACGTCGTCGACGCGCTGTTCGCGGAGTCGGTGGACGGCTATTTCTACCGCGAGGAGCGCGACTACCGCGGCATCTACCGCATCCTCAACGCGCAGATCCAGGAGCGCGCGCGCACGCCGTTCTACGACCAGCTGAAGAACTACGTCTGGATGGCGAAAGACCAGTGGCACACGCCCGGGCACTCCTCGGGCGAGTCGCTGCGCGGCAGCCCCTGGGTGAACGATTTCTACGACTTCATGGGCGAGCACGTCTTCGACGCCGACCTCTCGGTCTCGGTGCCGATGCTCGATTCGCTCATGGAGCCGCGCGGCGTCATCGCCGAGGCGCAGACCATGGCGGCGAAGGCGTTCGGCGCGCGGCGCACGTTCTTCGCGACCAACGGCACCTCGACCGCGAACAAGGTCATCTTCCAGACGCTGCTTGCGCCGGGCGAGAAGCTGCTCCTCGACCGCAACTGCCACAAGAGCGTGCACCACGGCGTGGTCCTCTCCGGGGCGCACCCGGTGTACCTCGACTCGGCGCTGAACCGGAAATACGGGCTCTACGGCCCGGTCCCGAAGCGCGTGCTGCTCGATGCCATCAGAAAGCACCCCGATGCGCAGGCCCTGATCCTCACCTCGTGCACCTACGACGGCCTGCGCTACGAGCTCGCCCCGATCGTGGAGGCGGCGCACCGCAAGGGCATCAAGGTCATCATCGACGAGGCCTGGTACGGCTTCGCGCGCTTCCATCCGGAGTTCCGCCCGACCGCCCTCGAGGCGGGCGCGGACTACGCCACCCAGTCCACGCACAAGGTGCTCTCCGCGTTCTCGCAGGCGTCGATGATCCACATCAACGACCCGGACTTCCGCGAGCACCTGTTCCGCGAGAACTTCAACATGCACACCTCGACGAGCCCGCAGTACGGCCTCATCGCGAGCCTCGACGTCGCCCGCAAGCAGGCCGTGATGGAGGGCTACAAGCTCCTTTCCCGCACGCTCGAGCTCGCCAAGGAAGTCCGCAAGCTGGTCAATTCGACGCGCGCCTTCCGCGTGCTCGAGCTCGAGGACCTGCTGCCCGACGAGGTGAGGCACGACGGCATCCGGCTCGACCCGACGAAGGTCACGATCGACATCTCGGGCTGCGGCTACACGGTCGAGGACCTGCAGAAGGAGCTCTTCGAGCGCTACAACATCCAGACCGAGAAGTCGACGTTCAACACGCTGACGCTCCTGCTCACCATCGGCACGACACGCTCGAAGGTCTCGCGGCTCTACGACGCGCTCATGCGCATGGCGCGCGAGGGGCGGCCGCCGCGGCGCCTGGTGCAGACGCCGGAGATTCCGGCGTTCACCAAGCTGAAATACCTGCCGCGCGACGCCTATTACTGCGGCGGCGAGCTGGTGCCGGTGTTCGACGAGCGCGAGCGCGTGAACCGGCAGCTCGCCGGCCGCATCTGCGCCGACCAGATCGTCCCCTACCCGCCCGGCATCCCGGTGCTCGTCCCGGGTCAGCTCATCACGCGCGACGTCGCCGAGTACCTCGGCATCCTGCTGCACTCGCACAAGCACATGGAGATCCACGGCATCGTGCACGAGGGCTACCTGCCGTGCATCCGGGTGCTGCGGCCCGACGAGGAAAAGGGCCTGCAGCCGCTGCGCTAGCTAGCCGAAGCGCCCGGTGATGTAGTCCTCGGTTTCCTTGCGCTGCGGCTTGATGAAGAGCGAGTCGGTGGCGCCGTACTCGATCAGGTTGCCGAGGTACATGTAGGCGGTGAGATCCGAGACGCGGGCCGCCTGCTGCATGTTGTGGGTGACGATGACGACGGTGTAGTCGGTCTTGAGCTCGTGGATCAGCTCCTCGACGCGCGCGGTGGAAATCGGGTCGAGCGCCGAGCACGGCTCGTCGAGCAGCAGCACCTCCGGCTTGATCGCGATGCAGCGCGCGATGCACAGGCGCTGCTGCTGCCCGCCGGAGAGCCCGTTGCCGCTCTGGTGGAGCTTGTCCTTGACCTCCTGCCACAGCGCGGCGCGCCCGAGCGCCCACTCCACGCGGTCGTCCATGTCGCGCTTGGAGAGCCGCTCGAACAGGCGCACGCCGAACGCGATGTTGTCGTAGATCGACATCGGGAACGGCGTCGGCTTCTGGAACACCATGCCGATCTTCGCGCGGATGAGCGAGAGGTCGCGCTTCACCGTCAGCACGTTGTCGCCGTCGAAGAGGACCTCGCCCTCGGCGCGCTGCTCCGGATAGAGGGAGTACATGCGATTGAAGGTGCGCAGCAGCGTCGACTTGCCGCAGCCGGACGGGCCGATGAAGGCCGTGACCTTGTTCTCCGGGATGTCGAGCGAGATGTCGTGCAGCGCGTGGTAGCCGCCGTAGTAGAAGTTGAGCTTGCGCACCTGCAGCTTGGCGGGCGACTTTTCCGTCCCGGCCTGCTGCGCGGCCTCGCGCACCGCGGTGCGGATGAGCGGGCGGCCCTTGTCGAATTCAGCGGCAGGTTCCATTCCTAGTCCTTTTTGCTGAAGAGAGAGCGCGCCGCGATGTTGAGCGTCAGGACGGCGAGGGTAATGAGGGCGGCGCCGCCCCAGGCGAGGCGATGCCAGTCCTCGTAAGGGCTCATGGCGAACTGGAAGATCACCGTCGGCAGGTTCGACATGGGGCCGTTCATGTTGGTGGACCAGAACTGGTTGTTGAGGGCGGTGAAGAGCAGCGGCGCGGTCTCGCCGCTGATGCGCGCGACGGCGAGCAGCACGCCGGTGAGGATGCCGGTCTTCGCCGCGCGGTAGCTCACCATCACGATCATCTTCCAGGTCGGGCAGCCGAGCGCGACGGCCGCCTCGCGCAGGCTGTTCGGCACGAGCTTCAGCATGTCGTCGGTCGTGCGCACCACGACCGGCACCACGAGCAGCGCCAGCGCGCAGCCGCCGGCCCAGCCGGAGAAGTGCCTCACCCGCGCGACGTACACCGAGTAGACGAAGAGGCCGATCACGATCGAGGGCGCCGAGAGCAGCACGTCGTTCAGGAAGCGCGTCGCGGAGGTAAGCCAGTTGTCGCGCCCGTATTCGGCGAGGTAGGTGCCGGCCAGGATGCCGACCGGCGTGCCGAGCAGCGTGCCGACCAGGATGAGGAGACCGCTGCCCGCGATGGCGTTCGCCAGCCCGCCGTCGCTCCCCGGCGGCGGCGTCATCTGGTAGTAGAGGCTCGCCCGCGCGAGCGCATGCCCGCCCTCGTAGAGCAGCGTGCCGAGGATCCACACCAGCCAGAACAGGCCGAACGCCACCGCGACGCCCGAGATCGCGAGCAGCAGGGCGTTGGTGCGCTTGCGCGCGGCATAGACGGCGTTCACGCGCGCCCGCCCTCCTGGCGCGCGAGGCGCATCAGCAGCAGCTTGGACAGGGCGAGGACGATCGTCGTGATGAGGAAGAGAATCAGGCCGAGCTCGATCAGGGCGCTGAAGTAGAGATCGCCCACTGCCTCCGTGAATTCGTTGGCGAGCGCGGAGGCGATGCTGTTTCCGGGCGCCATGAGCGAGGCGGCGAGCTGGTGCGCGTTGCCGATGACGAAGGTCACGGCCATGGTCTCGCCCAGGCCGCGGCCGAGCCCGAGCATGACGCCGCCCACCACGCCGACCTTCGTATAGGGCAGCACGATCTTCCACACCACTTCCCATGTGGTGGAGCCCAGGCCATACGCCGACTCCTTCAGGAGCGGCGGCACCAGCTCGAAGACGTCGCGCATCACCGCGGTGATGAACGGGATCACCATGATGGAAAGGATGAGGCCGGCGCTCATCATCCCGATGCCGAGCGGCGGCCCCCGGAAGAGGGCCCCGAGCCACGGCACGGGCGAGAGCGCCTGGATCAGCAGCGGCTGCACGTGCGTCTGGAAGATCGGCGAGAAGACGAACAGCCCCCACATGCCGTAGATGATCGACGGGATCGCGGCGAGCAGCTCGATCGCGGTGCCGAGGGGGCGCTTGAGCCACGCGGGGGACAGCTCGGTCAGGAACAGCGCGATGCCGAAGCTCACCGGCACGGCGATCAGCATGGCGATGAGCGACGTCATGAGCGTGCCGTAGATCGGCACCAGCGCGCCGAACTTCTCCTGCACCGGGTCCCAGTCGCTCGACCAGAGGAAGCGCAGCCCGTACGTCTCGAGCGTCAGCTGGCTGCCGTAGACGAGCGACACCAGGATCGCCGCGAGCAGGCTGAACACCAGGAAGGCGAAGAACCGGGTGAGGTTCTCGAACGCGAAGTCCATCCAGCGCGCCGGCTGCACGCGCCGCGGCTGCGGCGGCGTGGCGCGCGCGGCCTCGATGCTGGCTGTGCTTTCGTTGATGGGAATGACCGCGCTCACCGCGTCTTTCCCGCATTCTAAGTGAGGAAAGTCAGTAGATCGGCTTGCCGGAGGGGTCCTTCAGCTGCGCCTTCCAGCTCGTCTCGATCAGGCGCACGACGCTGTCGGGCATCGGCACGTAGTCGAGCTCCTCGGCCATCTTGTCGCCCTTGTCGTAGGCCCACTGGAAGAACTTGAGCACCTCCTTGGCGCTGTCGGGCTTCTCCTGCGTCTTGTGCATCAGGATGAAGGTCGCGCCCGCGATCGGCCAGGAGTCCTTGCCCGGCGCGTCCGTGAGGATGAGGTACATGCCGGGCGCGGACTTCCAGTCGGCGCCCGCGGCGGCCGCCTGGAACGCCTTCGCGCTCGGCGCGATGAACGCGCCCTCGCGGTTCTTCATCTGCACGTAGGCCATCTTGTTCTGCAGCACATAGGCGTACTCGACGTAGCCGATCGCCCCGTCGATGCGCTGGACGTATTGCGCGACGCCCTCGTTGCCCTTGCCGCCCACGCCGACCGGCCAGTTCACCGACGTGCCCTCGCCCACCTTGGATTTCCACTCCGCGCTCACCTTCGAGAGGTAGTTCGACCAGATGAAGGTGGTGCCGGAGCCGTCCGAGCGGTGCACGACGTTGACGTCGGTCGCCGGCAGCGAAACGCCGGGGTTGAGCGATGCGATCACCGCGTCGTTCCACTTCTTGATCTTGCCGAGGTAGATGTCGGCGAGCGCCTGCGGGGTGAGCTTGATCTGGCCGGGCCCGATGCCCTTGATGTTCACGACCGGGATCGCACCGCCGATGACCGTCGGAAACTGGATCATGCCGCCCTTGTCGAGCTCCTCCGGCTTGAGGGGCATGTCGGAGGCGCCGAAGTCCACGGTCTTCGCGCTGATCTGCTTGATCCCGCCGCCCGAGCCGATCGACTGGTAGTTGAGGCCCACGCCGGTGGACTTCTTGTACGCGTCCGCCCACTTGGCGTAGATCGGGTACGGGAAGGTGGCGCCGGCGCCGGTAATGTCCAGGGCGAGCGCCTGGCCGGAGCAGGCCGCCGCTAGCGCGGCGCCGGTCAGCAGGGACTTGAGCATCGAAAAGGCTCCTGTAAGTTGGACTAACGCGGCGCAGCGTATTTCCGGCTTGTTGCCGTTTCATGACCGTTTTCCCGCCCGCGGTCATAAATCCGTCATTTGCGGCCGATAGCCTCGCCCTCGTTACGGCGGCAGCCGGTTTGTCATAATTGCGAGGTCGTGGGCGTGCCCGAGCACCTTTCCAAGCAGTTCGACGCGGAGCTGGAGGCGATCCGCTCCCGAGTTCTCGAGATGGGCGGCCTGGTCGAATCCCAGATCCGCCGCGCCCTGGACGCGCTCGCGTCCGGCGACCGCTCGCTCGCCGACGAGGTGATCGCGAACGACCACCGGGTGAACGGCATGGAGGTCGCGCTGGACGGCGACTGCAGCCAGGTCATCGTGCTCCGCCAGCCGGCGGCGAACGACCTGCGCCTGATCCTGGCGATCACCAAGACCGTCACCGACCTCGAGCGCGTGGGCGACGAAGCGCAGAAGATCGCGCGCATGGCGAAGAGCATCCACGAGCGCGGCGGCATGGAAGGCCGCTCGCCCCGCACGGTGGAGGTGCGCCACGCCTCCGAGGTCGCGCTCTCCATGCTGCGCCGCGCGCTCGACGCGTTCGCGCGCCTCGACGTCGCGGCGGCCGCGGACGTGATCCGCGACGATGCCTCCATCGACAGCGAGTTCCGCTCGATCCTGCGCCAGCTCATCACCTACATGATGGAGGACCCGCGCACCATCTCGACCGCGCTCGACGTGGTGTGGGTCGCGAAGGCGATCGAGCGCATGGGCGATCACGCGAAGAACATGGCCGAGCAGGTCATCTACATCGTCAAGGGCACCGACGTCCGGCACGTCGACCCGGCGAGCATCGAGCGCGAGCTCGCGGCCGCCGAAGGCCGCTCGCAATGAGCGCCGCGAGCCCGAAGTGAGCGCCACGATCCTTGTCGTCGAGGACGAGCCGCAGGTTCAGGAGCTGGTGGCGGTGAACCTGGAGCACGCCGGCCACCGCGTGCTGCGCGCGGCGAACGCCGAGGAAGCGGAGACGTCGATCCGCAAGGAGCTGCCCGACGTCCTGATCCTCGACTGGATGCTGCCCGGGGAATCCGGGGTGACGTTCACGCGGCGGCTGCGCGCCGACGAGCGCACGCGCGAGCTGCCCATCCTCATGCTCACCGCGCGCGCCATGGAGCATGACAAGGTCTCGGGCCTCGAGGCCGGCGCCGACGATTACCTGACCAAGCCCTTCTCGCCGAAGGAGCTCGCCGCGCGCATCAAGGCGGTGCTGCGCCGGCGCGCGCCGCAGCTCGCCGACGACGCGGTGGAGATCGACGGCCTGCGGCTCGACCCGGCCGCGCGCCGCGTCACCGCGAACGGCAAGGTGGTGGAGCTCGCGCCGACCGAGTTCCGGCTGCTTCACTTCCTCATGACCCATCCCGAGCGCATCTACTCGCGCACGCAGATGCTCGACCACGTCTGGGGCGATCACGTCTTCATCGAGGAGCGCACGGTGGACGTCCACATCCGCCGCCTGCGCAAGGCGCTCGAGGCTTCGGGCCACGACCGCCTGATCGACACGGTGCGCGGCTCGGGCTACGGGTTCCGGCGCGCCTGAGCAAGGTCGCGCAGCGTACCCTGGCGGGCTTCGCCGCCGCCGCGGCCGCCGGAGGGCTGGTCGGCCTGCTCACCGCTCCCGCATACGGCTGGGCAACGGCCACCTGCTGCCTCGCCGCGATCGTCCTCTACCATGCGTGGCACCTCGCGCGCCTCGCGCGCTGGGTCTCGGATCCGGCGCCCGGCAGGGTTCCCGAAGGCCGGGGCACCTGGGACATCGTGCTCACGGCGCTGCACCGCTACGAGCGGGCGGCCGCGCGCCGCGAAAGCCTCCTCGAGGAGGCGCTTACGCGCTTCCGGCGCGCCGCCCAGGCGCTGCCCGACGGCGTGGTGATGCTGGACGCCGAGAACCACATCGAGTGGTGCAACAACACGGCGGCGGTGCAGCTCGGCCTCGATCCGCGCGACGACGTCGGGCAGGCGATCGCGAACCTGCTGCGCGCGCCCGTCTTCATCGACTACCTCGCGGCGAAGGATCCGTCGGCTGCGCCGATCCGCATCCAGCTCGGGCAGGGCATCTTCATGCTGCAGCTCATTCCCTACGGCGAGTCGCAGAAGCTGCTCCTGTCGCGCGACGTCACGCAGGCCGAGCGGCTCGAGACCATGCGGCGCGATTTCGTGGCGAACGTCTCGCACGAGCTGCGCACGCCGCTCACCGTGCTGGTCGGCTTCCTCGAGACGGTGCGCGAGCTGAAGCTCGACCCGCAGCGCATGCGCGACTACCTCGGCATGATGCAGGAGCAGGCCGGCCGCATGCACCGGATCATCGAGGACCTGCTGACCCTGTCGGTGCTCGAGTCCGCGCCGCTGCCCGCCGCCGATCGCGTGCGGGTGAAGCCGCTGCTCGAGCGGCTGCACGCCGACGCGCTCGCGCTCTCCGCCGGCCGCCATCGCATCCACCTGAACGCCTGGCCGGCAGTCGATCTGCTCGGCTCCGAGACCGAGCTCGCGAGCGCGTTCGGCAACCTGGTCACGAACGCCATCCGCTACACGCCCCAGGGCGGCGACATCCGGCTGACCTGGCGCGACGGGCCCGACGGCTCCTCCTTCACGGTCGAGGACACCGGCATCGGCATCGCGCCGGAGCACCTTCCCAGGCTGACGGAGCGCTTCTACCGCGTGGACCGCAGCCGCTCGCGGGAGACCGGCGGCACCGGCCTCGGCCTCGCCATCGTCAAGCACGCCGCGGCGCGCCATCAGGCCACGCTCGACGTGGAAAGCACGCCCGGCAAGGGCAGCCGCTTCACCATGCGCATCCCGGCCAAGCGCACCACGCCGGCCGAGCCGCAGGCTGTCTCGGAAAACCGCTAGCCGGCTACTGCCAGCTTTCGAGGGCGAGGATCTTGTTCTCGAGCGAGCGCCGGCTGGCGCGCCCGTGCGGCAGGTTGGCGAAGATCTTGATGCGCCGCGAGAGCACCCAGAAGGCGTCGCGGATGGCCCACGCCGAGTCCTGCTCGCCGTCCTCCTCGTCCAGCGGCCAATGCGCAACCACCGGATCGCCGGACCAGCGCACGGCCGCGATGCGCGCCGCTGCCGGCTGGGAGAGCGCAATGACGAACGCAAACCGGGGCGCGTCGCCGACGAACTGCTCGACGCTTTTTGGGTGCAGGCCCTCGGTCGGCAGGTGCCGCTCGCCCAGGAACGCGAGCACCTCGGAATTCACCTCCGCCGCGGGCGCGCAGCCCGCGCTGAAGGCGCGGAAGCGGCCTTTACCGGACGAACGCAGGATCGACTCGGCGAGGATGCTGCGTACCGAGTTGCGCGTTCCGACGAAGAGGACGTCCAGCATGCCGCCTGAAGGGTTGTTGGGAAGCGGTTACTGCTTCCCCATGGTGGCAAAGCGCCCGCGCCAAGGCAACACGAAAAATAGAGCGTTGATCGGCCAGCCGAATCGCGCGCGTTACGGAGAAATCGCACCGTAACAATTCGGTCATCTTGTGGATAAGTCGGCCGAGCGCGTTGCGCTTGACAATCCTGGGAGCGCCTGAACCGGCCGGCCTGCGAAGGGAAGCCGGCAGACCGGCCCGCCTCCGCGAAGGAGGCGGGCCAGTTACGTCGTTACTTCTTCTTCTTGGACGACTTCTTGGCTTTTCTGCGTTTTGCCACTTTGTGTTCTCCCTGAGGGTACCAATCGCCGGAAAAACCCGGCGATTGCCTTCTTCTCTACTCGATCAATCGCGCTTGCGCAAGAAACAAGGGCCCTTTGGCGACTTACCCGCGAGCAATCCATTGCGCAAAAACAACACATCGCGCTTTTCATCGCGCCGTCATGACCTGCGAACACCATCGCGTTCGCAATGCCTTTCCCGCTCTTCGTCGCCGTCGCGCTCGCGCTTTTTCCGCTCGATGCACATGCGTGGGGCCTCCATACGCACATCTTCTTCGCGCACGAGCTCCTCGCCATGACGGCGCTATTCGATCCGAAACTGCGTGCTGCGGCGCGCAAATTTCCCGACATGGTGCTCGCCGGCGCCTGCCTTCCCGACCTCGCCATAACCGGCAAGGCACTCGGCACGGCGGCCTTCCGGCGCGCGCACCGCTGGTCGACGCTTCGGCGCATGACGGCGGCGCCGCGGAGCGATGCCGAGCGGGCTCTCGCCCTCGGCTATGCGAGCCATCTGGTGGTCGACGTCATCGCGCACAACGTGTTCGTGCCCGAGCATGAGTCGCGGATCGCGCGCGTACGGCATGTCACCCACGCGATCGCCGAATGGGCCATGGATCGCCACATCGCCTCGCGCATCCCCCTGCAGGCGCGCGAAGCGCTCGCCGCCGAGCCGGAGCTCCTGGCCGATTTCGCAGCGCATGGGCTTCGCTGCAACCGCCTGCTGGTTCGGCGCGGCATCGCCTTCCTCGGGTACGCCGATGGCGCGTTGCGCGCCTCTCCGCTGCCTGCCGGATGCCAGGCGATCGTGCGGCTTTTCGACGGTCGCATGGAGAGCCGCTTCGAAGGCTACCTGCGCCGGGCGAAAGCGAGCCTCCGGTCCGTGGAAGCGGCGCTGAACGGCCGCTTCGTCGACTGGGAAAGTTCAGACCCCGAAGGACAGTCCCGCGACGAGCGCGCCGATCGCCGCGCCCGCCAGCACATCGCTCGGGTAGTGCAGGCCCAGCATGATGCGTGAGGCGGCGGTGAGGAGGCTGAAAGCCGCGAGCGGCACCGCGAGCAGCGGATAGTGCGCGACCACGACCATGCTGAACGCAACCGCGTGCAGCGTGTGTCCCGAGGGAAAGCTGAAGGCGTCCAGAACGCCGGCGCCCCGCGCGACGCTTTGCAGCGCCTGGTACGGACGCGGGCGGACCGTGCCGTGCTTGAGCACCTTGTAGAACACGGTGCAGACCACGCCGACCAGCATCATGTGAACGATCGGCCGGATCGCTTCGGCGCGGTCGTGCAGCAGCATCGCGAGCATCAGCGAATACCAGAAGATGCCGTTGCCGAGCCAGCTCACCGCGCGCAGCACTGCCGGCATGCCGTCCACGCGCAGGGCGCGGTTCATCGCGACGCAGGCGCGCTCGTCCCAGCGCTGCACGTGGCTCATCGCGGCGCTAAGGCGCCACATCGACCAGCGCCCTCTCGAAGTCGTCCACGATGCGCTCCCAGGTCACTTCCTCGGCCACGGCGCGCGCCGCGGCGCCGAGCGCGCGCGCAAGGCCGGGCTCGCGCGCGAGGCGCACGGCGCCCAGGACGAAAGCGGCTTCGTCGTGCAGCGGCGCGAGCAGCGCGGAGCGCTCGTGCTCGAGGTGCTGCCCGGCCGCGGCGTAGCGGTACGCGACGATGCCGAGCGCGCTCGCCATGGCCTCGAGCGTCACGTTGCCGAAGGTTTCGGTGGTGCTCGGGAAGAGGAAGACATCGGCGGAGGCATAGTGCGCGGAGAGCTCGCCGTTCACCTTGCGCCCGGCGATGACGTAGCCGACGTTCTTGCGGCGCAGCTCATCGGCCATCGGGCCGTCGCCCACCAGCACGAGCTTCGTATCGGGGCGCACCGCCCGCATCGCCTCGTAGGCGCGGATGACGAGCGGAAAATTCTTTTCCGGCGCGAAGCGGCTCACGCAGAGCGCGACCGGTGTCTCCTCGCCCGCCCCCCAGCGCGCGCGCAGCTCGGCGGAGCGGCGCGAGGGATGGAAAACCTGCGGATTCACGCCGCGGCCGACCACGCCGAGGCGCTCGAAGCCGTCCGCGGCCAGCTCATCGCGCAGCTCGGCGGTCGGCACGAGCGTGCAGTCGGCGCGGTTGTGGAAGGCACGCAGATAGGCGCTGACCGGCCGCGCCAGCCACGCGAAGCCATAGTGCCGGCTATACGCATGGAAGTTGGTGTGGAAATCGGTCGCGACCCGGATGCCGAGCTTGCGCGCGGCGCCGAGCGCCGACCAGCCGAGCGGCCCTTCGGTCGCGATGTGCACCACGTCCGGGCGCCGCTCGCGCCAGGAGGCGTGCAGCGCGCGGCCGGAGGGCACGCCCATCTTGAGCTGCGTGTACCGCGGGATCGGGATTCCGCGCGGCAGGATTTCCTCGAACGCCGCGCCGGAAGCCGCGACGTCGTGGCCGTTCTGCCGCGGGCGCACGAGCTGGATGGAATGCCCGCGCCGCCGCAGCCCGTCCACCATCAGGCCCACGGTGCGCGCCACACCGTTCACTTCCGGCGGGTAGGTCTCGGTGACCATCGCGATGCGCAGTCCCACGGCGCGCGAGGCTAGGCGCCGGATGTGACCGGCGCGAGAACGCCAAGTGAAGCTTTGGTGACTAGCGGGCGAGGATGACGAGCCAGACGAGGCAGGCATTGAGCAGCGCAAGCATCACCGCGGCGCTGCCGATGTCCTTCGCCCGCTTGGCGAGGCGATGGTTCTCGAAGGAGATGCGGTCCACCGTCGCCTCGATCGCCGAGTTGAGCAGCTCCACGATCAGCACGAGCAGCACCGCGCCGACCAGGAACGCCTTCTCGAGCGGGCCCTCGCCGAGGCGGAAGGCGAGCGGGATGAACACCGCCGCGAGCACCAGCTCCTGGCGGAAGGCGTCCTCGTGCCGCACCGCCTCGCGCAAGCCCTCGAGCGAGTTGCGTGCGGCGCTCAGGATGCGCCGCAGGCCCGTCTCGCCCTTGTACGGACTCTCCGTAGTCATTCCGCGCGCGCGAGGTCCTGCACCGCGCAGGCGTGGAGCAGCGGCAGGTAGTGGCTGAGCCGGGGCGTCCTGGCGAGCGGCACGCGCGCGGCGTCGTCGAAGCGCGCGAGCAGGATCGCCTCCTCGGCATAGCGCTCGCGCAGGAAGGCCTGCGCGCCGGGCTCGGTGAAGGCGCCGCCTTCGCGCTCGAGCGCGGCGCGCATCGCGCGGGGCAGCGAGCGCTCGTAGCCTTCTTCGGTGCGGCACAGGTAGCGGCGCGCCTCGCCATGCAGCCGGATCGGGTTCAGCACCGACGCCGGGAAGAGCTCGCTCAGCGCGCAGGCGGCGATGAACGGGTGCGCGGCGTCCGCGACCGAGGGGAAGCGGCCGTGCCGGCCGTTGAGAAGCTCCCCGACGTCGTGGAGCAGGCAAGCGACGACGAGCTCCGCAGGGGATTGCGCCTGCTCGGCGAGGCGCGCGCACTGCAGCGCGTGCTCGAGATGGGTGAGCGCCTCGTCGGCGTAGAGCTCCTGGCCGCGCCTCTCGTAGAGCTCGGCGATCTCGTCGATGGCGTTGAGCATCGGCGGCGCATGCTAGGCGCTGTGCGTGACGGCTTCGTGACCCCGCCTATCCAAGCGCCTTACGCCCTGATAGCATTGAAGAAACGGCGGCACCGAGCCGCCGTTTTGCATTTGGGGGAACGACGATGTCCCATGTGATGAACACCTACGCCCGCCAGCCGGTCGCGTTCGTGCGCGGCGAAGGCGTCTGGCTCTGGGACGAGGCCGGCAAGAAGTATCTCGACGCGCTCGCCGGCATCGCCGTGAACACGCTCGGGTATGCGCACCCGAAGCTCACCCAGGCCCTCGAGCGACGAATCAGGAGCGGCATCATCCATACCTCGAACCTGTGGCGCATCCCGGACCAGGAGGCGGCGGCCGACCGCATCGCCGAGATCACCGGGCTCGACGAGGTCTTCTTCTGCAACTCGGGGCTCGAGGCGACGGAAGCCTCCATCAAGGTGGCGCGCAAGTACGGCCACGACAGGGGCATCGCCGAGCCGGCGATCGTGGTCCTCGAGAAGGCCTTCCACGGCCGCTCGCTCGCGACGCTCTCCGCCACCGGCAGCCGCAAGGTGCAGGCCGGCTTCGAGCCGCTCGTGCAGGGATTTGTGCGCGTCCCCCTCAACGACCTGGACGCCGTGCGCCAGGTCGCCGAGCACAACAAGAGCATCGCCGCCGTCATGATCGAGCCGATCCAGGGCGAGGGCGGCATCAACGTCTCGCGCATGGAGTACCTGCGCGGCCTGCATGAGATCTGCCAGAAGCACGGCTGGCTCTTCATCGCGGACGAGGTGCAATGCGGCATGGGCCGCACCGGCAAGTGGTTCGTCTACCAGCACGCCGGCTTCATGCCCGACGTGGTGGCGCTCGCCAAGGGCCTCGCTTCCGGGGTGCCGGTGGGCGCCTGCGTGGTCGGCGGCCGCGCCAAGGGCGTCTTCAAGCCCGGCAACCACGGCTCCACCTTCGGCGGCAACCCGCTCGCCATGACGGCGGTCGTGACCACGATCGACACGGTGAAGGAAGAGGCGCTCCTCGACAATGCGGCGCGCGTCGGCGAGCTGATCCTCGCTTCGCTTGCAAGCCAGATCGGCGCTCTGGCGAACGACATCCGCGGCCGCGGCCTCATGATCGGCGTCGAGCTGAAGCGGCCCTGCGGCGAGCTCGTGAAGCAGGCGCTCGACGCCGGGCTGGTGCTGAACGTCACCGTCGACAACGTCATCCGGCTGCTGCCGCCGCTCGTCATGAGCGAGGCCGAAGGCCGCCAGGTCGTGGAGCGGCTCGTCCCGCTCGTGCGCGCCTTCGCCGGCGCGGCTGCCCAGACGCGGGCCGCGGCTCACTAGGGCGCCCCATGCCGGCGGTGCGCCATTTCCTGCAGTTCAAGGACCTGACTCGCGAGGAGTACGAGCACGTCTTCGCGCGCACGAAATGGATCAAGGCGAAGTTCAAGGGCTACGAGCGCTACTGGCCGCTCGAGGACCGCACGCTCGCGATGATCTTCGAGAAGCAGTCGACGCGCACGCGGCTCTCCTTCGAGGCGGGCATCCACCAGCTCGGCGGCGCCGCGGTCTTCCTCAACACGCGCGACTCGCAGCTCGGCCGCGGCGAGCCGGTCGAGGACGCCGCCGAGGTGGTCTCGCGCATGTGCGACGTGGTGATGATCCGCACCTTCGAGCAGGACATCGTCGAGCGCTTCGCGCGCCACTCGCGCGTGCCCGTGATCAACGGGCTCACGAACGAGTACCACCCCTGCCAGATCATGGGCGACGTCTACACCTACCTCGACCACCGCGGCGCGATCCGGGGCAGGACCGTGGCCTGGATCGGCGACTCGAACAACGTCTGCAACACCTGGCTGCAGGCCGCCGAGGTGTTCGACTTCAAGATCAACGTCTCCACGCCGCCGGGCTACGAGATCGAGCCCGAAAGGAAGAACCGCCACTGCGAGGTCTTCGCCGACCCGATGGCCGCGGCGAAGGGCGCCGACCTCGTCACCACCGACGTCTGGACCTCCATGGGCTTCGAGGCCGAGAACGAGGAGCGCAAGCGCGACTTCCAGGACTGGCAGGTCGACGCGGAGATGATGCGTGCGGCGAAGAAGGACGCGCTCTTCATGCACTGCCTGCCCGCGCACCGCGGCGAGGAAGTGACCGCCGAGGTGATCGACGGGCCGCAGAGCGTGGTCTGGGACGAGGCCGAGAACCGCCTCCACACCCAGAAGGCGCTGCTCGAGTTCCTGCT
>DASRFM010000006.1:0-48421 GCA_035651575.1 Burkholderiales bacterium | reverse complement strand
GACATGGCGCCGGTCGAGAAGCGCTTCACGATCTCGGCGGCGGGCTCCACTTCTTCGAGCGGCACCGGCTTGCAGTCCGCGAAGCGGAACTCGAACAGTCCGCGGAAGGTCATGTGGCGGCGCGACTGGTCGTTGATGATGCTCGCGTACTCGCGGTAGGTGGCGTAGGAGTTCGCGCGCGTGGACTGCTGGAGCTTCGCGATCGCGTCGGGCGTCCACATGTGCTCCTCGCCGCGCACGCGCCAGGCGTATTCGCCGCCGGCGTCCAGCATGTGGGCGAGCACCGGGTCGTCCTCGTCGAACGCGGCGCGATGGATGCGCAGCGCCTCCTCCGCGACCTGGAACACGTCCAGCCCGCCGACGTTGGAGGTCGTGCCGGTGAAGTACTTGTCCACGAGCGAGCGGGCGAGCCCGACGGCTTCGAAGATCTGGGAGCCGGTGTACGACATGTAGGTGGAGATGCCCATCTTGGACATCACCTTCTTCAGGCCCTTGCCGATCGCCTTGACGTAGTTCTTGATCGCCTTGGAGGCCGCCGCGCGGTCGTGCGGATGCAGCGACAGGATCGTCTCGAGCGCGAGGTACGGATGCACGGCCTCCGCGCCGTAGCCGCCGAGCAGCGCGAAGTGGTGCACCTCGCGCGCGCTTCCGGTCTCGACCACCAGGCCGGTGGAGGTGCGCAGCCCCTTGCCGACGAGGTGCTGGTGGATCGCCGAGAGCGCGAGGAGCGCCGGGATCGCCACGCGCTCCTTGTCCACCAGGCGGTCGGAGATGACGACGATCGAGTAGCCCGAGCGCACCGCGTCCTCGGCCTGCGCGGCGAGCGAGGCGAGGCGCGCCTCCACCGCCTCCTTGCCCCAGGCCGCGGGGTAGGTGATGTCGAGCTCGTGCGACTTGAACTTGCCGCCGGTGTAGCGCTCGATGTGCCGGATCTTCTCCATCTCGTAGAAGTCGAGCACCGGCTGCGACACCTCGAGGCGCAGCGGCGGGTTCAGCTCGTCGATGCCGAGCAGGTTCGGCTTCGGCCCGATGAACGAGACGAGCGACATCACGAGCTCCTCGCGGATCGGGTCGATCGCCGGGTTCGTCACCTGCGCGAAGAGCTGCTTGAAGTAGTGGTACAGGGTCTTGTTCTTGCTCGACAGCACCGCGAGCGGCGAGTCGTTGCCCATCGAGCCGATCGGCTCCTCGCCGCTCGCCGACATCGGCTGCATGATGAACTTGAGCTCTTCCTGCGTGTAGCCGAACGCCTGCTGCCGGTCGAGCAGCCGCACGCCCGACTTGAGCGGCGCGGTTTTCTCGGTCTCCACCTCGTCGAGCTTCACGCGGATGCGCTCGATCCACTCGGCGTAGGGCTTGGCGCTCGCGAGCGAGTCCTTGAGCTCCTTGTCGTCGACAATGCGCCCCTTCTCGAGGTCGACGAGGAACATCTTGCCGGGCTGCAGGCGCCATTTCTTGACGATGCGCTCCTCCGGCACCGGCAGGCAGCCGCACTCCGAGCCCATGATGACCAGGTCGTCGTCGGTGACGATGTAGCGCGAGGGGCGCAGCCCGTTGCGATCGAGCGTGGCCCCGATGAGGCGACCGTCGGTGAACGCAATCGAGGCCGGGCCGTCCCACGGCTCCATCATCGCGGCGTGGTATTCGTAGAAGGCGCGCCGCGCCGGATCCATGAGCGTGTGGTTCTCCCACGCCTCCGGGATCATCATCATCATGGCGTGCGCCACGGAGTAGCCGCCCATCACGAGCAGCTCGAGGGCGTTGTCGAAGGACGCCGAATCGGACTGCCCGTCGTAGATGAGCGGCCAGATCTTCTCGAGGTCGCGCCCGAGGATCGGCGAGGAGATGGCGCCCTGGCGCGCGCGAATCCAGTTCACGTTGCCGCGCAGGGTGTTGATCTCGCCGTTGTGGCAGATCATGCGGAACGGGTGCGCGAGGTCCCACGACGGGAACGTGTTGGTGGAGAAGCGCTGGTGCACCAGCGCGAGCGCCGACTCGACGCGCGCGTCCTTGAGATCGAGGTAGTACTCGCCGACCTGGTAGGCGAGCAGCATCCCCTTGTAGCAGATGGTGCGCGCGGACATCGACGGCACGTAGAACTCCTTGCCGTGCTGGAGCTTGAGCGCCTGGATGGCGTGGCCCGAGCTTTTGCGGATGATGTAGAGCTTGCGCTCGAGGGCGTCGGTGACCGTGACGCCCCGGCCCCGCCCGATGAACACCTGGCGGATGACCGGCTCGATCTTCTTCGCCGGCTCGGCGAGGTCGGAGTTGTCCACCGGCACGTCGCGCCAGCCGAGCAGCGCCTGGCCTTCGTCCTTGATGGCGCGCTCGATCTCGTACTCGCAGGCGATGCGCGAGGCCGGGTCGCGCGGCAGGAACACCATGCCGACGCCGTACTGGCCCGCGGGCGGCAGCTTCACGCCCTGCCGCGCCATGACCTCGCGGAAGAAGCGGTCCGGAATCTGGATGAGAAGGCCCGAGCCGTCGGAGAGCTTCGGATCCCAGCCCACCGCGCCGCGATGCGTCAGGTTCTTCAGCACCGTGAGGCCCTGCTCGACGATCGTGTGCGACTTCCGGCCCTTGATGTTCGCGACGAAACCGACGCCGCACGCATCGTGCTCGTTGCCGGGGTGGTAGAGCCCTTGCGCTTCTAAGGTCATGATTAGAGGGGCATTTGGTCGCTTTCGCCGCTTTGCACAAAAAGCGCGGCGGAACCGCCGAATATACCGGCGTAGTGCTGTTGCTACAAGGGCTTGCGCGGGTTCGGGCTAGCGCGCCGCGACGATCGCCTCGCGCACGCGCTCTGCCGGGACGCCGGCCTTGACGACGGCATGCCCGAGGCGCTCGAGAAGGACGAAGCGCGTCTCGCCGCGGACGTTCTTCTTGTCCACGGCCATGAGCTCGACCAGCCGCTCCGGCGGGAGCTTCGGGCCGGCGACGGGCAGCTGCGCCCGGGCGATGAGCCGGCGCACGCGCTCGACCTCGCGCGGCGCGAGCAGGCCCTCTCGCGCCGAAAGTTCCGCCGCCATCACCATACCCGCGGCGACCGCCTCGCCGTGCAGCCAGGCGCCGTAACCGGCTCCGGCCTCGATCGCATGGCCGAACGTGTGGCCGAGATTGAGCAGCGCACGTGCGCCAGCCTCGCGCTCGTCAGCGGACACCACGGCGGCCTTGAGCTCGCAGCAGCGCCGCACGGCGTGCACGAGCGCCGCCTCATCGCGCGCGAGCAGCTTTTCCATCGACTGCTCGAGCCACTCGAAGAACGCGAGGTCGAGCGCCGCGCCATGCTTGATGACTTCGGCGAGCCCCGCGCGCAGCTCGCGCTCGGGCAGCGTTCCAAGCAGCGCGACGTCGGCGACGACCGCGAGCGGCTGGTGGAACGCGCCGATCATGTTCTTGCCGCGAGGATGGTTGATGGCGGTCTTGCCGCCCACCGAGGAGTCGACCTGCGCGAGCAGCGTCGTCGGCACCTGGATGTAAGGCACGCCGCGCTGGTAGACCGCAGCGGCAAAGCCGGCCAGATCGCCGACCACGCCACCGCCCAGGGCGACGACGATCCCGTCGCGGCCGAGCCGCGCGGCAAGGAAGGCGTCGAACACGCTCTGCAGCGTCGGCCAGTCCTTCGCCGCCTCGCCGTCCTGCACGACCACTTCAATCGGGCGCGCGCCGGCGCGCTCGAGTGTCGCCTTGGCGCGCGCGAGGTAGTGCGGCGCGATCACCTGGCTCGTCAGCACGGCCGCCTGCCGCCCGCGCACGTGCGGCGCGAGAAGCTCCGCCGCATCGAGCAGCCCGCTGCCGATGTGGATGGGATAGGAGCGCTCGGCGAGCGCTACGCGGAGCGTTTCCACCCGAGGTCCAGCTTGTCGAGCAGCTCGCGCGCGAGCACCTGCACGCCCTGCGCCCCGGTTTCGAGAACGAGGTCGGCGACCTCGCGGTAGAGCGGATCGCGCTCGGCGAAGAGCTCGCGCAGCCGGCCCAGCGGATCGGCCGTGGCGAGCAGCGGCCGGTTGCGGTCGTGGCGCACGCGCTCATAGAGGTCCTCGGGGCGCGCCCGCAGGTAGGCGACGAAACCGCGGCTCGCGAGCCGCGAGCGGTTCTGCGGCAGCAGCACGGCGCCGCCCCCGGTGGCGAGCACGATGGCATCGAGCGCGGTGAGCGCCTCGATGACCTGCGCCTCCCGGCTGCGGAAGCCGGCTTCACCCTCGATCTCGAACACCACCGGGATCTTGACGCCGCAGCGACGCTCGATCTCCACGTCCGAGTCGTAGAAGCGCAGCTTCAGCCGGCGCGCGAGCCAGCGTCCCACCGTGCTCTTGCCTGCGCCCATCATGCCCACGAGGTAGATGCTGCCCGCGCCCTTCATGCCTGCCATTGTAGAAATAAAAACGGCCGGGAGGTCCCGGCCGTCGTGATGCCCCGAGGAGACGTGGCGGTCAGCGAATCGTGAGCCGGTCGTTCACCACCCGCGGCGTGATGAAGACGAGGAGCTCGGTCTTGCTGGTGCTGCTCGTGTTGTTGCGGAAGAGGAACCCGATGTAAGGCAGCTCGCCCAGCACCGGCACCCGCGTGATGTCCGTGCGGTCGGACTGCTGGTAGATGCCGCCGATCACCACGGTGCCGCCGTTCTCGACCAGCACCTGCGTCTTCACGTGCTTGGTGTTGATCGCGAGGCCCGTGGCCGTGGCGGCGCCGACGGAGTCGTTGTTCACGTCGAGATCCATGATCACGTTCCCGTCGGGCGTGATCTGCGGCTTCACCTTGAGCGCGAGGTTTGCCTTCTGGAACTGCACGGCCGTCGCGCCCGAGGAGGTCGCCTGCTGGTAGGGAATGCTCGTTCCCTGCTCGATCAGCGCCTCCACCTGGTCGGCAGTCAGCACGCGCGGGCTGGAGATGATCTTGCCCTTGCCGTCGGCCTCGAGCGCGGAGATCTCGACGTTCAGGAAGCGGGTCGCCGCCGCGTTGAAGAGAATGAACGAGAACTGGCCCGCGTTGAAGCCGTTCACGCCGGCAGCCGGAAGGTTGGCGCCCAGCGTGTCCGTGACGCTCGGCGTGGTCGCCGCGCCTGCCGCGACACCGCTTTGCACCCCGCCCGCGGCGACGCTCGCGCGGGTCTCGAGCGAGCCCGGCCCGAAGGCGACGCGCGGGCCCGCGGGCCCGCCGAACGAGCGGCCGGCGCTGAGATCGTTGTAGCCCAGGCGCGCGCCGAGGTTCTTGCTGAAGGAGTCGTTCGCCTCGACGATGCGCGCCTCGATCATCACCTGGCGCACGGGAATGTCGATCTTCGCGAGCAGCTTGCGCACTTCCTCGAGCCGCGACGGCGTGTCCTGCACGAACAGGGTGTTGGTGCGCTGGTCGACGACCGCGCTGCCGCGCTTGGAGAGCAGGCGCTGCGCCGGATCGGACAGGAGCTTCTGCACGTCCTGCGCTTTCTGGTAGTTCATTACGAACGACTCGGTGCGCGTCTGCTCGAGGTCGTTGATCTGCTGCTGCGCCTCGAGCGCGAGCTTCTCGCGCGTGGCGAGCTCATCGCGCGGCGCGATCCAGATGACATTGCCGCTCCGGCGGCTGTCGAGGCCGCGCGTCTGCAGGATGATGTCGAGCGCCTGGTCCCAGGGCACGTCCTTCAGGCGCAGCGTGATGTTGCCGGCCACCGTGTCGCTCGTGATGATGTTGAGGTCGGTGAAGTCGGCGATTACGTTCAGCACCGCGCGCACTTCCACGTTCTGGAAGTTGAGCGAGAGCTTCTCGCCGGTATAGCGGTCGCGCTGCGTGGCGCGGCCGTCGGTCGCGAGCGGCTTCACCTCGACGACGAACTGCGAATCGGACTGGTATGCGTTGTGCTCCCACTGCCCCTTCGGCTCGATCACCATGCGCACGTTCTCGCCCTGCTGGAATGTGCTCACGGAGTTCACCGGGGTCGCGAAGTCCACCACGTCGAGGCGCCGGCGCAGGTTGTCGGGAAGCGCCGTCTTCGCGAATTCGACGATGATGTTCTGCCCCTGCTGCCGGATGTCGATGCCGGTGTTCGGATCGGAGAGGTCGACCACGATGCGGCCTTCGCCGGCCTTGCCGCGGCGGAAGTCGACGTCGCGAATCTGGTGCTGCGCGTCGCCGCGGCCCTCGGCGAAATGCGCCACCGGTCCCGCCGTGCCGCCGGACTGCGCCACGGCCGGCGCGGCGAGGTTGATGACGACCGTGCGCCCGTCGAGGGTGGTCTCGTGGGCCACCGGACGCTCGAGGTTCAGCACCACGCGGGTGCGGTTCGCCCCCTGCACCACGTTCATGCTGCGCAGGCCGCCCTGGTCGATGCTCTGGTTCGCGCGGCCGAGGGCGTTCACCGTGTTCGGAAAATCGAGCGCGATGCGCGCCGGGTTGGCCACCGCGAAGTTCGGCGGCACGCTTTTCAGCGGCTCCTTGGTGGTGATGCGCACGATGACGTTGCCGCGCTGCTGCGTGACGTCGAACGCCTCGATGCTGTTCGCCTGGGCGAGCGCCGCGCCGATGCCGGCGAGCCACAGGCTGATTCCGTACAGAGCGGCATAGATGCTTTTGTTTGTTTTCATCGTCTAGCCTCCACCAGTTGCAGCGAACTGACGCGCTCGATCCACTCCCCGGTTCCGTCCTGCACGATCTCTTTCAGCGAGATCTGGCCATCGTCGATGCCCGTGATCACGCCGAAGTTCTGTCCCATGTAGTTGCCTCGCCTCACCCGGTACAGGTTCGCGCCCGCCTTCACGAGCGCGAACGTTTCCTGGTTCTGCGTGATCGTCCCGAGCATCTGGATCGACTCGAGCGGGAACGCCTCGAGCGGCTCCTTCGGGCGGTTCGTGTCCGGCGCGCGGCCTTTCAGCACCGGCGGGCCGCCCTTCGCCACCTCGATGCGCTCCGGACGGAACGGATCGACCAGGCCTTCGGACTGGTACGGCACCGGCTCGTAGGGCTTCACCTGGGGCAGGGGATCGACGCGCCCGCGCACGTCCTTCGTGAGCAGGGCGAGCTCCTGGCGCAGGTCCGCGTGCTCCTCGCCGCCGCAACCGGCGAGCGAGGCGGCGCCCACGGCGAGCGCCGCGACGAGTCGCCGCGCGCTCATTTCTTGGCCGGGCCTTTCTTCCCGGCCTTGCGCTGCGCCGCGACTTCCTGGTCGTCGAGGTAGCGGAATGTGCGCGCGGTGGCGTCCATGGTGAGCACGCCGTCCTTCTGCGCCTGGATGTTCACGTCGTTGAGCGTCACGATGCGCGAGAGCTGGCCGACGTCGCTCGCGAAGGCGCCCATGTCGTGGTAGGTGCCCACGACCTTCACCGAGATCGGCAGCTCGGCATAGAACTCGCGCTGCGACTCGCCGGCCGCCGGCCTGAACAGCTCGAACTGCAGCCCGCGCCCGAGGCCGGCCTGGTTGATGTCGACCAGGAGCGCGTCCATCTGCGAGCGGTTGGGCAGCTGGCGCAGCAGGGCGCCGAACTGCGTGTCGATCTCGCGCAGCTGCTGGCGGTGCAGGTCGAGGTTGACCGCCTGCTTCTTCTTGTCGACATACTCGGTCTTCAGCTTCTCTTCCTCGCCGCGGCCGCGCTCGAGCACCTCGAGCTGGCCCTGCGTGTCGAGGAAATAGCCCGCGGTCGGGATGGCGGCGAGGATCGCGAGCAGCGCGGCGAGCTTCGGGATCGCCGGCCAGGTGCCCGGATCCTGCGGGTTGAGATGCTTGAAATCTTCCGCTATGGCCTTGAAGTCGAGCGCCATGGCTCAGCCTTTTTTCGCCGGCGCCTTCGCCGGCGCCTTGGAGGCGTCCTTCGGGGCTTCCGCGCGCTTCACCGAGAAGTTCATGTTGAATTCGGACACGCGCCGCTTGTCGGGCGTCTGGCTCGCCTTCACCTCGATCAGCTGCGGCGACTCGAGCCAGGGAGAACCCTCGATGTTGCGCATGAACGTGGAGACGCGCGCGTTCGACTGCGCGTAGCCGACGACGTTGACCCGCAGCCCCTTCTGCACCACGGACTTGAGATACACGCCTTCGGGCGTCTGCTGCACCAGCTGGTCGAGCAGGCGCACGGTCTGGGCGCGGTCGGCCTGCAGGGTCTCGATCACCTGCTTGCGCGCGAGCAGCGCCGCGATCTGCTCCTTCAGGCTGTTGATCTCGGCGATGTCCTTGTCGAGCTTGACGATCTCGCTCTTGAGGAAGCGGTTGCGGTCCGCCTGCGCTTCGATCTTCGTGGCGTACAGGCCGTGGACCGCGAGCACGATGACGGCGCCGAGCAGCCCGGTGCCGCCGGCGAGGACGAAGAAGTGCTGCCGGGCACGCTTGCGCCGCTCGGCGCGGTGCGGCAGCAGGTTTACGCGCGGGGCACCGTTCATGACGGATCGAACCTGCGCATGGCGAGGCCGCAAGCCACGATCAGCGAGGGGGCGTCGACCATCAGGCGCTTCAGCTGGATTCGCGGCGAAGTCTGCATCGCAGCGAAGGGATTGGCGACGGAGGTCGGAACCTGGGTGCGCGTATTCACCGCCTCGTCCATGCCGGCGATCACCGCCGAGCCCCCGGCGAGCAGGATGTGGTCCACGCTGTGATACGGCGTCGAGGTGAAGAAAAACTGCAGCGCGCGCTGCACTTCGGTCGAGAGGTTCTCCATGAACGGGCGCAGCACCTCGGCCTCGTAGTCGTCGGGCAGGCCGCCGGAGCGCTTGGCGTTCTCCGCCTCCTCCGCGCTCATGCCGTAGCGGCTGATGATGTCCTGCGTGAGCTGGTTGCCGCCGAAAGCCTGCTCGCGCGTGTACACGGACTGGTCGTTGCGCAGCACCGTTACGTTCATGACGTTGGCGCCGACGTCCACGACCGCCACGTTCTGGTCCTTGCCGCCGCCGGGCAGCTGCTGGATCACGAGCGACAGCGCCATCTGCTGGGCGAAGGACTCGACGTCCATCACCGAGGGCTTGAGCCCTGCCGATTCGGCGACCGCCACCCGGTCCTCGACCTTCTCCTTGCGCGTGGCTGCGATCAGCACCTCCTGCTCCTCCGGGTTGGACGGCGAGGGACCGACCACCTGGAAGTCGAGGTTCACTTCCTCGAGCGCGAACGGGATGTACTGGTTCGCCTCGCTTTCGACCTGCACCTCGAGCTCTTCCTCGCGCATGCCCGCCGGCACGATGATCTTCTTCGTGATGACCGCTCCGGTGGGGACCGACATGGCCACATGCTTGGTGCGCGTCGCGAGGCGTTTGTGCGCGCGGCGCACGGCGTCCACCACCGCCTCCAGATTGCTGATGTTGCCGTCGATGCTCGCGTCCCGAGCGAGCGGCTCGATCGCGTAGCGCTCGACGCGGACCGCTCCTTTTCCGGCGTCGGCGAGCTCCACCATCTTGACGGAGGACGAGCTGATGTCCAGGCCGAACAAGGGCGGGGCCTTTGGCTTGAAAAGGTCGAATGCCATTCGTTATTTTCCTTTACATATCAGCGCTTAGGCGCGATACGTAGAATTCGCGTTAAATGCTAGCAACAACCCCAGCGGGTGTCTAGTAAATTTTCCACGGGGGGAAAGGGTATGATGCTACTCGTTCCCCGAGCGTCTGCAAGCGCCCCTTCCACGGTCTAAGTCCCTTGATGTGGCTTCGCTTTATAGCCTTCCCGCTCGCCCTGCTCGCGGGGCTCCTGGCGGCCGGGCTGCTGGTGCTCGGGTTGGTCGTAACGCTTGCCTATCCGAACCTCCCCTCCCTCGATGCCCTCACGGATTACCAGCCCAAGGTACCCCTGCGCGTCTACACCGCCGAAGGCGAGCTGATCGGCGAGTTCGGCGAGGAGCGCCGCGCCGTGATTTCGATCAAGGAGGCCCCCAAGCTCCTGAAGGAGGCCATCCTCGCGGCGGAAGACGAGCGCTTCTACCAGCATCCCGGCATCGACTATGTCGGCGTGCTGCGCGCGGCCTACGCGAACCTGCTCTACGGCGGGCGCCGGCAGGGCGCGAGCACCATCACGATGCAGGTGGCGCGCAACTTCTTTCTCTCCTCGGAGAAGACGCTCACGCGCAAGCTCTACGAGGCGCTGCTCGCCTTCAAGATCGAGCACAGCCTCTCGAAGGACCAGATCCTCGAGCTCTACATCAACCAGATCTACCTCGGCCAGCGCGCCTATGGCTTCGCCGCCGCCTCGCAGATCTATTTCGGCAAACCGCTCGCCGAGCTCACCGTCGGCGAGACCGCGATGCTCGCCGGCCTGCCGAAGGCGCCCTCGTCGTATAACCCGATTGCGAATCCGCAGCGTGCGAAGCAGCGCCAGCAATATGTGCTGCGTCGCATGCGCGAGCTGGGACAGATTACCGCAACGCAATATGACGACGCCGTAAAAGCACCCCTGCGCGCAAGAAGGGAAGTGAGCGAATACTCCGTGCACGCCGAATATGTCGCGGAAATGGTCCGCCAGGCGCTTGCCGAGCGCTATCCGGACGACGTGTATACGCGCGGCTTCCGTGTCTACACGACGCTTCGCAAGGCGGACCAGGAGGCGGCCTACGACTCCCTCCGCAAGGGCGTGCTCGAGTATGACCGCCGCCAAGGCTACCGCGGCCCCGAGGGCTACGCGGAGTTGCCCTCGAAGCCGACGGAAGACGACTACGAGGAGGCGCTCGCCGAACACGCCGACAGCGACGATCTCGAGGCGGCGGTGGTGCTCGGCGCCGAGCCGAAGCTCGTCGAGGCGGCGCTTCGCAGCGGGGAAACCGTGAGGGTGAGCGGCGAGGGACTTCGCTTCGCCGCGCGCGCGCTCGATCCGAAGACGCCGCCGCAGCGCCGCATCCGGCGCGGCGCCATCGTGCGCGTGCAGCGCGACGCCTCGGGCAAGGGCTGGCAGATCGTGCAGCTCCCCGAGGCCGAGAGCGCGTTCGTCGGCCTTGACCCTCAGGACGGGGCAGTGCGCGCGCTCGTCGGCGGTTTCGACTTCTGGCGCAACCGCTTCAACCACGCCACGCAGGCGTGGCGCCAGCCCGGCTCGTCGTTCAAGCCTTTCATCTACTCCGCCGCGCTCGAGAAAGGCTTCACGCCGGCCACGGTGATTGCCGACGAGCCGATCGTGCTCGAAGCCGAGCAGACCGGCAGCCAGCGCTGGGAGCCGAAGAACTACGACGGCAAGTTCGAAGGACCGATGCGCATGCGGACCGCGCTCGCCAAGTCGAAGAACATGGTCTCGATCCGGATCCTGGATGCGATCGGGCCGAAATACGCTCAGGAGTACGTGACCCGCTTCGGCTTCGACGCAGACAAGCATCCGCCGTATCTCACGATGGCGCTCGGCGCGGGCTCGGTCACGGCATGGCAGATGGCGCGCGCCTACGCGGTGTTTGCCAACGGCGGCTACCTGATCCAGCCGTATTTCATCCACAAGATCGTCGACGACCGCGGCAATGTGCTCGCGCTGGCGAATCCGGAGCGCGCCGGCGAGGAAAACCTCCGGGTCATCGACGCGCGCAACGCGTTCATCATGGACAGCATGCTGCAGGACGTGACGCGCTACGGCACCGCGGCGCGCGCCGCGCGCCTCGGCCGCAATGACCTGGCCGGAAAGACCGGCACGACCAACGAGTTCGTCGATGCCTGGTTCGCCGGCTACCAGCCGACCCTCGTCGGCATCGCCTGGGTCGGGTTCGACCAGCCGAAGACGCTCGGGCGCAACCAGACCGGCGGGCTGGTCGCGCTGCCGATCTGGCTCGGGTACATGGAGAAGACGCTGAAGGGCGTGCCCGAGATGCCGCGCGAGATGCCGCCCGGCGTCGTGACGGTGCAAACCGGACCGCTGCCGGGTCCGAACGGCCAGGGAAGGATGACTCCGGAGTTCTTCTACCGCGAAGCGGTGCCGCCGCCAGAGGTGTTGCAGCCGCCGGAACCCAAGCCGGTTTTCGAGCCGGTCACGCCGCCGGCCTAGCGCGAAGCGGCGGTGAGCACTACGGGCTGTCCACCCTGCGCGCTCACGAGCCGCGAAAGGGCGGCGAAGAGCTCCGTTCCGTCGCGCGTGTCGCGCCAGCTCGCCCCGTCCCAGCGGAAATGAAAGCCGCCGCTGCGCGCGGCGACCCAGATTTCCCGCGCGGCGCCATGACGGTTGATGATCATCTTGGAGCCGTCGGCAAACTCGAGCTCGAGAATGCCCGCCTGCACACTCGCGAAATCCGCGTCCACGCCGCTTGCCTCGAGCGCGCGCTCGATGTCCTCCAGCGCGGCCGCGGCGCGCGCTTCGAAATCGGCCTCGTCCATGGTGCTAACATGCTGGATTTTATGCGCTTCCTCCTCCTCGCGGCGGCGTTTGCGGTCGGCGCCGCAGGCTGCGGACAAAAAGGCCCGCTCTATTACCGGGACAACCCGCCGGCGGGCGTCAAGCCGCCCAAGACGGACACCTACGAGCCGGTCCCGTATCCCAAGGAAGACAGCAAGGACGCGCGCCCGCGCCCCGCGGAGAAGGAATAGCGCCGTGCCCTTCGCCTACCGCGACGGCCTGCTGTGCGCCGAGCAGGTCTCTCTCGACGACATCGCGCGGCGCTTCGGCACGCCGTGCTTCGTGTACTCGCGCAGCGCGATCGCGCAGGCCTATCAGGCCTTCGCGCAAGCCCTGCAGGGCCGCAGCGCTCTCGTGTGCTATTCGGTGAAGGCGAACTCGAGCCTCGCGATCCTCGCGTGCCTCGCGCAGCTCGGCGCCGGCTTCGACATTGTGTCCGGAGGCGAGCTCGCGCGCGTGCTCGCCGCCGGCGGGGATCCTGCCAAGGTGCTCTTCTCCGGCGTCGGGAAGAGCGAGGCGGAGATCGCCCTCGCGCTGGAGAAGTCCATCGCTTGCATCAATCTCGAGTCCGAGGCCGAGCTCGAGCGCGTGGCGGCCGTCGCGCGCCGCCTCGGGCGGCGCGCGCCGATTGCGTTTCGCGTGAATCCGGACATCGACGCCCGCACCCACCCGTACATCTCCACCGGGCTGCGCGAGAACAAGTTCGGCGTCCCGCACGCCGACGCCGAGCGGCTTTACGCGCGGGCGGCCGCAGCGCGCGAGCTCGAGGTGGTCGGGATCGGCTGCCACATCGGCTCGCAGCTCGCCGACGCCGGCCCCTTCGCCGCCGCGGTGGAGCGCCTCGCCGAACTCGCGCAGCGCATCGAGGCGCGCGGCATCGCGCTGCGCCACGTCGATGTCGGCGGCGGAATGGGCATCCGCTACAAGGACGAGCCGGTGCGGCCCGTTTCGGAGTTCGTCGCCGCGGCGCGCCGCGCGCTGCCGAGCGAGCGGCAGCGCCTGATCCTCGATCCGGGCCGCTCGATCGTCGGCAACGCGGGCGCGCTCCTGACGCGCGTGGAATACGTGAAGGAGAACGACGGCCATCGCTTCATCGTCGTGGACGGCGCGATGAACGACCTGGTGCGCCCGGCGCTCTACGGCGCCTGGCACGAGATCCGGCCGGTGCGCGCGCCGTCGTCCCCGGTCGCGCAGAAGCCGTGCGATGTCGTCGGCCCGGTCTGCGAAAGCGCGGACTTTCTCGCCAAGGACCGCCCGCTGGCCGCGGCTCAGGGCGACCTGCTTGCGGTGATGTCAGCCGGCGCGTACGGGATGAGCATGAGCTCCAATTACAACTCGCGCCCGCGAGCGGCCGAAGTCCTGGTCGACGGCGACCGCATGCACCTGGTGCGCCGCAGGGAGCGCGTCGAGGAGCTATTTGCCCTGGAAACGATTCCGGCCTGACAATGCGTCCCTCATGAGAAAGAACCAGCGACTCGCGCTCGCGACGGCCCTGGTCGCCTGCCTCGGCGCCCTGAGTGTCGGCACGTACTTCATCGCGGACGGCCGCGCCAAGGAAGCGCGCAAGGCGCCGAAGGGGCCGCCGGCGGTGCCGGTCGCGGTGGCCGCGGTCGAGTCGCAGACCGTGCCGGTGCGCCTGCAAGCGATCGGCAACGTGGAACCGCACCTGACTGTCGCGATCAAGGCGCGGGTCGACGGCGAGATCGTGGCCGTGAATTTCAAGGAAGGGCAGGAAGTCCGCAGGAATCAGGTCCTCTTTCGGATTGACTCGAGGCCATATGTCGCCGCGCTGAAACAGGCAGAGGCCAACGCGCTTCGCGACGCGGCCGCGCGGGATCACGCGCTCGCCCAGGAGAAGCGCTATCAGGAGCTTCTGCAGAAGAATTTCATCTCGAAGGACGCGTATGCGCAGTTTCGCACCAACGCCCAGACTGCGGATGCGATCGCGAAGGCGAGCGACGCCGCGCTGCAGAACGCGCGTCTGAACCTCGACTACTGCACCATCGCCTCGCCGATCGACGGCGTCGCCGGGCGGGTGCTCCTCCAGGCCGGAAACCTGGTGAAGGCGAACGACGTCAATCCGCTCGTCGTCATCAACGAGGTCCGGCCCATCTACGTCAACTTCGGCCTGCCGGAGCAGCAGCTGAGCTCGGTGCGCGACTACATGCAGAAGGGTCCGCTCACCGTCGAGGCGACGATCGCGGGCGCCAGGACGCGCACGGTGTCCGGGCGGCTCATCTTCGTCGACAACGCCGTCGATCCAAGCACCGGGACCATCCGGATGCGCGCCGAATACCGCAACGAAGACGCGGCCCTGTGGCCCGGGCAGTTCGTCAACGTCAGCATCCGGCTCTATGACGAGGCGAATGCCATCGTCATTCCGGCCGGGGCGCTGCAGACTTCGCAGGAAGGCCAGTTCGTCTTCGTGATCGGCAAGGACGATTCCGCCCAGGTGCGCAAAGTGACCGTCGAGCGTACCGAAGGCGATCAAGCCATCGTCACGGGCCTCTCCCCAGGAGAGCGCGTCGTGACGCGCGGCGCGCTGCGGCTTGCCCCCGGAACGAAGGTGCAAGTGCGCGCCGACGTCGCGTCGTCGTGAACCTTTCCGAAATCTTCGTTCGCCGTCCGGTGATGACCGTGCTCGTGATGGCGGGCATCCTCATTTTCGGGCTCGCAGCCTACCGCCTGCTGCCGGTCTCCACGCTGCCGAACGTCGATTTCCCCACCATCCAGGTGACCGCGCAGCTCCCCGGCGGCAGCCCGGAAACGATGGCCTCGGCCATCGCAACGCCGCTCGAGAAGCAGTTCTCCACCATCGCGGGCATCGACCAGATGACCTCGATCAGCGGCCAGGGCACGACCCAGATCACGATCCAGTTCAGCCTGGAGCGCGACATCGACGCGGCGGCGCAGGACGTCAATTCCGCCATCGCGGCGGTGGCGAAGCTCCTGCCGCCGAACCTGCCCGCGCCGCCGAGCTATCGCAAGGTCAACCCGGCGGACTTCTCGGTGTTCTTCCTTGCGCTCACCTCGGACACCATGCCGCTGTCCACGGTGGACGAATATGCCGAGACCAACCTCGCGCAGCGGATCTCCACCATCAACGGCGTCGCGCAGGTGCAGGTCTTCGGCCAGCAGAAATACGCGGTGCGGGTGCAGGTCGATCCCAACTCACTGGCCGCGCGCGGCATCGGCATCAACGAGGTGCAGCAGTCGGTCGCCAACGCGAACGTCAATCTGCCGACCGGCACCCTGTACAGCAAGGACCGGGCGTTCGCGGTGCAGGCGACCGGCCAGCTCTACGACGCGCCCGCGTACCGGCCGCTCATCGTCACGTACCGCAACGGCTCGCCGGTGCGCCTGAACGAGATCGGGCGCGTCATCGACAGCGTGCAGGACGACAAGGTGGCGGCGTGGTTCAAGGGCAAGCGCGGCATCGTCCTCGCCCTCCAGCGCCAGCCCGGCACGAACACCGTCGAGGTGGTCGACCAGGTGAAGAAGCTCCTGCCCACGTTCCGCGCCGAGGTGCCGGCCGGGATCGACATGGAGGTGCTGTACGACCGCACCGTGTCGATCCGCAATTCCGTGGAGGAAGTGACGCACACGCTGTATGTCGCCCTCGCCCTCGTAGTGATGGTGATCTTCATTTTCCTGCGCAACGTCTCGGCGACCATCATCCCGGCGGTCGCGCTGCCGCTCTCCATCATCGGCACGTTCGCGCTCATGTACGTGCTCGGCTACAGCCTGGACAACATCTCGCTCATGGCGCTCACGCTGTGCGTGGGCTTCGTGGTCGACGACGCGATCGTCATGCTGGAGAACATCAGCCGCCACATGGAGATGGGAAAGAGCGCCTGGCAGGCGACCATGGAAGGCTCGAAGGAAATCTCGTTCACCATCCTGTCGATGACGCTGTCGCTCGCCGCGGTGTTCCTGCCGATCTTCTTCATGGGCGGAATCCTGGGACGGCTGCTGCACGAGTTCGCGGTCGTCATCATCGTGGCGGTGCTCATCTCCGGATTCGTTTCCCTGACGCTCACGCCGATGATGTGCAGCCGCATCCTGCGGCCGCACACGGGCGAGCGCCACGGCAGGCTCTACATGTTCTTCGAGCGCGCCTTCGACGGCGCGCGCGACCTGTACGGCGCCTCGCTGCACTGGACGATCGCCCACCGGCGCATCGTCATGTTTGCCTTCCTCGGCCTCGTGGTCCTCACCGGCGTGCTGTTCGCCCGGGCAAAAACCGGCTTCCTGCCGAGCGAGGACTCGGGCCAGCTCTTCATCTTCACCGAGGGGCCCCAGGACGCGTCCTTCGAGCAGATGGTGCTGCTGCAGCGCCAGGTGGCCGACATCGTCGAGAAGGATCCCAATGTCGAGTCGGCGATGTCGTTCATCGGCATCAGCGGCTCGACGACGCAGCTCAACCTCGGACGCGTCTTCATTTCCCTGAAGCCGTTCGGCCAGCGCAAGCCGGCAGACGAAGTGGTGCGCGAGATGCGCCCGAAGCTCGCGAACGTCGTCGGCATGAAGGCCTTCCTGCAGAACGTCCCGTCGATCCGCATCGGCACGCTCTCCAAGAGCCCTTACCAGTACGTCCTGCAGGGCGCGAGCACCGCGCAGCTCTACGAGTGGGCGCCCAAGATCGAGCAGAAGCTGCGCACGCTGCCGGCGCTCGTCGACGTGTCGAGCGACCTGCAGATCACGCGCCCGCAGGTGAACGTCGAGATCGACCGGCAGAAGGCCGCGGCGCTCGGCGTAAGCGTGCAGAACATCGAGGCCGCGCTCGGCAATTCCTACGGCGCGCAGCAGATCTCCACCATCTACACGGCGACCAACCAGTACTGGGTGATCCTCGAGGTCGAGCCGAAGTACCAGAAGGACCCGGCGCTGCTCTCTTCGCTCTACGTCCGCTCGAGCACCGGCGCCCTCGTGCCGCTGGACGCCATCGCCAAGCGCACGATGAGCGTAGGGCCGCTTTCGGTCACCCACCTCGGCCAGCTGCCGTCCGTGACCTTCTCCTTCGACCTGCGCCCGGACGTCGCGCTCTCGGAGGCGATCGATCAGGTCCAGGCGGCAGCGCGCGAGCTGCAGCTGCCGGCAACCTTGAACACGAGCTTCTCCGGCACGGCCCAGGCATTCAAGGCCTCGCTGCAGAACATGGGCATCCTGCTCATCCTCTCGATCATCGTGATCTATCTCGTCCTCGGGATCCTCTACGAGAGCTTCATCCATCCGCTCACGATCCTCTCGGGGCTTCCGACCGCGGGCCTCGGGGCGCTGCTCACGCTGATGGCGTTCGGCATCGAGCTCAACATGTACGCCTTCGTCGGCATCATCATGCTGATCGGCATCGTGAAGAAGAACGCGATCATGATGATCGACTTCGCGATCGAGGCGCAGCGCGAGCAGGGCAAGAGCGCGGCCGAGGCGATCTACCAGGCCGGCACGGTGCGCTTCCGCCCCATCATGATGACCACGATGGCCGCGCTCATGGGCAGCCTGCCGATCGCGATCGGCTTCGGTGCCGGCGGCTCGGCGCGCATGCCCCTGGGCCTTGCGGTGGTCGGCGGGCTGCTGCTCTCGCAGGTGCTCACGCTCTACATCACTCCGGTGATCTACATCTACTTCGAACACTTGCAGCAGTGGCTGCACAGCAGGAAGCGCGCGCGGGACGCGCACGGTGATGTCGAACCAAGAAGCGCGTAGCCTCGCCGTTTTCTGCGACTTCGAGAACGTCGCCCTCGGCGTGCGCGAGGCGAAGTATGCGCAGTTCGACATGCAGAAGGTGCTCGAGCGCCTGTTCGCCAAGGGCTCGATCGTGGTGAAGAAGGCCTACTGCGACTGGGAGCGCTACAAGGAGTTCAAGGCCGCGATGCACGCCGCATCGTTCGAGCTGATCGAGATCCCGCACGTGCGCCAGTCGGGCAAGAACTCCGCCGACATCCGCATGGTGGTGGACGCGCTCGACCTCTGCTACACCAAGGCGCACGTCGACACCTTCGTCATCGTGAGCGGCGACTCCGATTTCTCGCCGCTCGTGTCGAAGCTGCGCGAGAACGCGAAGACGGTGATCGGCGTCGGGGTCAAGAACTCGAGCTCGGATCTGCTCATCTCCAACTGCGACGAGTTCATCTACTACGACGATCTCGTGCGCCACGAGGAGCAGAAGCGCCGCGCGGCGAAAAAGCGCCGCGACGCTTCGCCCGCCGGCGAGGACAAGAAGCAGGAAGCCTTCGACCTCATGCTCGGCACCCTGGAGGCGCTCGGCGCCGAGCGCGGCGCGGACGAGCGCATCTGGGGCTCGATGATCAAGCAGGCGCTCAAGCGCCGCCATCCCGGCTTCAACGAAACGTACTACGGATTCAAGGCGTTCTCTGACCTCCTCGAGGAAGCCGGACAGAAAGGGCTCATCCGGCTCGAGCCGGACGAGAAGTCCGGCGGCTACATCGTCCGCCCGGCCCAGTAAAGCCGAGCTCGCCGCGGCTGCCCGCCGGCGGCTGAAGGACGTGATCGCGCCCGGCCTGAAGGTGCTCTTCTGCGGCATCAATCCGGGCCTCTACTCGGCCGCGACCGGCTACCACTTCGCCCGGCCCGGGAACCGCTTCTGGCCGGCGCTCGCCGCTTCCGGATTCACGCCGCGCCTTTTCCATCCGTCCGAGAACGAGGCGCTGCTGCGGCTCGGCTACGGCCTGACGAACCTCGTGCCGCGGGCGAGCGCGAGCGCGGCCGATCTCGCGCCGGCGGAGCTCGTCGCCGGGCGCGCGCGGCTCGCCGCCAAGGTGCGTCGCTACCGTCCGCGAGTGATCGCTGTTCTCGGCCTGGGCGCGTACCGCGCCGCCTTCTCCCGGCCGCATGCCACCGCCGGTCGCCAGGCCGAGCGCCTCGAGGGCGCGCGCCTCTGGGTGCTTCCCAGCCCGAGCGGGCTCAATGCGAACCATCAGCTGCCCGAGCTGACAAAGATGTTCCGGGACCTCAGAAATTCGCTGTGACAACGGCTCTGCTCGTCATCGACATGATCAACGCGCTCGACTTCGAGGGCGGGGAGCGCCTGCTGGCGCGCGCGCTCCCGGCGGCGGAGCACATCGCGGCGCTGAAGCAACGCATGCGCGCCGCGGGACTCGCGGTCGTCTATGTGAACGACAACTTCGGCAAATGGCGCTCCGACTTCCGCTCGCTGGTCGAGCACTGCCTGAAGCCGGGCGTGCCCGGCGGGCCGCTCGCCGAGCGGCTCGCGCCCGACGGCGAGGACTACTTCGTGCTCAAGCCGAAGCATTCCGGCTTCCACTGCACGGCGCTCGAGGTCCTGCTTGCGCACCTCGGCGTGCGCAGACTCGTCCTCACCGGGATCGCGGCCAACTTCTGCGTGCTCTTCACTGCGCAGGATGCCTACATGCGGGACTTCGAGCTCGCCGTGCCGGAAGACTGCGTCGCCGCGCAGAGCGCCGACGAGGAAGCCTATGCGCTGCGGCACATGGCGCGCGTCATGCGCGCGGATACCCGGCGCTCCGAGCTGCTGGCGCTCGAAAAGGACTAAGGCTCGAGCTGCTTGTAGACGAGCGTCGCGATGCGCAGCAGCTCGTCCTTGTCGAGGTCGGCCGAGGCGAGCGCATAGCCGCGATCGCCGTCGATCCAGTAGAACACGCCCACGTTGTTCTCGCGCGCGTAGCGAAAAGCGGTCTCGCGGTTGCGGCTCGCCTCGGCGCGCACGTACAGCGTGAGGCGCCGCCCGGCCTGCGTCTGGTACATGAAGAGCGCGACCGGGCCGCTCTCACCGGGCAGCAGCCGCCCGCCGACGAGCGACATGCCGGCGGCATCCAGGCTCGGGATCTGCACCTTGACGCCCAGGCGCTTCGAGAGCCAGGCGATGAGATGCTGCTCCTGGTCCGCGCCGACTTCGACCGGATGGCGGACCTCGGGCGAATAGGTCGCGTGCGCGATCGCGGCGCGGCGCGCGATGGAATTGGAGTCGAGCGCGAGCGCGCTCGGCGCCTGCAGCGCGCGCAGCTGCCATCCCGCGAGCCCGCCGAGCGCGAGGCCGGCGAGCATCCAGCTCGCGGCGAGCGCCATCGTCCGCCAGCGCACGGCGCGCGGCGGCAGGCCGAGGCCCGGCGGAACCGGCTCGGCCAGCAGCCCGTCGTAGGTGGCGTGCAGCTCCTCGTTCAGCTGCCGGTACGCGGCGATGCGCTCGGCCTCCTCGGGTCGCGCGGCGAGCCAGCCCTCGACCTCGGCGCGGCGCGGCTCCGGCAGCCGGCCGTCGACGTACGCCTGCAGCTCGCTCTCGGTGACGGCGCGCAGCTCGGTCATTTGACGACCTTGAGCCGCGCCGAGGGCGGCTCGCCCTGCATCATCGCGCGCAGCTTCTCGCGCGCGCGGGAAAGCCGGGACATCACCGTGCCGATGGGAATGCCCAGCGTGCGCGCGACGTCCTCGTAGCTCATCTCCTCCAGGGTCACGAGCAGCAGCACTGCGCGCTGGTCCACCGGGAGCAGGGCGATCGAGCGGTCGAGATCGCGCACGAGGAGGGCATCGGCCTGGGGCGCGCGCTGGGCGAGCTCGGGCATGTCCTCGTCCAGAGGATCGGTCGCGCGGCTCGCGCGGATCTTGTTGACGTGTACGTTGTGCATGACCGTGAAGAGCCAGGCGCGCAGGTCGCTGCCCCTGCGGTAGAGGTGCAGCTTGGTCCAGGCCCGCTCGAGCGTGTCCTGCACAAGATCGTCGGCGCCGGCGCGCTCGCCCACCAGGGCGCGTGCGTAACGCCGCAGGCGCGGGATCAACTCGACGAGGCGCTTGGCTTCATCCATTGAGGGAACAGGGCTTGAGCCGGCCCTATTCCAAGCTATTTTGGCTCGTCCGGCAACGGGGGAAGCGAGCGCAGGTATGCGATGAGCGCGGCGAGGTCCGGGGCGGTGAGCTGGCTCGTGGTGTTGCGCACCACTTCGGCCATGGATTCGGCGAGGGAGTCGCCCTCGTCGGTCACGCCGGTTTGCAGGACGTCGGCAAGCTCCTTGTCCCCTTGCTTGGCGAGGCGCGTCGGGGTCAGGTTCGGCGCCGAAGTGCTGCCGGCGAGCTTGCCGCCCGCAAGGAAGCGGTCCTGGCGCGGCGCGCCGAGGAAATTCCGCGGCGTGTGGCACTCGCCGCAATGGCCGAGGGCCTGCACGAGGTACGCGCCGCGGTTGAGCGTCGCGCCCTTCGCGGCATCCGGGACGAAGGGCCCCGGCTTGAAGAACAGCCACTTCCATCCCCAGAGCAGAAAGCGCCAGTTGAAGGGGAAGCGCAGCTCGTGCGGGCGGCTCGGGCGCTCGCTCGGCGCAAGGGTCCGCAGGTAGGCCCACAGATCCTTCAGGTCCTGGTCCGTGATCTTGGTGAACGACGGATAGGGGAACGCCGGGTAGTAATGCGCCCCGTCGGGACGCACGCCGAGGCGCAGCGCGCGCAGGAAATCCGCTTCGCTCCAGCGCCCAATCCCGGCCCGCGGGTGCGGCGTGATGTTCGGGCCGTAGAACGTGCCGAAGGGCGTCTTCAGGGCGCGGCCGCCGGCGTAAGGCTGGGCGCCTTCCTTGTCTTCCGTGTGGCAGCCCACGCAGCCGCCGGCCTTGGAGAGGTAGAGCCCGCGCTTCGCGTCGCCGCCCTGCGCCAGCGCGCCCGCGCAAAAAACGAAGAGCGCGCACGCGGCCGCGAGCGCGCTCCTCATGACTGCTCGGCTACGGTTCGTTACTGCTTCTGCCGGAAGGACTCGTGGCAGCCGCCGCATGCCTTGCCGACCGCGCCGATCTGCGCCTTCACCGCGGCCTCGTCGCCGTTGCGGCTCACGTCGTAGAGCTTCGAGGTCTCGTTCTCCAGGCGCTCGTAGGCTTCCTTGAACTTCGCCGGCTCGCCGTACACGGCGGGGAGCGCGTTGCTCTTCACGTCCTTGGTGCTCGGGTCGAACCCGTCCCACGGCATGCGCGACAGATTCGCGAGGAAGCCGGAATTGCGCTGCACGACGGAGGCGTTGTAGGGCGCCTTGCCCTGCGCCATCGCCGCCATCGGGCCGAAATACTTGCCCTGCAGCGTCATCGCGGCCTGGCGCTGCTTCACCAGCACCTCGGGCTTCTGTTGTGCGCCGGCATCGGCCATCGCGAGCACCGCGAGCGCCGCGGTTGCAACAATCAGCGAACGTTTCATGTTCTCCTCTCCATGGATAGGCCTTCGGGCAGTGAACAAGCCGGCGGGGCGCTTATTCCCTAGCGCAGCCCCGCGGCATACTGCGATACCGCACTGATCTCGCGATCGGTGATGCGGGCGGCGACGCCGCGCATCACGCCATTGGTGTCGTTGGCGCGCGCGCCCTCGCGAAACGCCTTCAGCTGCGCCGCGACGTACTCGGCGAACTGCCCTGAAAGCCGGGGGTACTGGGCCGGGATTCCGGCCCCGGCCGGGCCGTGGCAGCCTTCGCAGGCCGGCACGCCGGAGGCCGCGTTCCCGCCGCGCCACAGCTTCTGCCCCAGAGTGGCGAGGTCTTTGTCGGTCGCCGCGGCGGGCTTGAGCTTCTGTCCCGCGAAGTAGCCGGCGAGGCCATGCATGTCCGCCTCGGAGAGATTCGCCACCATCCCGTTCATGATCGCGCTCTCGCGCGCCGGCTTCTTGCCGCCTTCGGCCTTGAAGTCGGCGAGCTGCTTCAGGAGGTACTCGGGGAACTGGCCGGCGAGCTTGGGGTTCGCCGCCGCGACGCTGTTGCCATCGGCGGCATGGCAGGCCGCGCACACCTGGTTGGCGATGGCCTGCGCCTTGCCGGCATCCGGCTTCGCCGGCCCCTGCGCCTGGCCAGCGGCGGCCCACGCGGCGAGCGCCGCGGCAAGCGCGAACCTGGGTGTCATTCTTCTTCGCCCCGAAAGGAAAGGGCCGATTTTATTAGAATTTTCCGCTTTCGACAGCCATGCCTTCTTTCTCCGCCGCGCGGTTCACGGCGGCGATCGGCGAGCTCGGGCAACTGCCGCCGGCCGGCGTGCCCGAGATCGCGTTCGCCGGGCGCTCCAACGTGGGCAAGTCGAGCGCGATCAACGCGCTCGCCGGACGCAAGCGCCTTGCGCACACCAGCAAGACCCCCGGGCGCACGCAGACCATCAATTTCTATGCGCTCGGCGAAAGCGCGCGCCTCGTCGATCTGCCGGGATACGGCTACGCGCGCGTCCCGCAGGCGCTGCGCGCGCGCTGGGAAGCGCTCGTGGGGGGCTACCTGCGCTCTCGCGGCGCGCTTGCCGGCGTCGTCCTGGTGATGGACGCGCGCCATCCGCTCACGCCGCTCGATGAGCGCTTGCTCGAATGGCTCGGGCCGGCTCGCGTCCTCATGGTTCTTTCCAAGTCCGACAAGCTCACGCGGCGTGAGCAGGCGGCCGCGCTCGCCGAGACGCGCGGGCGGGTGGCCGCTCGCGCGGGGGAGACCAGCGTGCAGCTTTTCTCGAGCCTTACGCGACAGGGAGTCGAGGAATGCCGCGGCCTGCTGGAGCGCTGGCTCCAGCAGGCCGCGGAAATAAAAATGCCCCCGGTAAAGGGGATATAAACCGGGGGCAAAAACGCCTTAACTTTGAATTAAGGCACCCGCTCAGGGAGGAGAAGCGGGAGACGATAGGATCGTCTGCAGGTAAGATTGCCGCCCGGGGACAAAAGTTCCGGGCTCGGCCGGGTCCGGAAGAACCAAGCCATGAAGATTTACGGGGAATTTCCTGCGGTCCGCATGCGGCGCATGAGGCGCGACGACTTCTCGCGCCGCCTGATGCGCGAGAATGTCCTCACTGCCGACGACCTTATTTATCCGGTGTTCGTCGTCGAGGGCAAAGCCCGCGCGGTCAAAGTGGATTCCATGCCGGGCGTGGAGCGCTACAGCATCGACCGGCTGCTGCGCGTCGCGGAGCGATGCCTGCAGCTCGGCGTTCCGGTGCTCGCGCTTTTTCCCGCGATCGAGCCGAAGCTCAAGAGCGTCGACGGGCGCGAAGCATTCAATCCCGACGGCCTGGTTCCGCGGGCGGCAAAGGCGCTGAAGAAACGCTTCCCCGAGCTCGGCGTGATGGCCGATGTCGCGCTCGATCCCTACACCACGCATGGCCAGGACGGCGTGGTGGACCGCACGGGCTACATCGTCAACGACGTGACGCTCGATGCGCTCGTCAAGCAGGCGCTCGTGCAGGCGCAGGCGGGCGTCGATGTCGTCGCGCCCTCGGACATGATGGACGGGCGTATCGGGCGCATCCGCGCCGCGCTTGAAAAGGCGGGCCACATCCATACCCGCATCATGGCGTACTCGGCGAAGTACGCCTCGGGCTTCTACGGGCCCTTCCGCGACGCGGTCGGCTCGGCGAAGAACCTCGGCAAGGGTGACAAGAAGACCTACCAGATGGACCCGGCGAATTCCGACGAGGCGCTCTGGGAAGTGGGCCTCGATCTCGCCGAGGGCGCGGACATGGTGATGGTGAAGCCGGGGCTGCCCTATCTCGACATCGTGCGGCGGGTGAAGGACACGTTCAGGGCGCCCACCTACGTGTACCAGGTCTCAGGGGAGTACTCGATGCTGCGCGCCGCGATCGCGAACGGCTGGCTGCCCGAGTCGTGCATCATGGAAGCGCTGCTCGGCTTCAAGCGCGCCGGCGCCGACGGCGTGCTTACTTATTTCGCCCTGCACGCGGCGCAGGCGCTCAAAGCCAACCGCTAGGTCGCGGGCGCGGCGCGCTCGAGCGTCTTCAGGAAACGCTCGGCATTCTGGTAGCCGATGACACGCAGGCCCGGGATCTCGCGGCCGCTCGCGTCGAAGAAGATGATGCCCGGCGGTCCGAAGAGCGAGAAGCGCTTGAGGAGCGCGCGATGCTCCGCGGTGTTGGCCGTGACGTCCGCCTGCAGCAGCGTCATCTCGGCGAGCTTCGCGCGCACGCGGGGATCGGAGAAGGTAAACGCCGCCATCTCCTTGCAGGACACGCACCAGTCGGCGTAGAAGTCGAGCATTGCCGGCTTGGCGCTGTCCCGCAGCCTCGTCTCGAGCTCGGCGCCCGAGGCGACGCGCGTGAACGCGGTGGGCGGCATGGCGGCCGAGCTTGCGAAAAGCCCGGCGAGCGGGCGCAACGGGTCCCGGCTGCCGGCAAGCGCGCCGGCAAGGAGGCCGACGCCCGCGAGGAGCAACATCACGCCGGCCGCTTTCCAGAGGCGCCACCACCCCGACACGCCGGCCGGAAGCGCGTCGAGCGCGCGCAGGAAGACGCCGCATCCGATCGCGAGCGCCGACCACGCGAGCATCTGCACCATCGCCGGCAGGAGCGGCGTCGCGATCCAGAGCGCCACCGCGAGCAGCAGTACGCCGAAGAACTTGCGCACGTCGTCCATCCACGGGCCGCTTTTCGGCAGCAGCGCGCCCTCGGAGACGCCGACGGCCATGAGCGGCAAGCCCATGCCGAGCGCCATGGCGAAGAGCGCCGATCCGCCCAGCGCGATGTCGCGCGTCTGCGAGATGTAGAGCAGCGCGCCGGCGAGCGGCGCGGCGACGCAGGGGCTCACGATCACGGCCGACACGAGGCCCATCAACGCCACGGACACGAGGCGGCCGCCCTCGATGCGCCGGTGCGCGGAGTGCAGCCGGTGATGCAGGAAGTCCGGAAGCTGCAGGTCATAGAAGCCGAACATCGAGAAGGCGAGCGCGACGAACACGAGCGCGAAGAACGCGAGCACCCACGCGTTCTGCAGCAGCCCGGCGAGGAAAGTGCCGGAATAGGCGGCTGCGATGCCGGCAGCGGCGTAGGCGAGCGCCATGCCAAATACGTATGCGGCCGAGAGCGCGAGCGCGCGCGCCTTGTTCACCTGGCGTCCTTCGCCGGCGATGATGCTGGAGAGGATCGGGATCATCGGCAGGACGCACGGCGTGAACGCAAGCAGCAAGCCGAAGCCGAGGAAGCTCGCGAGCACGAGGCCGACGTTGCCCTCGAAAAGCCGCGCGATCTCCACGTCGCTCGAGAAGAGCGATGCCCGCGCCTCGCCCGCGGCGGGGGGCCGCCCTTCGCTGAGCGCGGGCGCGCCGGCTGCGACGACGAGGTGCGCCCGCGATTCCATCGGCACATAGCAGACTCCGGCGTCGGCGCAACCTTGCGACATCACCTTGAGGTCGAAGGCGCCGCTTCCCTGCACCGGGATGCGGATCGCCACGTCCTTGCGATAGGTCTGCACCTCGCCGAAGAATTCGTCCTTGTGCGGTGCGCCGCGGGGCAAGTCCGCCTTTCCGAGTCGCACATCCGGATTGCCCTCGGCGGAAAAGCTCAGGCGCTCGCGGTACAGGTAATACCCCGGCGCGATGACGAAGCGCACTTCGACCGCGTCGCCGCCGAGCGCGCGGGCGGAGAAGCGGAACGCCTTCTCCGGCTCGAGCAGCTTGTCCGCCGGCGAGCCGAGGGAAAGCTGCGCCGCCGCGGGGGCGGCAAGCGCGATCCAGCACAGCAGGAGGGCAAGCAGTCGCTTCAACGTGGCGCCGTCTCCGCGGCGACCCAATCGAGATACGCGGAAAGGCCGCGCTCTACAGGGACCGCGATGATCTCCGGAAGTTCGTAGGGATGGCCGGCGCGCAGCGCTTCCTCGAGCGCCGGGTAGCGCTCGGGCGTGGTCTTGATGAGCATCGGATGCTCTTCGTCGTGCTGCACGGCGTCCTTCCACCGGTACACCGAACGGCATGGCGCGAGAATGTTCACGCACGCGGCGAGGTTTTTCCCGATCACGAGGTCGGCGAGGCGCTCCGCCGCCGCGCGATCCGGAAGGTTAGTGAGCACCAAGAGTGCTTTCATGCCTCAGGCCTTCGTGGACGGTGGGGAAAAGCAGGCGCACGCCGAGGACTTCCTTCAGCCGGCGATTGACGAGGCGCCGCGATTCGCCCATGAACGACAGGAGCGCGGGCGGCACGCGGCCGGCGGCGGCGCGGCGCGACAGGCGCGGCGGGCGCGCCAGCCCGGCATGGTCGGCGACCAGATCCATCCATTGCGCCATGCGCAGCTCGCTGTCGTCGCAGGCGTTGTAGAGGCCGGCGGGCGCGTCCGCCTCGAGCGAGCGCGCGACCGCGCGCGCGAGATCGTCGGCGTGGATGTGGTTGGTGTAGACATCGTCCTCGGGGGCGAGAACCGGAACGCCCGCGCGCAGCCGCTCAAGCGGGAGGCGATCGGCGGCGTAGATCCCCGGGGCGCGCAGGACGACGAGCGCGGCGCCGCGGGCCGCGCACCAGCGCGCCAGCTGCGCCTCCGCGTCGAGCCTGCGGCGCGCGCGCTCGGTCTGCGGCGCGGGCGGCCGCGATTCGTCCACGCGGGCGCCACCGCAGTCGCCGTAGACGCCGCTCGTGCTCACATAGACGCAGCGCCGCGGCGCGGCGCCCGACGCATCGAGCGCGCGGAGCAGGTTGGCGGTGCGCGGGTCGTCATTGCCGCTCGCCGGCGGCGGGCACAGGTGAAGCAGCGCGTCGGCCTTCTCGAGCCGGAGCGTTTCCGCCCGGTCGAGGTCGAACCCCGCTGCGCGGGAGAGCGGCACGACGTGGAAGCGGCCGGCGAGGAGAGGCAGGGCGCGGCGCGCGACATCGCCGAACCCGGCGATGATCAATCGCTTCATGGCCGCCATTCTAGGGCTCTTCGCCGAGATAGGCGGAGCGCACCCGCGCGTCGGCGAGCAGGTCCGCCGCAGCACCGGCGAGCGCGATCACGCCCGACTCCATGACGTAGGCGCGCGAAGCGATCTCCAGCGCGCGGCGCGCGTTCTGCTCGACGAGAAGCACGGTCACGCCGCGCGCGGCGATCTCGCGCACGATGTCGAAGATCTTCGCGACCATGAGCGGCGCGAGGCCCATCGAAGGCTCGTCGAGCAGCAGCAGCTTCGGCCGGCTCATCATCGCGCGCGCGATGGCGAGCATCTGCTGCTCGCCGCCGGAGAGCGTGCCGGCGGTCTGCGAGCGGCGCTCCTTCAGGCGCGGGAAAGCCGCGTACTGGCGCGCACGGTCCTCTTCCAGTGCCGCGCCCCGGCCGCGCGCATAGCCGCCCATCGCGAGGTTCTCGTCCACCGTGAGCTGGGGAAAGACGCCCCGTCCCTCGGGCACGAGCGCGAGGCCGCGCCGCGCGAGCGCGTGAACCGGGCAGGCGAGGAGATCCTGGCCGTCGTAGCGCGCGAGGCGCGCGCTCGCCGGCACCAGCCGGCACAGGCCCTTCAGGGCGGAGGTCTTTCCGGCGCCGTTGGCGCCGATCAGGCAGACCAGCTCGCCCTCGCGCACCTCGAGGTCGATGCCCTTCACGGCCCGGATGCCGCCGTAGCGGATCTCGAGCCCCCGCACCTCAAGCAGCATGCGGCGCGCCCAGGTACGCCTCGATGACGCGCGGGTCCCTCTGCACCTCGCGCGGCGCGCCTTCGGCGATCTTCTCGCCGTAGTCGAGCACCATCACGCGGTCGCAGACGTTCATGACGAGGCGCACGTCGTGCTCGATGAGGAGCACGGTGATGCCGTCGGCGCGGATCGCCCCGATCAGCTTGCGCAAGGCGAGGGACTCGGCGGCGTTCATGCCGGCCGCGGGCTCGTCGAGTGCGAGCAGCCGCGGTTCCGTGGCGAGCGCCCGGGCGATCTCCAGGCGCCGCTGGTCGCCGTAGGGCAGGCTGCCGGCGCGATCGTTGCCGCGCCCGGAGAGACCGACGTAGTCGAGCAGCGTCGCCGCGCGCTGCTCGGTTTCGCGCTCCTCCGCCAGCGTGCCGCGGGTGCGCAGCACCGCGCCAAGCACGCCCGAACGCGTGCGCGCATGCCGGCCGATCATGACGTTCTCGATCGCCGAAAGGTTGGTGAAGAGCCGGATGTTCTGGAAGGTGCGCGCGATGCCGGCCGCCGCGACCTCGTGCGGCGCGCGGCCGCGCAGCTCGCGTCCCTCGAAGAGGAAGCTGCCGCTCTCCGGCGCGTAGATGCCGGTGAGCACATTGAAGAGGGTCGTCTTGCCGGCGCCGTTGGGGCCGATCAGGCCGAAGATCTCGCCGCGCCCGATGGCGAAGCTCACCTCGCGCAGCGCCTGCACGCCGCCGAAGCGCTTCGTGATCCGGTCCGCGCGCAGCAGGCTCATGCCGCGCGCTCGGCGAGCTCGCGCTTGCGCACCGCCGAGGGCAGCAGCCCCGCCGGGCGGAAAATCATGATGAGCACGAGCGCAAAGCCGAAGAGCAGCATCCGGATCACCTCCGGGTCGATGAGCGTGCGGCCGAAGAGCGCCGCCTGCACCGGCTCCACGGTCCAGCGCAGCACCTCGGGCACGAAGGAGAGCAGCACTGCGCCGAGGATGACGCCCCAGACGTTGCCCATGCCGCCCAGCACCACCATGGAGACCACCATGATCGATTCCACGAGCACGAAGCTCTCGGGCGAGATGAAGGCCTGGATGGCGGAGAACATGCCGCCGGCGAGCCCGCCGAAGCTCGCGCCCATGGCGAACGCGAGCAGCTTCAGGTTGCGCGTGTTGATGCCCATGGCGCGGGCCGCGATCTCGTCCTCGCGGATTGCCTCCCAGGCGCGGCCGATGCGCGAGTTCTGCAGGCGCAGGTTCACCACCACCACCGCGAGCGCGGCGGCGAGGAGCAGGTAGTAGTACTTCATCGGCCCGCTCCACTGCAGCCCGAGCAGCGTCTGCGGGCGTGAGAAGTCGAAGCCGTCGATGCGGAACGGATCGATGCCCGTGATGCCCTGCGGCCCGTTGGTGACATTGACGGGCCGCGAGAGGTTGTTGAGCACGATGCGGATGATCTCGCCAAAGCCGAGCGTGACGATCGCGAGATAGTCGCCGCGCAGCTTCAGCGTCGGCGCGCCGAGGAGCAGGCCGAAGAGCGCGGCGAGCGCGGCGCCGAGAGGCAGGATGATCCAGAAGGGCAGATGCAGGCCGAAGTGCGGGCTCGCGAGCAGCGCGTAGACGTAGGCGCCGACGGCGTAGAACGCGATGTAGCCCAGGTCGAGCAGCCCGGCGAAGCCGACCACGATGTTCAGCCCCAGCGCCAGCAGCGTGTAGAGGATGGCGAAGTTGGCGATCCTCACCCATGCCGTGCCGCCGAGCTGCAGCACGAAGGGCAGGACGATCAGCGCGGCTGCGATGGCGAGAACGCCGGCCCAGGCCCGCGCGCGCAGCCTCACGCCCGGTCTCCCACGCGCTCGCCGAGAAGCCCCGAGGGCCTGAAGACGAGCACCAGGATCAGGACGAGGAACGCGAACACGGCCTGGTAATTCGATCCGGCGAGGATGAACTGGCCGCCGTTCGCGCAGCGCTCGCCCAGCGCCCCGGACACGAGCGGGTAGGTGCACAGGTCGGTGAAGTCGCCGATGTAGCCGGCGCCGAGCGCCTCCACGATGCCGAGCAGCACGCCGCCGAGCATCGCGCCCGGGACGTTGCCGATGCCGCCCAGCACCGCCGCCGAGAATGCCTTCAGGCCGAGAATCGAGCCCATGGTGTACTGCGCGACGCCGTAGTAGGTGCCGTAGAGCACGCCGGCCACCGCGCCGAGCGCGGCGCCGATCAGGAAAGTCGCGGCGATCACGGCGTTGATGTCCACGCCCATCAGCCCAGCGACCTGCGGGTTCTGCGCCGTGGCGCGCATCGCGGTGCCGAGGCGCGTGCGGTACACGAGCGCCGCAAGCCCGGCCATCATGGCGAGGCAGACCGCGATGATCGCGATCTGCACGTTCGTGATCGTGGCGCCGAGGAAGACGTAGGACTGGGTGCGGATGATCTGCGGGAAGGCGAGCACGTTGCGGCTCCAGACGAGCATGGCGACGTGCTGCAGGATGATGGAGACGCCGATGGCCGTGATGAGCGGCGCGAGCCGCGGCGCGCTGCGCAGCGGCCGGTAGGCGAGCCGCTCCATCGCGTAGCCGACGAGCATGCAGACCGGGACGGCGCCGGCGGTGCCGATGAGCACCACGGCGAGCGGCGGCATTCCCGAGGGCGCGAGGGCGTTGATGATGGTGAAGGCCACCATCGCGCCGATCATGACGACTTCGCCGTGCGCGAAGTTGATCAGCTGGATGATGCCGTAGACCATGGTGTAGCCCAGCGCGACGACGGCATACACGCTGCCCGCGGTGAGTCCGTTCACCAGCTGCTGCAGGAACGTGTCCATGCGCGCCGGCTAGCCTAAATGAAAACGGCACCCGCAGGTGCCGTCGTCGCCTTAGTGCTTGAGGCCTATTTCTTCGGTTCCGCCGGCGCGGCGGCCGGCGCCGCGGCCGCACCCTTGACGAATTCGTCGTAGGTCATGGTCTTGTCGCCCTTCACCACGGCGATCGGCTCGAGCTTGCCGCCCTTCATCGTGAAGATCGTCATCTCCGCGTCCTTGCGGTCGCCCTTCGGGTCGAACTCGATCTTGCCGGTCGCGCCCATGAAGCTGATCTTGGCGAGCTCGGGCAGGTACTTCGCCGGGTCGGCGGAGTCCGCCTTCTTCATCGACTCGATGAGCAGGTTGGCGCCGTCGTAGGTGAACGGCGCGTAGAGGATCGGGTCGGCGTTGAAGCGCTTCTTGTAGGCGTCGAGGAACTTCTTGTCCGCGGCCTGCGGCGGGATGCCGGCCTGCGAGCAGAGCAGGCCGTCGGCCGCGTCCCCCGCGAGCTCCTTCATCTTGTCGGTGCACGCGCCGTCGCCGAAGGAGAACACCGCCTTCATGCCGAGCTCGCGCCCCTGCTTGAGAAGCGGCCCGCCGGTCGCGTCCATGCCGCCGTAGAACACCGCGTCGGGCTTGTGGCCGCGCAGCTTGGTGAGGATCGCCTTCCAGTCGGTCGTCTTGTCCGTGCCCTTCTCGCGCGGCAGGACCTTGATCTTCGCCGCCTTGAGCGTCTTTTCGACCTCGTTCGCGATGCCCTCGCCGTACGCCGTGGCGTCGTCGATGACGGCGACGACCTTCGGCTTGTTGCTGGAAGCGAGGTAGCTCGCGATCGCGGGGCCCTGCTGGTCATCGCGCCCGACGACGCGGAACACCACCTTGAACCCCTGCTCGGTGAGCTTCGGATTGGTGGCGGAGCCCGTGATCATCGGGATGCCGGCCTGGTTGTAGATCGCGGAAGCGGGAATCGTGGTTCCCGAGTTGAGGTGGCCGACCACGCCCGCGACCTTCTCGTCGACGAGCTTCTGGGCGACGGTGGTGCCGACCTTCGGGTCGGCCTGGTCGTCCTCCGCGACGAGCATGAACTTGGCGTCCTTGCCGCCGATCTTCAGCTTGGCCGCGTTCGCCTCCTCGATCGCCAGGCGCGCGCCGTTCTCGTTGTCCTTGCCGAGGTGGGCGATGCCGCCGGTGAGCGGCGCGACGTGGCCGATCTTGATCTCCACGGAAGGCGCCGGAGGCGGCGCGGAGGGCTGCGAGCTTGCCGCCTGCTCCTTCGGTTTCTCGGGCTCCTTGCCGCAACCGAGCAGCGTGAACGCGGCCGCAACCGACAGCACCAATGCCTTTTTCATCGCAGTCTCCCAGCGCCTCTCATTTCGGGACGCCTATGATACCCGCGCCCCTGTTACGCGATCTCTACTTGAGCGACAGGACCCAGTCGACGAGCTTCTTCACATCGGCATCGGGCACCGCGGTATTCGGCGGCATCGGGATCTGGCCCCACACGCCGACGCCACCCTTCTTCACCTTCTCGATCAGCTTGGCCTCGGCGGTCTTGTCGCCGCGATACTTGTTCGCCACGTCCTTGTAGGCCGGGCCGACCACCTTCTTGTCGACCGCGTGGCACGCGAGGCAGTTGTATTTCTTCGCCAGGTCTTCCTGCGCAGCCGCGGGCAGCGCGGCGAACGCGGCGATTCCGAAAAGCAGCACGGCAGGCTTCATAGGGGCTCCTTGCAGGTCTGCAGCAAGTTTACAAGATCGTCGATGGGCGGAAGGCAAGTAACGCCGCGGCAGAGCCATCCGTTGACCTTGCCTTTCGAAACCGGCTTGTCGAGCGGCGCGGGCAAGCCGCCCTCGCCCTCGGCAAGCGCGAGAACGGTGGTGTCCGGCAGATACTCGCGCGCCAGGGCCGCGCGCCAGGCCTCGACCCCCTCCGGCGGGCCGCGCAGGACGAGGACCTTCGGTCCGGCGAGCCAGTCCCGCAGCGCGAGCGCCATGGCGGCGAAGCCGGCCGGATGGTCTCGCATCGCCGGATGGAAGAGCTCGAGCGTACGGCGGGCGGCCTGCGCGTAGTCCTGGCGCCCGCTGAGCGCGGACAGCCGCGCGAGCGCGCTCGCGGCCACGGCGTTGCCGGAGGCGGTCGCATTGTCCTGCCCCGATTTGGGCCGATGGATGAGCTTCTCGTGGCTGCGCCCGGTGAAGAAAAAGCCGCCGGCGTCGCGGTCTTCGAATTCATCGAGGAGCGCATCGGCCAGCGTGCACGCGAACTCGAGCTCCGCGGCGCAGAAGCGCAGCTGCAGCAGCTCGAGAAGCGCGTCGAGGAGGAACGCATAGTCGTCCAGGTACGCGTCAAGATGCGCCCGCCCGTCCTTGTACGTGGCACGCAGGCGTCCGTTGCGCCACATCTGTCCGCGCAAGAAAGCGAGCGCGCGGCGCGCGGACGCCTCCCAGTCCGCCCGGCCGAACCGGCGCGCGGCGCGCGCCATGCCGCGGATCGCGAGCGCGTTCCACGACGCGAGGATCTTCTCGTCGCGTCCCGGGCGCACGCGCCGCTCGCGCGCGGCGAAAAGCTTGTCGCGCGCCGCGGCGAGGCGCGGCTCGCTTCCCGGCTCGAGCGGCCCGGCGATGCGCAGGTGCCACGCGCGGTTCTCGAAGTTCGGCGGCTGGTCCAGGCCGTAGCGGCGCGAGAAGAGCGCATAGTCCTGCGGCCCGAGCAGCGCCTGCGCTTCATCCCGCTGCCAGACGTAGAAGCGGCCTTCCTCATGCTCGCTGTCCGCGTCGAGCGAGGAGTAGTACCCGCCCTCGGGAGACTGCATCTCGCGCATCAGCCAGCCGGCGGTGCCGACCGCGCAGCGCTCGAGCAGCGGCTCGCGGCTGACGAGCCAGGCATCCGCGAGCAGGCCGAGGAGCGGGCCGTTGTCGTAGAGCATTTTCTCGAAATGCGGGATGGCCCAATGCGCGTCCACGCTGTAGCGGCAGAACCCGCCCCCCAGCTGGTCGTAGATGCCGCCCTCGCACATGCGCTCGAGCGTGACGAGAGCGATGTCGCGCTCGCCTTCGCGCAGGCAGAGCTCGAGGTCGCCCGGATGCGGGAATTTCGGCGCCGTGCCGAAGCCGCCGTAGCGCGCATCGAAGCTCGTGCGCAGCAGCTCAAGCAGCGCGCCGACCGGCTCCGCGCTCAGGGGCTCGGGCTGCGCCGCCGCCTGCGGCCCGAGGCGCGCGAACGTCGCGAGGAGCTCGGCGTTCTGCGTTTCGATCGCCGCGCGCTTCTCGCGCCAGGCCTGCGCGACGCGTTCGCACAGGTCCGCGAAGCCGGGCAGCCCATGGCGGGCGGACTTCGGGAAGTAGGTGCCGCCGAAGAACGGCGCGCCCTGCGGCGTAAGGAACATGGTGAGCGGCCAGCCGCCCGGGCGCTGCGCGAGCACCTGGTGCGCCGTCTGGTAGATCTGGTCGAGGTCGGGGCGCTCCTCGCGGTCCACCTTGACGTTCACGAAGAGCCGGTTCATCACCGTGGCGACGCCGGCGTCCTCGAAGCACTCGCGCGCCATGACATGGCACCAGTGGCAGGCGGAATAGCCGACGGAGAGCAGGATCGGGCGGTCCTCGCGGCGCGCGCGCTCGAGCGCCTCCTCGCCCCACGGATACCAGTCGACGGGGTTCTGCGCGTGCTGCTGGAGATACGGGGAAGTCTCTCCGGCGAGACGATTGGCCATGGCGCAAAGTAGCATCCGCAGGGATGCAGCACTACCCGCCCGATTCAGCACGCTTCCCGGACGCCGCGAGCGTCCTGCGCTTCTGGTTCGGCGAGCCGCCGGAATACGGCATGCGCCGCAAGCGCTGGTTCGAGAAGGACCCTGCGTTCGATGCGCAGGTGCGCGGGATGTTCTCCGAGCTGCACCGCGCCCTCGGCGGCGGCGCGCACCGCGAATGGCTCGAGACGCGCGCCGATTGCCTCGCCTACATCGTCGCCGCGGACCAGTTCCCGCGGCACCTCTACCGCGGCGAGGCGCGCGCGTTCTCAACCGACGCGCTCGCGCTCGACGCCGCGCGGGTCGCGCTCGAGCGCGGCTTCGAGCCGGCGCTCCTGCCGGTCGAGCGGCTTTTCGTCTGCCTGCCCTTCCAGCACAGCGAGAACCTCGATGACCAGCGCCTCGCGTGCCGGCTTGCCGAGCCTTTGGGCGCTTTCCCGGAGACCGAAGAGGTGCCGCGCTACGCCCTCGCGCACCGCGACATCGTGCAGCGCTTCGGGCGCTTCCCACATCGCAACGCGGCGCTCGGGCGGCCGAGCACGCCGGAAGAGATCGAGTTTCTGCGGCTTCCGGGATCGAGCTTCTAGGGATTGCCGGCGAGCGCGGAACTGCGGATCTCGGTCACGCGGCTCACGCTCTGCAGCGGCACCGCCTCGGTGCGTGGCCCGGCGAGCTGCAGGGCGACGAGGTCACCGGGCCGCGCGGCGAGCTGGCGCGGCAGCTGGGCGAGCACGCGCGGGCGCTCGCCCTGGGGAACCGACGCAAGCTCGACATCGGCCCATTGCGGCCCGCTCGCCCGGGTGAGCGAGCGCTCGACGAGCACGCCGGGTGCCGCCTGGACGTAGACGCCGCGCACGCGGCCGAGGGTTTCTTGCGCGCCTGCGTCGAGCGCGCTCGCCGCGCACAGGGCGACGGCGATCATGCACAGGGTTTTCATGAGCGTGCACTGTGCGCCGCTTCTGTGATGTGCGAGGCCTCCGCGCGCCGGCGCGGCGCGCGCCGTCCGGAGCGTCGTCAGCCCGCGTCAGTGACCGCGCCGAGCGACGCCGTGGATACGAGCTGGCGGTACTTCGCGAGCAGGCCCTCGGTATAGCGCGGCTTGGGTGCCTTCCATCTGCGCCGGCGGGCGGCGAGCTCCTTCGCCGGGACGTTGAGCTGGATGAGGCGCTTCTTCGCGTCGATGGTGATGGAATCGCCCTCCTTGACGAGCGCGATCGTGCCGCCGACGTAGGCCTCGGGAGCTACGTGGCCGACGACCATGCCCCAGGTGCCGCCGGAGAAGCGCCCGTCGGTGAGCAGCCCCACCGATTCGCCGAGCCCCTGGCCGATGAGCGCCGAGGTCGGTGCGAGCATCTCCTGCATGCCCGGCCCGCCCTTGGGCCCTTCGTAGCGGATCACGACCACGTCGCCGGGCTTGATCCGCTTGGCGAGGATCGCCTTCATGCACGCGTTCTCGGAGTCGAAGACGCGGGCCGGGCCGGTGATCGCCGGATTCTTGAGGCCGGTGATCTTCGCGACGCAGCCCTCCGTGGCGAGATTGCCGCGCAGGATGGCGAGATGGCCTTTCGGATAGAGCGGGCGGTCGAACGGGCGGATCACGTCCTGGTCGGCGCGCGGCTGCCGCGGCACCTCGCGCAGCTCGTCGGCGAGCGAGCGTCCGGTAATCGTCATGCACTCGCCGTGCACGAGGCCCGCGTCGAGCAGCAGGCGAAGCACCTGCGGCACGCCGCCCGCGGCGTGAAAGTCGGTGGCCACGTAGGCGCCGGAAGGCTTCAGGTTGCACAGCACCGGCACCTTCTGGCGCACGCGCTCGAAATCGTCGATCGTCCACTTCACGCCCGCGGCGCGCGCGATCGCGAGGTAATGCAGCACCGCGTTCGTCGAGCCGCCGGTCGCCATGACGAGCGCGATGGCGTTCCAGATCGACTTGCGCGTGATGATGTCGCGCGGCCGCAGGTTGCGCTTCACGGCCTCCACCAGCACGCGCGCGGAGGCGGCCGCGGAATCGGCCTTCTCCGGATCGGGGGAAGCCATCTGCGAGGAGCCGAGCAGGCTCATGCCGAGCGCCTCGAACGAGGACGACATCGTGTTCGCGGTGTACTGCCCGCCGCAGGCGCCCACGCTCGGGCAGGCGTTCTTCTCGATGCCGACGAAGTCCTCCTCGCTCATCTTGCCGGCGGTGAAGGCGCCCACCGCCTCGAAGGCCGAGACGATGGTGAGCGCCTGGCCCTTCCAGCGTCCGGGCTTGATGGTCCCGGCGTAGACGTAGATTCCGGGAACGTTCATGCGCGCCATCGCCATCATGCCGCCGGGCATGTTCTTGTCGCAGCCGCCGACGACGAGCACTCCGTCCATCGCCTGGCCGTTGACGCTCGTCTCGATCGCGTCGGCGATCACTTCGCGCGAGACGAGCGAGTACTTCATCGCCTCGGTCCCCATGCCGATGCCGTCGGTGACGGTCGGCACGCCGAAGGTCTGCGGCTTGGCGCCCGCGCGCTCGAGCGCCTCGACCGCGCGCTCCACGAGCGGCTGGATGCCCGCGTTGCAGGGGTTCATCGTCGAGTGGCCGTTGGCGACGCCGACGATCGGCTTGGCGAAGTCGCCGTCGCCGAAGCCCACGGCGCGCAGCATGGCGCGGTTCGGCGAGCGCGCGGTCCCCTGGGTGATGAGGCGCGAGCGGCGGTTGGCCGGGTTCTTCGGTTCCATGGTGCCCTCCTGGTGCGGGGCATTCTGCCGCGCCGCGGCGCGGCGCGCCAATGCAATCGGGGCCGCTCTGTAATACTCTTGGCGCATGAATGGACCGGAATTGTGGCAGTTGAGGTATTTCCTCGCCTTGGCCGAGCGGCTGCACTTCGGCCGCGCGGCCGCCGCGCTGCACATCTCGCAGCCGCCGCTGTCGCGCGCCATCCGTGCGCTCGAGGCGCGCCTCGGGGTCGCGCTCTTCGCGCGCTCGCGCCGCCGCGTCGAGCTCACGCCCGAGGGCCTGCGGCTGGTGGAGGAGGCCACGCGCCTGCTTGCGCAGCTCGAGCGCGGCGTGCAGAGCGTGCGCGACGTGGCGCGCGGCGAGGCAGGGCGCCTGCGCATCGGCTTCGTGTCGCTCGCCGACTACGGGGTGCTGCCCGGGCTGCTCAAGACCTTCAAGGCGGCGCGCCCGCGGGTGCAGCTCGCGCTGCGCGAGATGCTCTCTCCCGAGCAGGGCGCGGCGCTCGCCGCGGGGGAGCTCGATTTCGGGCTGCTCCTGCCGCCCGTGGCGGAGGCGGGCTCGCTCGAGCACCTGGTCGTGCAGCGCGAGCGCTTCGTCGCGGCGCTGCCGGCGCGCCATCGCCTCGCGCGCGCGAAGGGGCGGCTGCGCATGGCGGAGCTCGAGGGCGAGCCGCTCGTCATGGTGCCGCGCGAGATCGCGCCCGGCCTTTACGATATCGTGGCGGGGCTCGCCGCCCAAAGCGGCATCTCCCTCAACGTGGCGCAGGAAGCGATCCAGATGCAGACGGTGGTGAGCCTGGTCTCGAGCGGGCTCGGCGCGGCGCTCGTGCCGGCTTCGGTCGCGAACCTCGGCCGCCGCGGCGTCGTGTACCGCGAGCTCGGCGACGCGCATCCGCGCCTCGACGTCTGGCTTGCATGGCGCCGCGGGGCGCCGAGCGCAGTGCAGCGCGAGTTTTTATCCCTCGCGCGGCGAACGGCCCGCTAGCGGCATGCTGGTCCATCCCGACATCGATCCGGTCGCTTTCTCGCTCGGACCGCTTGCCGTGCGCTGGTACGGGCTCATGTACCTCGCCGGCTTCGCTGGCGCCTGGTGGCTCGGAAGCCGCCGGATCGCGCGCGGCGCGGCGCCGATCACGCGCGAGCAGTTCGACGATCTGCTTTTCCTCGGCGTCCTGGGCGTGATCCTCGGAGGCCGGCTCGGCTATGTGCTCTTCTACAAGCCGGCGCATTACTTCGCGCATCCGGCCGAAATCGTCGCCGTCTGGCAGGGCGGCATGTCGTTCCACGGCGGCCTGCTGGGCGTGATGGCGGCGATGGGCTTCGCCGCCTGGCGCCACCGCGTCGACTATCTGCGCCTCATGGATTTCATCGCTCCCCTCGTCCCCGTGGGCCTCGCTGCCGGACGCCTGGGGAACTTCATCAACGGCGAGCTGTGGGGCCGCGTCACCGATCTGCCCTGGGGGATGGTGTTCCGCGGCGCGGGCGATGCGCCGCGCCATCCGTCGCAGCTCTATGAGCTCGGCCTGGAAGGCATCGCGCTTTTCGCGCTGCTGTGGTGGTTTTCGTCGAAGCCCCGCCGCCGCGGCCAGGTGTCCGCGGTGTTCCTGATGGGCTACGGCGTCGCCCGCTTCATCGCCGAGTTCGCGCGCGAGCCGGATTCCTTCCTCGGCTTCCTCGCGCTCGGCATGACCATGGGGCAGTGGCTCTGCGTGCCGATGGTCCTGGGCGGCATCGCGCTCTTCGCGTGGAGCCGGCGCTAGCCCCGGTGCTCGGGGCGGTCCTGCCCGTATTCGGGCTGGTCGCCTGCGGTGTCGTCGCCGGCCGCTTCAGGCTGGTTCACCAGTCCTCGAGCCATGCGCTCAACCAGTTCGTCTACGCCTTCGCGCTGCCCGCCATGCTCTTCATCGCGGTGTACCGCGGCTCCCTCGACGAGATCCTGAGCGGAGCATTCCTCTTGGCGGTGATCGCGGCGACGCTCGGCACCGCGCTCGCGGGCTTTTTCGTCTCGTATTTCGGCGCCCGCGCATCCGCCGCGCAGAGCACGATGCGCGCGCTGAATGCCTCGTTCGCCAATACCGGCTATCTCGGCATTCCGCTCGTCACGGTGGCCTATGGCGAGCGCGCGGCGCTTCCCGCGGCCCTCGCCACAGTCGCCACGAACATCGTGTCATTCGCGCTCGCGATCGTCTGCCTCGAGCTCTTTGTCGATCCACACCCCGGTGCGGTACGTCGCGCGCTCTCCGGCGTCGCACGCAGTCCGCTCATCTGGCCCATCGCGCTGGCCGTGGCGTGCGTCGCCCTCGGCCTCCGGGTGCCCCTGCCGCTCGAGCGCCTGGCTTCGCTCCTCGCCGCAGCCGCCGGGCCTTGCGCGCTCTTCGCGATCGGCCTGTTCGTCTCGCAGCTGCCGGTGCGCGCAGGGATCGCCGCAAGCTGGCCAAGCAGCGCGCTCAAGCTTGTCCTTCACCCCGCGCTCATGGCAGTGCTTGCCTGGTACGTCTTCGCGATCGACCCGTTCTGGGCGAAGGTCGGCGTCGTGTGCGCCAGCCTGCCGCTCGGCGCTACGGCGTTCGTCCTCGCGCAGCGCTACCGCCTGCTCGAGGCCGAAACCTCCACTGGGGCGGTGCTCTCCACCGCCGCGTCAGTGCTCACGGTTTCTCTCGTAATGACGCTACTGGGGTAGAGCGGCTTCTAGCACGCGCGCCACGTGCAGCGCCTCGCGCCCCGCGCCGTCGGCGATCTGCTGCCGGCAGCTCGTGCCGTCGGCCACGATCCAGGCGTCCGAGGGCGCCTTGCGCACAGCCGGGAGGAGGTTCATCTCCGCCATCTTCATCGACGCCGCGTAATGCTCGGCCTCATAGCCGAAGCTGCCCGCCATGCCGCAGCAGCTCGACTCCACGTGCTCGACCTGCGCGCCGGGGATGAGCTTCAGCGCCGCGTCGACGGCGGGCATGGCATCGAACGCCTTTTGGTGGCAGTGCCCGTGCACAACGAGCTTTTTCTCGAGCGGCCGCAGCGCAAGCTTGCCCGGCTGGCGCGCGAGGAACTCCTCGAACAGAACCGCGTGCGCGGCGAGCTTTTCCGCCTCGCGCAGCAGGACCGGAAGCTCGTCGCGCAGCGAAAAGAGGCACGAAGGCTCCAGCCCGACGATCGGCACGCCGCGCTCGGCATGCGGCCGCAGGTGCGCGAGCATCCGGCGCGCCTCGCTGCGTGCACGCTCCGCCATGCCAACGGAGAGGTAGGTCCGGCCGCAGCACAACCCTCCAGGCGCGTACACCCTGTAGCCCGCCGCCTTGAGCACCCGGTACGCGGCGCGCGCATTCTCCGGCTCGAAATAGCGGTTGAACGTGTCGACGAAGAGCACCACGTCGCATTCGCGCTCGCCCGTCTCCCGGAAGAAATCGCCGCGCCAGCGCGGCAGCATGCGTTGCGGAGCGAATCCCGCGGCACGCTTTCCGAGGCCTGAAAGCATATTGGCCAGCGGAGCAAGCCTTGCCGCGGCCGGCGCATAGCGCGGCAAAAAGCCGATCGCGTAGTCGCGCGCGCTGAAGCCGTGCCGCGCTTTGTACTGCGCGGTGAACTCGAGCTTCATGCGCGCCATGTCGACGCCGGTCGGGCATTCGCGCTTGCAGCCCTTGCACGACACGCACAGGTCGAGCGCCGCGCGCACGGCTTCGTCCGCTTCGCCGGCGAGCTGCCCCGAGAGCGCAAGGCGCAGCGTATTGGCGCGGCCGCGGGTCAGGTGCTGCTCGTCGCGCGTCGCGCGATAGGAAGGACACATGGTGCCGGCGTCGAACTTGCGGCAGTGGCCGTTGTTGTTGCACATCTCGACGGCCTTGTCGTAGCCGCCCCATTCGCTCCAGTCGAACACGACCGCTTCCGCGCTCGCGCGGTAGCCCGGCTTGAAGCGGAAGAGCGACGCATCGTCCATCTTCGGCGGATGGACGATCTTCCCCGGGTTCATGAGCCCGCGCGGATCGAGCCAGGACTTGATCTCGCCGAGCGCCGCGGTGAGCCGCGGCCCGAAGAACGGCGCGATCCATTCGGAGCGCACCAGGCCGTCGCCGTGCTCGCCGGAGTAGGCACCCTTGAATTCCTTGACCAGCGCGCTCGCCTCCTCGGCGATGGCGCGCATCTTCTTCGCGCCGTCGCGCCGCATGTCGAGGATCGGCCGCACGTGGAGCGTGCCCACCGAAGCGTGCGCGTACCATGTGCCGCGGGTGCCGTGCTTCTCGAATACGCGCGTGAGACGGTCGGTGTACTCCGCCAGATGCTCGAGCGGCACCGCGCAGTCCTCGATGAACGACACCGGCTTGCCGTCGCCCTTCATCGACATCATGATGTTCAGGCCCGCCTTGCGAACCTCCCAGACCTCTCTTTGCAGCTTCGCATCGGTGATCTGGACGACGGCACCCGGCAAGCCGAGCGTCCCCAGGAGCTCGACGAGCTCGCCGAGCTTGCGAACCTGCAACGCCGGATCGTCGCCCGAGAATTCCACCAGCAGGATCGCGTCGGGCTCGCCCCGGATGAACTGGCCCACGGTCCTGCGGAAGGCGGGATTCTCGCGCGCGAGGCCGATCATGGTGCGGTCGACGAGCTCGACCGCCGACGGGCCGAGCTCGACGATGTGCCGGGCACTGTCCATCGCCGTGTAGAACTTCGGAAAATGGCACACGCCCAGCGCGCGCGCCGCGGGCAGGCGCGAGAGCTTGAGGTGCAGCCGCTCGCTGTACGCGAGAGTGCCTTCGGAGCCGACGAGGAGGTGCGCGGCGTTGGCATGCGGCGGCCCGAGATGATCGAGGTTGTAGCCGGCGACCTTCCGGAGAAGCTTCGGAAAGCGCGCCTCGATCTCGGCCTGCTCGCGTGCGTAGAGCGCTTTCAGCTTCGCGACGAGCTCGCGATACCCCGCCGGGCCGGAGGCTTCGTCCATCGGCCCGAACCTCCAGCGCTCGCCCGAGAGCGTGAGCGCGTCGATCGCGAGCACGTTGTGCACCATGTTGCCGTACGCGATCGAGCGCGAGCCGCACGAGTTGTTCCCGGCCATGCCGCCGAGGGTCGCCTGGGCGCTCGTCGAGACGTCGACCGGGAACCACAGCCCGTCGCGCCGCAGCAGCGCATTCAGCGCATCGAGCACCACGCCCGGCTGCACGACCGCGCGCATTCCTGCCGCGTCGACCTCGATCACGCGGTTCAGGTACTTGCTGTGGTCGATGACGAGCGCCTCGCCGACCGTCTGGCCGCATTGCGAGCTGCCGGCGCCGCGCGGCAGCACCGGCACGCCGAGATCGGAAGCCACGGCGATGGCGGCGCGCGCGGCCTCCCCGCTGCGCGGTAGCACGACGCCAATCGGCTCCACCTGGTAAATCGAAGCGTCCGTGGCGTAGCGGCCGCGGCTCGCCGCGTCGAAGAGCACCTCGCCGTCCACCTCGGATGCGAGCCGGCGCGCGAGGGCGCCGTCGCCTCGCGCGCGCTTCACGAGGCGCACCGGGAAGGAGGGAGCATTCATGGGGCGTAGGTAGAATACCGCATGCCCAGACGCGCCGGACGCCACTTCCTCCAGATCCCGGGACCGACCAATGTCCCCGAGCGCGTGCTGCGCGCGATCGATTTCCCGACGATGGACCACCGCGGGCCCGAATTCGCGGCGCTCGGCAAGGAGGTCCTCGCCGGCATGAAGCGCGTGTTCAAGGCGCCGCGCGCAGACGTCGTCATCTATCCCGCATCGGGCACCGGCGCCTGGGAAGCCGCGCTCGTGAACACGCTGTCGGCGGGCGATCTCGTCCTGATGGCCGAGACCGGGCACTTCGCCACGCTGTGGCAGAAGCTCGCTGCGCGCCTCGGTCTCGAGGTCGAGTTTCTCCCCGGCGACTGGCGCCACGGCGCCGACCCGGAGGCGATCGAGAAGCGGCTGCGCGGCGATACGCAGAAGAGGATCCGCGCCGTCTGCGTCGTGCACAACGAGACTTCGACGGGCGTCGTGTCCCGCATCGCCGAGGTGCGCCGGGCAATCGACGCTGCAGGCCATCCGGCGCTCTTCATGGTGGACACGATCTCGTCGCTCGCCTCGCTCGACTATCGGCACGACGAATGGGGCGTTGACGTCACGGTGGCGGGCTCGCAGAAAGGCCTGATGCTGCCGCCCGGGCTCTCGTTCAACTGCATCTCCGCCAAGGCCCTCGCCGCAAGCAAGCAGGCGCGCCTGCCGCGCAGCTACTGGGCCTGGGACGAGATGCTCGCCAACGGCAAGAGCGGCTACTTTCCCTACACCCCGGCGACGAACCTGCTCTACGGGCTGCGCGAGGCGCTCAGGATGCTGCTCGACGAGGAAGGCCTGGACGCGGTGTTCGCGCGCCACCAGCGCCATGGCGAGGCGACGCGGCGCGCGGTGCGCGGATGGGGGCTGGAGATTCTCGCCGCGGACCCGCGCGAATACTCCGGCTCGCTTACCGCGGTGCTCGTGCCCGCGGGCCACGACGCCGATCGCGTGCGCAAGCTGATCCTCGAGGCCTTCGACATGTCCCTCGGCACGGGGCTGGGCAAGATGGCAGGCAAGATCTTCCGCATCGGCCACCTCGGCGACTTCAACGACCTCACGCTGATGGGCACGCTCGCGGGCGTCGAGATGGGTCTTGAGCTCGCCGGCGTGCCGGTGAGAAAAGAAGGCGTGCAGGCCGCGATGGCATACCTCGCCGGCTGCGCCCGCACGCCGGCTCGAGAAGCCGCCTAGCGCCGCTCATCCAAGGAGCAATTCCATGAAAGCATCGTTCACCGGTTGCGCGGCATTGGGCCTCGCGCTCGCTTTGTCTTCCTCGCCGGCCACGGCTTGGGAGCCGAGCAAGCCCGTGGAGATCGTAGTGGCCGCCGGCGCCGGAGGCGCCTCGGACCAGATGGCGCGGATGATGCAGGCCGCGATCCAGAAGAACAAGCTGATGAAACAGCCGATGGTCGTGTCGCTGAAGGGCGGCGCCTCCGGGGCGGAAGCGCTCATGTACATGAAGTCGGGGGCGGGCGATGCGAACCGCGTGCTGATCGCCTACTCGCTCATCTACATGCTGCCGATCTCGGCCAAGATCCCCTTCAACTGGCGCGAGTTGACGCCGGTCGCGCTGGTGGCGCTCGACCAGTTCGTGCTTTGGGACAACACCACGCTGCCCTACAAGAACGTGAAGGAGTTCATCGCCGCGGCGAAGTCCGCCAACCCGCCGTTCAAGATGGGCGGCACCGGCTCGCGCCGCGAGGACCAGGTGCTGTCGGTCTTCATCGAGAAGAAGACCGGGGCGAAATTCGCATACCTGCCGTACAAGTCGGGCGGCGAAGCCGCCACGCAGCTCGTCGGCAACCATACCCAGGCGAACGTCAATAACCCTTCCGAGAATCTCGAAGTGTGGCGCGCCGGCCAGGTCCGCGCGCTGTGCGTGTTCGACAAGGAGCGCATCGAGTACAAGGGCAAAGTCACCGACCAGCAGTCCTGGAACGATATCCCGACCTGCAAGGAGGAGGGCCTTGACGTCCAATACCTGATGCTGCGCGCCATGTTCCTGCCCGGGAAGGTGACCGAGGAGCAGAAGGCGTTCTACGTCGATCTCTTCAAGAAGGTCTCGCAAACCGCCGAGTACAAGGACTACATGGAAAAGCAGGCGCTCAAGCCCGCGTTCCTCACCGGCGACGCGCTGAAGAAATTCCTCGAGGAAGACGACGCGCTCAACAAGAGCCTGATGGTCGAAGCGGGTTTCGACAAGAACTGAATGTCCGACCCCGCCGAGGAGCCGCGTGCGGTTACCAGTACGCGCGCGGTAGACATCTGCGTCTCGCTTCTGCTCGCCGCATTCGCGGCGCTCATGGCATGGGATAACTGGAGGAGCGGCGCCGGCTGGGCCGCCGACGGACCGAAGGCGGGCTACTTCCCCTTCTACCTTTCCCTGCTGCTCGGCGGAGCAAGCCTGTTCGGCCTGGTGAAGGCGCTCGCCACACGGGCGGGCGCGGCATCCCCCTTCGTCAACCGCGACCAGCTGCGGCGGGTGCTGCAGGTGCTCGTGCCCACCTTCCTGTTCTGCCTGCTCACGCAGTGGCTGGGACTCTACGTGGCGAGCTTTCTGCTGATCGCGGGCTTCATGCGCGCCATCGGGCGAATCGCGTGGTGGAAATCGCTCCTCACGAGCCTGGTCTTCGCCGGAGCGATGTTCGTCACCTTCGATATCGCTTTCGACGTGATCATGCCCAAAGGCCCGCTCGAAGCCTGGCTGGGGTTCTAGCGTGGAGGCGCTCGGGCTGCTGTTCCACGGCTTCGAGGTCCTGCTCACGGCGAAGACGCTCTCGCTCATGATGGTGGGCCTCGTGCTCGGCATCTTTGTCGGCGTGCTGCCCGGGCTGGGGGGCCCGAACGGCGTGGCGATCCTGCTGCCGCTCACGTTCACGATGAATCCGACCTCGGCGATCGTGATGCTCTCGTGCATCTACTGGGGCGCGCTCTTCGGTGGGGCGATCACGTCGATTCTGTTCAATATCCCGGGCGAAGCGTGGTCGGTTGCGACCACCTTCGACGGCTACCCGATGGCGCAGCAGGGGAAGGCCGCCGAGGCGCTGACGGCGGCGTTCACGTCCTCGTTCATCGGCTCGCTGGTTGCGGTGCTCCTCATCACGTTCCTCGCGCCGGGCATCGCCTCGTTCGCGCTGCGCTTCGGGCCGCCGGAGTTTTTCGCCGTTTATTTCCTCACCTTCTGCTCCTTCGTCGGCCTTGGCAGGGAGGAGAAGCACAAGACCATCATCTCGATGTCGCTCGGGCTGCTCCTCGCCGGGATCGGAATGGACACGGTGTCGGGACAGCTGCGCATGACCTTCGGCTCCGAGAACCTGCTGCGCGGCATCAACTTCCTCGTCGCGGTGATCGGCCTGTTCGGCATCAGCGAGATCCTGCTCACCATGGAGGAGCGGCTCGCGCTGCGCGGCCACGCCGCCGCCATCAGCCTGAAGGTCGTCCTGAGGGTCTGGCGCGACCTGCCGCGCTATTGGGCGACGCTGCTGCGCTCCTCGGTGATCGGCTGCTGGCTGGGTATCACGCCGGGGGGCGCCATCGCCGCTTCGTTCATGGGCTACAACCTCGCGAAGCGCTTCTCCAAGGACAAGGAGAGCTTCGGCAAGGGGCGCATCGAAGGCGTGTTCGCGCCCGAGACCGCGGCGCACGCTTCGGGCACTTCCGCGCTGCTGCCGATGCTCGCGCTGGGCATCCCCGGGTCCGGCACCGCCGCCATCCTGCTCGGCGGCCTGATGGTCTGGGGGCTCAACCCCGGGCCGCTGCTCTTTGTCGAGCACAAGGATTTCGTCTGGGGTTTGATCGCCTCGATGTACCTCGGCAACATCGTCGGGCTCGTCATCGTGCTTTCGACGGTGCCGCTCTTCGCCGCTGTGCTGCGCGTGCCGTTCTCGGCAATCGCGCCCATGATCGTGGTCTCGTGCGCCATCGGCGCCTACGCGATCCAGAACGCGATGTTCGACATCTGGCTCATGCTGCTTTTCGGCGTAGTGGGCTACGTCTTCAAGAAAATCGCCATCCCGCTCGCACCCTTCACGCTGGCCCTGGTGCTCGGCAACCGCGCCGAGGACGCGTTCCGCCTGTCCATGATCGGGTCAGGAGGCGACCTGCGCGTCTTCTGGTCGAACGGCCTGGTCGGCAGCATTGCCACGCTCGCCGTGGTCCTGCTCTTCTGGCCAGTGATCGCAGCGGCGTGGGATCGGCTACCGCGTAAAGCTACCTAGTCCTCACCGGCCCCATCAGCGTATCCGGCAGCCAGGTCGCGATTTCCGGGAATATGGAAAGAATCACGATCGCGAGGAACATGCACAGCACGTACGGGATCGTGCCCCACATCACGCGCGTCACGGGGACGTCCGGGGCGATCGCCTGCACGATGTAGATATTGAGGCCCACGGGCGGGTGGATCAGCCCGACCTCCATGTTGATCGTGAGGATCACGCCGAACCAAACCGGGTCAAAGCCCGCCGCAGTGATGATCGGAAGCAAGATGGGGCTGGTCATCAGGATGATGGCGGCGGGCGGGATGAAAAAGCCGCAGACCAGAAGGAAGATGTTGATGAGCAGCATCAACACCCACTTGTTCACGTGCATGTCGGCGATCGCTTGCGCGAGCGTCTGCGTGAGATACAGCGAGGTCAGCATGTAGCCGAACAGGACCGCCGCCGCGATGATGGTGAGGATCATCACCGACTCGCGCGTGGTGTCGCGCAGGATCTGCCACCAGCTCTTCGGGTCCCACATGCGGTAGATCGCGACCGCGCAGACCACGCACAGCGCGGCGCCGACCCCTGCGGCCTCCGACGGCGTCGCGACGCCGCCGTACAGCACGTACATCACACCGATGATGATGGCGATGAACGGCGCGATCTTGGGGATGGACTGGAACTTTTCCTTCCAGTTGTAGCGGAAGTCCGGCGCGTGCGCGCGAAAGCCGCGCTTCCAGATGATGAAGAGCGTCCACACCATGAAGAGGCCGGTGAGCAGCAGCCCGGGCATGACTCCAGCGAGGAACAGACGCCCGATCGAGGTCTCTGTCGCAATGCCGTAGAGGATGAACGTGATCGACGGCGGGATCAGGATGCCGAGCGTGCCGCCCGCGCAGATCGAGCC
>DASRFM010000005.1:0-33656 GCA_035651575.1 Burkholderiales bacterium | reverse complement strand
CCTCCTGCCAGTCGCGCGAGAAGCGCCGGCGCGTGCCGTAGTCGGAGATGCGGAAGCCGAGCTCGGGCTCGGCGGCGCGCGCCGTCTCGATCTTCGCGCTCAGCCGCCGGCGCCCCTCGGCGAAGTCCGGCTTCGGCTGCGTGCGCCGGAAATAGGTCTCCGAGACGACCGCGAGAAGCGGAATCTCGAACAGGATGGTATGCAGCCACGGTCCCTTCACCGTGATGTCGATCTCGCCCGCGCCCGCCCCGGGGCCCACCCGCACGTACTTCTCGTTGAAATGGAACAGCGCGAGGAAATCCACGAAGTCGGACTTCATGAAGCGCAGGCCGCGCAGGTAGCCGAGCTCCTCGTCGCGGAAGCGCAGGCTGCACAGGTCGGCGAGCGCGCGCTCGAGGGCCGGCAGGTCCGGGCGCAGGTCCACCCCCTCGGTGCGGCACTTGAACCTGTACTCGACCTGCGCGCCCGGAAAGTGGTGCAGCACGACCTGCATCATCGTGAACTTGTACAGGTCGGTGTCGAGCAGCGACTGGATGATCATCGCGCGCCCATTGTAACCTTCGAGGAATGTGCGGACGTTATTCGCTCCACGCCCATCCCGAGGTGATCAAGCTGCAGTTTCGGCTGAACGCGCTGCCGCCGCTGCAGCCGCGCTACAACATCGCGCCGGCGGCGGAAGTGCTCATCGTGCGCAGCGAAGGCGCGTCGCCCGCGCGCTGGCAGCTGGGCGGCAGGTACCACAACCTGCGCGCCGACACGGTGACGCAGAAGCCGGCCTGGCGCGAGGCGTACCGCAAGCGCCGCTGCCTGATGCCGGCGAGCGGCTTCTACGAATGGCAGCAGCGCGGCGCGCGCAAGCAGCCGTACTACGCGCGGCCGGCGCATGGCGAGCTCTTCGCCATGGCGGGGCTCTGGGAGGGCGGCACCTGCGCGGTGATCACGACGGAGGCGAACGCCGCGATGCGCGCGGTGCACGACCGCATGCCGGTGCTGATCGCACAGGCCGACTACGCCGCCTGGCTGAGCGGCGCGGAAGGCCTGCTCGCGCCGGCGCCGGAAGGCACGCTCGTCCTCTATCCCGTCGGCGAGGCGGTGAACCGGGCTGCGCTCGATTCTCCAGCCCTGATCGAGCCGTTGCCCTCAGGCCTGCAGCCGCGCGGCGTCAGCGGCGAGCTCTTCGGCCCCTAGCGCCTCGGCCACCAGGCCGTGCACGCCCACGCCGAGCAGGCGCACGGGGCGCGCGCCGGCCTGCGTGCGCGCCAGAAGCTGCAGCGCCCACGCCGCGATCCGCTCCGGCTCGCGCGTTGCCACCGAGAGCGTGTGGCTGCGCGTGACCGTGACGAATCCAGCGTAGCGGACCTTCAGCGTGACGGTGCGCGCGACGAGGCCCTTGCGCGCCAGCCAGTCCGCCATCTCGTGCGCCATGCGCTCGACTTCGGCACGAATCTCCGCGAGGCCGGTGAGGTCCTCGGCGTACGTGTTCTCGCTGCTGCCGGACTTCGCCTCGCGGTGCGCGCGCACCGGGCGCTCGTCGCGCCCGTGCGCGAGCTCCCGCAGATCGTCCGCCATGCTGCCGAGCGAGCGCCGCAGCAGCCCGGGGTCGGCTTCGCGCACCTGGACGAGGCGCGAGATGCCCAGCGCGCGCAGCTTCCCCGCCGTGACCGGGCCGACGCCCCACAGCGCTTCCACCGGCAACTCCTGGAGAAAGGCCTCGATCCGTTGCGGCGCGATCACGGTAAGCCCGTCGGGCTTGCGCCAGCCGCTCGCGATCTTGGCGAGGAACTTGTTCGGCGCGACGCCCGCGGAGGCCGTGAGGCCGGTGCGCTCCCGGATCTCGGCTTTCAGCCGCCGCGCGACGCGCGTCGCGACCGGCTCGTCCCACGCGTTCTGCGTCACGTCGAGGTACGCCTCGTCCAGCGACAGCGGCTCCACCAGCGCAGTGCAGGCTCGCAGGGTCTCCATGACCTGGTCGGAGGCCTCGCGGTAGCGCCGGAAGTCGGGCGGCACGATCACGAGCTCCGGGCACAGGCGCACGGCCCGCGCCATCGGCATCGCGGAGCGCACGCCGAAGGCCCGCGCCTCGTAGCTCGCGGCGGCCACCACCCCCCGCTGGCCCGGCTGCCCGCCGACGGCGACGGGCCTGCCGCGCAGGGCCGGATCGTCGCGCTGCTCGACCGAGGCGTAGAAGGCATCCATGTCCAAGTGGACAATGCGCCGCATATACTGTATATATTGCCACTAGTGGACGCGCTCACCGAACGCCAAAGCGAAATCCTGCGCCTCGTGCGCGAGCTGACCGAGGTCTCGGGCTACCCCCCGACGCGCGCGGAAATCGCCGAGCGCATGGGCTTTCGCTCGGTCAATGCCGCCGAGCAGCACCTGCGTGCGCTCGAGAAAAAGGGGGCGATCGAGATCTCCTCGGGCGCCTCGCGCGGCATCCGCGTGCGCGACGCGCGCCAAAGCCCGCGCCTCGGCCGCCTGCTCGAGCTGCCGGTGATCGGCCGTGTCGCCGCGGGCAGCCCGATGCTCGCCGAGGAGCACGTGCAGGGGCGCTATCAGGTGGACCCCAACCTGTTCACGCCGCGGGCGGACTACCTGCTGCGCGTACGCGGCATGTCCATGCGCGACGCCGGCATCATCGAAGGCGACCTCCTCGCGGTGCACCGCACGGACGACGCGCGCACCGGCCAGATCGTCGTCGCCCGCCTGGCTGACGAAGTGACGGTCAAGCGCCTGCGACGCCGCGGCCATGCGGTCCAGCTCCTGCCGGAGAACCCGGAATTCGAGCCGATCGAGATCGACCTGCGGCGCGAGCCGCTCGCCATCGAGGGCATCGCGGTCGGCATCATCCGCAACGGCAAGAGTCTGTAGTTTTTCGCCCGGTTTCGCCGGGGGCCGGCGGAACCGTCCTACAATTGCGCGGGGGAATTCCGCGCGATATGACCGAGACCACATGGCGGGCACGCCAGCGATGAACGTCGCCGACGGCGGCCTCGCCGACGCGGCGCTGCGCGAGCGGGCGGATCCGCATCTCGTGCTGGCCGACCGGGTCGACCAGCTCTACAGCCAGCTCTGGCTGGGCATCCTCACGACCTTCGCGATCGGCGCCATCGCGACGTTCGAGTTCTGGGAAGTCCGGCTGCGCGAGCTGGTCCTCTTCTGGTGGGGCCTCGTCCTGCTCGTGACGGCGGCCACCGCGGGCCTGCTCTACGCCTACCGGCGCAGCCCCGAGCGCGCGGCCCAGCCCGGGCAATGGCTGCGCTGGCTCGCCATCGCGGCGCTCGCCAACGGCGCGAACTGGGGATTCGCGGGCGCCGTGTTCTTCCCCTCGCACACCGACGAGCAGCAGGTGTTCCTCGCCTTCCTGCTCGCCGGGATGATGTCCGGCGGCATCCCGGTGCTCGCCGCCTCGTGGCCGATCTTCGCGCTCTACGCGGCGGGCATCGTCGTGCCCTTCACCTACGTGCTCGCGACCTTCGGCAACCGCCTCTTCAGCGAGGTGGCGGCGCTCGTGCCGATGTTCTACCTCATCAACGTGGCGATCGCGCACCGCCTCACCGAGGTGTTCCATTCCGGCTATCGCCTGCGCCATGCGTACGGCAAGCTGACCCAGGACTACCGCGGCCTCAACCAGCGCCTCGAGCAGCAGCTCGTGGAGCTCGACGAGGCGCGCCGTCAGGTCGAGGCGAGCGGGCGCAAGCTCGCGCTCTTCGCCGAGCGCGCGCCGATCGCGGTGCTCGAGCTCGACCCGCAGGGCACGGTCACGCAGATCAACCATGCGGCGGAGCTGCTCTTCGGCTACGCGGCGCCGGAGATCCTCGGCGGCCACTTCAAGCGCATCGTCAACGGCGCCTTCCATGCCGAGCTCGACGCGCACTGGAAGCAGATGACGGCCACGCGCAAGCCGATCGTCGCGATCCGCATCCAGAATCCGCGGCGCGACGGCCTGGACCTCGTCTGCGAATGGACGCTGACCCCGCTCGTCAATCCCGAGGGGCGCCTGATCTCGGTCATCGCGCAGGGCCAGGACATCACGCAGCAGCTCGAGGCGGAGCGGCTGAAGAAGGAGTTCACCTCGACGCTCAGCCACGAGCTGCGCACCCCGCTCACCTCGATCATCGGCTCGCTGCAGCTCATCAACTCGGGCGTGCTCGGCGACGTGCAGCAGGACGTGGCCGAGCTCACGCTGGTCGCCGAGCGCAACGCCCAGCGCCTGCTCGACCTCATCAACGACATCCTCGACATCGAGAAGATCGAGTCGGGCAAGCTCAACCTGATTCCGGAGGTCATCCCCCTCGACGACGTGGTGAAGGAGGCGCTGGTGCTCAACAAGGGCTTCGGCGAGCGCTTCAAGGTCGGCTTCCGCGCGGTGCACGAGCTGCCCGGCCGCCAGATCAACGCCGACCGCAAGCGCCTGCTCCAGGTCATGACCAACCTGCTCTCGAATGCGGCAAAATTCTCCCCGGAGGGCGGAACGGTGGAGGTGACATTGGAAGAGCGCGGGGACAGGCTGAGGGTCGGCGTGCACGACCGCGGCAGCGGCATCCCGGACAATTTCCGCGGCCGCATCTTCGACCGCTTCGCGCAGGCCGACTCGACCACCGCGCGCCAGAAGGGCGGCACGGGCCTGGGCCTCGCGATCTGCAAGCGCCTGGTGGAGATGATGCACGGCCACATCGGCTTCGAGGACCGCGACGGCGGCGGCACCAGCTTCTGGTTCGAGCTTCCGCGCCATGCCTGACCGCCCGCTCAACCGCGTCTGCTACGTCGAGGACGACGAGGACATCCAGCGCATCGTGCGCATGTCGCTCGAGCGCATCGGCAAGATGACCGTGGAGGTCGTCGGCGACCCGCTGGTCGCGATCGACGCGATGACCCGATTTGCCCCCGACCTCGTGATGCTCGACTGGATGATGCCGGGCCTCGACGGCCCGGCGCTCTTCCGCAAGATGAAGGAGCAGCCGGAGACGAGCGCCTATCCCGTCGTCTTCATCACCGCGAAGGCCTCGCCCAAGGAGCTCGAGGAGCTGATGCGCCTGGGCGCCGCGGGCGCGATCTCCAAGCCGTTCTCGCCGAAGGACCTGCCCGACCAGCTGCGCGAGATCTGGAAGAAGCTGCCCTAGTCAGTACAGCTTCACGGTGCTGTCCGGCGCGGCGCCGCCTTCGAACTTGCGCGCCAGGTAGCCGATCACCTCGTCGGCGTTGCGGAAGCGGGCGTCGCGGTCCTTCTCCAGCAGCTTGTCCATCAGCCGCTGGTACTGCGCGAGCGGCTCCGGCAGCTGCGGCGGCGGCGTGTTCAGGTGGTGCAGCGCGACCTCGACGCCGGTCTCGCCCTCGAAGAGGTGGCGCCCGGTGAGCATCTGGTAGAGCAGCACGCCGGCGCTGTAGATGTCGGTCCGCAGGTCGAGCGCCCGCCCCTGCACCTGCTCGGGGCTCATGTAGCGCGGCGTGCCGAGGATCTCGCCGTGGCTCGTGCGGTCGATCGCGTCCACCTGCTTCGCGATGCCGAAGTCCACGATCGCGAGGCTGCCGTCGTGGCGGAACATCAGGTTCTGCGGCTTGAGGTCGCGGTGCAGGATGCCCTTCTCGTGGATGTCGCCCAGGGCGAACATCAGCTCGCGGAACAGGCGGATCGCGTCCTCCGGCGGCAGCGCCTTGCCGGCGAGGCGCTTGTTGAGATCGCCGCCGTCGAAGAACTCCATCACCAGGTAGGCGTGCTCGTTCGACATGCCGTGCGTATAGATGCGCGCGACGTGGCGGCTCTGGATGCGCTCTACCATCGCGTATTCCTCGAGGAAGCGCCCGAGCGCGTTGCGATCGGCGGTGACGTCGGCGCGCAGCACCTTGACGACGAGCGGCTCGTCGTCGCCCTCGCGCGAGGCGAGGTAGACCCGCGACATCCCGCCCTGCCCGATCAGCCGCAGCACCTTGATGCCCGGGATGTCGAGCCTCTCGCCGAGGTTCTGGTCCTCCATGCGGGCGGCGATGTCCGCCGACGCGGGCGTGCCCTTCGCCTTGTGCAGCAGCTCGCGCAGCGACGTGATCAGCTTGTCCCGTGTGAGCTCCTGCTTGCGCTGGTAGTCGTCGGCGCCCGCCTTCATCGCGCGCACCGCGATGATCTCGTTGCCTGCGCCCGTGAGGAAAAGCACCGGCGGGCAGCCGGGGCGCCGCTTGAGCTGCTGCAGCCAGTCGAGGCCGTCGCCGCGCCCGAGCATGTAGTCGAGGATCAGGACGTCGTAGTCGGCGAGCGGAAAGGACGCATCCGGCATGTCGCGCTCGACCGGGTCGTAGGGATCGACCTTGGCGTCGGGCCATTCCTTGCGGATGTGGTGCGAAAGAACGGCGCGCAGATCCTCGTCGTCGTCGATGATGAGGACGCGCACCGCGTCCTACCCGCCGCCGAGCTGCACGGAGTAGACCGAGGTCGCCTCCACCTTGCCGCGCAGCGCGAGATCGCCTTTCGGCCTCGCCGCGGAAGGCTCGATGTGCTTGCGGATCGCCTCGTACACCGGCCCCGAAAGCAGCACTTCGCCCGCCTTCGCGAGCTGCTGCAGCCGCGCCGCGGTGTTCACCGCGTTGCCGATGATCGTGTAGCTCATGTGGTGCGGCGAGCCGATGTTGCCGATGATCGCCTCGCCCGACGCGATGCCGATGCCGACGCCGGTGGAAAGCCCGCCGCGCCGCATCCAGCCTTCCAGCACCGGCCTGAAGCCCGAAACCATGTCGCGCGCCGTCTGCCAGGCGCGCAACGCCGCGTCGGGCTGCGGGAAGGGCACGTTGAAGCCGACCAGCAGGCTGTCCCCCGCCATGCTGAAGATGGTGCCGTCGTGGCGGTAAGCAGCGTCGGTCATGACGGCGAAGTATTCGTTCAGCATGCCGACCACTTCGTCCACCTCGACCGACTCCGTAAGGCGCGTGAAGCCGCGCAGGTCTGCGAACAGCGCCACCACCGAGATGCGCTGCGCGCCGGGCTCGAAAGGCGTGTCCCCGGTGTCCTCGGCGATGATCCGCTCCGCGAGCTGCGGGGAGACGTAGCGCGAGAACGCCTTGCGCAGCGCCTCCTTGCGCTGGACCTCCGCGCCGAGGCGCCGGCCCTCGAGCTCCTTGCGCGTCTCGTGCAGCCGGCGCAGCGTGTTGACGCGCGCGATGAGCTCCTCGCGCCGCACGGGCTTGGACAGAAAATCGTCCGCCCCCGCCTCGATGCCGCGCACGCGGCTCTGGTGGTCTTCGAGCGCGGTCACGAGCACGATGGGGACCAGGGCCGTGGCCGGCGTGGACTTCAGGCGCTCGCAGATCTGGAAGCCGCTCATGTCGGGCAGCATCACGTCGAGCAGGATCAGGTCCGGCATCCCCGCGGCGACGCTGGCGAGCGCGCTCTTGCCGTCGCCGACGGTATCGACGCCCATGCCGGCGGCCTTCAGCAGCCGGGCGAGAAAGGCCGCCATGTCCGGATCGTCGTCCACGACGAGGACGCGGAACGTCGCCTGCGCCGGCGCCTCCCGCGCCGGGGCGGCGAGATCACTCATAGCGGATCTGGACCTTGGACAGGTAGTCGCCGTATTCCGAGATCTGGGCCGCGAGCCCCGCGCGGTCGCCGCTGCGCGCGCCGTCCTCGATCAGCTTGCCGATCGTGGAGATGTGCGTGAAGCCGTACGAGTTGCCCACGCCCTTCATGCGATGGCCGAGCTGCCGGAGCTGCTCGAAGTCGGCCGCGGCGAGCGCGGCCTTGAGCGCCTCGTGCTCCTTCTCCCGGTTTCGCATGAACGTCGGGATCAGGTCTTCGAGGTCCTTGTCCACCTTGACGTCGTACGAGGGCTCGCTCATGGCCGCGATTATAGGGGCGGCTCGCGGCAGGCCCCCGGTCAGGCTTTGTCAGACAGTCCTTGGCGCGCCCGCGCCAGGTTGGGATGGAGGGTCAGGGCCGCGAAGAAGGCGTAGCGCGCATCGGCGCGCGCGCCGCGCCCGAGCAGGATCTCGGCAAAGTGCAGCATCGCCGCGAAGTGGCGCGGCTCGAGCTCGAGCGTACGGCGGATGTCCTCCAGGCACTCCGCGTCCCGTCCGAGGAGGTAGTACAGCGCCGCCCGCTTGTGCCAGGCCTCGGCGAATCCGGGCGCGCGGCGCAGCAGGATCGTGAGGCGCGTCTCGGCGATGTCGTAGCGCCGGGCGGCGATGTCGCTGGTGGCGAGATCGAGCGCCTCCCCGGCTTCCCGGCGCGGGTGGTGCATCCACAGGTCCCAGATGCGCTCCTCCGTGGGCGGCGCATCGGCCGCAGTCGCGACCGCGAGGCGCTGGAAGAGCGCATCGAGAGCGGGGAGCACGCGGGCCGGCCGGCGCTCGCGGCGGTCGGCGATCAGGGCCAGGATTTCGGCGTGTCGCGCCAAGCGTGGATATGTTAGTGGAAGTCGCGCGAGGGCGCTGCGAGGGGTCCGAGCAGGCTGCTGCAGTCCTCGAGGGAACGCGCCACCACGTGCACCACCTCGCCTTCGCGCTCCACCACGCCGTGCACCGCGAGCAGCCGCGCGCCGACGAGCTCGCGCCGCTGGCGGTCCACGAGCCGGCGCCAGACGACGACGTTGATGCAGCCGGTCTCGTCCTCCAGGGTGACGAACACCACCCCGCTCGCCGTGTCGGGGCGCTGCCGGCAGGTGACCAGCCCCGCAACGCGAACGCGCCGCCCCTGGGGCGAGCGCGCGAGCTCGCGCGCCTGCACCATGCCGGCCTGGCGCAGGCGCCCGCGCAGCAGCGCGAGCGGATGCCGGCCGAGCGTGAGGCCCAGGCTCGCGTAGTCGGCGACGATGTCCTCGCCTTCGCGAGGCGGGGGCAGCGCGGGCGGCGCCTCGGCCGCGGGCGCGCTGCCAAGGGGCGGCTCGCGCTCGGCGCCGGCGGCGCTCCAGAAAGCGAGGCGCCGGTGCCCGGCGAGCGAGCGCAGCGCCCCGGCCGCGGCGAGGGCGCGAAGGTCCTTGCGCGTCAGCCCTGCTTTTTGCATCAGCTCCTGCACGGAGAAAAAGGGCCTGCAAGCTTCGATCCGCCTGCCCGCTTTCTCCGCAAGCCCGCTCGCCATGCGCAGGCCCAGGCGCAGCTCACCCTGCTCCAGCGTGCAGTCCCAGCCGCTGGCGCCGACCTCCGGCGGGCGCACGCGCACGCCGTGGCGCTGCGCGTCCTGCACGAGCTGCGCCGGTGCGTAGAAGCCCATCGGCTGGCTGTTCAGCAGCGCGGCGCAGAACGCCGCCGGATGATGGCGCTTCAGCCAAGCGGACACATAGACGAGCAGCGCGAAGCTCGCCGAATGCGATTCCGGGAAGCCGTACTCGCCGAAGCCGAGGATCTGGCGGTAGAGCGCGTCGGCGAACTGCGCCGCGTAGCCGTTGCGCCGCATGCCGTCCTTCAGCCGCTGCTCGAACTGCTCCAGGCTGCCGCTGCGGCGCCAGGCCGCCATGGAGCGGCGCAGGCGGTCGGCCTCGCCCGGGGAGAACCCGGCGGCCACCATGGCGAGCTGCATGACCTGCTCCTGGAAGATCGGCACGCCGAGGGTGCGCTCGAGCACCTGCCGCACAGCCTCGCTCGGATAGGTGACCGGCTCCTCCTGCTGGCGGCGCCGCAGGTACGGATGCACCATCCCGCCCTGGATCGGCCCGGGGCGCACGATGGCGACCTCGATCACCAGGTCGTAGAAGCCGGCGGGCCTCAGCCGCGGCAGCATGCTCATCTGCGCGCGCGACTCCACCTGGAACACGCCCACGGTGTCCGCGCGCGAGAGCATCGCGTAGACCTCGGGGTCCTCGGGCGGTATTTCGTCCATCTTCCTGCCGACGAGCGCGAGGGCCTTGCGGATCGCGGTCAGCATGCCGAGCGCCAGGACGTCCACCTTCAGGAGCCCGAGCGCCTCGAGGTCGTCCTTGTCCCACTGGATCACGGTGCGCTGCGGCATCGCCGCGTTCTCGATCGGCACCAGCTCCGCGAGCGGGCCGCGCGAGATGACGAAGCCGCCGACGTGCTGGGAAAGATGCCGCGGAAAGCCGACCAGCGTGTCGACGAGCTCGAGGAGCGTCCCGTCCAGGTGGCGCTCCAGGTCGCGCCGGCCTTCCCAGAAAGCGAACTTCCGCGCCAGCCGGTCGACCTCGCCCGGCGCCAGGCCGAGCGCTTTTCCGAGATCGCGCACCGCGCTGCGCGGCCGGTAGCAGATCACGGTGGCGGCGAGCGCAGCGCGCTCGCGCCCGTATTTGCGGTAGACGTACTGGATCACCTCCTCGCGCCGCTCGTGCTCGAAGTCGACGTCGATGTCGGGCGGCTCGTTGCGCTCGCGCGAGAGGAAGCGCTCGAAGAGCGTGTTCATGCGCGCCGGGTCCACCTCGGTGATGCCGAGCGCGTAGCACACGGTGGAATTTGCCGCCGATCCCCGGCCCTGGCAGAGGATGCCGTTCTGCCGCGCGAAGCGCACGATGTCCTCGACGGTGAGGAAGAACGCCTCGTAGCGCAGGTCGGCGATGAGGGCGAGCTCGTGCTCCACCAGCTCGGCGACCTTGGGCGGCACGCCGGCGGGAAAGCGCCGGCCCAGCCCCGCCGCCGTGAGCGCGCGCAGCCAGCTCGCCGGCGTGTGGCCGGGCGGCACGAGCTCTTCGGGATATTCGTATCTCAGGGAATCGAGGCTGAAATCGCAGCGCTCGGCGATCTCGACCGTCTGCCGGAGCAGAGAAGCGGGATAAAGCTGGGCGAGGCGCATGCGCAGGCGCAGGTGGCGCTCGGCGTTCGGGAAAAGCGCGGCCGCGCACTGCGCGACCGGGCGGCCGAGGCGGATCGCGGTCAGCGCGTCCTGCAGCCGCCGGCGCGAGCGCACGTGCATGTGCACGTCGCCGGCAGCCACCAGCGGCAATCCGCTTTTGCCGGAGATGTTTTCCAGGGAAAGGAGCTTCGCGCGGTCGTTCGGGCCGCAATGCAGCTCGGCCGCGAGCCACGCACGGCCGGCGAAGCGCTCGGCGATCCAGAGCGCCCGCTCTTCATCGGCGTCGCAAAGGAGAACCAGCGTCGAGCCGGCGGAGAGATTCTCGAGGTCGGCGCGCGAAAGCGCATACGCGCCCTTCGGGCTGCGCCGCCGGCCCGCGGCGATCAGCGAGGAAATGCAGCCGTAGGACGCGCGGTCGGCGGCGAGGAGCACCACTTTCATGCCGTCGTCCAGCCGCGCCTCGGCGCCGACGACGAGCGGCAGCCCGTGCTCCTTCGCGGCCTCGTGCGCGCGCACGATGCCCGCCAGCGAGCATTCATCGGTCAGCGCGAGCGCGCGATAGCCGAGCGCCTTCGCCCGCGCCCCCAGCTCTTCCGGGTGCGACGCCCCCCGCAGGAAGCTGAAGTTCGACAGGCAGTGCAGCTCGGCGTACTCAGGCAAAGAGGCCATGGACGAACCATTCGCCGGCTTCGCGGTACACCCAGAGCATCGCGCCGCTCGCGGACCGGGCGATGAAGTAGTCGCGCCTTGCGTCGTCGCCGTCCCACCAGCCCGACTCGATGCGTTCCGGACCGGCGAGAAGCTGGAGCCCCTCCGGCGCCGCCGGACGCGCCCGCTGGAGCAGCCACGCCGGCCGCGCCCCGACACGCGGGCTCTCGCGCGGCTCCCATTCGCCCGGCTCGACATTTCGCCAGGCGAGCTCGGGACGATGCTCCGGGTACAAGGCGAGCCCGTGGACCGCGTCGCGGCCCAGGCGCGCGCGCAGCCGCTCGACGAGCTGCAGCCAGTCCTCGGCATCGGCGGCAGCATCGCCGAACATGCCGCCGCTTCGCCCATGAAGCGCGGTGAAGTCCCCCGCTTCCAGGCGCAGCGCCTGCACCGGCTGCGCAAGCGGCAGCCGGCCGAGCCGCTCGCGCAGCAGGTGCCCGAGGCGCCCGGCGTCGCGCGCCGGCGAAGCGAGGCCGATTTCGAGCCTCGTGGGGTCGCCGCGCCGGTGCACGAGCGAGAGCTCGAAGCGCCGGATTCCGGCCTGCTGCGCCGCGAGCGTGCCTTCGAGCTGCAGGAGGAGCCGCCGCGCGGCGAACAGCACGCCTTCGGCGTGCGCCACGTCCGCGGGAAGGTCGAGCGCGGCGCTGAAGCGCCGCGGCGGCACGAAGAACGTCCTGGGCTCGGGACGCGTGCCGCGCGCGCGGTCGAGGTCTTCCAGCACGCGCGCGCTGCAACGCCGCGCGAGGCCCTCGCGCGGCAGGCGCATCAGGTCGCCGACCGTGGCGGCGCCGATGCTGCGGAAAAACTCCGCATCCGCGTCGAGCAGATCGAGCGGCACCGCGGCGAGGCGCGCCTGGCCGGAGCGTGCGCGCCACAACGCCGCCCGCGGCGTGCGCCCGAGGCCCAGGCGCAGCTCGAAGCCCAGCCGTTCCATGCCGCCCGTCAGCTCGCGCACCAGGGGCTTCAGCCCGGCGAAGTAGCGCAGGCTGCCCTGCACTTCCGCGAGCACGGCCCGCGGCGGCTCGAGCGAAACCCTAGGCGTGAACTGGCAGGTCCAGGCGGCGAGGTTCTCGAGCGTTCCCTCGGGCAGAGGCGGCAGGTGCAGGGCGACCCAGAGCATCGGCAGGCCGGACGATCGGGTTCCAAGGCAGGCGCAGCGGGACGCGGGCCGGCGCGCCGCGGCGCTTCAGGATATGGAGCTCCAGGCCCTCGGGCGCGGCATGCAGCGCGAGGCGCAACGCCGCAGGGGACGATTCGCTTGCCGCGGCCAGAGGGCGAAAGAGCGCGACGAAGGCCCGGCTCGTCTCCGCGGCGAGCGCGAGACGCCGCAGTTCGGCATAGCGTGCATCGCGGAACCAGGCGAGGAGCGCCGAGCAGCTCGCCGCGCGCAGCGCCTGCTCCGCCGCCCAGAGCGCGTCCCGGCGTCCCGGCGCGCGGACCACCGCGAGCTGGCAGAGATCCACGCCGGCCGCGGCAAGCGCGGGCGCGTAGGGCACGTGCGGCGGCGCGAGCCAGGCGACGCGCCGTCCCGCCGCGGTCAGGCGGGCAAGCGCCGGCAGGAGGATCCGCAGCTCGCCGATGCCTTCCTCGTCGGCGAGGATCTCGGTGAGTACGCCGCTCGGCCAGCCGCCGCCGGGAAGCTCGGCATCGAGCGGCGCGAATCCCGTGGACACGGCCGGCACCGCTGCAAGGAGCGGCGAGCCGCGCCACACCGGCTGGCGCTGCAGGATTTCCGCGAGTTCCATGATGCTGTATTTATATACAGTATCGGCGTCCGCGGCAAGGCGGTAAAAATTACACGCCTTCGCGGCGCGAATTTTCCTCCCTTAAAGCGCCGCTCCCCCGCATAATTTCGACGGGGAAATTCCCATAAGAATTGAAGGCCTGCATGACCAAGTCAATGTTTTTTCTAGCCGCCGTTGCGGCGCTCGCCACGGCGCTGCCGCAGGCGAGCCTGGCCGATGAATTCCGGCGCGAAGTCTGGGTCAATCCCGGCTTCGTCTCCTATCACTTCGATCGCAGCAAGGACTACCGCGACTTCAACTACGGCCTCGGCGCCGAGATGCTGCTTGCGCCCAACCATGCGCTGATCGCCGGTATCTACGAGAACAGCGAAAGCCAGACCAGCAAGTACGCCGGGTATGAATGGCGGCCGCTGCATTGGCAACCGGCCGGCCTGCGCGTGAGCGGCGGGCTCGCCGCGGCGCTCATGGACGGCTATCCGAGCATGAACAACAAGGGATTCTTTCTCGCCGCGTTCCCTACCCTTGCGGTCGAAGGCAGGACCTTCGGGGTGAACTTCATTCTGGTTCCCAACTTTGCCCACGGCGCCGCCGTCGCGGCGCAATTCAAGCTGAAAGCCTGGTAGCGCTTATTTGCCTCTGACGAGGCGGCGGTACTGGGCCATGTGGCGAATGGCCTCCCTCGGCCTGGCGAGGTCCTCGCAAAGGAGCGCGAGGTTGTAGTGGCAATCGGCCATGCGCGGGTCGGCGCGCAGCGCCGCTTCGTACGCGTCGAAGGCCTCGCGCTTGCGGTCCATGTCGTCGAGCAGCACGCCGAGGTTGTAGTGCAGGACCGCGGCATCGGAGCACGACGAGAGGCCCGCGCGATACGCCGCCTCGGCCTGCTCGAGCTGCCCGAGCTCGTGCAGCAGCGACCCGATGTTGATGTGCGCGTCGAGGCACGCGCCGTCGGCGGCGATCGCGGCGCGGTAAGCCTCGACGGCGCGCTCGGGGTCCCTGGCCTCGAGCTCGGCGGCACGGTCGAGCCACTCCTGCGGGCCCGGCCCGGCGGCCGGGCGCTTCCTCTCGAGCACGCTGAGCGAGCCGCTCGACGGGTCGCCTTCGAACGCGAGAAGGTACTGCCCGGAATCGGCCTGCCAGCGGCGCGCGCCTTCGCGCACTACGACCCGGTCGCCGTCGGCCGCGATGCGCAGGCCGGAGAGCGGCATCTCGCGCGGCAGGTGGCGGCGCAGCTCGCGCATCGAGCGCGTGATGCGCTTCGCCGGCACGTTCGCCGCGGCAAGTGCCTGCGCGGTGCGCAGCGCGATGAGGTCCTGGAAGGAGAACAGCCACGCGTTGCGCGGGCCGCGCGCGGGATGCACGAAGCCCGCCTCGACGAGGCTGCGGATGGTTGCGCGCGAGAGGCGAAGCAGCTTCTCTACTTCGCCTACCCTGAATTGCGACACTTTATTTCTTGGCGGCTTTCCGGGCGGCGGGCTTGGCCGGCTCGGTGCGCTTCGCCGGCTTCTTCTCCAGGCTCGCGCGCAGCGCCTCCATCAGGTCGATCACCTGCGCGCCCGGCTCGGGCGTCGCGGCGAGCGTGATCTGCTGGCCCTCGATCTTCTTCTGCACGGCCGCCTCGATGCGCTCGCGCACCTCGTCCTTGTACGCGGCGGGGTCGAACTTGTCCGTGGACTGCTGCTCGATCAGCTGCTGCGCGAGCTTCAGCTCCGCCGGCTTCACGTCCATCTTCGGGATGTCGATGTCGCGCAGCGAGCGCACTTCGCCGGCATAGAGAAGCTGCTGCATCACGAGTCCCTCCACGAGGTCCTCGACCGGCCGGATCATGACGATGTACTGCTTGCCGCGCGCCGCCCAGCGGCCGATGGCGCACTTTCCCGACTCGCGGAGGGCGCGCGCAAGGAGCGCATACGGCTTCGCCCCGCCCTTGTCCGGTCCGAGGAAGTAGGCCTTGTCGTAGTAGACCGGATCCACCGCGGCGAGCGGCACGAATTCGGCGATGTCCGCCGTGTGCGTGCCCGCCTCCTCCATCGCCTTCAGCTCCTCGGGGGTGAACATGACGTACTGGTCCTTGGCGAACTCGTAGCCCTTCACCATGTCTTCGCGCGCCACAGGCACGTCTTCCTTCACGCAGAGATATTGCTGCTTGAGGCGCGAGCCGCACGCCTTGTGCAGCAGGTTGAAGGAAATGGCTCGGCTCGCCTCCGTGGCCGAATAGAGCTTGACCGGGATCGAGACGAGCCCGAATGAGACGGTCAACGACGCAATCGATCGCGCGGCCATGGGCCTACCTCCTGTCCCGGTTGAACTTAAGCGGGGAGCGGATTGTAATACAAGGAGATTTTTCCGTTTTGCAAGTCACCTGCCGGCCCTGGAGAGGGTCTTCTCCAGGCTTTGCTTGCGGGCGAGCGCGTCGTGCCAGCGATCGCCATGCTTCACGAGCCGCGCGGGGACGTTCGCGATGGTGAAGTCCAAGGGGTGCGCGGCCTCGAGCTCCTCCCAGGTGAGGGGCATCGAAACCGGCGCGCCCGGCGCGCCGCGCGGCGAGTAGGCGACGTTCAGCGTCTTGCCCCGCACGTTCATGTTGTAGTCCATGAAGATCTTGCCGGTGCGCTTGGGAACGCTCCATTCCAGGGTGATGTCCTTGGGGTGCAGGCGCATCAGGTGCTGGCCGACGAGCTGGCTCACCTCGCGCGCGGCCTCGAAGTCGATGGTGCGCCGGATGGGAACGAAGACGTGCAGGCCGGTCTTTCCCGAGGTCTTCACGATCGCCTCGAGCGCCATCGTGCGCAGCAGCTCGCGCAGCCAGAAAGCGACCTCCTTGCCCTTCTCGAAGGCGACGCGATTGAGCTCGGGCTCGGCGCCCGGAGGCTCCTTGCCCGAGTAGATGTAGGGATCGATATCGAACACGACGTAGTCGGGATAGTTGAGGACCGACGCTTCGAGCGCAGCCAGCGAGCTTGCATAGTCGGTCGAGCGCGTGGCCGCGTCTTCTCCCAGCCGCGCGCGCGAGTGCCAGACGTGGAACTCGAGGGTGCCGGACTGCGCGAGCCACAGCAGCGTCGGCAGGTTGTTGCAGAGAAGATAGTCGTGGCTCTCGTCCTTGTGTCCCGAGAACACGGTGATGGTCTCGACGAATGCGGGGCGCTCCTGCTCCCAGTGCTTCTGGAAGAAGCGCTGGCCGCCGATACCGTCCGGCATGCGGATCATGGTGAGGGGCCGGTCGGCAAGATGCGGCAGGATGAAGTGCCCGACCTGCGCGAAGTAGCGCAGTACATCGCGTTTCGTGAGCGCCGGCTGCTTCAAGGCGCGGTCGGCGGGCCAGTACACCCGGTCGAGGTGCGTCAGGCGGATGCGGTGCCGTCCGACGGACAGCGTGAAGGCGCTCTTCGGATCGTCGAGTTGGCGCAGCAGGTCCTCGTTCTCGCTCGACGGCGCGGCGCGCGCTTCGGAGGCGCGCGTCACGTTGCCCGCATCGAGATCGTCGCGCAGGCGCAGAAAGACCGGCGCGCGAAGGTGCCCCTCCGGCGTCCAGTCCTGGTACTTCACCTCCACCGCGAGGCCCGGCTCGACCCAGGTCGCCGGCGCGTTGAGGGGCGGCTTCTCGGCGAACGGCGAGCTCTTTCGCTTCAAGGACTCGAGCCGCGGCTTCAGCGCTGCGATCGCGCGCTCGTCGAGGCCCGAGCCGACATGCGTGACGTAGCGCAGCCGCTTTCCTTCCCACAAGCCGACGAGAAGCGCGCCCAGCGGCGCGCGCGCGCCCTTTCCCTTGGTGTAGCCCCCGACCACGAAGTCCGCGCTCCGGACCGCCTTGATCTTGAGCCAAGACGAGGCGCGCTTGCCTGACGCGTACGAGCTGTCCCTGCGCTTGCCCACCACGCCTTCGAGCCCGCTGCGGCGGACGGCCTCGTTCAGCTCGATGCCGTCGGGCGTCGCATGGACGAGCTGCACCAGCGGCCCCGGAAGCAGGCACTGGGCGAGATAGCGCCGCCGGTCGCTGTACGGGGCCTGGCGCAGGTCGATGCCCGCGAAGTACAGCAGGTCGAAGCAATAGAACACCGCGCGCTCGCTTTGCGGCGAGCGGTTCTGCATCGCCGCGAACGACGGCCGGCCCGCGGCGTCGAACGCCACCAGCTCGCCGTCGAGGATCATGCTGTCCACGGCCTGCGCCCCGAGCTCGGCGCAGATCCGCGGGAAATCGGCGGCGAGATCGAGGCCACGCCGCGAGCGCAGCGCCACGCCGGTGCGGTCGATGAAGGCGAGCGCCCGGTAACCGTCGAGCTTCGGCTCCCACATCCAGGCCGGGTCGATGAACGGCGCTTCGCCGAGCTCCGCCTGCATTGGCTGCAGCTGCGCCGGCACAGGCGCCTTCCTGCCTGCGGGCGCAAGGCGCGCCGCGTCCGGCTTTTCTCCTCCCAGGACGGACCCCTGCTCCCCGGCAAGGTTCGTCCTTCCGGCGAAGCGGTCCTTGTGCTTGATGAGCAGCCAGCTGTTCTTCTGCTTCGTGCGCACGAGGGCAAACGAGCCCTTCAGCCGCTCTCCGCTCAGGAAGAAGCTGAGCTTGCCTTGCTCCAGTCCCGAGCGCACGCGCGCCTGTGCCGCCTCGCGGTCGTCGAAAGCGTATTGCGCGTGCTCGTCCGGCGAGTACACGCCGCAATCCCAGACGACGACCTCGCCGGCACCGTACTCGCCCTGAGGAATGACGCCTTCGAAAGCCGCGTATTCGAGAGGATGGTCTTCCGTCTGCATGGCGAGGCGCTTGTCGGCCGGGTCGAGCGACGGGCCTTTCGGAACCGCCCAGGACTTGAGCACGCCATCGCATTCGAGGCGCAGGTCGTAATGCAGCCGCCGGGCGGCATGGCGCTGGACGACGAAAAGCAGCGGGCCGCTGCGCGCCGCGCGCTCCCGCGGCGGCGGCTCCGGCGTGACGCTGAACTTTCTTCTCGCCTTGTACTCGTCCAGGGCCGCGCGCGGCATGGCGGGATTGTAGGGCGCGCACGCGTGCTATGCTTTTTTCGTGGGCAAGCTTCTCGAAGTCCGCAACCTGCGCACCAGCTTCGCCACCGGCGCGGGGATGGTGCGCGCCGTGGACGGCGTCTCGTGGGAGATCGAGGAAGGCGAGACCGTCGCGCTGGTCGGCGAATCGGGGTGCGGCAAGTCGGTCTCGGCGCTGAGCGTCATGCGGCTGGTGGCGGAGCCGGCCGGGCGGATCGAAGGCGGCGAGATCCTCTACAAGGGGCGCGACCTCCTCAAGCTGTCCGAAGAGGAGATGCGCCACGTCCGCGGGCGCGAGATCGGGATGGTGTTCCAGGAGCCGATGACTTCGCTCAATCCGGTCCTCACCATCGGCCGCCAGCTCACCGAGGGGCTGCAGATCCATCTCGGGATGAGCTCGCGCCAGGCGACGGCGCGCGCGGAAGAGCTGCTTTCCATGGTCGGCATCGCCGACGCCGCCCGGCGCCTCGCCCAGTATCCGCACCATTTCAGCGGCGGCATGCGACAGCGCATGATGATCGCCATGGCGCTCGCCTGCAATCCGTCCCTGATCCTCGCCGACGAGCCGACCACCGCACTGGACGTCACGATCCAGGCGCAGATCCTCGAACTCATGCGCGACCTGTCGCGCCGCCTCGGCGTCGCCATGCTCATCATCACCCACAATCTCGGCGTCGTTGCGCGCTACGCGGACCGCGTAAACGTCATGTACGCCGGCCGCATCATCGAAAGCGCGCCCGCCGCCGAGCTCTACGCCAATCCGCGCCATCCCTATACGCTCGGCCTGCTGCGCTCGGTGCCCCGGCTGGACGAGCCGCGCCGCGCGCGCCTCGCACCGATCGAGGGGCAGCCGCCGGACCTCACGCGGCTGCCGCGCGGCTGCGCCTTCGCGCCGCGTTGCGCCTGGCGCGCCGAGCGCTGCGCCGACGCGCCGCCGCCGCTGCAGGCGCTGCTGCCGAAGCACGACTCCGCATGCTGGGAAGATGAACGAGTCGCTGCTCGAGGTTAGGGACCTCACCAAGCATTTCCAGGTGTCGGGCGGCATCGGCCGCCCCGGCGGCACGGTGCGCGCGGTGGACGGCGTCAGCTTCCGCCTCAAGCGAGGCGAGACGCTCGGCCTGGTCGGCGAATCGGGATGCGGCAAGACGACCACCGGGCGCTGCATCCTGAAGCTGGAGCAGCCGAGCGGCGGCAGCATCCTCTTCGAGGGAACGGATCTCGCGACGCTGGGGGAGCGCGCGATGCGCAAAGTGCGCCGGCGAATGCAGGTCATCTTCCAGGACCCCTACTCCTCGCTCAATCCGCGCATGACCGTCGGGCAGATCATCGCGGAGCCGCTGAAGGTCCACGGCATCGCGCCCGAGCCGAAGGCCCGGGAGGCGAAGGTGGCCCAGCTGCTGGAGCAGGTGGGCCTGCTGCCGCAGCATGCCCAGCGCTATCCGCACCAGATGTCCGGCGGCCAGCGCCAGCGCGTCGGCATCGCGCGCGCGCTTGCCCTGGAGCCCTCGCTCATCATCTGCGACGAGCCGGTGTCGGCGCTGGATGTCTCGATCCAGGCGCAGATCATCAACCTGCTGGAAGACCTGCAGAAGCGCCTCGGCCTGACGTATCTCTTCATCGCGCACGACCTGTCGGTCGTGCGCCACATCTCGGATCGCGTCGTGGTCATGTATCTCGGCAAGATCATGGAAGTGGCCGAGCGCAACGCGCTCTACGAGGAGCCGCTGCATCCCTATACGCGGGCGCTGCTCGCCGCCGTCCCTATTCCTGACCCGAAGCTCGAGGCGAGCCGCGAGCACACCGTGCTGCGCGGAGAGGTCCCGAGCCCGCTTAAGCCGCCTTCGGGGTGCGTTTTCCATACCCGTTGCCCGCTGGCGCAGCCGCGCTGCGCCGCGGAGGTGCCGCAGCTGCGCGAAATCCGTCCCGGGCACTGGGGCGCCTGCCATCTCGCTTGACACGGCGAGCCGGGCATCTTTAACTAGCAAAAAAAGCAGTCACGACAATCTCTAGGAGGAGGTGTCATGAAGTCATTCGCGCGCGTTTTCGCGCTCGCGGCCGCGGCGCTGTTCGCGTGGCCTTTGCACGCCCAATCCCCCCACTACGGGGGCGAGCTGGTCTTCCCGGTGCCTTCGGAGCCGCCGTCCTACGACGGCCACCGCGAGGAGACGTTCGGCCTGATCCATCCGATCGCGCCGTTCTACAACACGCTCCTGCGCGTCGACCCGAACGACAAGAGCGGCACCAAGCCCTACCCCTCGCTCGCGGAAAGCTGGACCGAGTCGAAGGATGGCAAGACCTACACCTTCAGGATCCGCAAGGGCGTCAAGTTCCACGACGGCTCCGAGATGACCTCGAAGGACATCAAGGCGTCCTACGACAAGATCATCTTCCCGCCCGCCGGCGTCGGCTCCTCGCGCAAGGGCCAGTACGCCGACGTCGAGTCCGTCGAGGCGCCCGATCCCGGCACCGTGGTGTTCAAGCTGAAGCACCCGTCGGGATCCTTCATCGCGTCCCTGCTGTCGCCGTACAACTTCATCTACAAGGCGGACATCCTCGCCAAGGACCCGCACTGGTACGAGACCCACATCATGGGCACGGGGCCCTTCGTCTTCGTGGAGCACGTCAAGGGCTCCCACGTCCTCGGCAAGAAGAACCCGAACTACTGGGACCAGGGCAAGCCCTATCTCGACGGCTTCCGTGCGGTCTTCATGCGCGACTCGGCCGCGCAGGTGGCCGCCGTGCGCGGCGAGCGCGCGCAGATCCAGTTCCGGGGCTTCACTCCCGCGAACCGCGACGACCTCGTCAAGGCGCTCGGCAACAAGATCACGGTGGACGAATCGCCCTGGGACTGCATCCTGCTCGTGGCGATCAATCACAAGAAGAAGCCTTTCGACGATCCGCGCGTGCGGCGCGCCCTCACCCTGGCGCTCGATCGCTGGGAAGCCTCCAAGGCGCTCTCGCGCATCGCCATCGTGAAGGAAGTGGCCGGCGTGCAGGTTCCGGGCACGCCCTTCGCCACGCCGCCCGACGAGCTCGCCAAGCTCGCCGGCTACTGGCACGACGCCGAGAAGTCGCGCGCCGAAGCGAAACGCCTCCTCAAGGAGGCCGGCGTGCCGGACGGTTTCTCGTTCACCTTCATGAACCGCGGCGTGCCAATGCCCTATGAGCCGCTCGGCGTGTGGCTGATCGACCAGTGGCGCAAGGTCGGGCTCAACGTGACGCAGAAGGTCATCGAGCCGGCGGCCTACTTCGGCGCGCTGCGCCGGGGCGAGCACGACGTGGCGATGGATTTCCAGTGCGGCTACATCGTCGAGCCCGACCTCGACATGTACAAGTTCACCTCGAGCAGCCGCAACCCCGCCAACTACAGCTTCTACGAGGACCCGGTGGTGGACAAGCTCTATGACCAGCAGAGCCAGGCGACCAATCCGGAGGAGCGCAAGAAGATCGTCCGCGAGTTCGAGAAGCGCGTGCTCGACGAGCAGGCGCACTACCTGATGACCCTGCAGTGGCACAGGATCATCCCGCACTCGTCGCGGCTGCACGGCTGGACCATCACGCCGAGCCATTACCTGAACAACACTCTCGACACGGTCTGGCTCGATCCGTAAGGCAAGCGCGCGCGGGCGCCCGATCCAGGCGTCCGCGCGCATCGCCGCTCGATGGCGTTCTACATCCTCAAGCGCCTCCTCGCCATGATCCCGACGCTGCTCGGGGTCGCGACGCTGATCTTCCTCCTGCTGCGCGTCATCCCCGGCGATGTGGTCGAGGCGCGCTATCTCACCCAGGGAAGCCAGTTCCAGTCCCAGGACCTCATGAACCAGGAGCGCCACAAGCTCGGCCTGGACAAGCCGCTGTGGCGGCAGTTCACCGGCTGGATGTCGGGCCTGGCACGCTTCGATTTCGGCCTGTCGATGTGGACCTCCGCGCCGATCACCGACGAGATCAAGCTGCGCTTCGCGCTCTCGCTGCAGCTCGCGATCATGGCCAGCATCATCGCCAGCTGCCTCGCCATCCCGCTCGGCATCCTCGCCGCCATGAAGCAGGACACGTGGGTGGACTACTCGGTGCGCGTCTTCACCATCGCCGGCCTCGCGACGCCGTCCTTCTGGCTGGGCACGCTCATGATCCTCGCGATGCTGATCTTCTTCAAATGGGTGCCGCCGATGACGTTCACGCCCCTGTGGGTGAGCCCGAAGGAGAACCTCGCCCTGCTGCTCTGGCCGGCGCTCGCCGTGGGCTACCGCTACTGCGCGGTCGGCACGCGCATGATGCGCTCCACGATGCTGGAGGTGCTGCGCGAGGATTACATCCGCACTGCGCGCGCCAAGGGCCTCTGGCTCAAGCTGATTCTCACGCGCCATGCGCTCAAGAACGCGATCCTGCCGGTCCTGACCGTCATCAGCATGGAGTTCGCCTTCCTGCTCGGCGGCCTCGTCGTGACCGAGCAGGTCTTCAACCTGAACGGCCTCGGCATGCTCTTCGTGGAGGCGATCTCGCACCGCGACTACACGCTCACCCAGGCGCTCGTCATGCTGGTCGCGAGCGCCTTCCTCGTCGTCAACTTCATGGTCGACATCGCCTATGCGGTGCTCGACCCGCGCATCCGCTACCGCTAGACGACCCGATGGCCGCCAGCCCGCACACCGTCGAGCAGCTCAACCGCGAGGCGATTCCCCGCGCCCGCTGGCTGCAGGCGGTGCTGCATTTCGTCGTCAACCGGCCGCTCGGCGCCGTCGGCGCCGTCCTCGTCCTGCTCACCGCGACGCTCGCCCTGACGGCGAACTTCGTCGCCCCTTACGATCCGCTCTCGACCGACTACGGCGCGATGCTTTCGCCGCCGGACGCGCACCATTGGCTGGGGACCGACTCCTTCGGGCGCGACGTCCTCTCCCGGATCATCTACGGCTCGCGCACCGCGATGACGGTCGGGCTCGGAGCCTCGCTGCTCGGCGCCAGCATCGGCTCCCTCATCGGCGTGGTGAGCGCCTATTTCGGCGGCCGCGTCGATCTGCTCCTGCAGCGCGTCCTGGACGTGTTCTTCGCGTTCCCGGTGATCGTCCTTGCGCTCGCCGTCGTCGCGATCCTCGGCACCGGCGCCGGCAACGTCATCCTCGCGATCGCGACGCCCATGGTGCCGCGCTGCGCGCGCGTCGTGCGCGCCGCGGCGCTGTCGGTGCGGGAGATGCCCTACGTGGACGCCGCACGAGCTTCCGGATTCGGGCACCGGCGGATCATCCTGCGCCACATGCTGCCCAACGTCATGGCGCCGATCCTGATCATGACGACCGCGTTCCTCGGCGAGGCGATCCTGCTGGAAGCTTCGCTTTCCTTCCTCGGCCTGGGCGTGCAGGAGCCCACCGCCGCGTGGGGCCTCATGCTGCGCGGCGCCGCGGTGGAATTCGCCGAGACCGCGCCCTGGATGGCGATCTTCCCCGGCCTCGCGATCAGCCTCGCGGTATTCGGCTTCAACCTTTTCGGCGACTCGCTGCGCGACGCCCTCGATCCGCGCCTGCGCACGCAATGAAAATCAAACCCGCGATCACCGTAAACGGCCGCGCCTATGCCTGGATGAAGGCGCCGCTGGCCGTCGTCTGCGTGGACGGGTGCGAGTACGACTATCTCACCCGCGCCACCGCCGCCGGCCAGGCGCCGTTCCTGCGGCGCATGATGGCGCAGGGAGCCGCGCTCAAGGGCGACTGCGTCGTGCCGAGCTTCACCAACCCGAACAACATGTCCATCGTCACGGGCGTGCCGCCTTCGGTGCACGGCATCTCCGGGAACTACTTCTACGACCGCGAAACCGGCGCCGAGGTCATGATGAACGACCCCCGCTATCTGCGCGCGGGGACCATCCTGGCGGCGTTCGCGGATGCCGGCGCCAAGGTCGCCGCGGTCACCGCCAAGGACAAGCTGCGCCGGCTGCTCGGCAAGGACCTGCGCGGCATCTGCTTTTCGTCGGAAAAGGCGGATGAGGCAACGCTCGGCGAGAACGGCATCGAGCGCGTGCTGGAGCGGATCGGGCTGCCGCTGCCGTCGGTATACAGCGCAGAGCTCTCGGAGTTCGTCTTCGCCGCAGGCGTCGCGCTGCTCGAGAAGGAGCGGCCGGACCTGATGTACCTCTCGACCACGGACTACGTGCAGCACAAGGCGGCACCGGGCACGCCGGCGGCGAACGCCTTCTACGCCATGATGGACCGCTACCTCGCCCGCCTGCACGAGCACGGCGCGACGATCGCCCTCACCGCGGACCACGGGATGAACGACAAGTTCGGCCCGGACGGGCAGCCGAACGTGGTGTACCTGCAGGACCTGCTCGATGAATGGATCGGCAAGGGCGCCGCACGCGTGATCCTGCCGATCACCGATCCGTACGTCGTGCATCACGGCGCGCTCGGCTCCTTCGCGACCGCCTACCTCGCCGCTGCCGACGTGCCCCGCGTCCTCGCCCGGCTGCGCCAGCTCCCTGGCGTCGAGCTCGCGCTGTCCGCCGCCGAAGGCTGCGCGCGCTTCGAGCTGCCGCCGGACCGCGTCGGCGATCTCATCGTCGTCTCGCGAAAGGACGTCGTCCTCGGCACGAGTCGCGCGCGCCATGACCTGTCCGGGCTCGATGCGCCGCTGCGCTCGCACGGCGGGCTGTCGGAGCAGACGGTGCCGCTGCTCTTCAGCCGGCCGGTGCGCGAGCTGCCGCAGGGAGGCCGGCTGCGCAATTTCGACGTCTTCGACATCGCGCTGAACCGCCTGGAGGCGTAGAAAGCCCATGGCGCTCGAGCTCCTTGCCGGCGCGAGCGGCTACTCGTTCAAGGAGTGGCGCGGCACCTTCTACCCCGACGGCATGAAGCCCGACGGCATGCTCAGGTTCTACGGCGAGCGCCTGCCGACGGTGGAGATCAACAACACCTTCTACCAGATGCCGAAGCTCCCCATCCTCGAGAACTGGGCGAGCTGCACGCCGGCGGCCTTCCGCTTCGCGATCAAGGCATCGCGGCGCATCACGCACCTCGCCCGCCTCAAGGCCGACAGCGCGGGGGACTCCGTCGCGTACCTCTACAAGGCGCTCGCAGCGCTCGGGCCGAAGCGCGGCCCGGTGCTCTTCCAGCTGCCGCCTTTCCTGAAGAAGGACCTGCCGCGGCTCGCGGACTTCCTCGCCATCCTTCCGCCGGACCACCGCGCGGCATTCGAATTCCGCAGCGAGACCTGGTTCTCCGACGACGTCTACGAGCTGCTGCGCGGCGCGGGCGCCGCGCTTTGCCTGTCCGAGCGCGAGGACAACGCGCCGCCGCCGCTCGTCGAGACCGCGCCCTGGGGATACGTGCGATTGCGCCTGGAGCAATACAGCGACGACGACCTCGCCCGGTGGGCTGCGCGGCTGCAGGGGACGAAGTGGGCCGCCGTCCATGCCTACTTCATGCACGAGCCGACGGCGCCCGCCTATGCGCAGGCGCTCATGCGGCTCGCGCGGGCCTAGTCGTAGCGGAAGAAGCCGCGCTTGGTCTTGCGGCCGAGGTAGCCGGCTTCCACCATCTCGACGAGCAGCGGCGCCGGCCTGTATTTCGGGTCCTTGAAGCCCTCGAAGAGCACCTGCATGACCGCGAGCTCGACATCGAGCCCGATCAGGTCTGCGAGCGCGAGCGGGCCGATGGGATGGTTCGCACCCAGCTTCATGGCCTGGTCGATCTGCTCCGCGCTCGCGAGGCCTTCCGCAAGCGCGAAGACCGCCTCGTTGATCATCGGGCACAGCATGCGGTTGACGACGAACCCGGGCGAGTTGCGCACCTGGACGGGCGTTTTTCCGATCTTCTTCGCCAGCGCCTCCACCGCGGCGTAGGTGGCGTCGGAGGTCTGCAGCGCGCGGATGAGCTCCACGAGCGCCATGACCGGCACCGGATTGAAGAAGTGCATTCCGATCACGCGGTCCGGGCGCTTCGTCGCCGCGGCGAGGCGGCTGATCGAGATGGAGGAGGTGTTGGTGGCGAGGATGGCCTGCGGCGCGAGCAGCGAGTCGAGCTGCGCGAAGATCTTCAGCTTGAGCTCGACGTTCTCCGTGGCCGCCTCGATCACGAGCGGGCAGTCCTTCGCCGCGGCGAGCTCGGTGGCCGCCCGGATGCGGCCAAGCGCCTCACCCTTCTGCTCGGCGGTCAGCTTGTCCTTCTTCACCAGACGGTCGAGGCTTCCCGCGATCGCCGCCTGGGCGCGCTCGAGCTGCGCCTGCGCCACGTCCGTCAGGACGACCTCGACGCCGGCGAGCGCGAGCGCCTGGGCGATGCCGTTGCCCATCGTGCCGGCGCCGACGACGCCTACCTTTGCGAATTCCATGCGGGTCTCCTAGGGGAAATGCGGCGAGTCTAGCCGGCCGCGCGGCGCGGCCGTTTGATCCAGCTTAAGCCTACTCGGCGGTGATGCCGGCTTCCTTGAAGCCGCGCGCCCAGGCGCCGAGCTGCTGCCGGATGAAGGCGCCGAGCTCCTCGGGGGTCGAGGCCGCGAGCGCGAAGCCCTGGCGGTCGATCTGCTCGCGGACCTGCGCACGCGCGATGATCGCCGCCACTTCCTTGCTCAGGCGCGCGGCGATCTCCGGCGGCATCCTGGCGGGACCGAAGAGCGCGGCAAAGAACTCCACGTTGATCGGCGGCAACCCGGCCTCCACCGTCGTCGGAACCTCCGGAAGCCCGCTCCAGCGCGCAGGCAGCGTGGTCGCCAGCACTTTGAGCCTGCCGCTGCGGATGTGGGCAAGGGTGCTGGTCGGCGTCGCGAAAACGGCGTGCACCGTGCCGCCGAGGAGATCGGCCACCGAAGGCGCCTCGCCCTTGTAGGGAACGCGGACCATGTCGACGTTCGCCGTCTTCACGATCTGCGCGTACGCGAGCTGGCTCGCGCTGCTGTAAGTCGCGAAGTTGATCTTTCCCGGATTGGCGCGCGCGTAGGCGATGAATTCGGCCATGGTGCTCGCGCCCAGCGACGGCGTCGTGACCAGCAGGAAGGTATAGCGCCCGACGAGGGAGATCGGAGTGAACGCCGTCACCGGGTCGTAGGGCGGGGTCTTCTGCAGCAGCGGAACCTGCATCATCGCCGTGTTCGTCGCAAGGAAGAGCGTATGGCCATCCGGCGCCGATTGCATCACCTGGGCGGCGGCGATCGCGCCGTCCGCGCCCGGCTTGTTCTCGACGACCACGGGCTGGCCCAGCGACTCGCCGAGGTGCTGCGCCAGCGTGCGCCCGACGACGTCGGTCGAGCCGCCGGCCGGGAAGTGGATGACGATGCGGACCGGTTTCGAGGGGTACTGCGCGAGCGCTGGCGCCGCGGCGAGCGCGGCGAGGAGGAAGGCGAGGAAGTTCTTCATCAGTCGACGTGCGCGCCGGAGGCCTTGATGATCGGTGCCCACTTCGCGAGCTCGGCGCGCATGAACGCGGCGAGCTTCTCCGGCGTGCTGCCCGGCGTCGGATCGACGCCGGCGTCCTGCAGGTGCTTGAACACCACAGGATCCTCGAGCGACTTGTCGATCGCGCTGGCGAGCCGGTTCACGATGGGCGCCGGCGTCCTCGCAGGCGCGAGGATCGCGTTCCACGTATAGCACTCGAAGCCGCCCACGCCCTGCTCCTGCAGCGTGGGCAGGTCCGGCATCGCCCGCGCGCGAGTCGCCATGCCGCCGCCGATCGCGCGGATCTTTCCGCCCTGCACCTGCGGCAGCACGGTCGGCAGCGCGTCGAACGCGAACGCGATCTGCCCGCCGACCAGGTCGGCCATCATCGGAGCCGAGCCGCGATAGGGAACGTGCGTCGCCTCGAGCCCGCCCGCCATGGACTTGAACTCCTCGCCGCACAGGTGAAGGATCGAGCCCATGCCCGAGGAGCCGAAGCTGTACTTGCCGGGATTCGCCTTCAGGAGCGCGATCAGGCCCTTCACGTCGCTCACCGGCATGGCAGAGTTGACCGCGAGCACGCACGGCGTGACGCCGACCTGCGCGACCGGCGAGAAATCCTGCACCGGGTCGTACGGCATCTTCTTGTAGAGCCCGGGATTGATGGCGTGCGTGGACACCGTGGCCATCAGCAGCGTATAGCCGTCGGGCGCCGACTTGGCGACCACGTCGGCGCCGATGTTGCCGCCGGCGCCGGTGCGGTTCTCGACCACGATGGTCTGGCCGAGGAGCTCGGTCATCTTCGCGGCCATGATGCGCGCGACCGTATCGGTCGGGCCACCCGCCGCGAAGGACACCATCAGGCGGATGGGCTTGGTCGGATAGCTCTCCTGCGCCGGCGCGGGCGCGGCCGAGAGCAGGCCCAGCAGGGCAGCACCGGCGGCCGCCACGGCTTTCGCTTTGTGGGCTGTCATGTCTCCTCCTGCGCGCCATCTTGCGCCGGGATCGGCCGTGTGGCAATGCGCCCGCTAGGCGGACCGGCGGCGGAAGATCGTGACGATGTCCGGACCTCCTTCGCTGCCCCAGAGCCGCACGCGGCCCTCGTCCCAGGAATCGAACTGCTGCACCACCTCGAGGCCGTTTTCCTCGCACAAGCGGCGCATGGTGCCGGCCGTCATGTCGCTGCGCCAGCCGCGCCGCGTCTTGCCGTCCTTCGAATGGTGCACGACGCCCACGCCGCCGGGCGCGAGGAGCCGCGGGAATTGTCGGACGTAGCGCTCGACATCGCTCGCCTGGATGTGGACGAAGACGTCGAATGACCAGATGCGGTCGACCGAAGCATCCGGAACGAAGCCGAGATCGCGGCCGTCGTTGACGTGGTACTCGATGTTGCCCGCGTCGCCGAAGCGCTCGCGGCAGAGCTCGATGCAGCGCGGCGCGAGATCCACGAGGGTCAGATGCGAGGCGCGCCGCTGCAGCACCTCCGTCCAGCGCCCGGCGCCGGGGCCGATCTCGAGCACGCGGCTGCCGGCCGGGACATTCGGCTCGAGGACATGGCGCACGAGGCTCGCTTTCCACTGCGGCGAGCTGGTCCATTCCTCGCCGCGGCGCGACCAGTCCCAGTCCGACCACATGCGCAGGTTGGCTGCGATCGAGTTGCCGCTCATGCGGAGCAGCAAGCGCTTCAGCGGCGCCAGCATCGGCGCCATTGTAGCGGCGAACTACCGGGAGGACCGCCAGTGCGTCTTGCCCGGGAGTGTCACGAGCGGCTGCACGCCGTGGAGGAACTCTTTTATGGCGTACTCCAGGATCCTCCCATAGGACAGGCCGAACTTGCGCGCCACGAGGAAAGGCAGCGGATCGTCCCACGCGAATGATGCGAAGGCGCGCGCCCGGCTCCAGGACTTCAGCCACTCCTTGAATCCAAGCTCGCCGCGCTCGTGATACTCCTTGAAGGCATCGAAGTCCGCCATGGACTCGAGCCACGTCACGCCTTGCGTGTATGCGGTGCGCGGCGCCGGGTTCTGGCCCGTGAGGTCGAGGTACTGCAGGAGCGGCAGGTTGATGCCGCAATGCGCCGACAGCCCGTCGGAGAGCATCAGCCGGGGATTGAAGTCCAGAAGCTTGTACTGGTCGTCCTCGCGATCGCGCTTGAATTCGAGCCCCGCGATGCCGCGATAGCCGATCGAGCGGCAGAAGTGCGCGCCGGTGGCCACCAGATCGGGGTTGCTTTCGCTCACCGCCAGCGTGACGGTTCCGGAGTTCGGTGGAAACTGCCGCACCTGCCTGCGCGGGAATGCCGCCAGCACTTCGCCGCCCTGGCTCATGTACAGGGACAGGCTGAACAGGTTGTCGTCGGGGCTCGTGATGTAGGGCTGGACCAGCGCGGGATGACCCGAAGCGAGGACCTCCCGGAATCGAGCCAGGAATTCGTCGGGCGAATGCACCTTGAATCCCTTGTGCATTCCGCCGAAATGCCGCCGCCACTGGTGTCCCCAGTAGGGCTTGATGAACGCCGGATAGCGCAGCGCGTCCTTGACCGCGACCGCGTCCTCGTAGCTCTCCGGAAAGCGCGCGGCCGGGAATGGGGTGCCGTTCGCGGCCGCGAGCTCGTAGAGCCCGCGCTTGTTCACCACGCTTTCGGCGACCTCGACGGCAGGCAGGTTGATCAGGAACCGGTCTTCGAGCTGCGCGCGGTGCCGCGAAAGGAAGAGGAAGAACAAGTCCGAGGTCGGAAATACGGCGACTTTTCCCGGCCGGCCCGCGGCCCGGTGCCTCAGGAACCGGACCAGCTCGCCTGGTTGCTCGAGCGGATCGGGGCAGACCTCGGCCGCCCTGCAATAGCGGGACAGAAATCCGGCGCGCCCGGCGCCGACATCGAACCCGCTGACCGAGATCCCTTCCCTGCCCAGCGCGCGGATCGCGGTCAGGGCCGTGTCATTCATCCCCAATACGAAAGCATCGACGTGGGTGTCGAATGCTTCCCCGCCGGTTTTGGCATCCATGGCGTTGAACGTAAGGCCCATGGGCCGCCGGGTCTACCTCCGGGCGGGCGCGGACCCCGTGACGGGTGGACTACGGCAACCGGCTAGCGAAACGGCAGACGTTCAACATCGAGCTCGGCATCGAGGATCTGGCGGTGCGCCCGGTCGAGCCACGGCTGCAGCTTCGCGACCCGCGCGGAGATCTCCGCGAAGTCCTTGCGGAAGCCGGGCATGACCGTCTTCACCGCCTCGTAGATCGTGCCCTCGTCGACGCTGACGAGCTTGCCGCCGCGAACGACGATCCTGCCGTTCACCAGCACCGTCCGCACGCCGCGCCCGGCCTCGAGGTGCACCAGTTGGCGCGCGGCGCTGTTGAGGGGCGACCAGCTCGGGTCGTTCATGTCGATGAGGGTGAGGTCGGCCTTGAAGCCCTCTTCGATGCGGCCGATGCGGTCCCCGAGGCGGGCGCCGTCCGCGCCGGATTGCGTCGCCGCACGGATGGCCGCCGCGGCCTGCGGCGGGCCCGGAATCGGGTCGCTGACCGCCGCGAGCAGCGCGAAGAGCTTCATGGCGACGAACATGTTCTGCGCGTCGGAGCAGCTGCAGTTGTCGCAGCCGAGCGCGACCCGGACGCCGGCTTCCTGCAGCGCGCGGATCGGCGGGATGCCGCATTTCATCTTCAGGTTGCCCTGCGGATTGATCACCGCGCCCGCGCCGTGCTCGGCGAGGAGCTCGATCTCCTCCTGCGACAGCCAGACGCTGTGGGCGAAGTTGAGCCTCGGGTCGAGCACCCCCTCGTCCGCGAGCCGGCGGATGAGCAGGCCGCTGTATTGGGGCAGCGTGAGACGCGCCTGCAGCGCCATGCCGCGCGACTCGTAGATGTGCGTGTAGACCGGCAGGTCGTAGCGCCGCGCGAGCTCCATCGTGCGTTGCATCAATGCGGTGGAGCAGCGCTCCGGGGACGAGGGCCCGAGCGCCCAGGACACCAGCGGGCGCGCCGGCGCCTTGAGGCGCGTGGCCTCGAAGTGCCCGAGCAGGTCGAGCTTGCGCTCGGGCTCGGCCGCGGTCGAGAGCAGCGGGTGCAGCTCCGCCGGGAACGTGTCCTTCCAGAACGGGATGGTCTCGATGCCCTTGCGGTCGGCGTATTGCAGGGCGAATACGACCCGGATGCCGACCTGCTCGTAGGCCGCCATGACGGCTTCCATGTGGCGCTCGTCGTACGGATACAGCGTCAGCATGTCCTGGATGGTCGTCATGCCAGAGCGCAGGCATTCCAGCGCCCCGAGCAGGGTGCGCGCGCGCACCTCCTCGACGGACCGCGGCGGATACTGCGGCGGCAGCGCATAGAGCCGCCAGGTCTCGAGCGGCACCTCCTCGAGCGTGCCTTTCGCCAGCACGTCGTGCGAGTGATAGTGCGCATTGACGAACCCGGGAAGCACCAGGTGATCGCGCGCATCGACGATCTCGACCGAGCGGCCCGGAACGTCATAGCGATCGCGGATGCCGGCGATCGCGTCGCCGGCGATGGCGATATCGGCGCAGGCGGGCTGGTGCCAGTCCGCGCCCGGCGTGAGCGGCCGGCCGCCCTGGACCAGCAGCGTGGTTCCGGCCGGAGCGCGCTCAGTCAATCCTTGCCCCGGAAAACCTCACCACCTTGCCCCACTTCTCCGTCTCGTCGGCGATGACCCTGCGGAACTCGGCCGCGCTGCCGCCGACCGGGGTCATGCCGAGCTCCGCCAGCCGCGCTTTCGCCTCGGGCTCGGCGAGGACCGCGTTCACCTCGCGGTTGAGCTTGTCGATGATCTCCGCGGGCGTAGCCCGCGGCGCCCCGATGCCATAGAGCTGGCTCGCCTCGTAGCCGGAAACCTGCTCGCCGATCGCCGGGATGTCCGGCATCAGGGCCGAGCGCTTGTCGGTCGTCACGGCCAGCATTCGCAGCTGGCCCTGCTTCACGTAGCTCAGCGTCGCGGACAGCGGAGAAAAGTAGAGCTGCGCCTGCCCGCCCACGACCGCGGTGAGCGCCGGCCCGGCGCCTTTGTAGGGCACGTGCACCATGTCCACGCCAGCGAGCATCTTGAACATCTCGCCTGAGATGTGCGAGGACGCGCCGTTGCCGCCCGAGGCCATCGCGATCTTGCCGGCATTGGCCTTGGCGTAAGCGATGAACTCCGCCAGCGATTTCGCGGGGACCGAGGGGTGCACGACCATGGCGTTCGGCTCGCGCGTCATCAGCACCACCGGGGCGATGTCGCGCTCGAAGTTGAACTTGAGGCTCGGATAGAGCGCGGCGTTGATCAGGTTCGCCGGCGTGACGAGCAGCAGCGTATGCCCGTCCGGGGCCGCGCTGACGACGGCTTCCGTGCCGAGGTTCGACCCGGCGCCGGCCCGGTTCTCGACGAAGAACTGCTGTCCCAGGCGCTCCGAAAGCCATTGCCCCATGCGGCGCGCGAGGATGTCGGTCGAGCCGCCCGGTGCGTAGCCAACGACGATGCGGACCGGATGGCCTGGATACGACTGGGCTCGTGCGAGCCCTGCAAGCATCGGCAGCGCGGCGAGGGCCGCGGCCCGCCGCAGGAGAGATCGACGGGAATTCTTCATGCGGACATTGTAGAAACAAAAAAGCCCGACCTCGGGGAGATCGGGCTTTTCTGCTTGGAGAGGGTCTGGCGGTAACCTACTTTCGCGTACGCGATTGCACACTATCATCGGCGCAAACCCGTTTCACGGTCCTGTTCGGGATGGGAAGGCGTGGGTCCAGGCTGCTGTGGCCGCCAGGTAGAAGATTGAAGAAGTGAAGTCTTGGGGTTTCGCGAGAAACCCGTCTGGATCGGATTGCGCCAAGCGCCCTTCCGCCGGCATCGCGCAGCGATGCTCACGGTTATAGGGTCAAGCCGCACGGGCAATTAGTACAGGTTAGCTCAAGGCCTCGCGGCCCTTGCACACCCTGCCTATCAACGTCCTGGTCTAGGACGACCCTTCAGGGGGGTCGAGCCCCCGGGAAGTCTCATCTTGAGGCAAGTTTCCCGCTTAGATGCTTTCAGCGGTTATCTCTTCCGCACATAGCTACCCGGCAATGCCACTGGCGTGACAACCGGTACACCAGGGGTGCGTCCACTCCGGTCCTCTCGTACTAGGAGTAGCCCCTCTCAAAC
>DASRFM010000004.1:0-22976 GCA_035651575.1 Burkholderiales bacterium | reverse complement strand
AGGAGATGGTCGGGGGCGACGCCTGGGCCTACTTCGGCATGTGGATCGTCGCGGCGCTCGGCGCGGTCTTCCTCTATTCGGCGTTCCGCGCGCCGGGGCGCATGCCGTCGGGGCGCGCCTTCTCCGGCTCGCTGCTCGTGGGCTGGGGCGCGTTCAATCTCGTGGACGGCATCGTCGATCCGCTCATCCTCGGCATCCACCACGTGCGCGACCTGCCTACGCACATGCCGGTCTACGACTGGGCGTTCCTCGCCGCGAGCGCGCTGGTGCTGCTGGCCGGGCTGGCGCTGCGCGACGCGCGCGACCCGGGGCCGGTGCGCGACCGGCGCTCCGGCGTCGACCGGCGCCTGAGCTCAATGCTCCATCAATAAGGAGCCGAAGCCCGGGATCTTGTCCTTGATCCCGTACTGGCGAAGCGCATACCAGTAGGTCGCGGTGTTGATCGCGATCACCGGCTTGTCGAGCCAGAATTCCGCCATCGCGGCGACCTCGGCCATCGCGAGGTTGGTGCCGACCTGCACGATCGCGTCCACCTTGCCCTGGTTCACCTTCAGCACCGCGTCGCGCAGGGTCTGCTTCGACTCGTGCGCGATCAGCACCGGGCTCCTGCATTTGAGCCCGAGCAGGTTCACGACTTCGTAGCCGCAATCGGTGAAGAAGCGCAGCACCTGCCGGTCGCCGGCCGGCATGTAGGGCGTGACGATGCCGAGCCGCTTGATGCTGCGCCCGTAGGCCTTGAGCGCCGCGCGGCACGCGTCCGCGCCCATGGCGACGCCGCGCTTTGCGGTCTTCTCGAGCTTGCGAAGCAGCCTCTGCGAGCCCGCGAGGCCGTCCCAGAAGGTCTCCGACGACATGCCGAGGACGACGTAGTCGGGGTCGCAGGTGAGGACCGACTCGAGCGCCGGGAAGAGCGCGCCGCGGATATCGTCCATCATCGCGAGGAAGCTCTTGTCGTCGGTGACGCGGCTGTCCGGGATGACGAGCCGCGAATGGTGGTGCGTGATGCCCCACGGGCGCATCGCCTCGAACTCCGGCTGCACCGAGGTGTTGGTCGAGGGCGCGAGGATGCCGAGCTTGCCGCGCGTGCCGAGGGCGTCCGCCATCGCGGCGCTAGAATGCCACAATGAGCGAGCCGGTTGGCGCCGTGGTCGCCCTGGTGGGGCGGGGGTTTTGCTACGAAGACCTGCGCGTGGGATTCCGCTTCCGCACGCACCGGCGCACGATCGCCGAGGCCGATCTGGCGGCGTTCGTCAACCTGACCTGGCTCACCGAGGAGCTCTTCACTGTCGATGACGCATCCGGGCGCGCGATCCAGGGCCGCGCGGTGCCGGCGGCGCTCGTCTATGCATTCGCCGAAGGGCTGCTTCTCCCGACGATGCAGGACACCGGGCTCGCGTTCCTCAACGCGACGCTCGACGTGAAAGGCCCCACGCGCGTCGGCGACACCATCCATGTCGAAGGGCAGGTGATCGAGCAGCGCCTGACCTCGAAAGGCGACCGCGGCCTCGTGCGCTTCGCGAACAAGGTGATCAACCAGCGGGGCGAGACGGTGCTCGAGTACAACCCGCTGCGCCTGCTGAAGCGCAAATAAGCGCTTTTTCCGCTTTTTCCTCAAAATCCGTCAAAAGAAGCAAAGAAAGGGTGAACTTTGCCCTCGTTCTCCCCGAAAAGCGGGCCCGCGGGGGCTGCGGGGCGCATAATGCCTAGCCGATGCAGCCGTCGGCCCAACTCTAAAGAAAGGCAATCCATGAAGCGGCTCCAGAAGGGCTTTACGCTCATCGAACTGATGATCGTGGTGGCGATCATCGGTATCTTGGCGGCGGTGGCGATTCCGGCCTACCAGGACTACATCGCGCGGGCGCAGGTGTCCGAGGCAGTGAGCTTGCTCGGCTCGGGCAAGACCCCGTTCGCGGAATACTATGCCGACAAGGGCCTCTGGCCGTCGGACACCGCTTCGGTGATGGGCAACACGGCGGGCAAGTACACGGCGAGCATCAGCCTTGCCGGAACGCCGGCAACCGCCGCCCCGGGCTCCGTCACGCTGCAGGCGACGATGAAGTCCTCGGGCATCAACAGCAACATCACGGGCCTGAGCGTCGCGCTGAACTCGGTCGACGGCGGCAAGACCTGGACCTGCAACACGTCCAGCGTCGCGAGCGGCGCCACCGCGCTGAACCAGAAGTACGTCCCGGGCAGCTGCCGCAACTAGATCGCGGCCGCACCGGCAAAAAGCCCGCCTCGCGCGGGCTTTTTTATTTTCGCCGCTAGAATTTGCGCCTTCTTATGGCGGCGGAAGAGAAAGGCGGCCCTCTCGCCGGGGTCCGCGTCCTCGAGCTCGGCAGCCTGATCGCCGGGCCGTTCTGCGCCAAGACGCTCGGCGATTTCGGCGCGGAAGTCGTCAAGGTGGAACCGCCCGGCGACGGCGATCCGCTGCGCCGCTGGCGCAAGATGCGCAACGGCGTGTCGCTCTGGTGGCACGTGCAGTCGCGGAACAAGAAGTCGGTCACCTGCGACCTGCGCCGGCCCGAGGGGCAGGAGGTCGTGCGCCGGCTCGCGAAGCGGGCGGACATCGTGATCGAGAATTTCCGCCCCGGCGCGCTCGAGAAATGGAACCTCGGATGGGAGGCGCTCTCGCGCGAGAACCCGAAGCTCGTGCTGGTGCGCATCTCCGGCTACGGCCAGAGCGGTCCCTACCGCGAGCGGCCCGGCTTCGCGGCGATCGCCGAGGCGCTGGGCGGGCTGCGCTACGTCACCGGCTTTCCCGACCGGCCGCCGGTGCGGCCCAACCTGTCGATCGGCGATACGCTCGCCTCGCTGCACGGCGTGATCGGCGCGCTGATGGCGCTGCACGAAGTGCGCAAGACGGGGAAAGGGCAGGTGGTGGACGTCGCCCTGTACGAATCGGTCTTCAACGTCATGGAGAGCCTGCTGCCCGAATACGACGCGCAGCGCTACGTGCGCGAGCGCTCCGGCAGCGCGCTTCCCGGCATCGCGCCTTCCAACCTCTATCCCTGCGGCGACGGCTCGTACGTGCTCATCGCCGGCAACGCGGACAGCCTCTTTCATCGCCTCATGACCGCGATCGGTCGCGAGGACCTGCGCGACGATCCCGCGCTCGCGAAGAACGACGGCCGCGCCGCGCAGATGGAAAGGATCGACGACGCGATCGCGGCATGGACTTCGCGCTTTTCGCGGGAGCAGGTCCTGGAAGCGATGGAAAAGGCGGAAGTCCCCGCCGGCCGCATCTACAGCGCGGCGGACATCGCCGCCGACCCGCACTTCGCCGCGCGCGGCATGCTCCAGGACATCGTCGCCGGCGACGGCGAGCCGCTCAAGGTCCCGGGCATCGTGCCGAAGCTCTCGGCCACGCCCGGCGCCATCCGCTCGGCCGCGCCGAAGCTCGGCGAGCACACGGCAACGGTGCTCGAGGAGCTCGGCTTCACGCCCGCCGAGATCAGCAGTTTTTACGAGAAGAAGATCATCTGATGATCGACCACATCGACCACATCGTCCTCACCACGCGCGACAAGCCGGCCTGCATCCGCTTCTACACCGAGGTGCTCGGCATGAAGCTCACGACCTTTCGCACGCCGACCGAGGAGCGCATCGCGTTCGTCTTCGGCGCGCAGAAGATCAATGTCCACGAGTGGGGGCGGGAATTCTCGCCGCGCGCGCACGTCGCCGCGCCCGGGACGCTCGACCTGTGCTTCATTGCTGCCGTTCCTCTGGAGGAAGTGATCCGGAACCTGGAGAGGGAAAAAATAAGAATCGAGGAAGGACCGGTGAAGAAGACCGGCGCGAAGGGCCCGATCCGCTCCGTCTACGTGCGCGACCCGGACCTGAACCTGGTGGAGATCTCGGTGTACGACAACAGCGACGCGCGCGGCCCGGCGGGCACCTGACGGCGGGGCAGGAGCCCGGCGTGCGGCCGGACTCCGGCCGCGACACCGACGTCACGAAATCGAGACCCTGAGTCCCTTGTCCTGAAGCGAGCGCACCAGCGCTTCGGTGTGCTCGCGGTCGCGCGTCTCGACGAGGAACTCGACCTCGGGCGTGCGCACGGACGCGGTGCCGAAGATCCTCTGGTGCTGCACTTCCACGATGTTGCCGCCCGCGTCGGCGATGCAGGTCGCGACCTTGGCGAGGCTCCCCGAGACGTCCTGCAGGGTGACGTGAAGCCGCACGAGGCGCGCGTCGCGCACCAGGCCGCGCATCAGGACCGAGGCGAGCACGCGGCTGTCGATGTTGCCGCCCGAAATGGGGATGCCGACGCGCTTGCCGGCGAAGCGCGCGCGATGGTCGAGCAGCGCCGCCAGCGCCGCGGCGCCCGCGCCCTCCGCGACGGTCTTCTCGATCTCGATCAGCGCCACGACCGCGCGCTCGATCGATTCCTCCTCCACCACCATCACGTCCTCGACGAGGCGCTGCACGACGCCGAAGGCGATGTCGCCGACGTCCTTCACGGCGATGCCCTCGGCGATGGTGTCGCCGCCGACGCGGATCGGCTCGCCCTTCAGCCGCTGCGACATCGACGGATAGGTCTTCGACTCCGCGCCGTGCACGAGGATCGCCGGCTTGAGGGCCTTCGCCGCGATCGCGATGCCCGAGATGAGTCCGCCGCCGCCGACCGGGACGATGAGCGCGTCGAGCCGCGGCTCGGCCTCGAGCATCTCGAGGCCGACGGTTCCCTGGCCGGCGATGACGCGCTCGTCCTCGTACGGGTGCACGAACACCAGGTGCTCGCGGCTCGCGCGGGCCTGCGCGTGCTCGCCGGCCTCGGCGAGCGACTCGCCGGCGAGCACGACCTCGGCGCCGTGGACGCGCGTGTTCTTGATCTTCGTGTTGGGCGAGCCCTTCGGCATGACGATGACCGCCGGGATGCCGAGGCGCGAGGCATGGTAGGCGACCGCCTGCGCATGGTTGCCGGCGCTCATGGCGATGACGCCGCGCCTGCGCTCCTCTTCCGAGAGCGACAGCAGCTTGTTCAGCGCGCCGCGCTCCTTGAACGACGCGGTGAACTGCAGGTTCTCGAACTTGAGGAAGACTTCCGCGCCGCTCAGCGCGGAGAGCGTGCGGCTGTGCACGAGCGGCGTCCGCTCGGTGGCGCCGGCGATGCGCGCGGCGGCGGCGCGGATGTCCTCGAGGCCGACCACGCGCCCAGTCTAGCGCAAGCCACTGTAGTCGTTCGGCTACACGGTTGCGCTGTAACAACCGCGCGCTCAGGGTGTGCGCCATGAAGGGGCCCGCGAAGCGCGTGCTGGTGGTGGAGGACAACCTCGACTCCGTGGAGAGCATGACGCTCGTGCTGCGCGACATGGGGCACCAGGTCGAGTTCGCGATCAACGGCTATGCCGCGCTCGACATCGCGCGCCGCATGCGGCCGGAGATCATCTTCCTCGACCTCGGGCTGCCCGGCATGGACGGCTTCGAGCTGTGCCAGCGCCTGAAAACCGAGGTCGGCCTCGAGGGCACGCGCGTCATCGTCGTGAGCGGCTATGGGCAGGACGAGTACCGCCGCCGCTCCGCGGAGGCGGGGTGCGAGCTGCACCTCGTCAAGCCGGTGAGCCCGCAGTTCCTGGAGAGCCTTCTCGGCACGGCCTAGCCCGGTCCGCTTGTCGGTAAAGAACGACAAGAGGCCAATATGACACGACTGTTAAATAAGGGGACGGTGATATCCGCCGCCCGGAGTGCTCCCTACCATGGGCCGGCCAACAAATAGCCGGGAGACCCCATGGGCGGTTCCATCCTCGTAGTCGAAGACGAACAAGCGATCCGCGACCTGCTCGCCGCGAACCTGCAGCGCGCCGGCTATCGCGTCATGTGCGCCGGAGACGTGCCGCAGGCCGAGGCGCTCGTGCGCGACTCGCGGCCGGACCTGGTTCTGCTCGACTGGATGCTGCCCGGCATCCCGGGACTGACGTTCGCGCGCCGGCTGCGCTCCGACTCGCGCACCAAGGACATCTCCATCGTGCTGCTCTCCGGGCGCGTGGAGGAGCAGGACAAGGTCACGGCGCTCGAGAGCGGCGCCGACGACTACGTGACCAAGCCCTTTTCCGCGCGCGAGCTGCTGGCGAGGATCAAGGCGGTCATGCGCCGGCGCGCGCCGCAGCTCGCCGACGACGTGGTCGAGGTCTCGGGCCTGCGCATCGACCCCGCCGCGCACACGGTGAGCGCGGGCGAGAAGCCGATCGACCTGTGGACCACGGAGCTCCGGCTGCTGCACTTCTTCATGACCCACCCCGGGCGCGTCTTCTCCAGGGCGAGGCTGCTGGACGAGGTGTGGGGCGAGCACGTGTTCGTGGAGGAGCGCACCGTGGACGTCCACATCCGGCGCCTGCGCCAGGCGCTCGCCCCGACGGGGCACGACAAGCTGATCGAGACGGTGCGCGGCACGGGCTACCGCTTCAAGCCCGAGGTCGACCTGGCGGCCGTCGCCGGGGCGCCGGCGCGCGTCGCGGCTACTCCACCGTCACTGACTTAGCGAGGTTGCGCGGCTTGTCCACGTCGTTCCCTCGCAGGAGGGCGGCGTGGTACGCGAGCAGCTGCAGCGGCAGGGTGCTCACGATCGGCGAGAGGACCGGCGGGCAGGCGTGCATGCGCGCCACGTGCACGCCCGGCGCGTCGGCGACGTGCGCCTCCCGGTCGGCCAGCACGTAGAGCTCGCCGCCGCGCGCCCGCACTTCCTGCAGGTTCGACTTCAGCTTGTCGAGCAGCGCGTCCTTGGGCGCGATCGCGATGACCGGCATCGCGCGGTCGACAAGCGCGAGCGGCCCGTGTTTCAGTTCCCCTGCGGCATAGGCTTCCGCGTGGATATAGGAGATCTCCTTGAGCTTCAGCGCGCCTTCCATGGCGATCGGGTAGTGGACGCCGCGGCCCAGAAAGAGCGCGTGCTCGCAGCCGGCGAACTTCGCGGCCCACTGTGCCATTTCCGGCTCCGTGCGCAGCGCGTTCGCGGCCGCGCCGGGCAGCGCGCGCAGGGCTTCGAGCATCCGGCTTTCCTGCTCGGCGGGCAGCCTTTTTCGCGTCTTCGCGAGAACCAGCGAAAGGACCAGAAGCGCGGACAGCTGCGCGGTGAACGCCTTGGTCGAGGCGACGCCGATCTCCGGGCCGGCGCGCGTGAGGAACTTCAGCCCGGCATGGCGCGTGAGGGACGATTCCGCCACGTTGCAGATGGCGAGCGAATGCGGGTGGCCGAGGCTCTTCGCATGCTGCAGGGCGGCGATCGTGTCCGCGGTCTCGCCGGACTGCGAGATCACCACCACCAGCGTGCGCGGGTCCGGCACCGTGTCGCGGTAGCGGTATTCGCTCGCGATCTCGACGCTGCACGGCAGGCCGGCCATGGCCTCGAGCCAGTACTTCGCGACGCAGCCCGCGTGGTAGCTCGTGCCGCACGCGAGGATCAGCGCGGCGTCGATTTTTTCCAGTGTTTCCCTGGCCTGGAAGCCGAACACCTCCGGGACGAGGCTCTGGGCGTTCATCAGGCGCTCGAGGGTCGCCTCGATGGCGGCGGGCTGCTCGAAGATCTCCTTCTGCATGTAGTGCCGGTAGGCGCCGAGCTCCATCGCGTCCGCGGTGAGCTGGCTCACGTGCAGCGGGCGCTCCACCCGGTGGCCGCGCGCGTCGACGATGCGAACGCTGCGCAGGGTGACCTCCGCGCAGTCGCCTTCCTCGAGGTAGATCATGCGGCGCGTCACCTGCAGGAGCGCCGAGGTGTCCGAGGCGGCGAAGTTCTCGTCCTCGCCCAGGCCGAGCAGCAGCGGCGCGCCCATGCGGGCGACCACCAGCTTTTCCTTGTCCTGCGACGAGATCACCGCGATGGCGTAGGCGCCGGTCAGTTCGCGAGCGGCTTTCCGGACGGCTTCGAACAGCCCGCTGCCGGAGGCGAGAAAGGAATGCACCAGGTGCGCGATCACCTCGGTGTCGGTGTCGGAGGTGAACTCGTAGCCGTGCGCGCGCAGCCGGGCGCGCACCTCGTCGTGGTTCTCGATGATGCCGTTGTGCACCACCGAGACGCCGCCCGAGACGTGCGGGTGGGCGTTGCGCTCCGAGGGCACGCCGTGGGTCGCCCAGCGCGTGTGGCCGATGCCGACGTTGCCGTGCAGGTCGTTGTCCCGGACCATCTTTTCCAGCTCGGCGACGCGGCCGGAGGCCCGCAGCCGCTGCAGGGTGCCGTTGATGACGGCGACTCCGGCCGAGTCGTAGCCGCGGTACTCGAGGCGCCGCAGGCCCTCGATCAGGATCGGGACGACGTTGCGCCGCGCTACGGCGCCGACGATTCCGCACATGAGGTCTTGGCTCCGGTTTTCCAGCGCAGCAGCGCGCCGGTGGCGAACGCCGCCGCCGCGTCGGCGACGAAGTCCATGAAGTCCGCGCTGCGCCCGGGGACGAAGGACTGGCGCAGCTCGTCGCAGAGCGCGACCGCGGTCGCGACGCCGACCACGAGCAGCGGCCGGCGGCCGTCGGTCGCGATCCACAGGAGCAGCGTGAGCGCCGCGTACGCGATGAAATGCCAGATGGCGTCGCCCGGCTCGAGCGGCGGGAAGGGCATCGCGGCGAGCGAGAAGATCTGCAGCGCGACGAGCCCGGCGCAGAAGAGGCACCAGTTTCTAATAAGCATTGCTGCCTTTCACGACGACCGCGAGGGTCTTGAGGATGATCTGCAGGTCGAGGAGCACCGACCAGTTGCGCAGGTAGGCGAGGTCGTACTCGACCCGCTTCTGCATCTTCTCCACGGTGTCGGTCTCGCCGCGCATGCCGTTCACCTGCGCGAGGCCGGTGATGCCCGGCTTCACCTTGTGCCGGATCATGTAGCCGCGGATCAGCTTGCGGTACATTTCGTTGTGCGCCACGGCGTGCGGCCGCGGCCCCACCACGCTCATGCGCCCCTGCATCACGTTGATGAACTGGGGCAGCTCGTCGAGCGAGCTCTTGCGCAGGAACGCCCCGAACCTCGTGATGCGGCTGTCGTTGCGCGTCGCCTGGCGCACCACGTCGCCGTCCTCGGCGACGGTCATGGTGCGGAACTTGTAGACGATGATCTTGCGCCCGTCGACGCCGTAGCGGCGCTGCTTGAAGAGCACCGGGCCGGGCGAGGAGAGCTTGACGCCGATCGCGATCAGCGCGAGGAGCGGCGCCACGAGCGCGAGGATGACGCCGCCGAGGAGGAAGTCGCTCGCCGTCTTCACCAGGCCGTTCATGCCGTAGAAGGGCGTCTCGCAGACCGCGACGACCGGCAGGCCGCCGATCGAGTCGACGCGCGCCTGGATCAGGTCGAAGACGAAGATGTCCGGCACGAAGTAGATCGACGCCGTGGTGTCGCGCAGGTCCTCGAGGAGCTTCAGGATGCGCGGCTGCGAGGCCATCGGCAGCGCGATGTAGATCGTGTCGACGCGGTTCGCCCGGCAGTAGTCGGCCAGGCGGGAGAGCGGGCCCAGGTTCTCCTTCGCCGGCACGCTCTGCGTGCGGCCGGAGGCGCGGTCGTCGAAGTAGCCGAGGAAGCGCACGCCGAGCAGGCGGTCGGCCTGCACGTGCCGCGCGAGCCGGCGCCCGAGGTCGTTCGCCCCGGCGATGACCGCGGTCTTGCGCAGCGCCTCGGTGGCGAGCACCCGGGGCAGGACGACCGGCAGCAGCCGGTGCGCCGCATAGAGCGCGACCGGCGTCGCCGCCGCCCAGGCGAAGAGCACGCGCGGATCGAAGGCGGGCAGCGTGTGCGAGGCCCAGCCGAGGAGGACGAGCAATGCCGCGATCACGATCCAGCCGGTGACGATGTCGAACGCGAGCCCGCCGGCGCTCGCCGAATCGCGCGCGAGGCTGCCCGGGAAGGTCATCGCGAAGACGAGCAGCGACAGGATCAGGCAGGAGCCGTCGAACGGCGCGCCGTACGCCGCGAGCGCGGCGACCAGCGTCCCGATGGCGACGACCGGGTCGACGGTCGCGCGGACCAGGGCGCCGCGCCCCGGCTGGCTCAAAAGCAGGCGCGTGCGCGGCTCGGAGGCGCGCGCTCGGATTTCGGGGGCGGCTTGCAAGGCCCTCGCAGCGTAGGGCAGTTGCGTTCATTGACGATGTTGCGCCCGCGGCGCGCGGATAGGCGCACCGGACTAGGGTTCGGCGGGTGGCGCCGAGCAACGACCGAGCGGGTGCATCTCCTATATTGGCCGCGCTCACTGGAGCCCAAGGACCTGACATGCGAGTGACAACCATAGAATCGCTTCACACCCCGGCTTCCGCTCCCGTGAGCGCCCCGGCGGCCGATCCGGCCGCCGACGCGCACTCCGCGGCGGCGGACTTCCTGCAGATCGAGTCGATCGTGCTCAACCTCGACGCGTCGCTGCGCGTGCACGCGCGCGCGCATTTCTTCAGCTGGACGCAGGGGCTACTGCAGAGCCTGATCCGCCACGAGCTGCTGGTGTGCGTGCTGTGCCACGGCAAGCCGCCGGTGTTCCGCGCCGACGGCTTCTCCATGACCACGCCCGAGCCGACGCTGTTCTCCGACATGTTCCTGCGCGACACGTCCGTCGCGCCGGCGCTGCTCAAGGCGTGGGAGGAGAGGCGCCACCAGCCCTTCTCCTTCGAGTGCGGGCCGGGCGCGCAGGGCAACCTGATCGGCAACGGCGGCTTCGCGCGCGAGATCGAGCGCCTGGGCGCGACCCAGCTCCTCGTCCACGGCCTCGCCGACAGCGACGGGCGCGCCCTCAGCCTGTTCGTCTTCGCCTGCCGGCCGGGCAGCGTCGCGGCGCGCCAGGCCTACCTTGCGCAGCTCGTCGTTCCCGCGATGCACGCCGCCTGGGCGCGCACGCAGGCGCAGAGGAACCCGGGCACGCTCGACAAGCCCTCGGGCCAGAGCGTGCTCACCGCGCGCGAGCAGGACATCCTGAAGTGGATCTACCTCGGCAAGTCGAACTTCGAGATCGGCGCCATCCTCAAGATCAGCCCGCTCACAGTGAAGAACCATGTGCAGAAGATCCTGCGCAAGCTGAACGTCGTGAACCGCACCCAGGCGATCGGCAAGGCGCTCGAGCTGCGGATCCTGAACACGTAGAAGCGGCTTTCCGCAAAAAAGCAAAAGGGCCCGCGGGCCCTTTTCTTTTTCTGTCCGTGAAGGAGCGATGCCCGGTCGCTGTTCGGCGACCCACTAGTCCGCCCGGCGTATCCCCGCGAGCGCGGCGCCGCCGGAGCGCCGTAATAGGACCCCCCTAGCATGCCGGGACGCTCATGAATCTCATCCGGTATCTCGTCTTCACGGCGCTCGTGCTCTTCGCGAGCGGCGCCGCCGACGCGGGCGAAGGCCTGCGCTTCGACCCGGCAGGCGCGGACCTGCGCTTCCAGTTTCCCGACGGGCTCTATGGCGCGGCGACGGCTCCGGCGGCGTTCTACTCCTTCTCGGACGTCTACCGCCTCACCGTCGCCGGGCCGCAGGCGGCGCTCGACGCCACCGGCGAGGCGGCGTTCGCCGACATCCCGATGCGCGTGGTCGCCGCCGAGACGCCGGTGGCGGCCTACGCGTTCTCGATCACCGCAGTGCGCCAGCCCGAGCGCTGGCTCCTCGTGCTCGCCGGCCTCGCCGCCGCAGCGTGGGTGGCGCGCCGGCGCCTCGTCCAGGCCATCTAGGGACGACCCCGCCCACCGATGCTCCGCTCCTGCGCCTTGGTCGTTTTCCTCGCCCTGAATTGCCTCGGCGTGGCGGCGTGCAGCCGCGGCGCCGGCGCACCCGAGGCCGAGGCGCGCCTCGCGGCGCGCGTGAACGGCGCCGAGATCGCGATCGAGAAGCCCGGGCCGCTCAACCGGCAGGCGGCGTCGCAGGCGCTCGAGCGCGTGATCGACCGCGAGCTCCTGGTGCAGAAGGCGCTCGCGGCGAAGCTCGACCGCGACCCGGACGTCGCGCGCGCGCTCGACAACGCGCGCCGCAAGCTCCTCGCCCAGGCCTACCTCGAGCGGCTCGGCGGCGCGAAGGTGCGCCCCGACGAGGTGCGCGCCTTCTACCAGGACAATCCGGCGCTCTTTTCCGAGCGGCGCATCTACCGCGTGCGCCAGCTCGAGATTCCCGCGGCGCTCGAGCGCACCGACCTGCTCAAGGCGGAGGCGGCGCGCGCCGCGGACCTCGAGGACCTCGTGCTCTGGGTGACGAACCGCGGCCTCAAGTACCGCATCGCGAGCCTGACCGAGCCGGCCGAAGAAGTGCCCCTCGCGCAGCTCGCCGAGCTCGCGCGCATGCGCGAGGGCGAGATCGCGGTGTTCGCCTCGGGCGCGGGCACGAGCGTGGTGCAGCTCGTGCACGCGCAGGAGGCGGCGCTGCCGCTCGAGCAGGCGGCGCCGGTGATCGAGAAGTTCCTCGCCGGGCGCAGGAAGCTCGAGCTCGCGGCCGCAGAGGTCAAGCGGCTGCGGGAGACGGCCAGCATCGAGTACGTAGGCGAATTCAAGAGGAATTGAGGGTTCGAACCGCATTTGACCGAAGCAATCGACTTAACGAAGAGGACACGATGAAGCGCATTCTGATCGGGTTGTTGTTGATGGCCGCGGCGCTGCCCGCATGGACGCAGACCCGCGAAAAGCTCGGCGTCGGCGACGCGGTGCACGTCACCGTGTTCCAGCAGCCGGATCTCACGACCGACGCTCGCATCTCCGAGCGGGGCACGCTCGCCATGCCGCTCGCCGGCGAGGTGAAGGTGGCGGGGCTGACGCAGAACGAGGCCGCAGCGCACATCGCGGACGCGCTGAAGAACGGCAAGTACCTCAAGCACCCGCAGGTGACGGTCGCGCTCACCACGGTGCGCAGCCGCCAGGTGTCGGTGCTCGGGATGATCGCCCGGCCCGGGCGCTATCCGCTCGACGACACGAGCATCCAGCTCGCCGACGTCGTCGCCGCGGCGGGCGGCATCGCCACCGGCGGCTCCGACACCGTGACGGTGATCCGCAACGGCGAGGCGCACAAGGTCGCGATGCTCGACAAGCCCTTCAGCCTGCAGAGCGGCGACACGGTGTACGTCGAGCGCGCCCCGGTGTTCTACGTCTACGGCGAGGTGCTGCGCGGCGGCGCGTACCCGGTGTCCCCGAACCTCACCGTGATGCAGGCGATTTCGCTTGGCGGCGGCATCACGCCGCGAGGCTCCGACCGGCGCGTCAAGCTCCGCCGCACCGGCCCGGACGGCAAGGTCGTCGAAACCGACGCCAAGCTGCAGGACATCGTGAAGGCGGACGACGTGATCTTCGTGAAGGAGTCCCTTTTCTAGGGAGAGAAATCCATGGACCTGAACCAATTCCTGCTAGCACTGCGCGCGCGCCGCAAGGCGTTCGTGCTGGTCATGGCGGCCACCATCGTCACCGCGGTCGTGGTGAGCCTGCTCGTGCCCAAGCGCTACGTCGCGACGACCACCGTGCTGATCGGCGGGCGCGACGAGCAAAGCATGACGAGCGAGACCTTCTCGCCGCGCGAGCGCCTGGGCTACCTGCAGACGCAGATGGACCTGATGACCAGCGGCCGCGTCGCGACGCGCGTCGCCCGCGAGCTGAAGCTCGCGCAGCGCCCCGGCGCGCGCGAGGACTTCGAGCACGACACCGGCGGCATCGGCGACATCAACGAGTGGATCGGCGCCGACCTGCTGAAGCACGTCAAGGTGGACAACTCGGCGAGCAACGTCATTACCCTCAGCTACACCGCGCCGAGCGCCAAGGACGCCTCCGACATCGCCAACGGCTTCGCCCGGGCGTACATGGAGACCAGCCTGCAGCTGCGCACCGAGCCGACGCGCGAGGCCGCGGCGTGGTTCGAGGACCAGCTGAAGGGGCTGCGCGCCGGCGTCGAGAAGGCGCAGGCGAGGCTCACCGCGTACCAGAAGGAGAAGGGGCTGATCGGCGTGGACGAGCGCGGCGACATGGAGTCGACGCGGCTCGCCGAGCTCTCGACCCAGCTCCTCACGGCGCGCAACGCCACCTATGAGGCGCAGTCGCGCTACAAGAACGCCTCGGAGGTGATCGAGAAGGGCGGCTCGCCGGAGTCGATCCCGGAGGTGATGTCGAACAGCGCCATCACCACCGCGAAGTCCGACCTGGCGCGCGCCACCGCGAACCTCGAGCAGCTCGCGAACGACCTCGGCCCCAACCACCCGGCGTTCATCCGGGCGCAGGGCGACGTCCAGGCGGCGCGCGAGCGCCTCGCCGCGGAGACCCGCAAGGCCGTGAGCGGCCTGCAGAACGCGGTGCTGCAGAGCCAGAAGCGCGAGACCGAGCTGAAGAACGCGCTCGCCGCGCAGCAGGAGCGGCTGATCACCATGCGCGACGCGCGCGTGCAGCTCGCGGTGCTCACGCGCGACCTCGAGTCCACGCAGCGCGCCTACGACACCGCGCTCACCCGCTACATGACGAGCAAGGTCGACAGCGCCGCGCGCACCACGAACGTGTCGCAGCTCACCGCGGCGGCGCAGCCGGTCGGGCCGTCGTATCCGAAGGTGCCGCTCATCGCCGGCCTCTCGGTGGTGGTGGGCGCGCTGTTCGCCGCCGGCGTCGTGTTCCTGCTCGAGACGATGGACCGCCGCGTGCGCTCGCGCAGCGACCTCGAGTCGCGGCTCGCCGTGCCGATCCTCGGCCGCCTTTCCAAGTGGCACCCCGCGGGCGGCCGGCTGCTGCCGGCGCCGGCGCGTCCCGCCCACGCCCTTCCGCATCCCTGGTGAGGAGTACTAGACATGCTTGCTAAACAGACCGACAACGTGCTGCCCCTGGAGCCGAGCAGCAGCACCCGCACGCCGGCGCCGACCGGCCGCCACATCGGCGCCATCCTCATGGACGAGGGCAAGCTGACCCCGTCCGACGCCGAGCAGGTGCTTGCGCGCCAGCGCGAGCTCGGCTGGCGCTTCGGCGAGGCCGCGATCGAGCTCAACCTGATCACGGACTCCGACCTGCGCCACGCGCTCGCCAAGCAGTACGAGTTTCCCTACCTGGTCTCCGGCCCGGAGGGCGTGAGCAAGGAGCTCATCGCCGCCTGGGATCCATTCAACCCGGTGGTGGAAGAGCTGCGCGGCGTGCGCACCCAGCTCCTCATCCGCTGGTACAACCCCGACGCCGGCCGCAAGACGCTCGCCGTGACGAGCCCCGGCAGCCGCGAGGGGCGCAGCTTCATCGCCGCGAACCTCGCCGTGGTGTTCTCGCAGCTCGGCAGCCGCACGCTGCTGATCGACGCCGACCTGCGCGCGCCGCGGCAGCAGAGCATCTTCAACATCTCGGACCGCTTCGGCCTGTCCTCCGCGCTCTCGAACCGCGCGGACCTGTCCTCCGCGGTGCCCGTCCCCGGGCTGACGGGCCTCTCGGTGCTGCCGGCGGGGCCGCTGCCGCCGAACCCGCTCGAGCTGCTCTCGCGGCCGGGCTTCGCGGCGCTGCTCGGCAAGGCGCAGCAGGAGTACGACGTGATCCTGCTCGACACGCCGGCGGCCACCGCCTACGCGGACGCGCAATGCGTCGCGTTCCGCGCCGGCGACGCGCTGCTGCTCTCGCGCAAGGACCACACGCGCCTCGGCGACACCGAGCGCGCGGCGCGCGAGCTCTCCGACGCGAGCGCCCGCATCGTCGGCACGGTGATGAACGCGTTCTAGCGGGCCGGCGTGAAGAGACCCGATCGCAAGCTGGCGCTCGCCGCGGCGGCCCTGATGGTCGCCGCGGCGGCGGCCGCCGCCGCCGTGGGACCGCAGGGCGCTCCCGAGCGCGCCGCGGGCGGCCTGGAAGCCTTCGACAACGGAGACGCCGTCATGCCGTATCTGGTGCAGAAGAGGCTCGTTTCCTGGGGAGACCGCTGAGATGGCCTATGCCTCGCCTGTCGCGCGCGCGCCGGCGGAGCGCAGCTTCGTCCCCGCCCTCGCGGTCGCCGGGCTCGCGCTGCTCGGCGTGGTGGGCGGCGTCGCCCTCGCCGTGGGCGAGCTCGACGCGCTGTTCGTCTCGCTTTCGGTCATCGGCTGCCTCGCGGTGTTCGTCGACTTCCGCGTCGGCGCCGTGCTCCTCATCCTGCTGCTGCCCATCGAGCCGACGGTGTACATGCCGCACTCGATCGGCGGCCTGACGGGCCTCAACCCGATCAACCTGCTCGAGGCGGCGACGCTGCTCTCGTTCGCCTTCCGCAGGGACAGCCGGCTCTCGAAGTTCGTGCCGGGGCGCGTGTTCTGGCTCTACCTCGTGCCGATCTTCATCGGCGGCCTGCTCGGCGCGCGCCATGTGAATGACATCCCGGCCGCGTTCTTCGACACCGGCGGCATCAACTTCACCGACGCCGGCGGCTACCTGCGCGACATGATGGCGAAGCCGCTCACCATGGTGCTGGTCGCGCTGCTGCTCGCCGCGGCGGTGGAGCGCTCGAAGAAGCCCGAGACCTTCCTCATTCCGTTCATCGCCTCGGTCTGGATCATGGCGCTGCTCGCCATCCAGTTCGTGGCGTTCTCGCACATCAGCCTCTCGGAGCTGTCCGCGGCCGGCGAGCGCGGCTTCTTCTCCGCCATCGGCGTGCACGCGAACGAGCTCGGGCGCCTTTTCGCGGTCGCCTACGCGCTGCTCCTTTTCGTCTGGTGGGAGTCGAAGAACGGCCTCCTCAAGACCGTGCTCCTCGCGACGATGGGCGTGCTCGCGCTCGCGCTGCTCCTCACGTTCTCGCGCGGCGCCTTCCTCGGCTTCGTCATCGTGAACGTGCTGTTCCTCCTCTGGAAGTTCAACATGCGCACGCTCTCGCTCGCGCTGCTCGCGGCGGTGGTGGGCCTCATGTTCATGCCGGGCGCGGTGGTCGACCGGGTCATGATGGGCTTCAGCGGCGGCGGCAACCTGAACGACGTGAGCGCCGGGCGCCTCGACGGCATCTGGCTGCCGCTTCTCCCCGAGCTCTTCAAGAGCCCGGTGTGGGGCAGCGGCCTGGGCTCGACCATGTGGTCGAACGCGATGCGCAACGGCCTCATGCTCCTCGTCGGCCACCCGCACAACGCCTACATGGAGGCGGTGCTCGACATGGGCCTCGTCGGCCTCGGCCTGATCTGCGCCTTCTACTTCGGCGTCTGGCAGAAGCTGCGCGAGCTCGGCAGCAACATGTACCTCTCCCCGGAGATGCGCGGCTTCTTCCAGGGCGCGGCGGCGGGCCTGGTTGCCTTCGCCATCACGAACTGGGCCGGCAGCTCGCTCGTGCCGCGGCCGGAATACGCCTTCCTCTGGCTCGCGATCGGCATGATGTACGGCCAGCTCGCAAGGAAGCCGGCGCAAAGCTGATGTCCACGGCGACGCTGTTGCGACAGGGCGCCGCTGCACGGGAGCGCCCGGGCGAAGCGCGGTCTGAAATTTCCCGCGCGCCGCGCGCCCGGCCGCACGTCTGCTTCGTCGCGCCGCACGCCTGGCCGGTGTTCTCGCGCGACCCCGCGATCCAGGTGGTGGGCGGCGCCGAGGTGCAGCAGAGCATCCTCGCGCGGCTCTTCCAGCGCGCCGGCTACCGCGTCTCGATGGTCACGCTCGACTTCGGCCAGCCCGCGCGCGTCGAGGTGGACGGCGTGACGGTGCACAAGACCTACCGCGCCGAGGCCGGCCTGCCGGTGGCGCGCTTCCTGCACCCGCGCCTCACGAGCACCTGGCGCGCGCTCGCCGAGGTGGACGCCGACATCTACTACCACCGCTCCTCCGCGATGCTCACCGGCATCGTCGCCGAGTTCTGCCGCCGGCGCGGCAAGCGCGCGGTGTATGCCGGCGCCTCGGACATGGATTTCGTCCCGGGCCGGGAGCAGATCCGCTTCCGGCGCGACCGCTGGCTCTACCAGCACGGCCTGCGCACCGTGGACGCGATCGTGGCGCAGAACCAGCGCCAGGTGGACACCTGCCTCGAGCACTACGGGCGCAGCGCGGTGCTCATCCCGAGCTGCTACCACCTGCCGCCGGACGCGCGCCCGGGAAGCGGCGACACGGTGCTGTGGTGCGGTACGGTGCATACGTACAAGCGGCCCGAGCTCCTGCTCGAGCTCGCGCGGCGCCTGCCGCACCGCAAGTTCGTCCTCGTGGGCGGGCAGGGCGTGGACGAGACGCAGACCGCGCCGTACTACCGCGGCATCCTCGGCGAGGCGCGCGCGCTGGGCAACGTGCACGCGACGGGCTTCCTGCCGCTCGCGCAGGTCGAGCCGCACTTCGACCGCGCCCGCGTCTTCGTGAACACCTCGGAGTACGAGGGCATGCCCAATACCTTCATGCAGGCCTGGGCGCGCGGCATCCCGACCGTCGCCACGGTCGATGTCGGCGCGCGCAGCGGTCCCGACGGGCGCGGCGAGCTCATCTACCGCCAGTTCAGCAGGGTGGAGGAGGCCGCCGAGGAAATCGAGCGCCTGTTCGACGACCGCCTCTACTGGCAGCGCGCCTCCGCGCGCGTGCGCGAATACTTCGAGGCGACCCACTCCAGCGCGGAAGTGCTCGCGCGCTACACGCGCCTCTTCGAGAGCCTGGCGTGACGAGCGTCGCGATGACCGTCGAGCGGCTCAAGCGCCGCGCGCTCTCGCTCGGCGCGGTGAAGACCTTCGACTACGCGATGCAGTTCCTGCTGCCGGTGGTGCTGGTGCGCTGCCTCGACGCGGAGACCTTCGGCGAATACCGCCTGCTCTGGCTCGCGGTCGGCACCGTGATGTCGCTCGCGCCGCTCAACATCCCGCAGAGCCTGTACTTCTTCCTGCCGCGCTCGGCCTCGCGGCTGCGCCGCGTGTACCTGATGAACACGCTCGCGTTCCTCGCGGTGACCGGCCTGCTCGCCGCGTGGGCGGTGAGCGCGTGGGATCCGTGGCGGCCGGCGGCGATCGCGCCGCTCGCGCGCTACGGGGTCGCGGTGCCTCTCTTCGTGCTGCTCTACGTGATCACCTACACGCTCGATTTCCTGCCGACGATCGAGGAGCGGATCCGCCTGCAGGCGATGGTCACCGTCGGGCTGTCGGCGACGCGCGTGGTGCTGCTCTCCGCAGCGGCGTTCTATACCGGCGAGCTGATGCCGATGCTGTGGGTGCTGATCGGCATCGCGGCCCTCAAGCTCGCGCTGCTCCTCGGCTACACGGCGTGGTTCCACGGCCTCGCGCGCCCCTGGCTCGACCGCAAGGTCTTCTCCGGCCATTTCCGCCATGCCGCGCCGATCGGCGTGTCGCAGGGGCTCTTCATGATGCGGCAGCAGGTGGACCAGTGGGTCGCCGCCAACCTCTTCTCGCTCGGCAGCTTTGCCGCGTTCTCGGTGGCCGCGGTGCTCGGGCCGGTGGTGAACCTCTTCCGCAACTCGGTGAACGAGGCTTTCCTGCCGAGCATGAGCCGCATGCAGGCGGCGGGCGACGTGCGCGGGATCCTGGAGATGAACAGCCGCGCCAACTGCATGGTCGCGACGCTGCTTTACCCGCTGCTCGGGTTCGCCTTCGTCTTCGCGCAGGACATCATCAGCGTCGTCTACACCTCCAATTACCTCGAGGCGGTGCCGGTGATGCGCCTCTACATCGCAGGCCTCGCGGCGATGGTGGTGGAGATCGGCAGCCTCACGCTCGTGATGCGCGAAGGCGAGTTCGCGATGCGCGTCAACCTCGCCGTGCTCGCGGTCGCCGCGCTCGCGAGCTTCGCCGGCGCGAAGGCCTTCGGCCTGCCCGGGGCCGCGGCCGGCAGCGTGATCGCCGTCTACCTCGACCGCACGGCCATGATGTGGCGCTTCGCCGGGCGCAGCGGCATCGCCTTCCGCAAGGTGCAGGACTGGCGCGGCCTCGGCCTTGCCTTCGTGTATTCCGCGCTCTCGGCGGCGTTCACCTGGGGCATGGTGGACCTGTACCTGCAGGACGCGAAGCCGCTCATGCGCCTCGCCGCCGGCGCGGTGCTCCTTGGCGCCGCCTACGCCGCGCTGCCCATGCTGGTGGGCGCGCGCAGGCTGAGGCCCGCGCCGTGAAGCTCCTGTTCGTCACCGGCTCCCTGGTGCACGGCGGCGCCGAGCGGCACACGATCACGCTCGCCAACCGGCTCGCCGAGCGCGGGCACGACTGCGCCGCGGTGTACGTGAAGAACGACCCGAGCCAGCTCGAGCGCCTGCGCCTTCCCGAGGGGCGGGTCAGCTGCCTCCACGCGGCGCGCTACCTCGACTTCGCCGCCGTCGCGCGGCTGCGGGATCTGTTCGACAAAGCCCGGCCGGGCGCGGTGGTCGCGGCCAATCCCTATGCGCTGATGTACGCATCGCTTGCCGGCGCGCGCGCGCCGCTCATGGCGACGTTCCATTCGAACAGGCTTCTGAACGCCAAGGAAGCGCTGCAGATGGCGTACTACCGCCCGTTCTTCTGGAGCGCGCGCTGCGTGGTCTTCGTCTGCGAGCGCCAGCGCGCGCACTGGCGGCGCCGGCTCGTGTTCGGGCGGCGCAACGAAGTGATCTACAACGGCGTCGACACGGCGCACTGGCGCCCGTGGAGCGGCGACGAGCGGGAGGCTCTGCGCGGGGCGCTCGGCTTCGGCCGCGGCGACCTCGTCCTCGGCATGTCGGCGGTGCTGCGCCCGGAGAAGAACCCGGTGCAGCTCGTCGAGGCGGTGGCGAGCCTGCGCCTGCGCGGCGTTCCGGCGCGCGCCCTTTTCATCGGCGACGGGCCGATGCGCGCCGCGGTCGAGGAGCGCTCGCGCACCCTCGGCGTCGCGGCCGACGTCGCGATCACCGGCCTGCAGCGCGAGGTGCGCCCGTTCCTCGCCGCGTGCGATGCCCTCGTCCTGTGCAGCAGCACCGAGGCGCTGTCGCTCGCGGCGCTCGAGGCCATGGCGCTCGGCAAGCCCGTGGTGCATTCGGACGTCGGCGGCGCCGCGGAGCTGGTGCAGGACGGCGAGAACGGCTTTCTCTTCGCGGCCGGCGACACGCCGGCCTTGGTCGAGCGCCTCGCGCGCCTCGCCGACCGCGGCCTCGCGCGCCGCCTGGGCGAGCGCGCCCGCGCCGCCGTCGAAACCGCGTTTTCGGAGCGCTCGATGGTCGAGCGCTACGAGCGAATCCTGATTGAACTCGATACCGCAAGGACTCCCCATGGAAACAAAGTACGCAGAACTGCTGGCGCGCATTAAGGCGAAGCCGCGCGCGTGGCTCGTCACCGGCGCGGCCGGCTTCATCGGCTCGCACCTCGCCGAGCAGCTCCTCAGGCTCGACCAGGAGGTCGTCGGCCTGGACAACTTTGCCACCGGCAAGCCGGAGAACCTGCGCCTGCTCAAGGAAGGCCTGAGCGAGCGGCAGAAGCGCGCGTTCCGCTTCATCGAGGGCGACATCCGCTCCCTCGAGGCCTGCCGCGAGGCCTGCGCCGGCGTCGAGGTCGTGCTTCACCAGGCGGCGCTCGGCAGCGTGCCGCGCTCGATCGACGACCCGATCGCGTCGAATGCCGCCAACGTGACCGGCTTCCTCAACATGCTGGTCGCGGCGCGCGACGCGAAGGTCTCGCGCATGGTGTACGCGAGCTCGAGCGCGACCTACGGCGACCACCCGGCGCTGCCGAAGGTGGAGCCGGTGATCGGCCAGCCGGCCTCGCCCTACGGCCTGACCAAGTACGTGAACGAGCTCTATGCCGGCGTCTTCGCGCGCTGCTACGGCTTCGACACCGTCGGCCTGCGCTACTTCAACGTGTTCGGCCCGCGCCAGGACCCGAACGGCGAGTACGCGGCGGTGATCTCCGCGTGGCTCGGGGCGCTGGTGCGCGGCCAGACCGCGTACGTGAACGGCGACGGCAAGGCGGCGCGCGACTTCTGCTACGTGGACAACGTGGTGCAGGCGAACCTGCTCGCCGCCACGACGCAGGATCCGCAGGCGCTCAACCAGGCGTACAACGTCGCCGTCGGCGAGCAGACCTCGCTCCTCGAGCTCTTCGAGATGATCCGCGCGCTGCTCGTGCCGCGCTATCCGCAGCTGCGCAACGCGCGGCCGGCGCATCGCGAGGAGCGCCGCGGCGACATCAAGTACTCCAAGGCCGACATCGGCAAGGCGAAGCGGCTGCTCGGCTACCGGCCGCAATTCCGCGTCATCGAGGGCCTCGAGCGCACGATCGACTGGTACGTCGCCAACCTCGCGCCCGCGGAGGCCGCGCATGCTTGAGCTCGAAGAGCGCGTAAGCAACGAAGCGCCGGGCGGCGCGGCGCTCGCCACGGTCGCGGTCGTCGGCCTGGGCTACGTCGGCCTGCCGGTGGCGGTGGCCTTCGGCAAGCAGCGCCCGTGCATCGGCTACGACTACTCGGCCAAGCGCATCGAGAGCCTGAAGCACCTCGTCGACGCGACCGGCGAGGTGAGCACCGCGGAGCTCATGGAGGCCAAGCACCTGCGGCCGACGGCGTCGCCCGCCGAGCTCTCGGCGGCCGATTTCATCATCGTCGCGGTGCCGACGCCGATCAACGCCGCGCGCCAGCCCGACTTCGGGCCGCTCGTCTCGGCGAGCGAGGCGGTCGGGCGCGCGATGAAGCCGGGCGCGATCGTGATCTACGAGTCCACGGTCTACCCCGGCGCGACCGAGGAAGTCTGCGTGCCGATCCTCGAGAAATTCTCCGGCATGCGCTGGCGCCAGGATTTCCACGTCGGCTATTCGCCCGAGCGCATCAACCCCGGCGACCGCGAGCACAAGTTCACCCGGATCATGAAGGTGGTCTCGGGCGACGACCCCGACACGCTCGACAAGGTCGCCGAGCTCTACGCTTCCGTCGTCAAGGCGGGCGTGTACCGGGCGCCCTCGATCAAGGTCGCCGAGGCGGCGAAGGTGATCGAGAACACGCAGCGCGACCTGAACATCGCGTTCGTGAACGAGCTCGCGATCATCTTCGAGAAGATGGGGCTCGACACCAACGAGGTGCTGCAGGCCGCCTCCACCAAGTGGAATTTCCTGCCGTTCAAGCCCGGCCTGGTCGGCGGGCATTGCATCGGCGTCGATCCGTACTACCTCACCTACAAGGCGGAGCTGCTCGGCCATCACCCCGAGGTGATCCTCGCCGGCCGGCGCATCAACGACGGCATGGGCAGCCACATCGCGCGCAAG
>DASRFM010000003.1:0-43352 GCA_035651575.1 Burkholderiales bacterium | reverse complement strand
CGCGCGCCGCCGGGGCGGCGGCCTCGTCCGCGAGCAGGTCGGCGCCGCGCGCCGCGGGCAGGCGCACGAGGAGCGAGGTGCCGGAGGGATCGGAGGACTGCAGCGTGAGCTCGCCGCCCTGCACGCGCGCCATGAGGCGCGCCGAGTAGGAGCCCAGGCCCAAGCCCGCGCTCTTGCCCGAGGTCACGTACTTCTGGAAGAAGCGCTCGCGCACCGGCTCGGGAATCATGCCGGCGTTGTGGATCTTGGCGAGCACTGCCTCGCCTTCCTCATGAAGGAGCACCGACACCACGCTGCCGTGCGGCGCCGCCTCGATCGCGTTTTTCACCAGGTTGGCGAACATCGAGTAGCAGAGCAGCTCGTCGGCGCTCGCGAGCACCGGGTGGCTCGCCGCCGAGGCGTCGTTCGCCCGCACGCGCACGTCGATGTTCTTCGAGGCCGCCTGGCTCTCGAGGTCGGCCGCCACGCGCCGCGCCACGCCGGCCAGGTCCACCGCGCGCGGGTTGAAGCGGTAGGTGCCCGTCTCCATGCGGAAGAGGTCGAGCGACAGGTTCACCATGTTGAGGATGCGGTAGCCCGCGCGCTCGATGGTGCCGAGGACCTCCGCGTCCTCCGGCGCGAGCTTGCCGCTCTCGCGCAGCAGGCTCGAGAGCGCGATCACGCTGTTCAGCGGCGTCTTCAGGTCGTGGCGCGACATGCGCTCGACCTCCTCGCGCAGGCGCACGCTCTCGCGCAGCGCTTCCTGCTGCTTGCGCCGCTCGGTGATGTCGGTCGTGGCGCCGATCCAGCGCGTGGTGAAGCCCCTGGCGTCGCGCACCGCGATGCCGCTCACCTGGACCCAGACGTAGCTGCCGTCGCGGCGCAGCAGCCGGTGCTCCTGCGGCGCGAGGTGCTCGGCGCGCGGGCCCTCGGGCCCCTTGCCGCGGATGAACGCCTGCCAGCGCCGGGTGAAGGCCTCGCGGTCCTCGGGGTGGATCAGCACCTTGAAGTAGTCGGGCCAGTCCGAGGTGTCGGCGTCGGGCGGGTAGCCGAGGATCTCGCGGAAGATCGGCGAGTAGTAGGTCGCGTGCGTATGGCCGTCCCAGTCGACGATGCCGACGCGCGCCCCGCGCACCACCAGGTCGAGGCGCCGCTGCTCGGTGGCGAGGCGCTCCTCGATCGCGCGGCGCTCGCTCACGTCGAGGCTCGCCACCAGGACGCCGAGCACCTGCCCCTGGGCGTCGCTCATCACCGTGCGGGTCTGCATCAGCGTGCGCCCGCGGAAGGGAAACTCGACGAGCTCGATCGGCGCGCCGGCGCCGCGCGCGAGCGCCGCGCGGTCTCCGGTCAGGATGTCCGCGGCCTCCTCCGGCGTCATGCACTCGCGCACGTGGCGGCCGATGACCGCGTCGCGCCCCTGCCCGAGGTAAGTCTCCCAGGTGCGGTTCACGTAGAGGAAGCGGCCCTCCGCGTCGCGCATCGCGAGCGAAACCGGCACCGAGTCGAAGAGATCCTGGATGAACTTGACCTGGTTGCGCAGCGCCTCCTCCTGGGCGCGGCGCACGCCGATGTCGGTCACGGCGGCGAGGTAGCGCACGGCGTTGCCCTGCGCGTCGCGCAGCGTGAGCCCCATGCTCTGCACCCAGAGGTATTCGCCGTCGGCGCGGCGCAGGCGCACTTCCAGCGGCTCCTGCACCGACACGCTCTGCGGCTCGCCCGAGCTCATGAGGCCGTTCAGGAACACCTCGCGGCTGCGGTCGCGGTCCTCGGGGTGCACCAGGCCGCCGAAGAGCGGCGGGCACGACGCGGCGTCTGTGTAGCCGAGCATCTCCAGGAAGCGCTCGGAGTACCACGGCGTCTCGGTCGCGGTGTCCCAGTCCACGATCCCGGCCTGCGTCGCGCGCACCACGAGCGCGAGGCGCTGGCGCTCGGCGGCGAGCGCCTGCTCCATCGCGCGGCGCTCGGTCATGTCGATGCCCGCGGAGAGCACGCCGACGGGCTTGCCGGCGGCGTCGGCGAGCACGCGGCGGCTGATGAGGTAGTTGCGCCCGAGGCGCTCGATCTCGCTCGCCGCCTCGACGTGGTCCGGCCCGCGCTCGAGCGCCCGGCGGTCGATCGCCTCGATCTCGTCGGCGTCGGCGCGCCGCGACGCATCCTCCTGCCATCCCGGCAGCTCGCGGCGACGCCGGCCGAGCGCGTCCTCGCGCCGCACGCCGAAGTAGCTCTCCCATGCGCGGTTCACCAGCCGGTAGCGCCCCTCGGCGTCGCGCATCGCGACCGAGATCGGCAGCGCGTCCACGAGCTGCTCGACGAAGCGCGCGCGGTCGGCGAGCTGCTCCTCGTAGTGCTTGAGCCGCGTGATGTCGGTGTTGGCGCCGATCAGGCCGATGACGCGGCCGTTGTCGCCGCGCAGCACCGCCTTGCGCACGATGACCCACTGCGGCTCGCCATCGGGGCCGGTGCGCAGCGATTCCACCTCGCTCGAGCCCGAGCCCTGGGCGAGCAGGCGCATGTCCTCGGCGTGGTAGCGCTCCGAGGCCGCCTCGGGGAAGAGCTCGCGCACCGTGCGCCCGATCGCGCGCTCGCGCGTCACGCCGACCATGCGCAGCCACGCGTCGTTCACCGTGACGTAGCGGCCCTGCGTGTCCTTCAGGTACATGGCGCTCGGGTTCTCGTCGATGAGCGCGCGCGTCAGCACCATCTGGTCGCGCAGCTCGGTCTCGACGCGCTTCAGCTCGCTCACGTCCGTGCTCGAGGAGATGAGGCCCTGCACGGAGCCGTCCTCGCGGCTGAGCACCACCTTGCGCACGATGCGGTACTGGCCCGGGCGCGGGCCCTGGTGCAGCGACTCGATCGGCTTCGCGGCGGCGCCCTGCGCGATGAGCGCGGCGTCCTCCTCGGCGAAGCGGCGCGCGAGCTCGGGCGGATAGATGTCGTGCACCGTCTTGCCGATCGCCTGCGCCTCGGCGACGCCGCTCATCTCGCTCCAGCCGCGGTTCACGAGCGTGAAGCGGCCCTCGGCGTCCTTCGTGAAGATCGCGTTCGGCATCTGCTTCACGATCGCGTCGGTGAGCGCCATCTGGTCGCGCAGGCGCTCGCGCTCGAGCTCGAGCGCGCGCTGGGTCTCGCGCAGCTCGGTGGTGTCGATGCCGGTGGCGAGCACGCCGGCGACGCGGCCGCTTGCGTCGGCGAACGCCTGCCGGCCGAGGAGGTAGCTGCGCCCGAGGCGCGTGTCCTCGAAGAGCAGCGGCTCGGCGCCCGGGCCGCGCGCGAGCACCTCGCGGTCGACCTGCGCCGCCTCGACCGCGACGCGCGCGAGCTCGGCATTGCCCGACCAGCCGGGCAGCTCGGCGAAGCGCCGCCCGAGCGCGTCCTCGCGGCGGATGCCGAAATAGCGCTCCCAGGTGCGGTTGACCCTGAGGAAGCGGCCCGAGGTGTCGCGTATCGCGACCGAGATCGGCAGCGCGTCGATGATCGCGCCCTCCAGGCCGGAGAGCGGCGCGGGCGGCAGCGCGCCCAGGCGCGCCAGCGCTGCGGCGAGCGGCCGCGATGCGAGACGTGCGAGCCTCCTCAGCATGCGAAGACGCGAGCTCCTCCCCGCGCAATCATACAATCCCCGAGTGATGAGATTCGCGCTCGCCGCGCTCTGCGCGCTGCCGGTTTTAAGCGCGGCTCAGGGCTTTCCCGAGAAGCCGCTGCGCCTCATCGTGCCCTACTCCGTGGGCGCGCCACCGGACATCCTGGGGCGCATCGCCGCAAGCGGCATGCAGGGCGGGCTCGGCCAGCCGGTCGTGGTAGAGAACCGGCCCGGCGCGGCGGGCACCATCGGCCTGGCCGAACTCGCGCGCGAGCCCGCGGACGGCAGCACGCTGCTTGCCCTCGCCATGCCGAGCGCGGTGGCGCCCGCGCTCTATCCGCAGGCGCGGCTCGACCTCGCGCGCGACACGCGCGCCGTGGGCCAGATGGTCTTCTCCTACAACGTCCTCGTCGTGCATCCGGACGTGCCGGCGCGGCGCGTCGGCGAGCTCGTCGCGCTCCTCAAGGCGCGCGGGCGCGAGTACGCCTTCGGCTCGGGCGGCAACGGCACGCCGGCGCACCTCGCGGGCGAGCTCTTCAAGCAGCAGGCCGGCGTGGCGGCGCAGCACGTGCCCTACAACCAGCTGCCGCAGGCCGTCGCCGACCTCGTCGCCGGACGGCTGCAGTTCATGTTCCTCGCCTCGGCGGCCGCGGTTCCGCAGGTCGCGGCGGGCAAGCTGCGCGCGCTCGCGGTCACCGGCCCCGCGCGGCTCGGCGTGCTGCAGGACGTGCCGACGATGGTGGAATCCGGCTATCCGCAGCTCGTCATCCGCGACTGGCAGGGCCTCATCGTGAAGGCGGGCACGCCGGCGGCGGTCGTGGCGCGGCTCAACGCGGAGCTCAACCGCGCGATGCGCGCGCCGCAGGTCGGCGAGCAGCTGCGCAAGATGGGCGCCGAGCCGGCCACCGGCACGCCGGCGGATTTCGACCGGCTGGTCGCCGCCGAAGTGCAGCGCTGGGGCCGGCTCGTGAAAAGCGCGCGCCTGCGGCCCGACTAGCGCTCGAGGATGGCGCTGACGCCCTGGCCGCCGGCGGCGCAGATCGAGATCAGGCCCCGCCCGGCGCCGCGCTCGGCGAGCTGCTTCGCGAGCGTCGCGAGGATGCGCGCGCCGGTGGCGGCGAAAGGATGGCCGATGGCCACGCTCGAGCCCTTGGGGTTGAGCGCCTTCCGGTCGATGGAGCCGAGCGCGCCCTTCGCGCCCAGCCGGCTCCTGCAGTAGTCCTCCGACTCCCAGGCCTTCAGCGTGCAGAGGACCTGCGCCGCGAACGCCTCGTGGATCTCGTAGATCTCGAAGTCCTGCAGCATGAGGCCCGCGCGGCGCAGCATGCGCTGCACCGCGTACGCGGGCGCCATCAGCATGCCTTCCTTCTCGCCGCTCATGCCGACGAAATCCACCGCCGCCGTCTCGCCGTGCACGAGGAAGGCCTGCACCGGGATCCTGCGGGCGCGCGCCCAGTCCTCCGAGGCGAGCAGCACGCAGGCGGCGCCGTCGGTGAGCGGCGAGCTGTTGCCCGCAGTCAGCGTTCCTCTCTCGCTCCTGTCGAAGACGGTCTTCAAGGAAGCCAGGCGCTCGACATTCGTGTCGGCGCGCACGTTGTTGTCTCCATCCAGGCCGTTGAACGGAAAGACGAGGCCGTCGAAGAAGCCGGCCTGCCACGCCGCCGCGGCCTTGTGATGGCTCTCGGCGGCGAGCTCGTCCTGCTCGCGCCGGCCGATGCGCCATTCCTTCGCCATCTCCTCGCAGTGCTCGCCCATCGAGAGCCCCGTCCTCGGCTCGGCGATCCCGGGCGCCGCGGGCTTGAGATTCTTCAGGGAAAAGCCCGTCCAGGGCTTGAGGCGCTCGGCGAAGCCGCGCCCGCGCGCGCTCCTCAGCACGATCTGCTGCAGCTTGCGGCCGTAGGAGAGCGGGATGTCGCTCGTGCTGTCGGCGCCGCCCGCGATCGCGCACTCGATCTCGCCGAGCGCAATGCGGTTCGCGAGCTGCAGCGCAGCCGAGAGGCTCGTGCCGCAGGCGCGCTGCAGGTCGTAGGCGGGCGTCTGCGGATCGAGGCCGCTGCCGAGCGTGCACTCGCGCGCGAGGTTCCAGTCGCGCGAGTGCTTGATGACCGCGCCCGCCGCCACCTCGCCGATCCGCTCGCCCTTCAGCGAATATTTGTCCACCAGGAAGCGAAAGGCCGCGGTCAGCATGTCCTGGTTGCCGAGCTCCGCATAGGCGCCGTTGGCGCGCGCGAACGGAATACGCGCGCCGCCGAGGATCGCGACGCGACGGGAGAGCTGCGCCATGGCGCAATTCTAGGTGTATCGTGGGCTGGATTGCTCGGCAGCCTTTAAAAGGGGAGGTGTCAATGAGCAAGATCCTGGCGGTCCTTTACGGCGTCGCGGCCTACGTCGTTTTCCTCGCTTCGTTCCTCTACTCGATCGGCTTCGTCGGCGGCTTCCTCGTGCCGAAGACGATCGACGGCCCCGGCGCAGGGCCGGACATGCTGCCCTCGCTCATCGTGGATGCCGTGCTGCTCGGCCTGTTCGCCGTGCAGCACAGCGTGATGGCGCGCCCCGCGTTCAAGGCGGGGTGGACGCGCATCGTGCCGAAAAGCGTGGAGCGCACGACCTACGTGCTGCTCTCCAGCCTGCTGCTGTTCCTCATTTTCTGGCAGTGGCGGCCGATCCCGGACGCCGTGTGGAGCGTGGCGAACGACGCGGGTCGCATGGCGCTGTGGGCGCTCTTCTGGGCGGGCTGGCTCATCGTGCTGCTCTCCACGTTCATGATCAGCCACTTCGACCTCTTCGGGCTGCGCCAGGTGATGCTCAACTTCCAGGGCAAGCCATACAGCCATCCGCCGTTCATGACGCGCGGCCTCTACAACCTGGTGCGCCACCCGATCATGCTGGGCTTCATCATCGCGTTCTGGGCGACGCCGCTGATGACGGTCGGACACCTCCTCTTCGCGGCGCTCACGACCGGCTACATCCTGATCGCACTGCAGCTCGAGGAGAAGGACCTGCTCGACGCCCTCGGGGAGGCCTATCGCACCTACCGCTCGCGCGTGCCGATGCTGATTCCGTGGACGAAAAGGTGATGTCGGCGTGAATTAATCCGCGCCGATTACAACCTGCAACACATGACAGGCGGCAGCCGCCCTACGCTCGGCGCGTGGGAATGGCCAGAAAAGCCGCGTGCGCCGCGGCCGGCCTCGCGGCCGGCCTGCTCCTTGGCGGGGCCGCGCTGTGGGGCGCGCAAGGCCGGCTCATCTTCGAGCCGGTGCGCGCTGCGCACGCGTCGGCCCCTGCCGCGGCCGTCGAGGTGCGCATCCCGGTGCAGTCGCAACGCCGCCTGCCCGAGACGCTCGACGGCGCCTGGCTGCAGGGCGGCAACGGCAAGACGGTGCTCTACCTGCACGGCAACGACGACGACATCGATCTCAGCATCGGCGAAGTTACGCCGCTGCGCGAGCTCGGCTACTCGGTGCTTCTCGTGGACTACCGCGGCTTCGGGCGCAGCGACGGCGCGTTCCCGTCTGAGGCGACGGTCTACGAGGATGCGGAGGCGGCCTGGCGCTACCTGGTGCGCGAGCGCGGCGTGCGCCCGGCCGACCTGTACATCTACGGCCACTCCCTCGGCGGCGCGATCGCCATCGAGCTCGCGCGGCGCCATCCGGAAGCCGCGGGCCTCGTGATCGAGTCGAGCTTCACCTCGATCTCCGACATGGCGCGGCTGCAGAAGCGCTACGCGCTGCTGCCGGTCGACCTCTTCCTCAACCAGCGCTTCGAATCGCTGCGCAAGGTGTCCGCGCTGCGCCTGCCGGTGCTGTTCCTTCACGGCACCGAGGACGAGGTCGTCCCCTACGAGATGGGCCAGCGTCTCTTCGCCGCCAGCGGCCCGGCGGCGCGCTTCGTGCCGATCGCCGGCGGCCGGCATGACCACGACGCGGCCGGCGCCGCGGTGATCCGCGCCGCGCTGCAGGAGTTCGTCGCAGGCCGGACCCTGACCGCCTCGGCCCGCTAGCGCCGCGCTAGTCGAGCGGCTCCAGCTTGACGATGGATGCGCCGTGGTTCGAGCCGACCCAGAAGGTCACCGGCGTGGTGGAGCTGTCGACGAACACGCGGCGGATGTTCGTCTTCCTGGGCAGGAGGTAATTCACCGACTCGCCGCTCTTCGTGTTTACGCGCGTCACGAAGTCGGAAAGCATGGAGCCGGTCCACGCCTCGCCGTTGCGGTCGAGCGCCACGTCGTAGGGCGAGGACCAGCGCGGCGCGACCGGCCACTCCTTGAATTCGCCGGTCTTCGTGTCGAGCATGCCGATGCGGTCGCCGCGGTACTCGGCGAACCAGAGCCGGTCCTGCGCATCCATCTGCCCGCGCCGCGGCGCGCGCACGCCCTGCGGCGCGCCCGGGATCTCGAAGAGCTTCACTTCGCCGCTGCGGGCGTCGATGCGGCCGATGTGGCGCTGGCGGAAGTCGGTGAACCAGGCGTTGTTCTGCGAGTCCGGGATCACGTCGTAGATGTTGTGCGGCTCGCCCTTCGGCGCGCTCTTGAACGGCTCCCAGGTCTCGACGTTCCCCGAGGCGACGTCGAGCCGGTGCACGCCGGCGAAGCCGTTGTTCTGCATCCACACCTTGCCGTCCACGTGCGAGGACTGGGCGCTCGCCATGTTCACCTGCGCGGCGTCGATGTTCTGCTCCTTCGGCAGCGGCCAGTAGGCGAAGCGCTCGGCCTTCGGATCGAAGCGCGCGACCGCCGCCTGGTACATGTTGCCGAGCCAGAGGTTGCCGTCGCGGTCGCTCCTCAGGCCGAGCAGGCCGGTGGGCCAGCCGGGCTTGTGCATTTTTACTTCGTACTCCCTGACCTCGCCGGTCCGGGGATCGAGGCGCCCGAGGTTCTGCTCGCCGAAGCTCGAGTACCAAACGATGCCCTGCGCGTCCACGATCACGTCGTGCGGCGAGATGGTCTCGCGCGGCAGCTCGTACTCGGTGTAGACGACGCGAGTCGCGCGCCCCGAGGGGCGCGGCAGCGTCTTCAGTGGGTAGCTCCACTGCTTCGCGCCGCCGAGGTTGATCGTGGCGAGGAATTCGGCGGTGGTGCGGTAGACCTGCACGCGCTGGTCGCCGCGCTCCTCCATCAGGCGCTCGGCGCGCCGCAGCTGCGGGTGCTGCGGGATGCTCTGGTTCACGTACCCCTGCATGCGCGGCAGGATCGTCTTGAGGAACGTCTCGGCGTCGTACGGCGAGCGCGCGATGCGCTCGAGCGTGTGGCAGCCGACGCAGTTGAGCAGCACGCCCTTCTGCGCGTCCTGGCCCGGGAAGCTCGCGAGCCACTCGGCGTTGGAGAGCTGCGCCGCGAGGTCCGCGGTTTTTTTCAGCTGGAGGTCGGCGGTGCCCGGCGCTGCCGCGGCAACCGGCGCGTCCAGGTCGAAGCCGGCGGCGCGCACGCGCAGGTCGTACGTGCCGGGCGCGAGCTTCGCCGCCGGGAACGCGTAGCGCCCTTGCGCGTCGCTCACCACGCTCACGGTGATCATCGAGCCCTGCTTCTTCGCGCTGACGATCACGCCCTCCATCGCGCCTTCCTCGGCCGAGCGCACCGTGCCGGAGAGCTGCGCCGACGCGGTGAGCGGAAGCGCGACGAGGAGCAAGAACGCTGTTCTCACCATGGCGGGCTCCTACTGTGGATGGAGGATGAGCTTCTGCACGCGCCAGTTCAGGAGCTCGGCGACGTACAGGACGTTCTCCGACGGGCAGGCGATCTCGTGGATCCAGCCGAACTGCTTGAGCTGCTTGCCCGACTCGCCAAGCATGCCGAGGAGCTTGCCGTCGAGAGAGAGCTTGTAGATGCGGCCCGGAAACGCGTCGGAGGTGTAGAGCACCTGATTCGGGCCCGGCGTGATGCACACCGTCCACGGCGCGCCCGGCGCCATCGTGAGCGCGCCGCCGGAGGCCTCGATCTTCGCTACCTCGGGAATGGCGCCGATCGCGGGGCGCGCGCCGGCGGGCGCCGGCACGTCGACGCGGATCTCGCGGAGAAACTTGCCTTCGCCGTCGAAGACCTGGATGCGGCGGTTGCCGCGATCGGCGACGTAGACGTTGCCCTGCGCGTCGGCGGCGATGCTGTGCGGCGTGTTGAACTCGCCCGGCTCCTTGCCGCGCTCGCCCCAGGACTTGAGCCAGTTGCCGTCCTTGTCCACCTTCGCGACGCGCGAGTTGATGTAGCCGTCGCTGATATAGGCGTTGCCCGCCGGGTCCCAGGTCACGTCGGTGACCTGGCGGAAGCGTCCCGGCTCGGCCGGGAGCGGCGGCTTCGGGTGCTTGAGCGGCGCGGTGTCCTCGTCCGAAGCCTCCTGCTTGCGGCCGAACACCATCGCGACGCGCCCTCGCGGGTCGAACTTCACGACCATGTCCGAGCCCTTGTCGGTGACCCAGACGTTGTCGCCGGCATCCACGCGCACCGTGTGGCCGAAGGACCAGGCGTACAGGTTGTGCCCGATCTCGCGCACGAACTTGCCGCCCTTGTCGAACTCGAGGAGCTGCGCCGCGGCCGCGGCGTAGGCCGGTCCCGTCGTATTGCCGCGCGAGAGCACGAAGACGTGCCCTTTGGAGTTCACCGCGACGCCGGTGACTTCGCCGAAGTAGAGGTCCTTCGGCAGCTTGAGCGGCTCCTTCACCGACTCAAACGGGATGGCGGGCGGCGTCTGCGCGAGCGCCGGAAAAGCGATGACGAAGGCGGCCGCGCAGGCCGGCAGGACTCGGCGCATCTCTCCTCCTCTCCCAGGCGGATGGACCGCGGCTATTGTAGGTCAGGCCGGTTGCAGCAGCTGCGCGAGGCGCGCGGCGTCGGACAGCGTTTCGAGCCCGAGCACCGCGTCGCGCAGCTCCCGCACGCGCGCAGGCGGGAGCGCGTGGCGCGCGAGCCTCTCGAACTTGTCGACGATGTCAGCATCCGGGGCGAAGTCGTTCTCGTTGCCGCGGCCCGCTTCCTTGACGCATTCGAGCCGCTCGCCGCGCTTCAGAAGGACTTCGACGCGGACCTTGTGGCGGTGCTTGGCCCCGAGCGCCGTGATGGCGTCGTCCGCCTTCACCTCGACCTTGTCGGCGAGCGCGATGCGGCGCGCATCGGTCACCGCCTGCTCGGTGAATTGCTCGACGAAGCAATCGCCTTCGAGCAGGTAGGTCGCGACGCAGAACGGGAGATTGAGCTGCGCGGCGGTCAGCCCCTGCGGCCGGTATTTCCAGCCGACGTGATCGGCGGTCACCTGCGAGCCGTGGACCACGACTCGTTCCACGTCGCCCGCCACGAAGGAATTCTTCTCCTGCAGCTCGCGCACGGCGTCGAGCGCGGCGTGGTTGCTGCCGACGCAGGCGTAGAACTTGAGCGCCACCCCCATCGTCTGCCACGTCGCGCCGAACCCCGCGGTGAGCTGCGAGAGATCGAAGCGGTCGGTCGAGCGCGAGAAGGTGCTGCAGAAGCCGCCGTACTCGCTCTCGAACACGTCCTCGATGCCGGTGAAGCCGCGCTCGGCGAGCAGCGCGGCGTAGAGGCCGCTCTGCGAAGCGCGGCCGGCGTGCATGCGCTTCACCATCGCGCCGTACTGCGCCGCCATCAGGCCCGAGGACTGCGTGCCGGCGATGCCGAGCGCATGCACGGTCTTGCCTTCATCGAGGCCCAGGAGCCGCGCCGCGGCGGCCGCCGCGGCGAACACGCCCACCGTCGCGCCCGAGTGCCAGCCCTGGCCGATGTGCTGCGGCCCCATGCACAGCCCGACGCGCGGCCCGGTCTCGTAGCCCGCCACCGCCGCCGCGAGGAATTCCCTTCCATCCCGCTTTCCCCTTGTTTCCGACAGCGCGACCAGCGCCGGCAGCACCACGGCGCCGACGTGCAGCACGCCGGCGCGGTGCACGTCGTCGAGCTCGAAGCTCTGCACCTGCGTGCCGTTCACGAGCGCGGCGTGCGGCGCGGAAAGGCGCTCGCGCGTTCCCCAGATGGCGCACGAGCCGCCGGCCTCGAGCGGCGCGAGCGTCTCGCGCAGGATGCGGCACCAGTCGAGGTGCGCACCGTAGAGCGCGCAGCCGAGCGCGTCGAGCATGAGGCGCTTCACGCGATCGCGCACCGCCTCCGGGATGTCGTCATAGCGCAGCCCGGACACGAAGCGAGCCATGCCGGCGGTGTGCGGGCCGCTCATTCCATCCTGATGTTCGCGTCGCGCAGGAGCTTGCCGGTGCGCGCCGATTCCGCCGCGATGTAGCGCTCGAACTCGGCGGGCGAGCTGCCGACGGTCTGCGCGCCCTCGGCGGCGAGGCGCTCGCGCACCTGCGGGTCCTGCAGCGCGCGCACGAGCTCCTCATGCAGGCGCGCGACGATCGGCGCGGGCGTCCCCGCGGGCGCGAGGATGCCGTACCAGGAGCCCGCTTCGTATCCCGGCAAGCCGGACTCGGCGAGCGTCGGCACCTCGGGCAGGAGCGCCGAGCGCTCGCGCCCGGTGACCGCGAGCGCGCGCAGGCGGCCCGCCTTGATGTGCGGCAGGATCGCCACCATGCTGCTGAACATGAGCTGCACCTGCCCCGCCAGGAGATCGACGAGCGCGGGCGCGAGGCCCTTGTACGGCACGTGCACCATGCGCACGCCCGCCATGGACTCGTAGAGCACCGCAGCGAGCTGCGCCGAGCTGCCGTTGCCGTTCGAGGCGTAGTTGAGCTTCCCGGGATTCGCCCTTGCGTAGGCGGTGAACGCCTGGATCGTCGCCGCGGGGATCGACGGATGCGCCACGAGCACCGAAGGCGCCGAGGCGAGGAGCGTGATGGGCGCGAAGTCCTTCAGCGCGTCGTAGGGCAGGTGCGCGTGCAGGTTGGGATTCACCGCCAGGCTGCCGACGCCGCCGAGGAAGAGCGTGTAGCCGTCGGGCGCCGAGTGCGCCGCGAGCTCCGCGCCAACGATGCCGCCGGCGCCGGCGCGGTTGTCGATGAGCACCGGCTGGCCGAGCTGCGCGGCGAGCTGCGAGCCGATCGCGCGCGCCACCGTATCGTTGCCGCCGCCCGGGGAGAACGGCACGATGAGGCGCAGCGGCTTGCGCGGGTAGTCCTGCGCCGCCGCGACCGCGGCGAACGCGAGAAGCGCGAGCAGAAGCGCCCTAGCCGGCGTCCGGGACACGCAGCCGGCCCTTGATGATCTTGCGCGTCGGCGTCACCGGCATCTCGTCGATCACCACCAGCCTCTCGGGGAGCTTGTTCTTCGCGATGTTCTTCTCGAGGAGCCAGGCGACGAGCTCCTCCAGCGCGACGCTCTGCGCCTTGTCCTTCAGCGTGACGAAGGCGCAGGCCTTCTCGCCGAGGATCGGGTCGGGCATCGGCACGATCGCCGACTGGAAGATCTTCGGATGCGAGTCGAGCAGGCTCTCGACGTCCGCCGGGTTGAACTTCACCCCGCCGCGGTTGATGATGTCCTTCGAGCGCCCGACGATGGCGTAGGCGTTGCCGTCGCGCTTCTCCGCGAGGTCGCCCGAGCAGAACCAGCCGTCCGCGGTGAAGGCGTTGCGCGTCGCCTGCGGGTTGTCGAGGTAGCCGGAGAAGACGAGCGGGCCGCGCACCTGGATCTCGCCGTCCTCGCCCAGGCGCACCTCGGTGCCCGGGCTCGGCCGCCCGGCGCAGGTCGCGGAGAGCTCGAGCGGATCGCCCGGGCGCGTGTAGAGGCCCGCCTGGATCTCGGTCATGCCCCAGAGCTGCGTCACCGCGCACTTCGGCAGCTTCGCGGCGAAGCTCCTCACGAGCTCGGGCGCGGCGCGCGAGCCCGACACGATGGCGAGGCGCAGCGACGACCAGTCGTGGGTCTCGAAGAGGCCCTGCGCGCGCACCGCGGCGACGTGGGCGGGCGCAGTCCACAGCGCGGTAGGCCTGCCTTTCTCGACCGCGGCGGCGAGATCGGGCGGCGTGAACGCCGGCAGCAGGACCGTGCACGCGCCCACCGCCCACGCGCAGTGCAGCGAATAGAGGCCATAGAGATGCGAAAGCGGCGCCGCGCACAGGATGCGGTCGGCCGCGGCGAGGCCGTGCTCGCGCACGCCGAGCCGGCTGTTGCCGAGCATCGTGCGGTAGGCATGCGCCACGCCCTTCGGCGCCGCGGTCGTTCCCGAGGTGTAGAGCAGCAGGAACGGGTCGCGCGCATCGGGCTGCGGATGCGAGGCGGCGAGCGGCGTGCAGCGCTCGAGCTCCGCGAATTGCGGGCCGATCTCCACCACCTGCGCCAGCATGGAGCGGAAAATCTCGCCCGCCTTGGGCGTGCAGAACGCGGCGCGCGCGCCGCTGTGCCTGAGGAGCGCCTCGATCTCGGCGCCGCGGTAGGGCATGTGCAGCGTGCACATCACCGCGCCCAGGCGCGCGATGGCGAGGTGCGCGATGAGGAATTCGGGCACGTTGGGGAGCTGGATCGCGACCACGTCGCCCGCGCCGACGCCGCGCTGGCGCAGCCCCTCGGCGACGCGCAGCACGCGGTCGTGCAGCGCCTCCCAGGTGAGCACCGCGCCGCCGAGATCGATCGCGGCGGCGCCGGGCCGCTCGCGCAGGTGGCGGCCGAGCCACTTCGGCAGCGTGTCCTCGTCGCTCCACCAGCCGCGCGCCATGTATTCGCGCTCGATCGCCGGATCGAATGCGGGACGCTTCATAGGGCGTATCTTACTGTGCCATGCAGGAAGCCCTGTCCGAAGCCCTGGCCCTTTCCCGGGTTCAGTTCGGCCTGAACATCGGCTTCCACATCCTCTTTCCGGCGATCACGATCGGGCTGTCGTGGCTCCTCGCTTATGTGCGGGTGCGCCATGCGATTTCGGGCGAGCGCGCCTGGCTCGAGACCTATCGGCTCTGGGTGAAGGTATTCGCGCTCACGTTCGCCGTCGGCGTCGTCACCGGCATCGTGATGAGCTTCCAGTTCGGCACGAACTGGCCCGGCTTCATGAACAAGGTCGGCGCCGTCGCCGGGCCGCTGCTCGCCTACGAGGTGCTGACCGCGTTCCTCTTCGAGGCGACCTTCCTCGGCGTGATGCTCTTCGGCATCGAGCGCGTGCCGGGCTGGGTGCACCTGCTCTCCACCCTCGTGGTCGCCGCCGGCACCACGGTCTCCGCGTTCTGGATCCTCGCGCTCAACTCCTGGATGCAGACGCCCGCCGGCCATGTCGTCGAGGGCGGGCAGGTGCTGCCCGCAAGCTGGCTCGGCGTGATCTTCAACCCCTCCTTCCCCTGGCGCTTCGCCCACATGGTGCTCGCCTCGGCGATCACCGCCGCCTTCCTCGTCGCCGGCCTCGCCGCGTGGCGCCTGCTCGCCGCGCCGGAGCACGCGGGCGCGCGTGCCTCGCTGCGGATGGGCGCGCACGCCGCCGCGGTGCTGCTGCCGCTGCAGATCTTCGTCGGCGACCAGCACGGCCTCAACACGCTCGCGCACCAGCCGGCGAAGATCGCGGCCATCGAGGCGCTCTGGCACACCGCGCGCGGCGCGCCGCTCACGCTGTTCGCGCTGGTGGACGAGGAGCGCCGCGAAAACCGCTACGCGATCGAAGTGCCGAAAGGCGCCTCGCTCGTCCTCACCCATTCCGCCGAGGGCGAGGTGAAGGGCCTCGACGCCTTCGCGGACCATGCGCCGGTCATGCCGGTGTTCCTCGCGTTCAGGGTGATGGTCGGCACCGGGCTGGCGATGCTCGCCCTCGCCTGGGGCAGCCTGCGCTTCCTCCGGCGCCCGCCGCGCTGGCTGCTCTGGGCCTTCGTCCTGTTCACGTTCTCCGGCTGGGTCGCGGTGCTCGCCGGATGGATCGTCACGGAAGTCGGGCGCCAGCCCTGGCTCGTCACCGGGATCCTGCGCACCGCCGACGCGCTCGGCGAGGCGGGACCGGCGCGCCTGGGCGCGAGCCTCACCGCGTACGTGCTGACCTACGCCGCGCTGCTCCTCGCATACGTCTTCACCCTGTTCCACATGGCGCGCAAATGACCATCGACCTGCCGCTCGCGTTCACGCTGCTCATGGGACTCGCGATCCTGCTCTACGTGCTGCTCGACGGCTACGACCTCGGCGTCGGCATGCTGATCGCCGGCGCCGAGCGCGACGAGCACGACGTGATGGTGGCCTCCATCGGCCCCTTCTGGGACGCGAACGAGACCTGGCTCGTGCTCGGCATCGGCGTGCTGCTCACCGCCTTCCCCGTGGCGCACGGCCTGATCCTCGGCGAGCTCTACCTGCCGGTCGCGGCGATGCTCGTCGGGCTCATGTTCCGCGGCGTGGCGTTCGAGCTGCGCCTGAAGGCGCGCGGCTGGCAGCGCGAGCTGTGGAACTGGCTCTTCTGGGCGGGCTCGTTCCTCGCCGCCTTCTCCCAGGGCCTGATGCTGGGCCGCTACGTCACCGGCTTCGCCCCGGGCTTCGGCGAATGGCTGTTCGCGCTCCTCGTCGGCGCCTCGCTCTGCGGCGGCTACGTGCTGCTCGGCGCGACCTGGCTCGTGCTGAAGACCGAAGGCGCGCTGCAGAAGAAGGCGCTCGCCTGGTCGCGCTGGGGACTCGCGTGGGTGGCGCTCGGCGTGGCGCTCGTCAGCCTCGCCACGCCGCTTGCGAGCGAGACGGTGCGCGAGAAGTGGTTCACCCTGCCCCGCTTTCTCGTGCTCTCGCCGCTGCCGCTCGCCACGCTGGGGTGCGGGATTCTCCTGTGGCGGAGCCTCGGCAAGAGCGACTGGAAGCCGTTCGCGTACGCCGCGGCGATCTTCGCGCTCGCGTTCGCCGGACTCGCCTACAGCCTGTTCCCGTATGTGGTGCTGGACCGCCTCACGATCTGGCAGGCGGCGGCGCCGGCGAAGGGCCTCGCCTTCGTGCTCGCCGGGGCGCTGGTGACGCTGCCCTTCATCCTTGGGTGGACGATCTACGTGTACCGCGTCTTCCGGGGCAAGGCGCGGCCGGAAGCCTACGAGGACTGACTAGGCGGCGCGCGGGATCGGCACGGTGAAGGACTCGCGCACCACGTCCTTGCCGGCGATCATCTCTTCCACGCCGCGGCGCTCCTCGTCGAACACGACCGCCGCGAGCTTGCGCAGCGTGTCGCGCGCCTCGTCCAGCGTGCGGCCATGCGAGTTCACGCCCGGCAGCTCCTCAATGAAGCCGACGTAGCCGTTGTTGGCCTTCAGGTAAACGGCGGTGAAAGCAATCTGACCTTGTTCCATACGTGTGCCTCCTGCGTGAACGAGGACAGCGTACGCCCGTTTGCTTGCAGCAGTGTTAAATATTTGCGTCGAAGTGTGACTTCGGAATTTCCGTCGTCCTTGCGACGACAAAATTTCCGCAGCGCGAAAAAATTGCTGCAGCGCGTGCACGATGCTGCTGCGCAAAAGCGACGCCGGCGAGGCGGAACTATTCCTCGAGCAGCTGCTTCTTCTGCGCGACTTTCGCCCACTGATCCGCGTCGGCGGGCGCGGGCCTGCGCTCGATGATCGGCTTCCACTTCTGCGCGAGCGCGCGGTTCTTCTCGATGAACTCGCGCTGCGCATCGGGCACGTCGTCCTCCGCGAAGATCGCCTCCACCGGGCACTCGGGCACGCATAGCGTGCAGTCGATGCACTCGTCGGGGTCGATCACCAGCATGTTCGGCCCCTCGCGGAAACAGTCCACCGGGCACACGTCGACGCAATCGGTGTACTTGCACTTGATGCAGGACTCGGTCACCACGTAGGCCATAAGGGCTTTTGCTTCAAGACTTTAGGAACGGGCTTGGGAAGCGCGGGCGGCGCCCCCATAATGGAGGTTCCGCAAGACCCCCCATTTCCCCGAGTTGAAGGAGCCATGAGCAGTTCCGCTATCCGCCATATTACCGACGACACCTTCGAGCCCGAAGTGCTGAAGTCCGAGACGCCGGTCCTCGTCGACTACTGGGCCGAGTGGTGCGGACCGTGCAAGTCGATCGCCCCGATCCTGGACGAGGTGGCGCGCGAGTACGACGGCCGCCTCAAGATCGCGAAGATCAACGTCGACGAGAACCAGGCGGTGCCGGCGAAGTTCGGCATCCGCGGCATCCCCACCCTGATGCTGTTCAAGAACGGCAACGTGGAGGCGACGCGCGTCGGCGCGCTGTCGAAGTCCCAGCTGACCGCCTTTCTTGACAGCAATATCTAAAGGACTTACCCTCCGTCTGGTAGCCGCGCCGGATGTCCCGGCGTGGCTCGCAGTTTAGAACGCGGTCTAGAAAGAGCCTTCGCGCCGGATCCCGGCGCCCCTCCCAGAATGAGCAGGTCGCAAACGGCACAGCCGGAAGCAGTTCGTTCATCCACGCGTCCCGAGCCCGCGGCGTCCCCAGCGCCCGGGGGCGGCGGGGTCCCGTCCATGCATCTCTCGGAGCTGAAGCTGCTGCACGTCAGCCAGCTCGTCGAGATGGCGACCGCGGCCGGCATCGAGAACGCGAGCCGCATGCGCAAGCAGGACCTCATCTTCGCGATGCTGAAGGCGCACGCGAAGAAGGGGGAGTCCATCTTCGGCGACGGCACCCTGGAGGTGCTGCCCGACGGCTTCGGCTTCCTGCGCTCGCCCGAGACCTCGTACCTCGCGAGCACCGACGACATCTACGTCTCGCCCTCCCAGATCCGCCGCTTCAACCTGCACACCGGCGACTCGATCGAGGGCGAGATCCGCACGCCGAAGGACGGCGAGCGCTACTTCGCGCTCGTCAAGGTGGACAAGGTCAACGGCGAGGCGCCCGAGGCGGCGAAGAGCAAGATCCTGTTCGAGAACCTCACGCCGCTGCACCCGGACGAGGCCTTCAAGCTCGAGCGCGACATCAAGGCGGAGGAGAACCTCACCGGCCGCGTGCTCGACATCATCGCGCCGATCGGCAAGGGGCAGCGCGGCCTCATCGTCAGCCCGCCCAAGGCCGGCAAGACCGTGATGCTGCAGCACATCGCGCACGCGCTCACCTCCAACCACCCCGAAATCGTCCTCATCGTGCTGCTGATCGACGAGCGCCCGGAGGAAGTGACCGAGATGACGCGCACCGTGCGCGGCGAAGTGGTCGCCTCCACGTTCGACGAGCCGGCGAGCCGGCACGTGCAGGTCGCCGAGATGGTCATCGAGAAGGCGAAGCGCCTGGTCGAGCACAAGAAGGACGTGGTCATCCTGCTCGACTCCATCACGCGCCTCGCGCGCGCCTACAACACCGTGGTGCCCGCCTCCGGCAAGGTGCTCACGGGCGGCGTCGACGCCAACGCGCTGCAGAAGCCCAAGCGCTTCTTCGGCGCGGCGCGCAACGTCGAGGAGGGCGGCTCGCTCACCATCATCGCCACCGCGCTCATCGATACCGGCAGCCGGATGGACGACGTGATCTACGAGGAATTCAAGGGCACCGGCAACCTCGAGGTGCACCTCGACCGCCGCATGCACGAGAAGCGCATCTACCCGGCCATCAACGTCAACCGCTCCGGCACGCGGCGCGAGGAGCTGCTCATCGACGCCCCGGTACTGCAGAAGGTCTGGGTCCTGCGGAAGCTTCTTTTCCCCATGGACGAGCTCGAGGCGGCCGAATTCCTGATCGACAAGCTGCGCGCCACCAAGTCCAACGGCGAGTTCTTCGACTCGATGCGAAGGGGTTGATTCTTCTGTATAATCCGCGTCCTTTCTGCGGACAGCGCTAGCGAGACAGCCATGAAGTCAGGCATCCATCCCGAATACCGGCCGGTGATCTTCCTCGACACCAGCTCGAACCACTCCATCCTCACGCGCTCGGCCATCGACACCAAGGGCCGCGAGACCATGAAGTGGGACGACGGCAAGGAGTACCCGGTCGTGAAGGTCGAGGTCTCCTCCGAGTCGCATTCCTTCTATACCGGCAAGCAGAAGATCGTCGACACGGCGGGCCGCGTCGAGAAGTTCAAGCGCCGCTACACCAAGAAGACCGCCAAGTAACACCGCGGGGGGATGAAGCTCACCCCGCCCCGCCTTTCGCTGCCGCCCTCGCCCGCCGTCCTCGCGGCGATCGCGCTCGCTTTCGTCCTGCCCGGCCTCGCCGGGCACGATCCGTGGAAGACGCAGGACGTGCTCGGCCTGAGCATCGTGCACGGCATGGCGCAGACGGGCGACTGGCTCGTGCCGCGCGTCGCCGGGCTGCCGTGGCTTTCCGATCCTCCGCTCTACCACTGGCTCGCCCTGCTCTTCGCCAAGCTGCTCGGCGGCCTGATGGAGCTGCATGCCGCGGCGCGCCTCGCGAGCGGCGTCTTCGTGCTCCTCGCGCTGCGCCTGGTCTACGCGGCGGCGCGCGATGCGAGCCACGTCGACGACCGGCCCGCGACCGCGGCCGCCGCGCCCCTCATCCTGCTCGGCTGCGTCGGCCTGATGGTGCATGCGCACGAGGCGGTGCCGGAGCTCGCGCAGCTCGCCGCCCTGTGCGGCGCGTTCGCCGCGCTGCCGCGCGCGACCCGGCGCCCGGCGGCCGCGGGGACGGCGTTCGGCGTCGCGCTCGGCTGCGCCTTCCTCTCCGCGGGCTGGATCGCGCCTGCGGCGCTCGGGCTCGCGGTGCTCGGCGCGCACCTCGCCTGCGAGGAATGGCGCACGCGCGGCGCGCTCGTGTTCCTCGGCATCGGCATCCCGCTCGCGCTCGCGCTCGGCGCGCTGTGGCCGGCGGCGTTGTCGCTGCGCTCCGCCGAGCTGCATTCGGCGTGGTGGAGCCTGGTGTCGCAGCCGCAGGACGCGGCGCTGCGCAACTTCGACTACTTCGTCTCGACCGGCGGCTGGTTCCTGTGGCCGGCCTGGCCGCTCGCGCTCTGGGCGCTCTGGGCGCTGCGCCGGCGCCTCTCCGAGCCGCGCATCTTCGTGCCCACCGTGGCCGCGCTCGCCACGCTCGCGAGCACCGCGTACTGGGGCCCCCGCGTGGACGTGAACCTGATCCCGCTGCTCGCGCCGCTCGTCCTCCTGGCGGCGCACGGCGTGCCGCTCCTGAGGCGCGGCGCCGCGGCGGCGCTCGACTGGTTCGGGGTCGTCACGTTCGCGTTCTTCGCCAGCCTGGTGTGGCTCGGCTATGCCGGCATGACGACCGGCATGCCGCCGAAGGTGGCGGCGAACTTCGTGCGCGCGGCGCCGGGATTCGTCGCCCATTTTTCCCTCGTGCCCTTCGCCGTCGCGGCGGCGCTGACGCTCGGCTGGCTCTACATCGCGCTCTTCACGAGCCCCTCCCCGACGCGCAGCATCACGCGCTGGGCCGCGGGCATCGTGCTGCTCTGGGGCTGCTTCGCGATGCTCTGGATGCCCTGGGCCGACTACCAGAAGAGCTACCGCTCGGTCGCGCTGCACCTGAAGGCGGCCGTGCCCGCGCATTCGGGCTGCATCGCGCAGCGCTTCCTCGGCCTCTCGCAGGCGGCCGCGCTCGACTATCACGCCGGCCTGCGGCCGCGCCCCTTCGATCCGCGCCATCCGGAGGCCTGCCGCTTGCTTCTCGTCCAGGGCTCGCCCGCGAACGAGCTCGACGCGCCGGGCTTCGGCTGGCGCAAGATCGCGGACGTGGGCCGCCCGGGTGACCGCGGCGAGCGCTACCGGCTTTACCGTTACGCCCGATGAATACCCGCTCCCCTGCCGACTGCGCCGCCTGGACGAACCTCGCGCACCATGCCGAGAGCTGGCGCAGCGTCCACCTGCGCGAGCTCTTCGCAACCGACGCGGCGCGGGCGAAGCAGCTCGCCGCCGAGGCGCCCGGCGTGCGCTACGACTATTCCCGCCAGCGCCTGGGCGCGATGACCGTGCGCCTGCTCGCCAAGCTCGCCGCCGAGCGCGGCTTCGACGAGTGGCGCGAGGCGCTCCTCGCGGGCAAGACGGTGAACGACACCGAGCAGCGCCCCGCCTGGCACACCGCGCTGCGCGCCGGCGATGCGGCGCCGGCCGAGGTGAAGCAGGCGCTCGGGAAGATGAAGAGCCTGGTTTCGCCGCTCAGGAAAGAAAGGCGCTTCAAGCGCATCGTGAATCTCGGCACCGGCGGCTCCGACCTCGGGCCGCGCCTGCTCGCCGATGCGCTCGGCGACCAGGTGCTCGAGGTGCGCTTCGCGGCGAACGTCGACCCGCGCGACCTGGGCCGCGCCCTCGAAGGCGCCTCTCCGGAGAGCACGCTCTTCATCGTCGTCTCCAAGACCTTCACCACCCAGGAGACGATGGCCAACGCCGCCGCGGCGAAAGCCTGGGGCGGCAGGCATTTCATCGCCGTCTCCTCCAATGTCGAAGCAGCGCGGGAATTCGGCGCCGAGGAAGTGCTGCCGATGTGGGACTGGGTGGGCGGCCGCTTCTCGGTCTGGTCGGCGGTCGGCTTCGCCGCGGCATGTGCGATCGGCTTCGAGGCGTTCGAGGACTTCCTCGCCGGGGGCCGCGAGATCGACCGGCATTTCGCCGAGGCCCCGGTCGAGAAGAACATCCCCGCGCTCATGGCGCTCATCGGCGTGTGGAACACCAATTTCCTCGGCGCGGCGACGCACGCGGTCCTGCCCTACTCCAATGCGCTGCGCCTGCTGCCGGCGTACCTGCAGCAGCTCGAGATGGAATCGAACGGCAAGCGCGTCGACCGGGAGGGCCGCGAGCTGCCGTACGCGAGCGCGCCGGTGCTCTGGGGCGCCGAGGGCACCGTCAGCCAGCATTCCTTCCACCAGCTCCTGCACCAGGGCACGCAGGTGGTCCCCGCCGACTTCATCGACCTGCAGCTCGACGAGCGGCTGCGCGCGAACTGCCTCGCGCAGGCCGACGCCCTTGCGTTCGGCACCGCCGATCCGGCGCTGCCGCCCCACCGCCGCTACCCCGGCAACCGGCCCTCGAGCCTTCTCACGCTGGACCAGGTGACGCCGCGCAATCTCGGGCGCCTCGTCGCCCTCTACGAGCACAAGGTCTTCACGCAGGGCGTAGTCTGGAACATCAACAGCTTCGACCAGTGGGGCGTGGAGCTCGGCAAGCAGATGGCCAACCGGATCCTCAAAGGAGAGCCGTAGACATGGACCAGGAAACCTTCAACCTCAGCATCCGCAAGTTCCTGAAGATGGTGGGCGTCAACTCGCAGCGCGAGATCGAGCAGGCGGTGCAGAAAGCCATGACGAGCGGCAGGCTGCAGGGCGGAGAGACCCTGCCCGCGCTGTGCACCCTCGAGATCCCCTCGCTCGGCGTGAAGGTGCCGTTCAACGGCGAGATCAAACTAAAATAGCTTCGTGAACAAGGCCCGGGAATTCGACCAGTCGGTCCTCGCGGAGCTGAGGGCGCTCCTCGGCGAGCGCGTCTCGACCTCCGCGGCGGTGCGCGAGCACCACGGCAAGGACGAGTCCTACTTTCCCTACGCGCTCCCCGACGCGGTGGTCTACGCCAAGACGACGGAGGAAGTGCGCGACGTCGTGAACATCTGCCGCCGGCATCGCGTGCCGATGATCCCCTTCGGCGTCGGCACGTCGCTCGAGGGCCACATCCTCGCCACCTCGGGCGGCGTGTGCATCGACCTGTCGCAGATGAACCGCGTGCTCGCGGTGCACGAGGCGGACCTCGATGCGGTGGTCCAGGCCGGCGTGACGAGGAAGCAGCTCAACGAGTTCATCAAGCATACGGGGCTTTTCTTCCCGGTCGACCCGGGCGCCGATGCCACGCTCGGCGGCATGGCGGCGACGCGCGCCTCGGGAACCAACGCGGTGCGCTACGGCACGATGCGCGAGAACGTGCTCTCGCTCAAGGTCGTGCTCGCGGACGGCCGCGTCATCCAGACCTCGACGCGGGCGAAGAAGTCCGCCGCCGGCTACGACCTGACGCGGCTCTTCGTCGGCTCCGAGGGCACGCTCGGCATCATCACCGAGGTCACGGTGCGCCTCTACCCGGTGCAGGAGGCGATGTCCGCGGCGGTATGCGCGTTCGATTCGGTGGACGGCTGCACCAATACCGTCATCCAGACCATCCAGGCCGGCATCCCGGTCGCGCGCTGCGACATCGTGTGCGACAAGACCATCGACGCGATCAACAAGTACAAGAAGACGAGCTACCGGATCGCGCCCACGGTCTTCTTCGAGTTCCACGGCAGCAAGGCCTCGGTCGTCGAGCAGGCCGAGGCGGTCCAGGCGATCGCCAAGGAGCACGGCGGCCACGACTTCCAGTGGGCGACGCGGCCGGAGGAGCGCACGCAGCTCTGGCAGGCGCGCCACGACGCCTATTTCGCCTGCCTGCAGATCCGGCCGGGCTCGCGCGCCGTGTCCACCGACGTCTGCGTGCCGATCTCGCGCCTCGCCGAGTGCGTGCACGAGACGATGGAGGACGTGAAGAGCTACATCGCGCCGGTCCCGCTCCTCGGCCACATCGGCGACGGCAACTTCCACCTGATGTTCCTGGTCGACCCGGCCCGGCCGCAGGAGACCGAGCTCGCCAAGCAGTTCAACAAGCGGCTCGTCGAGCGCGCGCTGCGGCTCGAGGGCACCTGCACCGGCGAGCACGGCGTGGGCCTCGGCAAGATGGGCTCGATGCGCATGGAGCTCGGCGACGACGTGATCGACGTCATGCGCGACATCAAGAAAGTGCTCGACCCGGAGAACCTCATGAATCCCGGCAAGGTAGTGCCCCTGCAATGAAGAGCCTCATCGTCCTTTCCGCCTGGCTGCCGCTGCTCGCGCTCGCGCAGGGCGCGACGCCCCCCGAGAAGAAGGACGCCGCGCAGCAGCCGGCGAAGCCGCCCGCGCTCAACCTGAGGCTCGACTCGCGCGAGCTGCGCTCCACGATCCAGCCGAGCGCGCAGGAGACCTACAAGAAGCAGGACGCCGGCGGCCTGCCCGGGCTGGGCGACAGCTCGAGCCCGGCGTCCCGGATCCTCGAGCAGCAGCCCTCGCCCGAGAAGGTCGTGCCGATCTCGAACGACAGGCTCTAGCATGAGCGCCGAAAAAAGGATCGGCGAGCTGAAGCTCGAGCTGCGCGCGCCGTCCTCGCCGGTGGCGAACTACGTGAACGCGGTGCGCACGGGCAACCTGCTCTTCCTCGCCGGCAAGGGGCCGCGGCAGGCGAAGGGCAAGCTCGGGCGCGAGCTCACCGTCGAGCAGGGCTATGCGCTCGCGCGCGAGGTCGGCACGGACCTCCTCGCGGTCATGCGCGCCGAGCTCGGCAGCCTGGATCGCGTGCAGCGCGTGGTCAAGGTGCTCGGCATGGTGAACGCGGTGCCGGAATTCGCCGACCACCCGAAGGTCATCAACGGCTGCTCCGACCTCTTCGTCGAGGTGTTCGGCGACAGGGGGAAGCACGCGCGCTCCGCGGTCGGCATGGGCTCGCTGCCCGGCGGCATCCCGGTCGAGATCGAGTGCATCGTCGAAGTCGCCTGATCGCGCTGCTCGCGCTGTCGCTCGCCGCGGCGGGCGCCGCGGCGCAGAGCTGGGGCCCGCGCACGCTGGAGGAGCTCAGGCAGGAGACCGTGCGCCGCGCCGAGAAGAACCTGAACCCGATCGGCGGCGTGAAGGCCGAGGATGCGCGCGAAGCCATGGCGGCGCTGGCGAGCCTGGAGCCGGATGCCTGGGCCGCGGCATGGAGCGCCATCGGCGAGCGCTATTTCGCGAAGGGCGACTTCCTCGACGCCTGGCACGTCTTCAACGTGGCGCGCTGGCCGAGCGAGAAGCTCTCCGCGGGCAAGGCGCGCGCTTATGAGCGCGCCCTGCAGTCCTTCCAGCGCTACGCGAAGTCCCTGACGCCGCCCGTCGAGACGATCCGCATCCCGTTCGAAGGCGGCGAGATCGTCGCCTACCTGCGGCGGCCGGCAAACGCGGCGCCGGCGCCGGTCGTGTTCCGCATCTGCGGGCTCGATTCGCGCAAGGAAGAGCTGATCGCGGGCGCCGAGCCCTACCTCAAGGCGGGCGTGGCGGTGTTCGCGATCGACATGCCGGGCACCGGGCAGGCGCCGCTCGCCATCGACGTGGGCGCCGAGCGCATGTTCTCGCGCGCGCTCGACTACCTGCAGGACCGCGCCGACCTGGACGCGAAGCGCGTGGTGGTGCAGGGCGTGAGCTGGAGCGGCTACTGGGCGGCGCTCATGGCGTATACCGAGAAGGACCGGATCCGCGGCGCCGTGGTGCACGGGGTCGGCATCCACGAGTACTTCGACGCCGCGTGGCAGAGGAAGACCTTCGGCACGCGCGAGTACCTCTTCGACATCTATCCGGCGCGGGCCGCGGCGTACGGCGCGCGCAGCGAGGAGGATTTCTTCGCGCACGGGCCGAAGCTCTCTTTGCTCGCGCGCGGAATGCTCGACAAGCCCTCCGCGCCGATGCTGCTCGTGAACGGCGAGCGCGACAGCCAGCAGCCGATCGCCGACCTCTATCTGCTCATGAAGCACGGCGACCCGAAGGACGTCTGGGTCAATCCCGAAGGCGGCCACCTCGGGCGCTCGGAGCGCTGGCCGCAGGGCCGGATCCTCGGCGAGGTCATCCGGCCGTGGGTGCTCGCGCACCTCAGATAGTCATCACGCTGCGGCGGTAGTACTTCAGCTCCTCGATCGACTCGCGGATGTCGGCGAGCGCCTCGTGCCTGCCTTCCTTCGCGAAGCCGCGCAGTACCTCGGGCTTCCAGCGGCGCACGAGCTCCTTCAGCGTCGAGACGTCGAGGTTGCGGTAGTGGAAGTGGGCCTCGAGGCGCGGCATCCAGCGCGCAAGGAAGCGGCGGTCCTGGCAGATGGAGTTGCCGCACATGGGCGAGCTGTTGGCCGGCACGTGCTGCGCCAGGAACTCGAGCGCGATGCGCTCGGCTTCGGCCTCCGCCATGCGGGAGGCGCGCACGCGCTCGATGAGCCCGGACTTCTTGTGCGTGCCCTTGTTCCAGGAATCCATGGCGTCGAGCACCTCGTCGGGCTGGTGCACCACGATCACCGGGCCCTCGGCCACGGGCGCGAGCTGCGCGTCGGTGACGAGCAGCGCGATCTCGATGATGCGGTCGGAGTCGGGCTGCAGCCCCGTCATCTCCATGTCGATCCAGACCAGGTTGTTTGGATCGCCGGCCATGCTTTATTCTCTCACGGCGTGCCGAACGCATTCACCTGGGTCTTCCTCGGCGCGCTCGCGGCGGCGAGCGCGGCGCGGCTATGGCTCGCGCAGCGCCAGACCGCGCACGTGCGCGCGCACCGCGGCGCGGTGCCGGCCACCTTCGCCGACGCGATTCCGCTCGAGGCGCACCAGAAGGCGGCGGACTACACCGTGGCCAAGGCGCGGCTCGGCATGATCGACGTGCTGATCGGCGCTGCGCTCACCCTCGTGCTCACGCTCGGCGGCCTGATCCAGTGGCTCTCCGACGCGTGGGCCGCCTGGCTCGAGCCGCAGGGCGTGCTGCACGGCACGGCGCTGCTCCTGACGGTTTTCTTCGTGCAGGCGGCGGTGAGCCTGCCGCTGAGCGCGTACCGCACGTTCGTGGTCGAGGAGCGCTTCGGCTTCAACCGCATGACGCTGCGGCTCTTCGTCATCGACCTCGTCAAGCACGCGCTCGTCGGCCTCGCGCTCGGCGTGCCGCTCCTCGTCGCGGTGCTGTGGCTGATGGAGAGCATGGGCGAGCACTGGTGGCTCTACGTCTGGGCGGTGTGGGTCGCCTACTCGCTCCTCATGATGATGCTCTACCCCGCGCTCATCATGCCGCTGTTCAACAAGTTCTCGCCGCTCGCCGAGGGCGAGCTCGCGAGCCGCATCGGCGCGCTGCTGCAGCGCACCGGCTTCAAGTCGAGCGGCCTGTTCATCATGGACGGGTCGAAGCGCTCGAGCCACGGCAACGCCTTCTTCACCGGCTTCGGCGCCGCCAAGCGGATCGTGCTCTTCGACACGCTGGTGAACCGCCTGCGGCCGAGCGAGGTGGAGGCGGTGCTCGCGCACGAGCTCGGCCACTACAAGCTGCACCACATCGCCAAGGGGCTCGCGATCACCATGGGGCTCAGCTTCGCGGTGCTCTTTGTCCTCGGCCAGGTGATCGACCAGGACTGGTTCTACGCCGGCCTCGGCGTCGAGAGCCGCGGCAACGCGGCGGCGCTCGCGCTCTTCTTCCTCGTGCTGCCGGAGTTCCTGTTCTTCCTGCATCCGCTGACGAGCCTCTATTCACGCTCGCGCGAGTTCGAGGCCGACGCCTATGCGGTCGACTACGCCGACGCCGCGGAGCTGGTCAAGGCGCTCGTCAAGCTCTACCACGACAACGCCGCCACCCTGACGCCCGATCCGCTGCATTCGGCGTTCTACGACTCGCACCCGCCGGCCGCCACGCGCATCGCCCGGCTGAGGACCTCATGAACCCGCTCGCCACGAAGAAGTGCAAGCCCTGCGAGGGCGGCGTCGCGCCGTATCCCGAAGCCCAGGCGCGCGAGCTCCTGAAGAGCCTGAAGGGCTGGATCCTCGAGGACGGCAAGCTCGTCAAGCTCTACCCGTTCACCAACTACTACCAGACCATGGCGTTCGTGAACGCGCTCGCCTGGATCTCGCACCGCGAGGACCACCACCCGGACCTGAAGGTCGGCTACAACCAGTGCCGCGTCGAGTACTGCACGCACTCGATCGGCGGCCTCTCGGAGAACGACTTCATCTGCGCGGCGAAGGCGGACGCGCTGTTCGAGCTGTGATGCGGGACCTTTGAAAAGGGTCTACAGCTCTTTCAACCTGATCGCGGTCCATCACGCGAAGAACGTGCTGGAGGCCGAGGGCATCCGCGCGGTGGTGAGGAACGAGATGCTCTCCTCGGCGATGGGCGAGCTGCCGCCCGCGGAGTGCCAGGCCGAAGTCTGGGTGCTGCGCAGCGCCGACGCGCAGCGCGCCGAAGCGATCCTCATGGGGCTCGGCGGCCGCGCGAGCGGGCCGCAGTGGAAGTGCCTCTCCTGCGGCGAGCGCTCGGAGCCGCAATTCACGCAATGCTGGCGCTGCGGGGCCTACCGGGAAAGAGAAGCCTAGCGCGGGCCCCGGCGTCCGGAATCCCAGGGCTGGCCCTGCCACGATGGACCCGGCTGGCGCCTGCGGCGCTCCTTCTCCGCCCTCGCGGGGGCGATGAAGACCCAGTAGAAGAGAACCCCGAAGCCGATGAGAAGGAAGGCGGCCGTGATCATGCGGCCACTGTGCGCGGGTGCCGCGCGGCCTGCTGAAACGAAGCGCAACCAATTGTTTCCCGTCAGGCGCGCGAAAGCGCCGCTTCAGCAGCCGAGCTGCTGCGCGAGATCGAGGAAGCTTTCGGCGACGATGTCGAACGTGCCGTCGTTCGGCGCCGGCTTGCTCTGCGGACCGTATTCCAGCGGGCGCGGCACGTAGGCGGTCTTGAGCCCGCATTTCTGCGCCGCCTTGAGGTCCGGCGGGTGCGCCGCGACCATCATGACCTCGCCGGGCGCGAGGTTGAGGAGCTGCGCAGCGCCGCGGTAGACCTCCGCATCGGGCTTGTAGTGGCCGAAGAGCTCGGAAGAGAGGATGCAGTCCCACGGCAACCCGGCGTTCTTCGCCATGTCGACGAGGAGCGAGACGTTGCCGTTCGAAAGCGTCGCGACGACGTAGCGGCCCTTCAGGCGGTTCAGGCCCGGGACCGAGTCGGGCCAGGGCGAGAGGCGGTGCCACGCGCGGTTGAGCTCGTCGCGCTCCGCGTCGTTCAGGCCCTCCAGCGCGAACTTCGGCAGGATGGCATCGAGGATCATGCGGTGCAGCGTGTCGATGTGCGTCCAGGGCAGCTCGCCCTTCCTCACGCGGTCCATCGCCGGGTGGTATCCCGCGCGCCAGGCATCCGCGAACGCGGCCCAGTCGGCGCGCACGCCGCGCTTCTTCTCCAGGAGCTGCCCCTCGCGGATGAGCGAGCCGCGCCAGTCGACGACCGTGCCGAAGACGTCGAAAGCGAGCGCGCGGATCACAGCAGGTGCGCCACGCTGACCACCATGAGGGCGAACACCCAGACGACGAGCGCGCGCCACACCAGCCCCACGGTGCTGTCGAGGAACGGGCCGTCGGCGAGCTCGCCGACGCCGAGCTCGGGGCGCGGCAGCATGCCTTCCATCTCCTGCACCGGCATGCCCAGGCGCACGCCCATGGCGCCGGCGCCCGCCGCCAGCACGATGCCGGCGGCCGGGTCGGCCCAGGCGCGCGCCTGTGTGCGCCAGCAGTACACCGCGTCCTCGAAGTCGCCGACCACCGCAAAGGCGGCCGCGGTGAGGCGCACCGCGGGCCATTCCAGCAGCGCGAAGGCGCGCTGGGCGAAGGCGCCGAAGGCGCCGAGGCTCTGCCAGCGGGCCGCGAAGTACGCGGCGAGCCGGTAGAGCACGGCGCCGGTCGGGCCGGGAAGCAGGATGTACCAGAGGAGCACGCCGAACACGTGGCGGTGCGTGGCGAGCAGCGCCTCCTCGATCGCGAGGCGGATCACCTCCTCGCGGCTGCGCACCGTGCCCGCCGCCCCGCGCCAGAGCTCGAGCTGCGCGCGCGCGCGCTCGATGTCGCCCGACTTCACCGCGAGCTGGATGTCGGTGAAGTAGTGGCTGAACTGGCGGAAGCCGAGCGTCAGGTAGAGGACCGCGATGTTGAATGCGAGCGCGAGCACCGGATGCAGGCGGAAGAGCACGCCGTGCAGCAGCGCCACGATCGCGAGCGGCGGCAGCACCGCGACGAGCCAGGCGATCGTGCCTTGTCGCCGCTCGCCGGCGTTGAAGGACTGCTCGATCCAGTGCGCCCAGCTCGCGAGCGCGCCGGCGAACGCCCTGCGCTGCGAGAGCGGGCGCCACTGCTCGAGGACCAGCGCCGCGATGATCGCGACGAATCCCCACCCCGGCCAGCTTCCCATCGGGCCATTCTATACAATGCCCCGCGAATGAAGATCACGGCGCCCTACGGCTACGGCGAGATCGTTCCGCTGCGCAGGGACCACCGCGTCGTGCCGCCGCAAGGCGCGGCGCCGCAGTTCTGCCGCGCGCTCAACGCCATCGCGCTCTCGATCGGCGAGTTCGTCGCCGCGGCGCGCGACTATCCGATCGTGTTCGCCTCGCTCGACCGCGGCAGGAGCTTCGCGCCGGTCGCGGTGCTCGGGCTCGCGCAGGGCGCGAATCTCTTCGTCGCGCCGAGCGGCGAATGGCAGCGCGGCGCCTACTTCCCGGCCTTCGTGCGCCGCTACCCGTTCTGCATCTCCAAGCTCTACGTGGAGGGCGAGCCGAAGAGCGAGCGCGTCGTCTGCGTCGCGAAGAGCGCGCTCGGCGAGGCGGGCGAGCTGCTGTTCGACGCCGCGGGCGCGCCCACGCCCCGCTGGCAGGCCGCGGAGCGGCTGCTGCGCGAGTACGAGGCGGACCTCGACCGCACCGCGCTCGCCTGCGCCGCGCTCGCGCGCATGCAGCTCTTCGAGCCCTTCACGATGCAGGTGTTCTCGGAGGCGCGCGAGCCGCAGCTCAAGCTCGCCGGCATGCACCGCGTCTCGGAGGCGAAGCTGCGCGACCTGAAGCCGGCGAGCCTGAAGATGCTGGTCAACCGCGGTCTCATGGGCGTCGTCTACGCCCACCTGCATTCGCTCGAGAACTTCAGGGCACTGCTGGCTCGTCAGCGAGGTGGCGGTAGAGGTTGACGAGCATGCCGGCAGTGGCGCCCCAGATGCGCCGGCCGCCGTACTGCAGCACGTAGTAGCTCGCGTCGCGGCCCTGGATCTCGCGCGCCTCGCGGCGGTGGTTCGACGGGTCGAGCAGGAACGCGAGCGGGACCTCGAAGACCTCCTCGACCTCGCGCGGGTCCGGCGCGAGCTCGAGCGGCGGCATGAGCAGGCCCACCACGGGCGTGACGCGGTAGCCGGTCCGCGTGAAGTAGTCCGGCAGCCGGCCGAGGATCTCGGCGCGCTCGGGCGCGAGACCGATCTCTTCCTGCGTCTCGCGCAGCGCGGTGAACTCGGGGCTCGCGTCGCCCGGCTCGGCGCGCCCGCCGGGGAAGCTGATCTGCCCGGCGTGGCTCTTGAGATGCGTGGTGCGCTGCGTGAAGAGCACGCTCAGCTCGCCCGGGTGCGTGACGATCGGCACGAGCACCGCCGCGGCGGTGAGCGCGGCCGGGTCGCGCCCGGCGCCGTCGTCCCCGTACACCGAGAACGCCGCCGGGGCGCGCTTCAGCCGCTCCCTCAGGCCGGCGGCGTCGAGCTGCACCTCGCTTCTAGGGCCGCAGGATGACCGAGCCCGTGGTCTTGCGCCCCTCGAGGTCGCGGTGCGCCTGGGCGGCATCGGCGAGCTTGTAGGTCGCCGTGGTCTCGATCTTGACCTTGCCCGACTTCACCGCGTTGAAGAGATCGTTCGAGCGCTTGACGAGATCCGCGCGCGCCGCGATGTAGGTGCCGAGCGTCGGCCGCGTCACGTAGAGCGAGCCCTTGGTCGAGAGGATGCCGAGGTTCACCGGCGCGACGGGCCCGGAGGCGTTGCCGAAGGACACCATCAGGCCGCACGGGCGCAGGCAGTCGAGCGAGCCTTCCCAGGTCGTCTTGCCGACCGCGTCGTAAATGACGGGCAGCTTCTTGCCCTTGGTGATTTCCTTGACCTTCTCGACGAAGTTCTCGGTACTGTAGTTGATGACGTGCTTGTAGCCGTGCGCCTTGGCGAGCCGCGCCTTCTCCTCGGAGCTCACCGTGCCGATCGCCGTCGCGCCGAGCTTCTTCAGCCACTGCCCGGCGATCAGGCCGACGCCGCCGGCGGCCGCGTGCCACAGCACGGTGTCGCCCTTCTTCACCTTGTAGGTCGAGAAGATCAGGTAATGCACCGTCATGCCCTTCAGCATCATCGAGGCGGCCTGCTCGTCGCTGATGCCCTTGGGCACCTTGACCAGGCGCTCGGCGGGCACCACGCGCGCCTCGCAATAGGAGCCCGGCAGCCCGGTGTAGGCGACGCGATCGCCCTTCTTCAGGTCCTTCACGCCCGGCCCGAGCGCTTCGACGACGCCCGCCGCCTCGTTCCCGGCGATCGCGGGGAGCTGCATCGGATAGAGGCCCGAGCGCTGGTAGCAGTCCACGAAGTTGACGCCGATCGCCGTGTGGCGGATGCGCGCCTGCCCGGGTCCCGGCTCGCCGACCGGCACGTCGTCGACCTGCAGCACCTCGGGTCCGCCCTGCTTGTGGTAACGAACGGCTTTAGCCATCTCGCGCGCCTCCTCTCGGAAAAGGCCGAATTCTAGTCCTTCTTCTTCGGCTCCATGGACGCGCGCATCGCCTGCAGCGTCGCGCGCTGCATCTCGAGGCCCTGGATGGCGAATTTCACCATGTTGAGGTTCATGTTGAGCCAGCCCTCGACCGAGCGCAGGTCCGCGATGCGCTTGTCCACCTCGGCCGGGTCGAGGGTCGGCATCGCCATGCCGGGGATGGGCACGCCGAGCGAGCCCCACAAGCGGCGGTAGAGCTCGAAAGGGTCCTGCGGCTGGTCGGCCATGGCGCTCTCCTCAGGATTCGTCGAAAAACCTGCGCACTTCGGGCTCGCGGCTCACCGTGTCCTCGTAGCCCAGGTCGATGAGCGCGCGGCAGAACGACTCCTCGAACAGCAGGTAGCTCGCAAGGTTCGAGCCCGAGCGATTCAGCGCGCCGGTCGGGCGCAGGATGAAGCGCACCGTCGCCGGCAGCTCGTGCAGGAAGCGCGCCGCGAGGCGCTCGATGGGCTGCGAAGGCGTGATGAAGAGCACCTTCACCGGGCGCAGCGGCACGCCGGCCGCGGCGAGCTTTTCGGGCGGCACGAGCGTCACGGTGCGGTTGATGCGCTCGAGCCGCTCGATGTCCACCATCAGGCTGTCGAGGAAGATGCTGTTCAGCGCGTGCCCGGCGATCTGCGCGAGCGACGGATACACGTTGGAGCGGGCGCGCGCGTCGGGCGAGCTCTGCCGGCCGGTGCCGACGATGAGGACGCGGTCGGCGCCGAGGTGCAGCGCCGGGCTCACCGGCGCGATCTGGCGCATCGAGCCGTCGCCGAAGTACTCGCGATTGAACTTCACCGCCGGGAAGATGAAGGGCAGCGCCGAGGAGGCGAGCAGCACGTCCACGTTGAGCGGCACCGCGGCGCCGATGCGCGTGTTGCGCTCCCAGCCGTCGAGGCCGCTGCCGCCCTGGAAGAAGGACACGCTCTGGCCGGAGGTGTAGCCCGAGGCCGTGACGCTCACCGCGTAGAGGTGGCCGTTGTCGATGTGGTGCTGGATCCGCCCGAAAGCGAGGTTGCGCTCCAGCATCTCGCGCAGCGGCGCATTGTCGAGCAGCGACACCGGATTGCGCCGCGACATCAGCATCACCGCCGCCAGCCAGCGCGCGCCGGTGCGCAGGATGTGCCAGGCGTCGGTGCGGTAGATGTGCTCGCAGCGCATGTGCTCCCAGACCTCGAGCAGGTTGGCGACGCCGCGCGAGAAATCGTCCGCGAACACGGCAAGGGTCGCCGCGTTGATCGCACCGGCCGAGGTGCCGCAGAGGATCGGGAACGGGTTGCCCGACGGGCTGCCGAGAAGGTCGCGCACCGCCTTCACCACCCCGACCTGGTAGGCGGCCCGGGCCCCGCCCCCGGTGAGAACGAGGCCGGCGCGCGGCTTCATCTAGAAGAGGCTCTGCTCCTGGCCGCGCGGCGCGTTTGCATCGGCCACGGCGAGCGCCGTCATGTTGACGATGCGCCGCACCGTCGCCGACGGCGTGAGGATGTGCACCGGGCGCGCGGCGCCGAGCAGGATGGGGCCGATCGTGACGCCGCCGCCGGCGGAGGTCTTGAGCAGGTTGAAGGCGATGTTCGCCGCGTCGAGCGTCGGCATGATGAGCAGGTTCGCCTCGCCCCGCAGCCGGGAGCGCGGGAACACCTTGAGGCGGATCTCCTCCGAGAGCGCCGCGTCGCCGTGCATCTCGCCGTCGATCTCGAGCTCCGGCGCGCGCTCGTTGAGCAGCGCGAGCGCCTCGCGCATCTTGCGCGACGAAGGCGTATCCACGGAGCCGAAGTTCGACGCGGAGAGCAGCGCCACCTTGGCGGTGAGGCCGAAGCGGCGCAGCTCCTCGGCGGCGAGCAGAGTCATCTCCGCGATGTGCTCGGCGTCCGGATCGGGCGTGACGTAGGTGTCGCACAGGAACACGGTGCGCGCCGGCAGGATCACCGCGTTCATCGCCGCATAGTGACGCACGCCCGGGCGGCGACCGATGACCTGCTCGATGTAGTGCAGGTGCTGCGCGTGCGTGCCGAAGGTGCCGCACAGCATGCCGTCGGCCTCGCCCTTGTACATCATCATCGCGCCGATGAGGGTCTGGCCGCGGCGCATCTCGATGCGCGCGTACTCCGCCGAAACGCCCTTGCGCTCGGCGAGCTGGTGGTAGGTGCTCCAGTAGTCGCGGTAGCGCGTGTCGAACTCCGGATTCACGAGCTCGAACTCCTTGCCCGGGCGCACGCGCAGCCCGAGGCGCTCGAGGCGCTGCTCCACCACCTGCGGGCGCCCGATGAGGACCGGCCTCGCGAGCCCCTCGTCCACCACGACCTGCGCCGCGCGCAGCACCCGCTCATCCTCGCCCTCCGCGTAGACGACGCGGCGCGGGTTCGCCTTGGCCGCCACGAAAAGCGGCTTCATGATGAGCCCGGAGTGGTAGACGAACTGGCTGAGCGACTGGCGGTACGCCTCGAGGTCGGCCAGAGGCCGCGTCGCGACGCCCGAATCCATCGCCGCCTGCGCCACCGCGGGGGCGACGCGCGCGATGAGGCGCGGATCGAACGGCCGCGGGATGATGTAGTCCGGGCCGAAGCTGATCGACTCGATGCCGTAGGCGAGCGCCACCTGCTCCGAGGTCTCGGCTTGCGCCAATTCGGCGATCGCGCGCACCGCGGCGAGCTCCATCTCCGTGTTGATCGTCGTCGCGCCGGCATCGAGCGCGCCGCGGAAAATGAACGGGAAGCACAGGACGTTGTTCACCTGGTTCGGATAATCCGAGCGGCCGGTCGCGATCACGCTGTCCGGGCGCGCCTCCCGCGCCGCCTCGGGGCGGATCTCGGGATCGGGGTTGGCGAGGGCGAGGATGAGCGGGCGCTGCGCCATCTTCTTCACCATCTCCGGCTTGAGCACCCCGCCCGCCGAGAGCCCGAGGAACACGTCCGCGCCGGCGATGACCTCGGCGAGCGTGCGCGCGCGCGTCTCGACGGCGAAGCGCTCCTTGTCCGGGTCCATCTCCTCGCGGCGCCCCTTGTACACCACGCCCTTGATGTCGGTGACGGTGATGTGGCCGCGCGGCAGGCCCATCTTCACGAGGAGCTCGAGGCAGGCGAGCGCCGCGGCGCCGGCGCCCGAGACGACGAGCCTCACGTCCTCGATCTTCTTGCCGACCACCTTGAGGCCGTTGTAGATCGCCGCGCCCACGGTGATGGCCGTGCCGTGCTGGTCGTCGTGGAACACCGGGATCTTGAGCCGCTTGCGCAGCTCGCGCTCCACCGTGAAGCACTCGGGCGCCTTGATGTCCTCCAGGTTGATCGCGCCGAACGTCGGCTCGAGCGCGGCGATGATCTCGACGAGCTTGTGCGGGTCGCGCTCGTCGATCTCGATGTCGAAGCAGTCGATGCCGGCGAACTTCTTGAAGAGCACGCTCTTGCCCTCCATCACGGGCTTGGAGGCGAGCGGGCCGATGGCGCCCAGGCCGAGCACCGCGGTGCCGTTGGTCACCACCGCGACCAGGTTGCCGCGCGAGGTGTATTGCGCCGCCGCGGCGGGATTCTGGCGGATCTCCTCGCACACCGCGGCGACGCCCGGCGTGTAGGCGAGCGCCAGGTCGCGCTGGTTGGTGAGCTGCTTCGTGGGAAGGATGGACAGCTTGCCGGCGGGCCGGCGCCGGTGATATTCGAGAGCGTTCTTACGGAGCTCTTCGTCCACCGAAAAATTATAATCCCGCCACCATCGCCCGCCTCCCGCCGACGGCGCGCCGCGCCGAGGACATCCAGCCGTTCGAAGTCATGGACGTGCTCGCGCGCGCGCATGCGCTCGAGGCTGCGGGCCGCCGCGTGCTGCACCTCGAGATCGGCGAGCCGGACTTCACCGCGCCCGCGCCGGTGGTCGAAGCGGCGGTGCGCGCGCTGCGCGACGGGCGCACCGCGTACAGCGCGACGCTCGGCGTCCCGGCACTGCGGGAGGCGATCGCCCGGCACTATCTTTCCCGCTTCAAGGTCGAGATCCCCGTGGCAAGGATCGCCATCACCGCCGGCGCCTCGGGCGGGCTGCTCACGGCGCTCGCCCTGTACGTGGACCCGGGCGACGAGATCCTGGTCGCGGACCCGGGTTATCCCGGGTACCGGCACTTCGTGCGCGCGTTCGAAGGCGTCTCGCGGCCGCTCGCGGTGGACGCGCAAAGCGCCTTCCAGCCAACGCCGGAAATGGTGCGCGCGGCGTGGGGGCCGCGCACCAAGGGGCTGCTCCTCGGCACGCCTTCCAATCCGACCGGGACGCTGATCGAGCCGGGCGCGCTGGGCGAGATCGCCTCGTTCGTCGCGGCAAAGGGCGGGGTGCTGCTCGTCGACGAGATCTACCAGGGCCTGGTGTACGGGACCGAGCCGCGCACCGCCCTCGGCCTCGAGGGCGACATCGTCGTCATCAACAGCTTCTCGAAGTACTTCTGCATGACGGGCTGGCGCCTGGGCTGGGTGGTGCTGCCGCAGGAGGCAACGCGCAGCTTCGAGAAGCTGGCGCAGCACTTCTACATCTCTGCGCCCTCGCCCGCGCAATACGCCGCCGTGGCCGCCTTCTCCGCCGAGTCGCTGCAAGTGCTCGAGGAGCGGCGGCGCGAGTTCGGCCGGCGCAGGGACCTACTGCTGCCGGCCCTGCAGCGCGCGGGGCTAGCGGTGCCGGCGGAGCCGCGCGGCGCGTTCTACGTCTATGCCGACTGCGGGCGCGACTGCCGGGTCTTCACGCGCGAGCTGCTCGAGCGCGAGGCGGTCGCGGCGACGCCGGGGGTGGATTTCGGCGCGAACGCAACCGGGCGCTTCGTGCGCTTCGCCTACACGAGGAGCCTCGGCGAGCTCGAGGAGGCCGCCGAGAAAATCAGGCGCTTTGCTTCTTCGACTTCTGCCTGAGGACCTCGAGGCGCGCCTTCTCGGCGAGCACCTTGCTCGCGTACTGCGAGGTCGGCTCGTCGAACGCGCCGGCGTACATCTGCAGCGCGGTCTCGGTGTCGCCGAAGCGCCGCTGGTACTCGCGCAGGATCTGCGCGCCGACCGTGATGTTGACGTCCGGGTCGAGCAGCGCCTCCTCGCCACCGTGGTCGAGCAGCTTCTCGAGGTGGAACTTCGGGATGACCTGCATCAGGCCCTTCGCGCCGGTGACGCTCTCGGCAACCGGGTTGTAGCGCGATTCCACCGCCATGACGGCGAGGATGAGGAGCGGATCCACCGAGTATTCGGCGCCCGCGCGGTAGGCGGCGGCGACGAAGCCAGCGACCGCGAGCTCGGAGACCCGGTAGCGCTTCGCGATGAACTCGGTGACGGCGCGCTGCTCGCGCTCGCGCGCGGTCTCGCCGACCGGCGTCTGGATGGGGCCGGCCGCGACCACGGTCGGCACGGCGAACGGATCGGGCCACGCCGCCAGGGGCAGGAGCGGGTAGCTCCCGAGGAGCGCGTCCCGCGGCGCGGGAAGCGTGAAAAACACGGCAAGGGCCGCCAGCCCGACCGCGGCCAGGCTGGCCTTCAGGGCGGCGAACGCCCGTGCTGCAAGCGAAACGGCAAGGCTCATGTGCAACCTCCCGGCTTCCTTGGACCGCTCGCCGAGGGGCGAAAGTTCTGTGGACGCGGTCTGGGGAAGGGTTCTCGAGAGCGCCTGGACGAGGGCTTCGAGTCGAGCAGAATGCTGCGGTGCAACGGCGTGCATCATAGGACGAATTCCCGTTCTATGTCAACTACTTCTCCTCTCCTCGGAACACCGTTCTCTTGCGCTGCGAAAGGCTTGTTTGGAAGCCTTTTTTTGCCTGCCGGGACGGGGAATAAAATGGCCCGCGGGCAGTGAAGCCTCGCGGACCGGCCTAGGTCTCCAGTTTCGGGCCGAACGACCAAGCCGGTCCGCTGAGCTTCGAGGGCCTGGCGGGGGCTTGCGCCCCACGCCGCGCTCCCTGAGGTCCCGGTTACGGCCGGGAACCCGTCGGGAACGGCCACGCGGCCGCTGGATTCAGCGCGGTTCTCGCGCCGGGCGTCGCAGCGGCGGACGGCATCGCCGTCCTTGCCGCAGGGCTGGCCATAGGTCTGGCGGCTCGGATTGCCTTTTTCTTCTTGCCCGCCTTTTTCTTCTTCTTGGCGGATTTCTTTCTTCCTGCCGCCTTTTTCTTACCAGCTTTTCTTAGTTTTTTCTTTTTTTTTGATGCTTTCTTCTTCTTCTTTTTCTTTCCGCCTTTTTTCGCTTTTTTCTTCGCCATGCTCAGTCTCCTTCAAGGTTGTTGAACAAAAGAAGCCCGGCCGTGCAGGCCCGGACTATCCAACCGCCGGCGGTTCCCCGCCGGCCTGCTGAATGCCGTCCGCTTTCTTCTGCTGCGCCACGTCGTGGTAGAGAACGTCCGGGTCGAGGCGGATGCCGCCTTCCCAGGTGACCGTCGCGCTCTCCGGATCGACGCTGACCTTCTCGAATTCGCGCACGTCGCGCCACAGCTTGAAGGCGCCGATCTCGAGGAGGTTGCCGAGGAACACGCTGCCTTCGAGCCCATCCTCGAAGCGCAGCCACAGCTTGTAGTCTTCCTCGGGCTTGCAGGCGGTTATTCTGTGCATGTCGTTCCATTCTTCTTGCATTGAGGTCGATCCCGGCCGTTTGGCCTCTAGTCCCAACTCAGGGCGCCGCCGGTCTGGTACTCGATGACGCGGGTCTCGAAGAAATTGCGCTCTTTCTTGAGGTCGATCATCTCGCTCATCCACGGGAACGGGTTGGCCGCCCCCGGGAACAGCGGCTCCAGGCCGATCTGCTGGCAGCGCCGGTTCGCGATGTAGCGCAGGTACTCCTTGAACATCGGCGCGTTCAGGCCGAGCACGCCGCGCGGCATCGTGTCCTCGGCGTAGCGGTACTCGAGCTCCACCGCGACGCGGAAGAGCTCCTGCAGCTCCTCGCGGAACTCCGCCGTCCACAGGTGCGGGTTCTCGAGCTTGATCTGGTTGACGAGGTCGATGCCGAAGTTGCAGTGCATCGACTCGTCGCGCAGGATGTACATGTACTGCTCGGCGGCGCCGGTCATCTTGTTCTGCCGGCCAAGGGCGAGGATCTGCGCGAAGCCGACATAGAAGAACAGGCCCTCCATCAGGCACGAGAACACAGTCAGGCTCTTGAGGAGCTGCCGGTCGGTCGCCGGCGTGCCGGTCTTGAAGTGCGGATCGGTGAGCGTGTCGATGAAGGGGACGAGGAACTCGTCCTTGTCGCGGATCGACTGCACCTCGTGGTAGGCGTTGAAGATCTCGGACTCCTCGAGATCGAGGCTCTCCACGATGTACTGGTAGGCGTGGGTGTGGATCGCCTCCTCGAACGCCTGGCGCAGCAGGTACTGGCGGCATTCGGGAGCGGTGATGTGCCGGTAGGTGCCGAGGACGATGTTGTTCGCCGCGAGGGAGTCGGCCGTTACGAAGAAGCCGAGGTTGCGCTTCACGATGCGGCGCTCGTCCTCGGTGAGGCCGCGCGGATCCTTCCACAGCTGGATGTCGCGGCTCATGTTGATTTCCTGCGGCATCCAGTGGTTGGCGCAGGCGGCGAGGTACTTCTCCCACGCCCATTTGTACTTGAAGGGCACCAGCTGGTTGACGTCCGACTTCGAGTTGATCACCAGCTTATCTTCGACCGTGACGCGGCGCAGCGCCTGCGGCAGCGGCTTTGCCTGCTCCTTTGCCGGGCTCGCGGGCACGAACCCGGTCGCGGGCTGCAGCCCGAGGCCCGGGATCATGCCGAGCTTGCCTTCCTCTTCGAAGTTGAGCATCGCTTCTTCCTCAGTCCTGTTGTGCGCGCAGCGCCCGGGCGAGCAGCATCGTGCTGAGCGCGGGCACCTCGTGCGTATGCGCCGGGGGCGCGAATTGGGGCCGGTATTCGCGCGCGGTGGCTGCTGCGGCCGACTCGCGCTGCGCCCCGGTCGAGAAGGACATCTCGTGGGTGGCCACGTACAGGTTCCACTCCGTGCCGGCGATGCGCAGCCATTCCGCATAGCGCGCCTCGGCGCGCAGGAACCCGGCCGAGAAATCCTCCGCCTGCCCGAAGTGCAGCGCGCGGAACGTCATCAGCCGCCAGCCGGGCACCATCACGGCGAAAAGCCCGGCCACGTTCCTCGGCGTCCACAGCGGGGCGAGATACGGCCCTTCGAAGGCGCGGCCGCCGAGGGTGATGGCCATTACTGGCAGGCCTCGCATTCAGGGTTGTCGATGGCGCAGAACTTCGGCTCCTCCACCGTGCTCGCGCTCGCCTCCATCACCCCTCCGGAGGACGGCACGGCGTTGAGGTGCCCGGTCTTGGTGGTCGACTTCTCGGCGTGCGTGGCGCCCATGGCGCGCAGGTAGTAGGTCGTCTTCAGGCCGCGGATCCAGGCGAGCTTGTAGGTCTCGTCGAGCTTCTTGCCCGAGGCGCCGGCCATGTAGATGTTGAGCGACTGCGACTGGTCGATCCACTTCTGGCGCCGCGCCGCCGCCTCGACGAGCCACTTGGGCTCGACCTCGAACGCCGTGGCGTACAGGCGGCGCAGCTCCGCCGGCGCGCGGTCGATGCGCGCCAGGTTGCCGTCGAAGTACTTGAGGTCCGCGATCATCACCTCGTCCCACAGGCCGGCCTGCTTCAGGTCGGCGACGAGGTACTCGTTCACCACCGTAAACTCGCCCGACAGGTTCGACTTGACGAACAGGTTCTGGTAGGTCGGCTCGATCGACGCCGAGACGCCGATGATGTTGGCGATGGTGGCGGTGGGCGCGATGGCGATGCAGTTGGAGTTGCGCATGCCGTGCTTGCGGATCCGCCCGCGCAGGCTCTCCCAGTCGAGGGCCGCCGAGCGGTCGAGCTCGACGTAGCCGCCGCGCTCTGCGGCGAGGAGATCGAGCGTGTCCTGCGGCAGGATGCCGCGCTCCCAGAGCGAGCCCGGGAAGGAGGCGTAGCGGCCGCGCTCCTCGGCGAGCTCGGTGGAAGCCCAGTACGCGGCATACGCGACCATCTCCATCGAGCGGTCGGCGAACTCGACCGCCTCCTGCGAGGCATAGGGAATGCGCAGGCGGTGCAGGCAGTCCTGGAACCCCATGATGCCCAGGCCCACCGGGCGATGGCGCATGTTGGAGTTGCGCGCCTTGTCGACCGCGTAGTAGTTGATGTCGATGACGTTGTCCAGCATCCGCATCGCCGTCGAAATTGTTTTTCTTATTTTTGTGAAATCGAGCCCCTGCTCGGTGAGGTGCGCGACCAGGTTGACCGAGCCGAGGTTGCACACCGCGATCTCGTCGGCCGAGGTATTCAGCGTGATCTCGGTGCAGAGGTTGGAGCTGTGCACCGTCCCCGTGTGCTGCTGCGGGCTCCTCAGGTTGCACGGGTCCTTGAAGGTGATCCACGGATGCCCGGTCTCGAAGAGCATCGAGAGCATCTTGCGCCAGAGCTGCACCGCGGGAATCTTCTTGAAGAGCTTGAGCTCGCCGCGCGCCGCCTTGTCCTCGTAGCGAAGATAGGCCTCCTCGAACGCCTTGCCGGTCTTGTCGTGCAGCTCCGGCACGTTCGAGGGGCTGAACAGCGTCCACTCGGCGTTCTCCATCACCCGCTTCATGAAGAGATCCGGGATCCAGTTCGCCGTGTTCATGTCGTGCGTGCGGCGCCGGTCGTCGCCGGTGTTCTTGCGCAGCTCGAGGAACTCCTCGATGTCGAGGTGCCAGGTCTCGAGGTAGGAGCAGACCGCGCCCTTCCTCTTGCCGCCCTGGTTCACCGCCACCGCGGTGTCGTTCACCACCTTCAGGAAGGGCACCACGCCCTGCGACTTGCCGTTGGTGCCCTTGATGTGCGAGCCCAGCGCCCGCACCGGCGTCCAGTCGTTCCCCAGGCCGCCGGCGTACTTCGCGAGGAGCGCGTTCTCCTTGATCGCGTCGTAGATGCCCTCGAGGTCGTCCGATACCGTGGTGAGGTAGCAGCTCGAGAGCTGCGAGCGCAGCGTGCCTGAGTTGAAGAGGGTCGGCGTCGAGCTCATGAAGTCGAAGCTCGACAGGACATCGTAGAACGCGATGGCCTTTTCCTCCCGCTGCTTCTCCTTGAGGGCGAGGCCCATCGCCACGCGCATGAAGAACGCCTGCGGCAGCTCGATGCGCCGGCCCTGCACGTGCAGGAAGTAGCGGTCGTACAGCGTCTGCAGCCCGAGGTAGCCGAACTGCAGGTCGCGCTTCGCCTTGAGCGCCTTGCCGAGCCTGGCCAGGTCGAAGCGCGCGAGCTCCGGGTCGAGCAGCTCCGCGGCGATGCCGCGCTCGATGAACTGCGGGAAATAGGCGGCGTAGCGCGCGTCCATGTCCGCCTGCGTCGCTTCCTCGCCGAGCACCTCCAGGCGGATGGTGTTGAGCAGCAGGCGCGCCGTGACGTAGCTGTAGGACGGATCCTTCTCGATCAGCGCGCGCGCCGCGAGCACCGCGGACTTGCGCACCTCGTCCATCGGCACGCCGTCGTAGAGGTCGCGCAGCGTGGTCTCGAGCACGGGCTGCGGGTCGGCCCCGGCGAGGCCCTCGCAGGCCGCCTTCACGAGGCGCGCGATGCGCTCGGGGTCGAGCGGCAGCCTGCGGCCGTTCTCCACCACGTGCAGCCCGGCCGGGGCGGCCTTCTTCTCCGCCTTCTCGCTGGCGCGCGCCTTGGCGCGCTCCTCGCGGTAGAGCACATAGGCCCGGGCGCAGTCGTGCTCGCCGGAGCGCATCAGCGCGAGCTCGACCTGGTCCTGGATGTCCTCGATGTGGAAGGTGCCGCCCTGCGGCTGGCGGCG
>DASRFM010000002.1:0-44652 GCA_035651575.1 Burkholderiales bacterium | reverse complement strand
TTCAAGGACATTTTCCCTGTTCATGGACAGAGGCTTCTCGCAGAAGACGTGCTTCCCGGCGGCGGCAGCCTTCACGATCTGCCCGGTGTGCAACGTGTGCGGCGTACAGAGAACCACACCCTGGACTTTCCTGTCGCTCAGCACGTCGTCGAAGCTCTTGGCGCGAGGCACGCCGAAGTCCTCCGTGACCTGCGGGTCGAACACCTTCGCTACCTCCAGCTTCGCGCTCGTCTTGAGCAGCGGGACGATGATCCGTCCCCACCAGCCCAGGCCGCACACCGCGACGGGGAGCTTGCTCATTCTTCCGTGATCGGCAGCGCGATGGCCTTCTTCAGCCGCGCCGAGCGGTCGAAGGCCTTGGTGAGCATCAGCCGGTCGTGCGCCTCGGCCGCGGTGGCATGCTGCGTCGGCAGCTTCATCGAGATGCGGTTCAGCCACTGCTCGGTCTCTTCGCGCATCGGGCCGCGCAGCTCGCCGAGCGCCATGTCGCCGGGCGGATAGCTCCCCAGGAAGTCGACTCTCCTCTGGGCGTCCGGCGCGTAGCCCTCCGACTGGGATTTCGAGGTCGCCAAGACGATATCCCGGTGCGTGTCGTCAATCGTGAGCACGCCCTCGGTGCCGGTGATGCCCACCTCGAGGCTGTATACCGCGCCCGGCCAGACCACCGGCAGCGCCCACGAGACCGCCGAGTGGTAGAGCGCCCCGTCCTCGAACGTGATGACGCCGGCGGTGGCGTCGATGCCCCTGCACTGCGGCCCCAGCGCCTTGTCCACCGAGCGGGCGTAGATCTCGACCGGCTTCTTGCCCTCCATCATCCACATCACGACGTCGAGCGCGTGCGTGCCGGAGATCACCATCGGCGAGATCTTCGACGGGTCGTCGGTGCGCCTGTAGTTGTCGAGCGCGACCAGCCGGTTCATGAAGGCGCGCGAGGTGACGAGCGTCACATCGCCGAGCTGCCCGGTGCGCACCTTCTCCTTCGCCGCGAGCCAGCGCCGCCGGAAGCGCTGGGTATAGCCGACGACCGCGTCGACTTTCGCTTTCTGGATTTCCCTCAGGACTTTCCCCGAATCGGCGAGCTCGGTGGCGAGCGGCTTCTCGATCAGCAGGTCGAGCTTGCGCTCCACCGCGGCGAGGATCGGCTCGACGTGCAGGTGCTCGTCGGTGGAAATGATCGCGGCGGTGACTTCCGGGCGCTGGAGGAGCTCGCGGAAGTCGGTCGTGATGAAGTCGGCCTTCGCCTTCTCCTTCAGGAGGGACAGCCGATCCTGCTTGAGGTCGGCGACCCCGATGAAGTCCACCATCGGATGGCGCGCGGCGACCTCGCCGCGGAAGAGCCCCACCCGCCCGGCGCCGACGATCGCAAGGCCGATCCTCTCAGGCCGCTTTCTCAAGCGACTTTCTCAGGGGCAGCGCTACGGGCTCGTTCCGCTCCGCGGAAAGGTCGGCGGCGATGTACACCTCCATCACCATGCGCGCATGCTCGGGCTTCACCATGACCTCGCGGTCGTGCACGACCGCCTCGAGGAAGTGGACCGTCTCGGGCGCCATCGGCCCGGCGTAGGTGTGCTCGACGTATTCCCCCGGCATGGTGGACATCGGCAGCTGCATGCCCTTCTTCACCGTGTTGACGACCACGTCCTTGTGGCTGTCATCCACCATGACCGCGCCCTCGGTGCCGACCATCTCGATCCAGGTGGAGGAGAAGTTCGGGTAGCCGAGGGGCAGGCTCCAGCCGCCGCCGACGACGACCGACATGCCGCTGTCCATCGTCACCATGATCCACTGCTGGTCGGGCACGTCGCCGCCGGACATCTCCTTCATCGCGCCGTAGTTCACCTGCGAGTACACGCGCACCGGCTTCGCCGGCTCGAGGCACCAGAAGACGAAATCGAGGTCGTGGGTCGCCTCCATCGCCGCCGGCGAGAGCTTGCTGCGGCCGCTGATCTTGGTGCCGAGCATGCGCGTGATGTGGCGCGACACCAGCGCCGTGACCGGGCGGCCGATGGTGGCCTCGCGGATGCATTTGCGCACGTAGGCGAACTTGGGATTGAAGCGCTGCGAGTAGCCAATGGTGAGCTTCAGGTTTTTGGCTTTTGCAAGGGAAATCAGCTCGTCCGCCTCGGCAAGCTCCATCGCGATCGGCTTCTCGAGGAACACGTGCTTGCCCGCCATCAGGCTTTGCCGCGCCATGGGGAAGTGCGTGTGCTCGGGAGTGGCGGAGATGTAGACCGCCTCGATCTCCTTCAGCTTCAGGAGCTCGTGGTAGTCCTCGGTCGCGCTCTTCGCGCCGGTTTTCTGCCGCACCTCCTCCAGCCGCGCGGCGTCGATGTCGGCGATGTGCAGCGCGCTGACGAGCGGATGCCTGGCGAGCGTCTCGGCGCGGATGCCGCCGCACCAGCCCGTGCCGATCACGGCGACTTCGATGGGTTTCATTGGCTCACCTTGATGTTGGCTTCCCTGATCAGTTTCGCGTACTTGTCCGTTTCGCCGCGGATGAAAGCCGCCGTCTCCGCAGGGGTGCTGCTCACGGCGTCGACGCCGAGGTCGGCGAACTTCTTCCTCACCTCGGCATCGGCGAGGATCTTCACCGTCTCGGCGTGGTACTTGTACACGATCGGCTTCGGCGTCCCGGCGGGCAGCAGGAGCGCCCACCAGTTGTAGGCGACGAGGCCCGGGGCCGCCTCCTGGCACGGCGGCTGGTCCGGCAGGAGCGAGAAGCGCCCGCTCCCGGTGATGCACAACGCGCGCAGCTTTCCGGCGCGCACGTGCTGCATCGCCGGCAGCGTGTCGGAGAAGATGAACTGGATCTGGCCGCCGAGCAGGTCCTGCACCGCGAGCACGCCGCCTTTGTAGGGCACCTCGATCGCGCTCACCCTGGCGATGGTCTTCAGCATCTCGCCGGCGAGCTGGTTCACCGCGCCCGGGCCGCTGGATCCGTAGCTCAGCTTCCCCGGATTGGCCCTCGCGTAGTCGATGATGTCCTTCAGCGAATGGAACGGCGAGTCGGCGCGCACCACCAGCACGTTCGGCCCGGTGGAGACGAGCGACACCGGCGCGAAGTCCTTCTCCACGCTGTAGGGGACCCTGGAGAGCAGCGGGTTCACCGCGATCGGCCCCATGTTGGCGATCATGAAGGCGTAGCCGTCGGCGGGCTGCTTCGCGGCGTAGTCGGTGCCGATGGCGCCGGCCGCGCCGGGCTTGTTCTCGATGATGACCTGCTGGCCCCAGGCGTCGCCGAGCTTCGCACCGAACACGCGCGCCATGAGGTCGGAGCTGCCGCCCGGCGGATAGGACACGACGAGCTTCACCGGCTTCGCCGGGAAGCCCTGCGCGCCGGCGGCGGCGCAGGCGAACAGCAGGAGGAGCGCGGCAGCTCTCATCGGGGAATCCTGAACTTGTTCACAGTTTAGCCGAGGCCCGCGATTCCGTCGTACAGCAGCATCGCGCCGGTGAGGAAGATGAGCGCGTACACCACCCGGTAGAACCACGCCGGGTCCATGCGCCGCTGCAGCCAGATCCCCATGTAGATGCCCGCCACGCCGAGCGGGAGCAGCGCGACGGCGGTGGCGACGTTCCTCAGGTCGAGGAGCCCCAGCCAGAGGTAGCCCGGGATCTTCGCGTAGTTCACCACCGCGAAGTACACGAGGCAGGTCGAGATGAAGCGCTCCTTCTCGAGGCGCAGCGGCAGGAGGTAGACCATGAGCGGCGGGCCGCCGGAATGCGTGACGAAGCTCGCGAACCCGGAGAGCGTGCCCCACAGCCGGCCGGCCCCATCCGAGGGCTTCTTCACGAGCGCCTTTCTCGGAAGGAGCGAATAGGCCAGGAAGCCGAGCACGATCAGCGCGATCAGGATCCGGATCCAGTTGTCGTCCAGGTAGCGGAAGGCGGCCGTGCCGAACACGCAGCCGACGATGCCCGGCGGGACGATGACGCGCAGCACGTGCCGGTCCCAGCGCCAGAGGTAGGCGCGGATGCCGAAGATGTCCATCAGGCACAGCACGACGAGCATGATCGCCGCCGCCTGCCCCGGCGCGATCACGAGCGCGAGAAGCGGCGTGGCGGTGGCCCCGGCGCCCCCGAGGCCGCCCTTCGAGAGACCCGACAGGACGACCGCGGGGACCGCGGCCGCCCAGAACCACGGGTCTGCGACGAGGAGCAGCTTAGTTGTTGACCGTGATGTGAGCCCGCTTGATGAGGTCGGCGTTCTCCTGGAGCTCCTTGGCCACCATCGCCTCGAAGTCCTTCACCGACATCGGCAGCGGGTCGCAGCCGAGCTTGCGGATCTGCGCGCTCACGTCCGGCGACTCGACGAGCGCCGTGATGTCGTCGTGCAGCTTCTCGACGATGGCGCGCGGCGTCTTCGACGGCACCAGCGCGCCGACCCAGAAGTTGTACGACGCGTTCTGGTAGCCGAGCTCCTCCAGCGTCGGCAGCTCGGGCATCAGCGCGCTGCGCTTGGGCGAGCTCATGCCGAGCGCGGCGACCTTGCCGCCGTCCACCATCTTCTTCGCCTGGAACACGAGGGCGAAGTAGCAGTCGGCGCGCCCGGCGATCACCTCGGTGAGCGCCTCCCCCACGCCCTTGGTGTGGACGTTGGTCACGTCCGGGATGCCGGCCGCGAAGCGGAAGCGCTCGAACGCCATGTGGGTCGCGCTGCCGATGCCGGCGTCGGTGCAGACCATCTTGCCGGCGTTCGCTTTCGCCGCCGACACGAAGTCCGCGATCGTCTTGTACTTGCCCGGCTGCACGACGAGCGCCGTCGGGATGGTCGCCACCGTCGCGACCGGCTGCAGCTCGCTTGTCTTCAGCACGTCGGGCTGCAGCAGCGGCGACACGGTGAACGCCGAGGCGTACATCATGATGAGGTGGCCGTCGGGCTCCGATTGCGCCACGTACTTCGCGCCCACCAGGCCGCCCGCGCCGAGCCGGTTCTCCACGATCACCGGCTGCCCCCATTTCGCCTGCAGCTTCTCGGCGAGGATGCGCGCCATGGTGTCGGAGGCGCTGCCCGGCGTGACGCCGGAGACGAAGCGCACCGTCTTGGTCGGGAACTGCTGCGCGCCTGCATTCAGCGCGACGAACAGGAAAGCTGCGACAAGCGTTCTCACGTCATCCTCCTTCTAGATTTTGGGCAAGCCGAACTGCTGTGCCAGCCAATCCGCGGTCTGGCTGCGGTAACGGTAAGGACGGTTGTTGGCGTTGTGGCCGCCGTCCTCCACGATCATGAGCTCCACGGGGCCCGAGACGCTCTTTGCCAGGCGCTCGGCGTGCGACGCCGGCACCAGCCGGTCCTGCCGGCCGGTGACGATGAAGATCGGGCAGGCGATGCGCGGCGCGGCGTCCACCATGCTCAGCGCGCGCGCCTTCTCCTTGGCCTCCGCCTCGTCCCTGGAATGGCTCCTCACCCGGAAGGTCTCGCGCGTCAGCTCCGGCAGCGCATCCCAGATCGCTTCCCATTCGAACGGGCCGGAGAGCGCAATGCAGGCGCGGATGCGCCTCTCGTAGGCGGCCGCCCTGGGCGCGTAGTACCCGCCGAGGCTCACGCCCCAGATGCCGATGCGCGTCGAATCGAGATCGGGCCGCTTCTCGATCCAGTCCACGACCGCGTGCGCGGCTTTCTCGTAGTCGCCCGCGATCGGGATCTCGTACTCCGCCTCACCCTGGCCGGGGCCGTCAATGGCGAGGATGCCGATGCCGCGCGCGAGGAACGGCTCCTCGTAGGCGTGCAGCTCCTCCTTCGTCGAGTCTAGGCCGGGCGCCATGATGAGCACCGGCGGCTTCTTCGCCCCCACCGGCAGCCGCAGGATCCCGATCATCCTCCTGTTGCCGAAAGGGATCTCGACCCGGATGCCCGGCGGCCTGAGGTACGGCAGCGCCTTCGTATAGCAGTCCACCGCTTTCTTGTGCGCGGCTTTCATCTGCTCGATGTCCTGCACGAAGACGAACTTCGCGAAGTGGTAGTACATCGCCGCGCGGGCGTAGTGCTCGCCCGCCGTCATGAAGTAGTGGCCATCCAGCGCCTTGCGGCCGAGCGCCTCGTGCAGCGCGGCGCGCTTCGACCATGCGGCGCACCAGTCGTCCCAGCGCTCCAGGCCGCCGGTGACTTCCTCGAAGTCGGCGAGCAGCACGCCGTTCGAGACGAACCGCGGCGCCCAATGCGAGATCGCCGATTGCAGCCTTGCGTCTTTCGCCATCAGACCTTCTTCAGTGCGGAGAGGATTCTTTCCGGGGTGAACGGCATCGCGGTCACGCGCGCGCCGAGCGGCGCGAGCGCATCGTTGATCGCGTTCATGACCGCGCCGGGCGCGCCGGCGGTGCCCGCCTCGCCCACGCCCTTCGCGCCGAGCTGCGACTGCTTGGTCGGGGTTTCCAAGTGGAAGCAGAAAATATCCGGCATCTCGCCGGCCATGGGCACGAGGTAGTCCGCCATGTTGCCGTTCAGGAGCTGGCCGTCCGGGCCGTAGACGCACTCCTCGAAGAGCGCGGCGCCGATGCCCTGCACGACGCCGCCGCGGATCTGCTCGTCCACGAGGAGCGGGTTGATGATCGTGCCGGCATCCTCGACGCACCAGTGCTTGAGCAGCTTCACCATCCCGGTGTCCGGGTCGAGCTCGACGTAGGAAGCCTGAATGCCGTTGGTGAAGGTGAAGCCGTACTGGCGCGGCGTGTAGTGCCGCGTCACGGTGAGCTCGGACTGGAAATCCATGGGCAGGGTGTCGGGGCGGAAGTAGCCGACCCGCCCGACTTCGGAAAGCGGCAGCTTCGACTCGAGGGTGAGCCTGTTGACCACCTCGTTGTTCAGGATGTCCAGCTCGCCTTTGTCCAGGGAAAGAATCCTTGCGGCAAGGTCCAGAATGTTGGCCCGCAAAGCCCTGCCCGCGAGCAGCACCGCCTCGCCGCCGATGCCCGCGCCCCGCGAGGCCCACGTCCCGCCGCCGTACGGCGTGATGCCGGTGTCGCCGGTAATGACCTTCACTTTGTCCACGGTGACGCCGACCGCGCTTGCGGCGATCTGCGCGAAGATGCCCTCGGTTCCCTGCCCCTGCTCGGTGACGCTGCACATCACCGTCACCATGCCGCTCGGCTCCAGGCGCAGCGTCGCGCCGTCCTGCGCCGAGATGCGCGCGCCGCCGACGCCGTAGAACGCGGGCGACGGGTTCGTCACTTCGATCATCGCGGCGAGGCCGATGCCGCGGTAGATCCCGTCCTTCCGTAGCCGGGATTGCTCCGCGCGCAACGCCGGGTATTCCATCTTCTTGAGAAGCAGGTCGAGAGCGGCGTGGTGCGAAAGCTTCTCGAACTTCAATCCCGAGGGGAACGTGTACGGATAGGCGTCGTCCGGGATGAGATTCTTCCGCCGGAATTCCGCCGGGTCCATCTTCAATTCCTGTGCCGCGCGATCGACGATCGCCTCGGTGAGCGCCACGGCGATCGGGTGCCCGACCGCGCGGTACTGGCAGGTCACGTTCTTGTTCGTGAAGACGACGTTCATCTTCGCCCGGTATTGCTGGTGCTTGTAGGGCCCGCCGGTGAGGTTCACCACCTGGTTGCCCTCGATGCCGCTCGTGCGCGGGTAGACCGAGTACGGGCCGATCGCGGTGAGATCGTCGAGATCGAAGGCCAGGATCTCGCCGGTTTTCCTCGCGGCCAGCCGGACCTTCACCCGGTGCTCGCGCGCGTGGATGTCGGAAAGGAAGGACTCCAGCCGGTCGGCAGCGAACTTCACCGGCCGGCGCAGGATGACCGAGATCGCCGCAGTCGCCATCTCGTCTGGATAGACGTGGACCTTGATGCCGAACGAGCCGCCGACGTCCTTGCAGATCACCCGCACGTTCGCCTCGGGGATGTTGAGGTGGCGCGCGAAGATGTCCTGCATCATGTGCGGCGCCTGCGTGGAGTGGTACACCGTGAGCGAGTGCTCGGCCGCGTTGTAGTCGGCGAGGATCGAGCGCCCCTCGAGGCAGACGCCGGTGTGGCGCCCGAAGTGATAGGTCTCCTCGACCACGACATCGGCTTTCGCGAACGCGTCGTCCACGCCGCCGGTATCGAGGGAGCGGCTGAAGCAGACGTTGTCTTTCAGGTCTTCATGGATCACGACGTCGCCGCGAAGCGCGGCTTCCATGTCGGTGACCACCGGCAGCTCTTCCCACTGCGCCTCGATCAGCTGCGCCGCGTCCTCGGCCTGCGTGCGCGACTCCGCCACCACGGCGGCGACCGCCTCGCCCTGCCAGCACGCGCGCCCGACGGCGATCGCATGCTGCGGCGGCGACTTGATGCCCTTGAGGTGCGAAAGCACCGCGACCCACGGCGTGCAGTATTCCGCGACCGTGGGACCGTCGAACACGGCGATCACGCCCTTCTGCTTCGCCGCCTTCGCGAAGTCGAGCTTCTTGATGCGCGCATGGGCGTAGGGGCTGCGCAGGAAGGCGACGTGCGCGAGGCGCGGGAAGCGCAGGTCGTCCACGTAGGCGCCGCGCCCCTGGAGCAGGCGCTGGGCGTTCGCGCGCGGCGTGCTCTGGCCGATGTAGCCGCGGTCGAGCTGCGTCCCCGGCGCGTGGAGCGGGAGCTCGGCCCTCATCGCTCGTTCATCACCTTCTCGATCGCGTCGACGATGGCCTGGTAGCCGGTGCAGCGGCAGTAATTGCCGGAAATGTGGGCGCGGATCTCCTCGCGGCTCGCTTTCCCGCCTTTGCGGACGAGGTCCTGCGCCGCCATCAGCATGCCGGGCGTGCAGAAGCCGCATTGCAGGGCGTTGCGCTCGTAGAACGCCTTCTGCAGCGCCGCGAGCTCCCTGGAGTCGGTGAGCCCCTCGATCGTCTCCACCTTCCTGCCGTTCGCCTGCACCGCGAGCATCAGGCAGCCGCGCACGATGTCGCCGTCCACGCGCACGGTGCAGGCGCCGCAGACGCCGTGCTCGCAGCCGACGTGCGAGCCGGTAAGGCCGAGCTCTTCCCGCAGGAAATCGACCAGGTGCACGCGAGCGGCGACGCGGCGCGTCACCTCGCTGCCGTTCACCGTGAGCGTTATTTCGAGATCGCGTTCCACGCCCGCTCCAGCAGCACCTTGGCGAGATGCATCTTGGTCGCCGCGGAATGGTAGAGGTCGGCCGGCGGCTCGAGGTCTTTCTCGAGCGCCGCCTTCGCCTCTTCCAGGGTCCTTTTCGCCGCCGCCTGCCGCGCGAGCACGGGCGTCGCGCCGGCGCCGAAATAAGCGAGCCGCAAGCCCTCCGCGTTGCGATGCGCAGCGAGGCCGACGATGGCGTAGTCGCCGTGGCGGCGCGTGAGCTCCTGGAAGTGCGAGCGGTCCGCCGCCTGCCTGACGGGGAATTCCACCGCCGTGAGGACTTCGCCCGGCTTGAGCTCCGTTTCGAACAGGGCCTTGAAGAACTGCTCCGCCTTGACCTTGCGCTCTCCCGCCTTTCCTTTCAGGGTCATAACCGCCGACAGCGCGAGCGCGCAGGCCGGGTACTCGGCGGCCGGGTCCGCGAGCGACAGGCTGCCGCCGATGGTGCCGCGGTTGCGAATGGCGACGTGGGCGATGTGCGGCACGGCCTCGGCGAGGAGCGGCAGGTGCTTCCTGACTTCGGCCGAGCGCTCGACCTGGGAATGCGTCGTCAGCGCGCCGATCCGCAGCGTGCCGCCCGAGAGCGCGATGCCGCGCAGCTCGTCCAGGCCGTTGATGTCCACCAGCAGCTCGGGCGAGGAGAGCCGCATGTTGAGGGTCGGGACGAGGCTCTGGCCGCCCGCCAGGATCCGGGCGCCCTCGCCGTGGCGCTCGAGCAGCTCGAGCGCTTCCGCGAGCGAGCGGGGTTTCGCATAGGCAAATGCAGGCGCCTTCAAGCCGTTCCTCCTCCGTAAAATGATTATAGGTTCTTTGCGAGGAGAGGCGACGTGGAGCTCGGGCTCAAAGGCAAGATCGTACTCATCACGGGCGGCAGCAAGGGAATCGGGCTGTCGTGCGCGCGCGCGTTTCGCAGCGAGGGCGCGCGGCTCGCGCTGGTCTCGCGCTCGGAGGCGAACCTGAAGAATGCGCAGAAGGAGATCGGCGACGCGCAGATCTTCGCCGCCGACCTGACCGATCCCGCGGCCGCGGCGAAGATGGTGGAGGAAGTGGAAGCCCGGCTCGGGCCGATCGACATCCTCGTCAATTCCGCCGGCGCGGCGAAGCGCACCGACGCCGACGATCTCTCTCCGGCGGCCTGGCACGCCGCGATGGACGCGAAGTACTTCACCTACATCCACGTCATGGATCCGGTGATCAAGCGCATGGCGAAGCGCGGCGGCGGCGCGATCATCAACGTGATCGGCAACGGCGGCAAGGTGCCCTCGCCCACGCACCTCGGCGGCGGCGCGGCGAACGCCGCGCTCATGCTCGCCACCGCGGGCCTCGCCAACGCCTACGCGAACCGCGGCGTGCGCGTCGTCGGCCTGAACCCGGGTCTCACCAGGACCGATCGCGTCGCCGAAGGCATGAAGGCGGAGGCGAAGCGCATGGGCGTCGCGGAGGCCGAGGCGCTCAAGCGTGCGGTGCAGAAGCTGCCGATGGGCCGCCTCGCCGAGCCGGAGGAAATCGCCGACGTCGTGGTGTTCGCCGCGTCCGAGCGCGGCCGCTTCCTCACCGGCTCGAACATCACGATGGACGGCGCCTCGGCCCCGACCGTCGTGTGACGTGAAGGTCCTCGTCGCCGGCGCCGGGCCGGCGGGCCTGTATTTCTCCTATCTCGCGAAGCGCCGCTTCCCCGAGTGGCGCATCCGCGTCGTCGAGCAGAATCCGCCCGACGCCACGTTCGGCTTCGGCGTGGTGTTCTCGGACCGCGCGCTGGAGTTCCTGCGTGCGGACGACCCGACGACCTACGAGCTGATCACCCCGGAGCTCGAGGCCTGGGTGGACCTCGTGGTCGTGCACCGCGGCGAGCGCGTGGTGATTGACGGCATCGGCTTCAACGCCATCGGCCGGCTGCACTTCCTGCGCTTCATGCAGCAGCAGGCGGCAAGCGCCGGCATCCAGCCCGAGTTCAATACTCCGGTCGGCGACATTTCCGGCTACGACCTGATCGTGGCGGCCGACGGCGCGAATTCGACGGTGCGGCGCGGCGCGGATTTCGGCACGCGGATCACGCACTGCACGAACAAGTTCGCGTGGTACGGCACGCCGCGGCGCTTCGAGAAGCTCACCCAGACCTTCCTGCGGAATGAGCACGGCACGTTCAACGTGCATCACTACCCGCACGGCTCCGGCATGAGCACCTTCGTCGTCGAGTGCGACGCGGTGACCTGGGAGCGCGCCGGATTCGCGGGGATGGATGAAGCGCAGACGACGGCTTACCTCGAGCGCGTCTACGCGCCAGTGCTGCAGGGCGCGCCGCTCGTGTCGAACAAGTCCATCTGGCGCAATTTCCCCAACGTGCGGAACGAGCGCTGGTGGGTCGGCAACACCGTGCTGATCGGCGACGCGCTGCGCACGGCCCATTTCTCGATCGGCTCCGGGACGCGCCTGGCGATGGAGGACGCGATCGCCCTGGTGAAGGCTTTCGAGGCCGGATCCGGGATCGCGGGCGCGCTGCCGCGCTTCGAGGCCGCCCGCCGGCCCATCGTCGAGAAGCTGGTCGCGGCCGCCGACGCGAGCGGCAGCTGGTACGACCGCTTCCCCGAGCACATGAAGCTGCCGCCGCGCGAATTCGCCTGGAGCTACATCCAGAGAAGCGGCCGCATCGACCCCGAGCGCCTGCGCAAGAGCTCGCCGCGCTTCGTCGACGGTTCATAATCGCGCCAGGGAGGACGTCCATGAACCGGCTCTGCAGCCTGATCGCGGCAACGCTCATCGCGTTGCCGGCGCTTGCGCAAACCTATCCGTCGAAGCCGATCCGCCTGGTGTCGCCCTTTCCGCCGGGCGGCAGCGTGGACGTGGTCGGCCGGCTGCTGTCGGCGAAGCTCTCGGAGAGCCTCGGGCAGCAGATGGTGGTGGACAACCGCTCGGGCGCCTCGGGCGTCATCGGCACGCAGGCGGTGATGAGCGCGGCGCCGGACGGCTACACGCTCCTCATCAACACCATCCCGTTCGTCACCAACGCCTTCCTCATGCCGCGCGCGCCGTACGACCCGCTGCGCGATTTCGTCGCGATTTCGCTCGTCGCGTCGTCGCCCTCGTTCGTCACCGTGAATCCCTCGCTGCCGGTGCATTCCATCCAGGAGCTCGTCGCGCTCGCCAGGTCGAAGCCGGGCCAGCTCTACTACTCCGCCGCGGGCGTCGGCACCAACCCGCACATCGCGGGCGAGCTCTTCAACCTGCTCGCCGGCGTCGACCTCGTGGCGGTGCAGTTCAAGGGCGGCGGGCCCGCGGACCAGGCGGTCATCGCCGGCGAGGTGGGCGTCACTTTCGGCAACATCTCGCAGGAGATCGGCTACGTGAAGGGCGGACGCATGCGCGCGCTCGCCGTGACGAGCGCGAGGCGCAATTCCGCGGTCCCGGACCTCCCGACGGTCGCGGAGGCCGGCGTGCCGGGGTATGAATTCGACACCTGGTTCGTGATCGCGGCGCCGAAGGGCACGCCGCGCGCCATCGTGGACACGCTGAACGCTCACATCCGCAAGGTGCTCGGCACGCCCGAGCAGGTGAAGTTCTACGAGGAGCGCGGGCTGACGGTCATCGCGAGCACGCCCGAAGAGGCCACCGCGCATCTGGAGAGCGAGCAGAAGAAATGGGCGCGTGTCATCCGGGAGCGCGGCATCAAGGCGGAGTGAGGTCTGCAACAAGATGTAAAGCCGCTTGCCAAGCCCGCGCCGCCGTGCGTTGATGGCGCATGCGGGCGCTTTTCCTGGCGATTCTTGCTCTGGTCGGTGCGGATGCGCGCGCCGATGATCTCTCGCCGGGCCTCTGGCAGATGACCGTGGAGACGCGCATGCCCTCCACCCCGGGCTTCGCGCCCGCGCCGGTGCAGGTGAACCAGTGCTTCACGGCCGAGGACGCGCGAAACCCCGAGCGCCTCCTCGGCCAGATCGCGAATCCCGGCGCCTCGGGCTGCACCTATACGAGCAAGAGCTACTCGGGAAACACGTTCAGCTTCACGATGCAATGCGCGGGCGCCTTCGCCATCGAGTCGAGCGGCCGCGTGCGCTTCACCAGCGACTCGATGGACGGCACGATCGACGGCACCGCGAACGTCGGCGGCAACACCGTGCAGATGCAGAACAGGATCTCGGCGCGCCGCGTCGGAGGCTGCTGATGCACGCCGCCGTGCTGCTCGCCCTCCTTGTTCCCGCGCACGCGCAGGTGCTCTACAAGTGCCAGGACGCGCAGCAGCGCATCACCTACTCGAACGTCCGCTGCGAGGAGCAGGGGCTGAAGAAGCTCGGCGAAGTGCAGGAGCGCGTCACCGTCCTGCCGCGCCCGGCGGCCAGGAAGGCGGAAGAAAAACCGAAAGCGGACGATCAGGATGCGCGTCCGGCGGCGACCATCAAGCCGGTGAACCCGCTGCTCGAGAGCCTGAAGTAGCCTGCGGGAGCGGCTACGCCGCCAGGGTCTGCGGCGGCTCGAAGGCCTTCACCGCCGGCGCCTCGCCCTTCCATTTCTCGACTTCCACCAGGACCGAGAGCGCGCTCGGGCCCTGCGCGAGCTTCGAGGTGCCGGCGTCGAAGGAAAGGACGTTCGGATTGCCGTGGCGCTCGAGGCGCCCGCCCGCGTCGGGGTCGTACCAGGAGCCGGTCGCCATGACCGCGACGCCTTCCGCGGTGCCGGGATCCACCTGCACGCCGGCGAGGCACTCGCCGCGCCCGTTGAAGACGCGCACCACGTCGCCGTTCTGCAGGCCGCGGCGCGCGGCGTCCGCGGGATTGAGCGAGAGGCGCTCGCGCCCGGCGACCTTCGTCGCGCGCGACACCGGCCCGAAATCCATCTGGCCGTGCAGCCTCGCCGGCGGCTGGATCGTGACCAGGTGCAGCGGATAGCGGCTCGCGCCCTCGGCGCCCAGCCACTCGCGCGGCGGGATCCACGACGGGTGCGGCGGGCAGTCGTCGTAGCCGAAGCTTGCGATACGCTCGGAGTAGATCTCGATCCGGCCGCTCGGCGTCTTCAGGCGGTGCGCTTCGGGGTCGGCGCGGAAGTCGGCGAGGAGCACGAACTCCTTGCCCACCGGCTGGTGCACGAAGCCTTCGGCCCAGAACGCGTCGAAGTCCGGCAGCTCCATACCCGCCTTCGCGTTCGCCGCGCGCGCGTTCTCGTAGATGACGCGCAGCCACTGCGCTTCGTCCCTGCCCTCGGTGAATTTCTCCTCGTACCCGAGGCGCGCCGCCAGCTCGCGGAAGATGTCCGCGTCGTGGCGCGCGCCGCCGACGACGTCGATGGCTTTTTCCATCGCGAAGATGTAGCGGTCGCGTGCGCCGGCGCCGACGTCGTTGCGCTCCGGCGTCGTGGTCGCCGGAAGCACGATGTCCGCGCGCCGCGCGGTGGCGGTCCAGCAGGTGTCGTTCACGATGACCGTTTCGGGCCGGGCCCACGCCTCGCGCAGCCGGTTCAGGTCCTGGTGGTGATGGAACGGATTGCCGCCCGCCCAGTAGACGATGCGCACGTCCGGGTAGCGCTGGCGCTCGCCGTTGAAGTCGTACTCCGCGTTCGGCGAGAGCAGCATGTCGGCCACGCGCGCGACGGGAATCCTCGGGCCTGCGTTCGTGCCCATCGGCATGTTCGGCGAGCCGGCGCCGCGCGGATTGCCGATGGCGCCGATCGAGCCGTAGCCGAAGCCGAAGCCGCCGCCCGGCAGGCCGATCTGGCCGAGCATGGCGGCAAGCGTGATGAGCGCCCAGTAGGGCTGCTCGCCGTGGTGCGCGCGCTGCAGCGACCAGGCTGCGGTAAGGAACGTGCGCGTGCCGGACATGCGGCGCGCCAGATCGCGAATGGTTGCCGCGGGCACGCCACAGATCGCGCTCGCCCACTCCGGCGTCTTGGGCTGCGCCGGGTCGAAGAGGTACTTCTCGAACTTCTCCCAGCCCACGCAGTATCTCGACAGGAAGCCGGCGTCGTGGCGCTTCTCCGCGGCGAGCACGTGAGCCATCGCCAGCATCATCGCGCTGTCGGTGTTCGGCCGGATCGAGATCCAGTGTGCGTTCAGGATCGCCGGGCAGTCGGCCCGCGTCGGGCTCACCACGACGAACTCCATTCCGGCGCGGCGCGCCTCGCCGATCCAGTGCGCCATCGTGTGCTCGCCGATGCCGCCGGAGGCCACCTGGCCGTTCTTCAGCGCGAGGCCGCCGAACGCGATGAAGAGCCTGGTGTGCTTCACGAGGTTCGGCCAGTCGGTCACCTTGCCGTCGACCGACTCGTAGCTGCCCACGACGTGCGGCAGGAAGAACTGGGCGCAGCCCCACGAGTAGTTGCTGAGCTGGTCGGTGCAGCCGCCGCCCTGGTAGAGGAAGCGCCGCAGCTGGGTCCGGGCATGGTGATAGCGCCCGGCGGAGGCCCAGCCGTAGGAGCCGCCGAAGAGAGCGCCCGCGCCGTGCTCGGCCCGCACGCGCCCGAGCTCCTCCGCCGCGATCGACAGCGCGGTGTCCCACGAGACTTCGACGAACGGCTCGGCGCCGCGCCCCGCACCGCCCGCCTTGGAGCGCTTGCGCAGGTAGCTTTGCCGCACCGCCGGCCTCGCGATGCGCAGCGGCGAGTACACCATGTCGGGAATCGCGCTCAGCATCGGCGAGGGCAGCGGGTCGCGCGCGAAGGGCTCGCAGCGCACGAGCCGCCCCTGCTCCACGACCGCTGTGTAGGCGCCCCAATGCGAGAGCTGCTGGAACCGGCCGTTCTTCATCAGGCCTTCAGTCTATAGCCGGTGCGAAAGATCCACCACACGACGGCGAGGCAGACGACGAGGAAAAGGCCGGTCATGCCCAGGCTCACGCCGACGTGCACGTCCGCCACCTCGAAGAAGCTCCAGCGGAAGCCGCTGATGAGGTAGAGCACCGGGTTGAAAAGCGTCACCGTCTGCCAGGCGGGCGGCAGCACGCTGACCGAGTAGAACGTGCCGCCGAGGAAGGTGAGCGGCGTGATGACGAGGAGCGGCACGAACTGCAGCTGCTCGAAGCCGTCCGCCCAGATGCCGATGATGAAGCCGAGCAGGCTGAAAGTGACTGCGGTGAGCACGAGGAAGCCGACCATCCAGACGGGGTGCGCCACGCGCAGCGGCACGAAGAAGCCCGCGGTCAGGAGAATGATCAGGCCGAGGATGATGGACTTGGTCGCCGCCGCGCCGACGTAGCCGACCGCGATCTCGAACGCGGACACCGGCGCCGAGAGGAGCTCGTAGATGGTCCCGGTGAAGCGCGGGAAGTAGATGCCGAACGACGCGTTGGTCACGCTCTGCGTGAGCAGCGTCAGCATGACGAGCCCCGGCACGATGAAAGCGCCGTAGCTGATGCCGTCGAGCTGCTGGATGCGGGTGCCGATCGCGGCGCCGAACACCACGAAGTAGAGCGAAGTCGAGATCACCGGCGCGACGATGCTCTGCAGCAGCGTCCGCCCGGTGCGCGCCATCTCGAAGACGTAGATGGCCCGGATCGCGCGCGCGTTCATTTCTTCCTTCCGACGAGGTCGACGAAGATGTCCTCGAGCGAGCTCTGGCTGGTCTGCAGGTCGTTGAACTCGATGCCCGCGGCATTCACCTCGCGCAGCAGCTCGGGAATGCGCGAATGCTCCTCCTGCGTGTCGTACGTGTAGACGAGCTCCCGGCCTTCCTTGCCCAGGGTGAGGCTGTATTGGGAAAACTTTTCCGGAAGCGACGAAAGCGGCGCCGTCAGGTGCAGCGCGAGCTGCTTCTTGCCGAGCTTGCGCATGAGCGCGTGCTTGTCCTCGACGACGATGATCTCGCCGCGGTCGATGACCCCGACGCGCTCGGCCATGAGCTCCGCCTCCTCGATGTAATGCGTCGTGAGGATGATGGTGACGCCGGAATCGCGCAGGCGCCGCACCGCGTCCCACATGTCCTTCCTGAGCTCGACGTCCACGCCCGCAGTCGGCTCGTCGAGGAAGAGCACCTGCGGGTCGTGCGCAAGCGCCTTCGCGATCAGCACGCGCCGCTTCATCCCGCCGGAGAGCGTGACGATCTTGCTGTCCCTGCGATCCCAGAGCGTCAGGTCGCGCAGCACCTGCTCGATGCGCGCCGGGCCGGCTGGCTGGCCGAAGAGCCCCCGGCTGAAGCTCACGGTCTGGCGCACGCTCTCGAACGGCGTGGTGGTCAGCTCCTGCGGCACGAGGCCGATCATGGCGCGCGCCGCGCGCCAGTCGCGCACGATGTCGTGGCCGCCGACCGTGACCCTGCCCGAGGAGGGCGTCACGATGCCGCAGATGATGTTGATCAGCGTCGTCTTCCCGGCGCCGTTCGGGCCGAGGAGCGCGAAGATCTCCCCCTTGCGGATCTCGAGGTCGATGCGCTTGAGCGCCTGGCGGCCGGACGCGTAGGTCTTCGTCAGCCCTTCGACGCGGATGATGGGCTGCATGCCTACAGCACGGAGATCGAGTCGACCTTCTCGGGGTAGAAGGCGACGAGGCCGCGGATGGCCTGCATCTCGTCGTAGGGCTCCTCGTAGCTCCAGACCATGTTTTCGGCACCGCCCGACAGCGAGTAGTAGGAAGCGTTGCCCTTGAACGGGCAATACGAGCGGTGTTCCGTGCGCACCAGGCGCTCCATGCGCACGTCGCTCCGCGGAAAGTAGTACATCGGCGGATACGTCCCCTCCTCCATGCGAAGTGCCGCCGTGGTATCGGCGATCACCTCCCCGGCGACCTTGACCTGAACGCGGTGCTTCTCTCGGGCGACGACGATGCGATGGTCTGGGCGCTTGGCGAATCCGGGCGCGGGGTTCGGCGGCATCGACAGCTCTCCATCAAAGGTGGCGCGTTTCGGCGGGCGCACCGGGGTCGTCGTGCGCCATGTTGAAGTATCTCACCGGCGCGTCGATCAGCGCCTCAGGCTCGACGCCCTCGAGGCAGGTCACCCGCACGGCGTACATCGGATTGCCCTTGGGATCGGCGCCGCGCGAGTATGGCCGCACGCCGCAGGTCCTGCAGAAGGCGTGGTGGATGCGCTTCTTGCCGAACTGGTAGTCGCTGAGCTGCTGCTCGCCGGACAGCAGGCGGAAGTCCGCAGCCGGCACCGGCGCAAGCCAGGCGCGCGTCTTGAAGCAGATCGAGCAGTTGCACTTGAACGTGCCTTTCGCGAGGTCGATATCGGCCTCGAAGCGCACGGCGCCGCAATGGCAGCTTCCCGGGTAGGTCTTTTTCATCTGGATCGCCTCGTCAAGCGGATTGGAGGACCGGCCGCCGCGCGATCGGCGGGAAGGCGAGCGCAATGCCCGCAGCGCCGATCCCGACGGCGAGGGAAGCAAGGTACAGGCCGCTATAGCTGCGGTAGGTATCGAAGATCCAGCCGCCGACCGACGGCCCGAGCGCCATGCCGAGCGAGGAGACCATGGTCGCCGCCCCGAACACGGTCCCCATGATGCGCTGCCCGAAATAGTGGCGCGCCAGCACCGCGTAGAGCGGCATGACGCCGCCGTAGGCGAAGCCGAACACGCTCGACACTGCATAGAACTCGTGCAGGCGCGATGCGCTCACGAAGGCGCCGGCGGCAAGCGCCTGGATGAGCAGGCCGGCGACCAGCACCGGCTTCACGCCGAGCCGGTCCGCCGCGAGGCCGAAGGCGAGGCGCCCGCCGAGGCCGGCGAAACCCTCCACGCTGTAGATGGTCACCGCGGCCATGGTCGGCAGCCCGCAGCCGATCGCGTAGCTCACGGTGTGGAAGATCGGCCCCGAATGCGTCGCGCAGCACGCGAAGAACGTCAGCGCCAGGACGATGAACTGCGGCGTACGCAGCGCCTGGGAAACGCCGAGCCCCGGCTCGCTTACCGAAGTCGTTGCCGTCGAATCCCGGGCGCGCGGCGCGTCCTTGATGAAAAGGGCGAGCGGGAGGATCGTCCCCAGCACCAGCGCGCCGATCGCGAGCTGTGCCGTGCGCCAGTCCGTGGCCGTGACGAGCCAGGCGGCGAAGGGCGACACGGTCATCGGCGCGACGCCGATTCCAACGGAGACGAGCGACACGGCGAGGCCGCGGTGGCGGTCGAACCAGGAGCTGACCGTCGACATCATCGGCGCGAAGAAGCTGCCGGTCGCGAAGCCGACGAAAAGCCCGTAGACCGCCTGGAACTCGAGCAGGGTCGCGGCGCGGCTCGAAACGATGAGCGCCGCGCCGAGGAGCGCCCCGCCCGACAGCACCACCTTGCGCGTGCCGATCCGGTCGCTGAGCGCGCCCCACGCGAAGCCGCCCAGTCCCATCGTCAGGAAATTCAGGGTCATGGCGCCCGAGACGCCGGCGCGCGACCAGCCGGTGGCCGCGGTGATGGGCGCGAGAAACACCGCGAGGGAGAACATCGCGCCCGCCGCGACGCACGTGATCAGCGCCCCGATCGCCACCATCACCCAGCCGTAGCGCATGCTATCTCCTTGATATCAATGGTCTGGGCGATAGTCGAACGGCGGCCCCGCAATTCGACAGCGCGGGCGCCAAGGTTTGAATTTTGCATGCCAGGGTGGTCATGCTCACCCGCCGGATCCGCACTATCACGGTGCGAAACATCGCGCGCTACCACGGCGCCCCTGCGGCGGCGATCGAATCGCGCATGGAGTCGCTCGGCAAGGAATGGACCGTGGAGCGCGCCGTCATGGCGGGCGCCGGCCTGCTCGCGCTCGCCGGCGCGGCCCTCCTCCTCGAGCACGCCCTGACGGGCTGGTGCCCCGCGGTGCCGCTGCTGCGCCGCCTCGGCTTCCGCACGCGGCGCGAGGTCGAGGCGGAGCGGCTCACGCTGCGCCGGATGCTGCGCGGCTGAGAGTCAGCGCTTCGCCTCGCGCTCGAGGAGCCACGAGGTCGCGACGCCGAGGACGAGTCCCCAGAACGGCGCGCCGATGCGGTAGATCGCGACGTCCGCGACGGTGACCAGGAAGCAGACGAGCGCGCCGAGCGTATGCGTGCCGCGGAACGAGGCGATGAAGGCGCTCTGCAGGACGCGAAGCATTGCCAGCCCGGCGAGCACGGCGATGAACGTCTTCGGCGTCCCGAGCAGCAGGCGCGTGAAGAACGGCGCGAGCAGCCCGAACGTGATCGCGAGCAGGCAGACGCCGAGCGCGGCGGTGTACTGGCGCTGCCTTTCCCCGGAGCTCGAGACGAGCGCCGTGAGCGGGCCGGTGAAGCAGGTCGAGACCGCGCCGACCAGCGCGGTGAGGATCGAGCCCACGCCGCAGCCGGCCGTGATGGCGTTGATCGGCGGCGTATGCCCCTTCGCCGTGAGGACCGCGATGCCCTGCGCGTTCTGCGCCGCGAGCACCGTGATGGCGAGCGGGATGACGAGCTCGACCATCGCGTTCCACGAGAATCTCGGCGCATAGAGGTTCGGCGAGGCGAACTCGAAAAGCGCGCCCTGCGGCGGCTTGAAGGCGCCGAGCAGCCACACCGCGACCGCGCCGACCGCGAGCGCGCCGATGAGCGGCGGCAGCGCGCGCGTGAAGCGCATGGGCACCGCGGTGAGGAAGAGGAACGCCGCCGTCATGGGGAGCGCGATCCAGAGCTCGTCGCGGAACGCGAGCACGAGATCGACCCCGAAGCGCAGGAACACGCCCGCCACCATCGCCATCACGATCGGCATCGGGATCGCATCCATCACCTTGCGGAACCAGCCCGAGAGCCCGAGCAGGAGCAGCAGGAGGCCGGTCGCGTGGTAGGCCCCGATCACCTCCTGGAAGGAAAGGTGCGCGAGCGCCGGCGCGACCAGCACGCCGCCCGGGATGCTCCACAGGAAGACGAGCGGCTGCCGGTAGAGCAGCGTGAACACGAGGCTCACCAGCGTATTGAGGAAGAAGCCGCCGAAGATCCAGGAGGCGATGTCGGACTCGGAGAGCCCGCCACGCGCGCCCACGGAAAGGATGATCGCGACCGGGCCGGTGCACGAGAAGAGGAACGCCACGACCGCGTTGCCGGCGTAAACGCCGCCGAAGTCCTGCCAGATGCGCCGCGGCGAAGGCGGCGGCAGGATCGCCTTCTCGAGCGGCATCACGCCGGCAGCACGGCGCGCGGCTGCGACTCGAGCGAGTCGACGAAGCGCTTCCAGGCGTCGGCGCGCGTACCCGCCTGCTCGCGGAATTTGGCGTCCAGCCGCCGGTCATCGAGGCGCCGCGCGGCCGGAATGCGCACGCCGTTGATCACTGCCGCCATCTTGTCGAGCGCCGGATCCGGCACGATTTTCACGCGCCTTCTCAAGGCGACGATCTGCGGGTCGAGCGCCGCCGCGTCGCTGAACTCGTCATTTCCCGCCTTGCCGCGCAGGAAGCACACGGCCACGGAATGCTGCGCGCTCAGGCGCGCCTCGATCGCATTCTTCGGCTCCGGGCGGTCGGTCCGCTCGATCGCCAGGGGGTGCATCCCGATCGTGAACTCGTCGAAAAGCTTCCCGGCCGCCTTCATGTCCAGGCATCCATCGATCAAGGCATGGAGCACGACGCCGGTCGGGTACGGCTTGTAGGCGACGTCGCGGAACGCCCACTCCTCCGCGGCGAGGCATTCGAGCTTGCGGCTGCCGCCGAAAACGCTGAAGAAGCCGCGGCGGCCCTCGAGCGGCTGGGCGGGACCCCGGAAGCCCTTTTTCGCGAGGAGCGCCGACGCGAGGCCGCTGCGCGCGGCGACGCCGGCATTCAGCACGCGCGCCATGCTGCCGAGCATCTCGACCAGGCCGGCAGCCTGGGTCGCCGCCAACCCCAGGCACGAGACGATCTGCGGCTCCGACAGGCCGAGAACCTTCGCCGACGCGACGGCGGCGCCGAAGACCCCGCAGGTGCTCGTGATGTGCCAGCCGTGCTCGTAGTGGCCGGGCGTCAGCGCATTGCCGAGCCGGCACGAGACCTCCACGCCCAGGGCAAACGCGTGCAGAAGCTCCTTGCCGGAGAACGGCTGCGTTTTCGAGAGCGCGAAGAGCGCCGCGCCGACGGGAGGCGTGGCGTGGATCACCGTCGGCAGGTGCGTGTCGTCATAGTCGAACGCCGTGGCGGCCGCGCCGTAGACGAGCGCGTCGTCGTGCGGGAACGTCTCGCGAAGGATGCGGATCTCGGGCTCCTCGAGCGCGGCGAGCATGCAGCCGGCGAAGTTCAGCACGCCGCGCTTCGCCTCGAGCCGGATATCCTGCGGCAGCGCTTCCCAGCGCGAGCCGGCGACGAGGCGCGCGAGCGCCTGCGAAGGCGCCTGCACTAGTCGAGCTTCACGCCGGCCTGCTTCACCACCGGCGCCCACTTCGCCATCTCCTGCTGCATGAACTGCGCGAAGGCTTCCGGCGACTGCGGCGACGGATCGGCGCCCTGCCCCAGCAGGCGCTCCTTGACCTCGGGCAGCTCGAGGACGCGGTTCACCTCGCGGTTCAGCTTCTCCACCACCGGCCGCGGCGTGCCCGCCGGCGCCTCGAGGCCGTACCAGAGCGCGACCGCGATCCTCGGATAGCCCAGCTCGGCGAAGGTCGGCACATCCGGGAGCAACCGGTTGCGCGCCGGGCTCGCAGCCGCCAGCACGCGAAGCTTGCCGCTGCGCACGAAATTGATGAGCGATGGCGCGGCGTCGAACATCACCTGCACGCGGCCCGCGACAAGGTCGGACACCGCCGGGCCGCTTCCCTTGTAGGGCACGTGCAGCATGTCCGCCCCGGTCACGCTCTTGAAGAGCTCGCCCGCCATGTGCGGCGCGCCGCCGTTCCCCGACGACGCGAAGGCCAGGGGTTTGCTTTTTGAGGCATTGATCAATTCCCCGACTGCCTGGAAAGGCAAATCGCCATTGATCGCCATGATCAACGGCAGGGAGGCGAGCATCGCCACCGGCGTGAAGTCCTTCACCGGATCGTAGGGCAGCTTCGAGTAGAGGTGCGGCCCGATGCCGTGGGTGGTGATCGAGTTCTGCAGCAGCGTGTAGCCGTCGGGCGCCGCCTTGGCCACCGCGTCGGCGGCGATCGTGCCGCCCGCGCCGCCGCGGTTCTCGACGATCACGCCCTGGCCCAGCGACTCGGAGAGCTTCGCGCCGACCAGCCGCGCGATGAAGTCCGCCGCGCCGCCCGGCGGCACGGTGACGACGAGATGGATCGGTCGGACCGGATACGCCTCTTGCGCGGCTGCGGCCTGGGCAAGCGCGAAGAAAAGGACGCAGACGATGGTTTTCATGAGATTGCGCACAGCTCCCGCGTCAATTGCGCCGCGGGGACTTCCTTGCAACCGGAAGCATTCTGCCCGGACCAGAGCGGCGAGAAATCCCCCTTCCCCTGCGCTTCCGCCTTCGCGCGCAGCGGGGCGATGGCGGAAGCCGCGAGCGGAAACTCGGGCGGCGCTTCGCTCATCGCGCCGAGCTCGCGCATGACCCGGTTCACGATGCCGCGTGCCGGACGCCCGGTAAAAAGGTTGGTGAGGGCCGTATGGCGTGCCGCGTCGCTCTTCAGCGCGCGCCGGTGCACCGCGCTCGTCGTCGCTTCCGGGCAGAGAAGGTACGAAGTTCCGACTTGCGCCGCGACGGCGCCGAGCGCGAGCGCCGCGGCGACGCCTTTCGCGTCCGCAATGCCGCCGGCCGCGATCACCGGCAGCTTCACGGCGCGCACCACCTGCGGCAGGAGCGCAAGGGTCCCCGCCTGGGTGGAGAGCTCGCCCGTCCTGAACATGCCTCGGTGACCGCCCGCCTCCTCGCCCTGGGCGATGATCGCGTCCGCGCCGTGCTTCTCCAGCCACTGGGCCTCCTCCACCGTCGTTGCCGACGACAGGATCGTCGCGCCCATGGCTCGCACGCGCTGCAGCAGGTCGGAAGAAGGCAAGCCGAAATGGAAGCTGACGACCTTTGGCTTGAACTGCGCGAGGACTTCGGCCATTTCCGCGCTGAACGGCGCGCGGCCGGGCCCCGCGGGAATCGCCGCGGGATCGATGCCGTACTCGCGGTAGTACGGGGAAAGCGCCGAGCGCCAGCGCGCCTCGCGCTTCTCATCGGGCGCCGGCGGCGTGTGGCAGAAGAAGTTGACGTTGTAGGGCCGGCCAGTGGCGCCGCTCAGGGCGGCGAGTTCCTTGCGCAGCCCGGCGGCATCGAGCATCGCGCACGGCAGCGAGCCGAGCCCTCCGGCGTTGCACACCGCCGCCGCGAGCGCGCTCAGCTGCACGCCCGCCATGGGCGCCTGGATGATCGGCAGCTCGGTGCCAAGCAGGGCGTTCATTTCGCGATTCGTCGGGGAAGCGGTGCGGCGCGCTCGTTAATATATAGCAATGATCCGTTGGAACAGCCCTTGAGCTACCTCGTCGGCATCGATATCGGGGGCACTTTCACAGACTGCGCGATCGTCGATCGCGCGGGACGGCTGCTCACCACCAAGGTGCCTTCCACCCCGGGCGATTTCTCGCGCGGCATGCTCGATGCGCTGAGCGCGGGCGCCTCGGCGCTCGGGCTGCCGATGAAGAAGTTCTGCGGCGCGATCGACTTCCTCTCGCACGGCACGACGGTCGGCACGAACACGATCATCCAGAAGCGCGGCGCGAAGGTCGGCCTCATCACGACCCGGGGCCACGAGGACGCGATCCACATCATGCGCGGCTCGCGCGGCTATGGGGGCCGGGACATCCGCAAGGTGGTGCATTTCCCTGAGACCTCGAAGCCGGCGCCGATCGTCCCCAAGCGCCTGATCCGCGGCATCTCCGAGCGCGTGGACTGCTTCGGCGAAGTGGTCTGCGCGCTGAACGAGGCGGAAGCCGAGAGCGCGATCCGCGACCTCGTCGCCCAGGGCGTGGAGGCGATCGCCGTCTGCTTCCTCTGGTCGTTCCGCAACCCGGAGCACGAGCGGCGCGTGAAGGCGCTGGTGCAGAAGATTGCCCCCTCGCTCTTCGTCACCTGCTCGGTGGACATCGCGCCGAAGTGGGGCGAATACGAGCGCGTCACCGCCACCGCGCTCAACGCCTACCTCGGGCCGGTCATGGGGAGCTATCTCGGCAAGCTCGACCGCTCGCTGAAGAGCCTCGGCTATGGCCACGGCCTGCAGATCACGCAATGCGGCGGCGGCACCGTGCCGGTCGCGCGCGCGGGCGAGGCCCCGCTCCTCACGCTCGACTCGGGCCCGGTGTCGGGCGTGACGGCGTCCATGTTCCTCGGCGCGGCGATGCGCGAGAAGAACGTCATCACCACCGACATGGGCGGCACGTCGTTCGACGTCTCGATCATCCACGACGGCAAGCCCGCCTACTCCTTCATCAGCAACACCGACCAGTACGAATACTTCCTGCCGAAGGTGGACCTGCAGGCGATCGGCGCCGGCGGCGGCAGCCTGGTGCGCGTGCACGCCGAGACGCGCACGCTCACCGTCGGGCCCGACAGCGCCGGGGCATTCCCCGGGCCGGTGTGCTACGGGCGCGGCGGCCAGGTGCCGACGGTCACCGACGCGCAGCTCGTGCTCGGCTACCTCGACCCGGACAATTTCGCCGGCGGGCGCATGAAGCTCGACCCGCGGGCCGCTTTTTCCGCGATCGAGACTCTCGGCCGGCAGATCGGCCTCTCGGCGGTCGAATGCGCCGCCGGCGTCTGCCGGATCGTCGAGCTGCACATGGCCGACATCATCCGCAAGGTCACCGTCGAGAAGGGCTACGACCCGCGCGACTTCGTGCTGTTCGCCTTCGGCGGCGCCGGCCCCGCGCACGCCGGCGTCTTCGGGCGCGAGCTCGGGGTGAAGAAAGTGATCGTGCCGCAGCGCAAGGCGGCCTCGACCTGGTGCGCATTCGGCGCCGCCGCGGCGGACGTGCTGCACATCTTCGAGCACACCGAGATCATGCCCACGCCGGTCGACGCGGCGCGCGTCAACGCGATCCTGGATGGCCTGGAGCGCAACGCCGCCGCATTGCTGGCGAGCGAGGGCATCGAGAAATCGCGCCACCGCTACGAGTTCTCGCTCGACGTGCGCCACAAGGGACAGATCAACGAGGTCGAGGTGCTGCTTCCCTTCAGCCGCGCGCCGAAGGACTACGAGGCCAGGCTGCGCGCGCTCTTTACCGACCGCTACGAGAAGCTCTACGGGCGCGGCTCGGCGCTCGCCGGCGCGCAGCTCGAGATCGTCGTGTGCAGGCTGCGCGCACGAGCCGTTACGCCGCGCCCTCGCCTCACGGTCGCAAAGAAGATCAGCAAGACCATTCCGAAGAGCGCCCGGCGCAAGGGCCGCAGCATCTTCTGGCCGGACCGGAAAAAGCACCGGCCCACCCCGGTCTACGACGGCGCCGCGCTCGCCGCCGGCAACCGCATCGCCGGGCCTGCGATCGTGGAGACATCCGACACCACGGTGGTCGTGCATCCGGGCAGCGCGCTCGCCGTCGACCGGCTGGGCAACTTCGAGATGACCTTCGGCAAATGAATGCACCCCTGAAGAAGCTGAACGAGCTCACCGGCATTTCGTTCGACGGCCGGCGCACCGGCTACGTGCCGCCGAAGAAGCTCTCGATTTCGCCGAAGCTGAGGCTCCATCGGAAGGCGAAGAGCGACCTCGATCCGGTGACCTTCGAGGTGGTGCGCCATGCGCTCTGGAACGTGAACGAGGAGCACGGCGCGACGATCCAGCGCCTGTCGGGCTCCCCGGTGGCCATGTACGCGCTCGACCTCAACCCGTCGATCCTCACCGAGGACGCGGAGTTCGTCTATTTCGGGCCGTACATGCAGTACATGTCCGGCGTCACCGACACGCAGGTGAAGTGGACGCTGGAGAACCGGGCGGACAACCCGGGCATCCGCGAGGGCGACATGTTCCTCGCCAACGATCCCTGGGTCGGCGCCGCGCACCAGATGGACGTGATGCTCCTGTGTCCCGTCTTCTGGAAGGACGAGCTCTTCTGCTGGGTGACCAACTGCCTGCACCAGTACGACATCGGCGGCATCACCCCGGGGAGCTTCTGCCCCTCGGCGCGCGACGCGTTCGACGAAGGCATCCTCATTCCGCCGGTGAAGATCGTCGAGAACGACGAGATCCGGCGCGACATCGAGGACGTCTATCTGCGAAGCAGCAGGAAGCCCTCCGCGGTGGCGCTCGATTTCCGGGCGCAGCTGGCCGGGAATCTCACCGCCAAGAACCGCATCCATGCCCTGATCAGGAGATACGGCGCGGACGTCATCAAGGGCGCGATGCGCAAGATCCTCGATGACGGGGAGAAGGCCTTCCTTAAGAAGTTATCCCGGCTGCCCGACGGCGTCTGGCGCGACCGCACCTACGTGGAATGCTGCCGGCCGGGCGATCGCGGCGTCCACAGGGTCTGCCTCACGCTGAAGAAGGAGAAGAACCGCCTCGTCTTCGAGAATCACGGCACCGATCCGCAGGCGGGGGCGATCAACGCCACGTACTCCGGGTGGCGCGGCGCGATCATGGTCGCCCTCAACGAGCTCATGTGCTGGGAGCAGTACTACGCGGTGGGCGGCGCGCTGCGCCACGTCGAGTTCAACCCGACGCCCGGAACGCTCAACTGCGCCGATTTCCCGGCTTCGGTTTCCACCGCGCCGGTGCAGTGCATGGAGATCTCGCTCTATCCGGCCTACAACGTGCTCTCGAAGATGATTTACCCGGACCCGGAGATGCGCCGCGACACGATGTGCATCGGCGGCACGAGCCAGTGGCCGGCGACCATCTTCCGCGGCATCGACCAGTGGGGCGAGCGCTACGGCTACCTGCTGGTCGACCCGATCGGCGGCGCGATCGGCGCCTTCTCGCACGCCGACGGCATCTCGACCGGCGGCCAGGCGCGCACGCCGATCTGCAAGCTGCCGAACGTCGAGCACACCGAGCAGAGCTTCCCGGTCCTGTTCCTGTATCGCAAGGAAATCACCGATTCCGGCGGCGCGGGCAAGTTCCGGGGCGGATTGAGCGCGGAGTCGTGCTTCATCCCGCACGGCACCGACAAGATCACGCAGGACACGCTCTCCTCCGGCAACGCGGTTCCGACCTCCACCGGCATGATGGGCGGCTACCCCGGCGCGGTGAATCGCTACCAGTTCCTCCGCGACACGGACGTGCTGCAGAAGCTCGGCGCCTCGAGCCTCGTGGGCGACATCCGCGAGCTCTCCGGCACGCCCGAGACGCTGCAGCTTCGCCAGCAGGATTTCGTGCAGAACCCCGCCGATGCCTACGCGGTGCTCTGGTCCGCGGCGGGCGGCTTCGGCGACCCGCTCGAGCGCGATCCGGCGAAGGTGGAAGCCGACGTCAACAACGGCGATGTGTCCGCCCTCGCCGCGAAGCAGATCTACGGCGTCGTGATCGGCGACGCCGCGGCGACGCAGCGCGAGCGCGATGCCCTCCGGAAAAAGAGAATCGGAGGCCTGCGCAGCGGGACGAAGAAAGTCGAGGGCAAGGTCGATTTCCTGGCGACCGACGGCCTCGCCGTGAAAGGCAGCCGCTACTGCTGCGCGAAGTGCGCCGCCGACCTCGGGCCCGTCTCGGAAAACTACAAGAACCACTGCGTGCGCAACGACCGGCCGATCGAGGAATCGAACCCGATCGTCGGCGACCCGGGGCGCTTCATCGACCCGCGGCCGCAGTTCCGCCAGTTCTGCTGCCCGGCCTGCGGCCTGCTGATCGAGAACGAGATCGCGATCGAGGAGGACCCGGTGCTGCGCGACGTCGAGCTGCGCCGGCCGCGCCGCTAGCGGCTTGCTCTCCGCCGCTCCCCTCGGCCTCGCCTTCCTGCTCTTCGCCTTCCTGCTCGCGGGCGGGGTCAAGGGGCTGCTCGGGGTCGGCCTGCCGACCGTCGCGATGGCGCTGCTCAGCTTCTCCATGCCGCCGGCGCAGGCGGCCGCCACCCTCATCATCCCGGCGATCGCGACCAACGTCTGGCAGATGGCCGCCGGCCCGGCGCTCTTCCGGCTGCTGCGGCGCTTCGCCTCCATGGCGATCGGCATGGTCGTCGGCACCTTCGCCACCATCGGCCTGATGACGGGGACGTCGACTTCGCTCGCCACCGCGATCCTCGGCGTCGTGCTCGGCGCATACGGCGCCTATGGCCTCGTCGGGCGGCCGTTCCGCGCGTCGCCGCGCGCCGAGCGCTGGGTCTCGCCGCTGATCGGGCTCGCGACCGGCATGATCACCGGCGCGTGCGGCGTGTACGTCGTGCCGGCGGTGCCCTATCTCAACTCGCTCGGCCTCGACAAGGAAGAGCTCGTGCAGAGCATCGGCATCTCGGCGTTCGTCTGCCCGCTCGCGCTCGCCGCGGCGCTCGCGCTCCATGGGCAGTACAGCGCGCAAGTCGCGACGGGCTCGTTCGTCGCGCTGCTCCCGGCGCTCGCCGGAATGTACGCCGGCCAGGCGGCGCGCCGCCGGCTGCGGCCGGCGGCCTTCTACCGCTGGTTCTTCGGCGGCCTGCTCGCGCTCGGCGCGTACATGCTCGCGCGCAGCGCCCTACAATAGCCGCGTGCCGGATTTTTCCCGCGTCGGCTATGAGGAAGCGATGCGCAGGGCGCGCGACTGCGTGCCGACGCTCGCCGAGCGCGCGCAGAAGTGCGAAGACGCCCGCGTCCTGCTACCCGAGAACGAGAAGCTGCTGCACGCGACCGGGCTCTTCCGCTACCACCAGCCCAAGCGCTTCGGCGGCATGGAGCTTCCCTTCGTCGCGGTGACGGACATCGTCGCGGAGCTCGCGCGCGGCTGCCCCTCGACGGCGTGGAACGCCGGCAACCTCGGCTGCCACCACTGGATCCTCGCCTATTACGAGCCGCAGACGCAGCACGAGGTCTGGGACGCCGATCCGGACGCGCTGATCGCCTCTTCCATCGCCCTGGCGGCGGGGCGGGGGAAAAAAGTTTCCGGCGGATACGAGGTGAGCGGCCGCTGGCCGTTCTCCTCCGGCGTGGACAACTGCGCCTGGAACATGCTCGCGGTCACCGTGTACGAGGACGGCAAGGCGGTCGACTGGCGCCTGTGCCTCGTGCCGAAGAGCGACTACACGATCATCGACACCTGGTACGCCATGGGCATGGCCGGCACCGGCAGCAAGGACATCGAGGTGAAGGAAGTGTTTGTGCCGGAGCGCCGCGCGCTGCAGCTCACGAAGTGTCGCGGCGGGCTCGAGCATCCGGGCGCCGCGCTCCACACCGGCCCCCTGTTCCGGATTCCCATAGTCGCCTCCGCCGGGCATCCCCTCTCTGCCGCCGCCCTCGGCGCCGCGGAAGGCGCCTACGAGTGGGTCGAAAAGAGCTTTTCGAAGAGGATCGGAACCTATACCGGGGCGAAAATCTCGGAGTTCCAGGCCGTGCAGATCAAGCTCGCCCGCGCCCGGGCGCTGATCGATAGCGCCCGCTACGCCATGCGGGCTTCGGCAATCGCATTCGAACAGGAGCAACTGGATCTGAAAAGCAAGCTGCGCCTGCGGATCCAGAACACCCTCGCCGTGATGCAGTCGCGCGAAGCGGTCGACACCCTGTGGTCCTGCTATGGGGCGAACGGCATCTATACCCGGGACCCGCTGCAGCGCTTCCTGCGCGACGTGCAGGCCATCACGCAGCACTTCTCGTTCAATTTCGACATCGCCGGCGCGGCTTACGGCACGGCCGCGCTCGGTGGACAATACGCCAACCCCACGATGTGAGGAGACCTCCATGCTGACCGAACTGAACCACTTCCTGCTGGTCGCGAAGGACCTGGAGCGCACCAAGGACTTCTACTGCCGCGTGCTCGGCATGGAGGTCGCAGCCGAGCGCCCGGACTTCGGCTTCCCGGGCTACTGGCTGAAGACGAACGGCCACATCTGCGTGCACCTCGCCTCGCAGGACCCGAACAGGATCCGCGACACCTTCCTGCTGAAGAAGCACCCGAAGGGCACCACCGGCTCGGGCGCGGTGGACCACATCGCGTTTCTGGCGCAGCACGCCGAGCAGGTGCGCAACCGCATCCAGAAGAACAAGGTCGAGATGCACTACCGCAGCTTCCCTGAGGCGAAGCCGCCGCTCTTCCAGATCTTCCTGAAGGACCCGGACGACGTCACGATCGAGCTCAACTTCCTCGGCGAGAAGATCACCGAGGACGAGTGGCGGGGCAAGGGCTCGGCGAGCGCGATGACGCTGAAGAAGTCCGGCGGCAGGCGCACCAAGATCGCCGCGCACAACTGATGCTCTTCGAGCCGATCCGGCTGCGCGGCGTCGAGGCGCGCAACCGAATCGTCGTGTCGCCGATGTGCCAGTACTCGGCGCGCGACGGCCACGTCACCGACTGGCACCTCGTGCACCTGGGCAAGTTCGCCCAGGGCGGCGCCGGCATCGTCTTCGTCGAGGCGACCGCGGTGGAGGCGCGCGCGCGCATCACGCATGGCGACACCGGGATCTGGGACGACGCGCACGTCGCCGGGCTTTCCAGAATCGCGCAGTTCATCAAAAGCATGGGCGCCGTGCCGGCCCTGCAGCTCGCACACGCCGGCCGCAAGGCGAGCATGGCGCGCCCCTGGTACGGCAACGGCCCGCTCACGCAGGCGGACCTCGAGCGGGGCGAAAAGCCGTGGGGCATCGTCGCGCCGACGGAGAAGCCGCTCGACGACGCCTGGCTGAAGCCGCGCGCCCTGTCGAAGGCCGACCTGGCCGGCTTGCTGGATTCCTACCGCGCGGCGGCAAAGCGCGCCCAGGCCGCCGGATTCGAGGTCGTCGAGGTGCACGCGGCGCACGGCTACCTGCTGCACACGTTCCTCTCGCCGCTCTCGAACGACCGGCCCGATGAATACGGCGGCAGCCTGGAGAACCGCATGCGCTTTCCGCTGGAGGTGGCGCAGGCGGTGCGCGAGGCCTGGCCCCGGTCGAAGCCGCTCTTCGTGCGCGTCTCTTCGATCGACGACGTCGAGGGCGGCTGGAGCCTGGAGGACACGGTCGCGTTCGCGAAGAAGCTGAAGGCCGTCGGCGTGGACGTCGTGGATTGCAGCTCCGGCGGCATCCTCGGCTCGGCGAGCGCGCCGGCGCGCACCCTCCTGCCGCGCGTGCCGGGCTTCCAGATTCCCTTCGCCGAGCGCGTGAGGACGGAGGCCGGCCTGCAGACCATGGCGGTCGGCCTGATCCTGACGCCGGAGATGGCGGAAGAGGCGCTCGCCGCCGGACGCTGCGACCTGGTGGCGATCGGACGCGAGGCGCTCTACGACCCGAACTGGCCGCTGCACGCGGCGCGCGCGCTCGGCGTCGACCCCGAATACGCGAAGTGGCCGCAGCAGTATGGCTGGTGGCTCACCCGCCGCGAGAGCGCGCTCAGGAAGGCTGGAGTCCAGCGATGAAGACCGCACGCATTTCGTCCGAGGCGATGGAGAAGCGCATCGCGCGCTTTCGTACGCTGAAGCCGCTGCCGATCCAGGATGCCTCGGTTCCGGAGAAAGCGCGCGACGTGGTCTATGCGCGCAAGCTCCTTTCGGTGATCGGGCTCGAGGATGGCGGCGCGAGCACGCCGATCAACACCGGGGCGCCGATCCGCGGCGCCGCGGGCATGACGATGACTCTGGCGATCTGCCCGCCGGGCCAGGGACCGGGCCTGCACAACCACGTGCAGACCTACGAGACCTTCACCGTGCTGAAAGGCCGCTTCGAGATCGCCTGGAACGACGACGGCTCCGGGCGCGCCGTGCTCGAGCCCTTCGACACGATCTCCATTCCGCCCGGGGTGTGCCGCGCGTTCCGCAACATCGGCCGGGAAGAAGGCGTCCTGCAGGTGCTCATCACGGGCGGCGTGCACGACATGAACGACATCGCCTTCACGCCCGCGGCGAAGGAAGCGATCGAGTCGGTGCGCGCCGGCCTCTCCGGGGAATTCGAGAAAGCCGGCTTTACGTTCGGCGCCGGCGCGCCCTAGCGCCCGGCCGCGAGCGAAAGCAGCAGGACGACGATCACGCCGAGCACGATCGCGGCGGTCACGCTGGCGCTCGCGATGCGCGCCTCGGCGTCCTTGGATGACGCGCCGAGCCAGCGGCCGAGCTGCAGCGCCCCATCGTTCAGGAGCGAGGGCACTTCGGACAGGATCGCGGCGAGCGACGAAAACCAGCGTTGCTGAGTCAGAACGTTCAAGTTCATCGGACCTCCAGCGCCACACCCCTACGCGGCCGCATTGGAGCACGCGGGCGGCGCGGGCGAAATCCGCCGCCCGCCCTGTCCGGCGCGCGCGACGTCGACGACGCGCTACGGCAGGCGCCGCGCGCTCCAGGGACCGCTGCGGCTGCCGCTCACGGTGCCCGACATGGCGTCGCCATGCACGCGGCCGACGTATTCGTCGAGGCCCGCGAGGAAGCGGATGCGCTCGCCCTTCACCTGGCCGCTTGCGAGCGCGAGCCGGGCGAGGCGTCCCGAGACGCTCTCGAAGTCCTGGTCGAGGACGAGCTCCGCATCGCCCAGGCGCCAGCGGCCCGCGACCGAGGCCGGGACGATGTAGAGGTAGGCCGTGCACCAGGCGCTGCAGCCGCCCGCCGCGCTCGCGGTGCGCGCCGCCTGCCAGCCCGGGATCTCGTAGGTGTTCGAGACGATCCGCGTGCCGGCCCTCATGCCCGCAAACCGTTCCCTGAGCCGGCGCAGGTTGTCCGGCAGAAGAAAGAGCACCAGCACGCTCGCGCGGGAAATGTCGGCGGCGAACATGTCGCCCTGGACGAATTCGGCGCGATCCGCGACGCCGGCCGCGCGCGCGTTGCGGCGCGAGAGCTGCACGAGCGGCTCGTCGTATTCGACCCCGAGCGCGCGCGCCCCGCGGCGCGCGGCCGCGATGACGTTGCGGCCGTCGCCCGAGCCGAGATCCACCACGAAGTCCTCGCGCGTGACGCCCGCGAGATCGAGCATCTTCTCCACCGTCTCGGGGGGAGACGGCAGCCAGATGACGTCCTTCCCCGGCTGCCAGGGCGTGGGGCCGGGAAGCTCCGGCCCGGGCGGCGGCGCGCATGACGCGAGCAAGACAAGCGCGGCCGCTGCGGAATAGCGGCACGGCAAGGCTGTTAGAGGCATCGAATGGTGTTTGAATAGTCTTCCCTCTGAAAGGATGTTGGCCATGGCACGCCTAGTCAAGCGCACTCCGCAGGAGCCCACCAAGTACACCCTCGAAGGCAAGGAGGTCTGGCTGTGCAAGTGCGGCCTGTCGAAGAACCAGCCGTTCTGCGACGGCTCGCACAAGCTCACCAAGGGCGAGGAGGCGGGCAAGCTCTACTGGTATGACGACGCCGGCAAGCGCCACGAGGTGAGCGACACGTTCTCGGGCATCCGGACGTTCTAGTGCCCGTCGTCCGGCTCAGGAGGCAGGAAGAGCTCGCCCACGGGACGAGCGCTTTCTATTTCGAGAAGCCGGAAGGATTCGCCTTCGACGCGGGACAGAACGCGATGTTCACCCTGGTCGACCCGCCCGAGACGGACGCACAGGGGCCGAGCCGGCCGTTCACCATCGCCTCGGCGCCGCACGAGCCCGAGCTCATGATCGCGACGCGCATGCGCGACACGGCATTCAAGCGCGTCCTCAAGGCGGCGCAGCCGGGCCTGCGCATGGAGATCGACGGCCCGGCGGGCGTCATGGTGCTGCACGAGGAGATCGAGCGTCCGGCCGTCTTCCTCGCCGGCGGCATCGGCATCACGCCATTTCTCTCCATGGCGCGGCACGCGGCGAAGAAGGCGCTGCCGCACCGCATCGTTCTCTTCTATTCCAATCGCCGGCCCGAGGACGCGGCGTTCCTCGACGAGCTGCGCGTCCTCGAGAAGGCGAATCCGAACTACCGGCTGGTCGCGACGATGGCCGAGGCCGGGAAGTCGGCGCTTCCCTGGGACGGCGAGACCGGGTTCATCCGGCGCGACATGCTCGAGCGCCATCTCCCCGACCTGCTGCGCCCGGTGTATTACTTCGCCGGCCCCCCGGGCATGGCGATGGCCATGCAATCGATGCTGCAGGAAATCGGCGTGTCGGAAAACGACATGCGCTCCGAGGAGTTCTACGGTTATTGATTGCTTCAAGGGTCTTCGCCTCACCACCCTCGTCTTGACGCTGCTCGCCGGCTGCGGCGCACAGGAAGCGATGGCGCCGCTCGACGCGTCCGCCAAGCTGCCGCCCGATCCGCAGCGCATCGCGCAAGGCGCGCGCCTCGCTGCGCTCGGCAACTGCATGGGCTGCCACACCGCGCCCGGCGGCAAGCCCTATGCGGGCGGGCGCGGCCTCGAGACGCCGTTCGGCACGATCTACGGCACCAACATCACGCCGGACGCCGAGACCGGGATCGGCGGCTGGTCGCAGGCCGCCTTCGCGCGCGCGATGCGCGAAGGGCTGGATAACAACGGGCGCCACCTTTATCCGGCGTTTCCCTACGACTATTTCACGCGCCTGACGGACGACGACCTCGCATCGCTGTATGCGTTCCTCATGGCGCGCGAACCGGTAAAGCAAGAGAACCGCGCGAGCCGCGTTCCGATCCCGCGCGTCGCGGTCGCGCTTTGGAACAAGCTCTACCTGAAGAAAGGACCCATCGAGGCGGATCCGGGCAAGAGCGGTGAATGGAACCGCGGCGCCTATCTCGTGCGGGGGCTTGCGCACTGCGGCGCCTGCCATACGCCGCGCGACCGGCTCGGCGGCGAAATCAAGCAAGCCGATTTCGCAGGCGGCGAGGCCGAGGGCTGGCACGCACCCGCGCTCAATGCCGATTCGCCCTCGCCCGTCCCGTGGACCCGCGACGCCCTGCACGCCTACCTTCGCACGGGCATCGCCGAGTCGCACGCGCTCACCGCCGGCCCCATGACGGGCGTGGTGCGCGACCTGAAGCAGGTCCTCGACGAGGACGTCCGTGCCATCGCGACCTACATCGCCTCGCTCGACCGGCGCACGCCGGGGGAGCGACGCAAGGCCGCGGACGAAGCTTTCGCAAACACGAAGCGCGATGCGGCCGACAACGCGCGCGGCCGCGTCGTCTACGAAGGCGCGTGCGCGCAATGCCACGACCGCGGCCGCGACGCCGAAGGCGGCGCGCTGCAGCTTGCGCTCGCCAGCGGGCTCACCATCCCGACCTCGCGCAACCTCGCGCACATCATCCTCGAGGGCATCGAGCCGCGCGAAGGCGAGCGCGGGCCCTGGATGCCGGCGTTCGCGGGCTCGCTCGGCGAGCAGGACCTCGCCGACCTCCTCGCCTACCTGCGCTCGCTCACCGGCCGCGCGCCGTGGAAGGACACGCATGAAGCTCAACGTTAACGGCCGCGACGTCGAGGTTGCCGCAGACCCGGCGACGCCCCTCCTCTACGTGCTGCGCGGCGAGCTCGCGCTGAACGGCGCGAAGTTCGGCTGCGGGCTCGGCCAGTGCGGCGCCTGCACCGTGCTCGCCGACGGCGAGCCGATCTTCTCGTGCCTCACGCCCCTTTCGGTGCTGCAGTCCAGGAAGATCCGGACCGTCGAAGGGCTGGGAACGCTGCAGAACCCGGGCCCGCTGCAGAGCGCCTTCATCGAGGAGCAGGCGGCGCAGTGCGGCTATTGCATTCCCGGGATGATGATGCGCGCGCAGGCGCTGCTCGAGAAGGCGCCGGGCGCGAGCGAGGACGAGATTCGTGCGCACCTCTCGCCCAGCCTCTGCCGCTGCGGCACGCACATGCGAATCCTGCGCGCGGTCGCGCGCGCGATGAAGGCGAAGGCATGAAGCGGCGGGGCTTCCTCGCGGCCGGCGGCGCCCTCGTCGTGGGCTTCGCGCTGCCGCTGCGCGCATTCGCGGCGTTGCCGGGCGATCTCGAGAAGACCCCGCTTCTCGACGCGTGGCTGCGCATCGGCGCCGACGGCTCCATCACGGTGTTCACCGGCAAGGCGGAGCTCGGCCAGGGAATCAAGACTGCGCTCCTGCAGATCGCGGCCGAGCAGCTCGCCGTCGAGCCTGCGCGCATCGAGCTTGTCACGGCCGACACGGCCCGTACGCCGAACGAGGGCTATACCGCGGGCAGCCATTCCATGCAGGACAGCGGCACCGCGATCCTGCACGCCTGCGCGCAGGCGCGCGAGATCCTCATTGCCGAGGCCGCAAGGCGATTCGGTCTTTCCTCGAATGACCTGAGCCTGCAAAAAGGCGAGATCCGGACGCGCGACGGCCGGCACGTGGGCTACGGCGAGCTCGTCTCCGGGCAGCAGCTTCACGTCAACGCCGCGCCGCAGTCGAGGCTCGCCACGCGGCGCTCCTGGATGGGCAAGCCGGTGCAGCGGGTGGATATCCCGGGAAAAGTGACTGGCGCGCCGAGCTACGTGCAGGACCTGCGGCTTCCGGGAATGGTGCACGCGCGCGTAGTGCGCCCGCCCTCCTACGGCGCGCGCCTCGCGAGCTTCGACGAAAGCGCCGCTACGCGCCTGCCCGGCGTGCTGAAGGTCGTGCGCGACGGCAGCTATCTCGCGGTCATCGCCGAACGCGAGTGGACGGCGATCCAGGCGATGCGCGCATTGAAGGATTCGTCGCGCTGGGAGGAACCGGCGAGGCTTCCCGCCCGCGACGTCTACTCCGCTCTTCTCCAGCTGCCGGCCCAGGAAAGCGTGATCTACCAGCACGGCACGCCCCGCGGCGGGCGGACGGTGCAAGCGGAATACCGGCGTCCCTACCAGCTCCACGGCTCGATCGGCCCGTCCTGCGCGGTCGGCCTCTTCAAGGACGACGGCCTGGCGGTGTGGACGCACAGCCAGGGCGTGTATCCGCTGCGCGATGCGCTCGCGGAAATGCTCGGAGTACCGAAGGAGCGCATTCGCTGCATCCACATGGAAGGCGCGGGCTGCTACGGCCACAACGCAGCCGACGACGCGGGCGCGGATGCGGCGCTGCTTGCGCGCGCCTTTCCCGGCCGGCCGGTGCGCGTGCAGTGGATGCGCGAGGACGAGCACGCCTGGGAGCCGTTCGGCCCAGCGATGATTGCTAGGGCGCGCGCTACGCTCGCCGCGGACGGCTCGATCGCTTCCTGGTCCTACGACGTCTGGAGCAACACGCATTCGACGCGTCCCGGGCGTGCCGGCGACCTGGCGCCCGCGCTCGCGCTCGCCAAGCCGTTCACGCCGCCGCCGCCGAGGCCGATCCCGCAGCCGGAGGGCGGCGGCGACCGCAACGCGATCCCGATCTACGCGCTGCCCGCCGCGCGCGTCGCGCATCACTTCATCCCGCAGATGCCGCTGCGCGTTTCCGCGCTCCGCGCCCTGGGCGCGTACATGAACGTGTTCTCGATCGAGAGCTTCATGGACGAGCTCGCGCAGGCCGCGCACGCCGACCCGGTCGCCTTCCGCCAGCGCTACCTCGCCGACGCACGCGCGCGGGATGTCGTGCGCATCGCCGCGTTGCGCTTCGGCTGGCCGGCGTTCAAGCGCGAGCCGGGGCGCGGGCGCGGCTTCGCCTTCGCGCGCTACAAGAACCTCGCGGCCTATTGCGCAGTCGCGATGGAAGTGCACGTCGAGTGCGAAACCGGCGAGGTGCGCTTGCTGCGCGTGGTGTCCGCAGTGGACGGCGGCGAGGCGGTAAACCCGGACGGCATCCGCAACCAGATCGAAGGCGGCATCCTGCAGTCGCTCAGCTGGACGACGCTCGAGGCGGTCGCCTTCGACGAGCGCCGGATCACGAGCCGCGACTGGGGCGGCTATCCGATCCTGCGCTTCCCGCACGTGCCGCGCAGCGTCGAGGTCGAGGTCGTCGACCGGCCCGGCGAGCCCTTCCTCGGCATTGGCGAAGCGGCGCAAGGCCCCACCGCCGCCGCGCTCGCCAATGCGATCGCCGATGCGACCGGCCATCGGATCCGCGAGCTGCCCCTGAACCGCGAACGTATCAAAGCAAGCATCGGCGCATAGGGGCCGGGGCGTGTAGGATTTGGCCCCCGATTCCCCAGAAGCATCCATGGAGAGAGCAATGATCAAGTTCTACTACAGCACCGCGCCGAACCCCATGAAGGTCGCCCTCTGCCTGGAGGAGATGGGGCTGGCCTACGAGCCGATCGCCGTGGACACGCGCAAGGGCGATCAGCACAAGGCGAGCTACCTGGCGATCAACCCCAACGCGAAAGTGCCGTCCATCGTCGACGGCGACGTCACGATCTTCGACAGCAACGCCATCGTGCTCTATCTCGCCGAGAAGACCGGCAAGTTCCTGCCGAAGAACGCCGCGGACCGGGGGCCGATGCTCTCGTGGCTGATGTTCGTCGCCTCGGGCATCGGGCCGTTCACCGGCCAGTACGTGCATTTCAAGAACTACGCCCCGGAGAAGATCGCCTACGCGATGACCCGCTACGAGTTCGAGGCGCTGCGCCACTGGAACATCGTGGAGGCGCGCCTGGCGAAGAACAAGTACATGGTGGGCGGCGCCTACAGTGTCGTGGACATGGCGCTCTGGGGCTGGGCGCGGCTCGTGCCGAACATCCTCGGCGAGCACGCCGCGAAGCTCGCGAACGTGAAGCGGCTGGTCGACGAGATCAGCGCGCGCCCCGCGGCGCAGAAGGCGATTGCGCTCAAGGATCGCCATGCCTTCAAGACCGAGATGGACGAGGAGGCGAAGCGCGCCATGTTTCCGGGCAACTATCGCGCGCAGGCGTAGCCCGGTCGGGGGAAGGAACGCAGCTTGCAAGGCAGGCTGCGATGCGCAAGCTCCAGGCCAGCCTCTTTGCCCGCGCCGTGCAGGTCTGCGGCGGCGACGTGGCGCTGTGCGCCTCGCTCGTCGGCGTGGAGGAGCATGCCTTCCGCCTCTGGCTGGAAGACGGCGCGACCGCACCGGCGGACGTTTATCACGCGCTCGTCGACCTGATCCTCGAGAACGACATCACCGAGGCGGAAGAGCCGGCATAGCGAGGGCGCTACAGACCTTGCACTCCCGGCAAGGTTGCCCGCACGGCATCAGTGCACGACCAGCGAGCCGTGCATGACGGGATGCAGGCGGCAGATGTAGTCCACCTCGCCCTTGGCGCGAGGCCTGAAGGTCCAGCTCCTGTCCGCAGCGATCTCGCCCGACTCGACGCGCTGCTTCGCCGCCGTCACGGTGTGAGGCACGACGTCCTTGTTGACGAACTTCACCGTGTCGCCGACGGCCACGTCCAGCCGTTCGGGGACGAACTTCATGCCCTCGATCGTCACGACGTGGGACTGGCCGGCGGCGTGCACGCAGCCCGCCGCCGCCAGCGCCAGCACGAAGAGAAGCGCTCTCACTTCGCGAGCGAGGACTGGACCATCTTCGCGTGCTCGAGGTGCGCGGCGATCGCCGGCCGCACCTTGGTGATCAGGTCCTTCAGCTCCTGGTTCTTGGCGCTCGGGATCAGCACCTTGTCGATCGCGTCGAGCACCTGCTCGTGATAGGCGACCTCGTGGTCCACGTAGGCCTTGTCGAACTGCGCGCCCTTGAGCTTCTTCAGGCTCGCCATGTTCTCCCTGGCACCGGCCTTCAGGCTCTTGCTGGTATCGCTTTCCTCGGGCTTCACGCCGAGCTTCTTCACGAGCGCGCCCGCCTGCCTGTTGACCGCCGTGTGGTCCGTGATCATGCGCTGCGCGAAGTCCTTCACTTCCTTGTTCTTGCTGCGCGACTTGGCGAGCTTGCCGGCGTCGATGTCGATCTGGTTGGCGGCGACGACGATGCCTGCGATCTGCGGGTCGGAGGGCCCGCCCTGCGCGAGCGCGGTGCCGGCGAAGGCCGCAAGGGCCAGCGTGGAAAAAACACGTACGAGCATCATGGGTTTCTCCTTGTTCGGGAGCCCATTCGATGCCGTCAGGCCGCGCTTGCGTTCCCGCTTGCGCGCAAGGTTCGAAACGTTATGGAGTAGCGCAGCGCCTTGGTCGGCGAAATGCCGTGCTGCCAGCGCCAGCGCGCATCGCCCTGCATGCAATAGGCCGAGCGCGGCGCGAGCTCGAGGACGAGCCCCTTGTCGCCCTTCCTGGGCGGATAGGGCCGCCAGCGCATGCGGCACGGGGCGCCGAGCGAGACGCCGGCGACGACGCCGAACTCCGGGGTGTCGCGATGCCAGCCGAGCTGCGTCCCCGGCCGGTATTCGGTTACGAGCGCGTGGACGAAGCGCTCGGCGGGAATGCCGACCCAGGCCGCCGCCTTTCCTCTAAGGGCCTCGAGAAAACCGGGAATCGGTTCCGCATGCTTCAGCGCTTGCGCCGAGAAATCGTATTCGGCGCCGTAGCTCACGATGCGCCGCTTCGCGGTGTATTCGCGGTAGAGCGCTTCGCGGAAAGGGAGGCCGGCGATCACCGCCAGCAGCCGGGCCTCCTCCGCCGCGGAAAGGAACCCGGGCTCGTAGGCGAGCCCGGGCGGCAGCGCCGGCTGCGGCGCGCCGAAAAGGTCAGGCTCTCGCGCTCTGGGACTGCGAATGCGGGCCGCCCGGCTTGGAGACGCCGCGCAGCGCGGCTTTCGAGCCGTCGCCGTCGGACTTGGCGAGGTCGCCGAGCGACAGCATGCCCACCAGGCGCTTCTCGCGGCTCAGGACCGGAAGGCGCCGCACGCGCAGCTCGGCCATGTTCTGCGCGCAGCGCTCGAGATCCTCGTCTTCGAAGCAGTACTTCACCTCCGCGCTCATCACGTCGCGCACCGGCGTATCGGGGCCCTTGCCGGCGCCGACGCCGCGCACGGCGATGTCGCGGTCGGTGATCATGCCGATCAGGCGGTCGTTCTCGCCCACCGGCAGGACGCCGGCGTCGATCTCGGCCATGGTCCTTGCCGCGTCGCGGATCGTCTGACCCGGGGTCGCTACGCGCACGTCGCGGCTCATGCAATCGCTCACTCGCATGGGATCCTCCTTCACGTTGGGATCATCGTGCGACACGCTCCGCTGCAGCGGGTTCCTTACTGCCTTCCGAGAAGGAGATAGACGGTGGCGGCGCACACCGCGACCGTTATGGCGACGCAGCAGGCGATGCCGAACGCGGCCGCGGGAACGACGAAGAGCGGTCCGTGCGCCGCGAAGGCCTGCGAAGGCGCAATCGCGATGAAGGAGCCCGCGGCGATCAGCGCCCAGCGCCGGACGTACGCGAGCAGGATCCAGCGCTGCGCGCGGTTGTAGGAAAGCGCGCGCTCCTGCTCGCGCGCCGGGCCGCGCGAGGCGTCCTTGAAGAGCGCGAAGGGGTCGAGATACAGCAGGACGAGACCGGCCAGGGACAGGCTCGCCCGGCCTTGCGGTGTGAGAAGCGCTTCGACGTCGCGAGTCACGACGCCACTATATTGCAAAGGGCGTGCCTCGGCGGAGAGGGCGGGCCGCCGCCTAGAGCGTCGGGTTGTCGGTCGGCAGCCCGAGCGCGACGCGCCCGTAGGTGGTGCCCGCGATGTCGGTGTTGAACGAGAAGTGCTGCTTCACCGCGTGAGCGTCGCGGAACGCGCGCGGCGCCGGCCCGGATTCATACAGGCCGCCGGCGCCCGCGAGCGCGAACATCACGTCCACGGCGTGCACCGCCCAGTGGACCGCGTACGCCCCCTCGAGGCGGTAGCGCGCCTTCGTCTTCATGTCGGGCACCGTGCCTTCCGCGATGAGCGCTTCGGCTTCGCGGCAGTTCGCGAGCTGCACCAGGCGCGAGGCGCGCGCAAAAGCGCTCGCCTCGCCGAGCCGGATCTGCGTGCTCTGGATCTCCGCGACGCGGGCGCCCGTCATGCGGCCGGCCTTGGGCCCGTAGTCGTCGATCAAGCCTTCCGCGATGCCGAGCGGAACGCCGGAGAGCATGTACGGAAAGAGCGCAAACACCGGAACCTGGAAGAGCGGCCCCGGGTTCACCGCGCTGCCGGGCGTGGGGCCGCCCTTGGTGTCCGACACCGCGAGCGTGCGCGACTCGGGAACGAACTGCTCGCTCGCCTCGACGTCCATGCTTCCCGTGCCGCGCAGGCCGCCGGCGTGCCAGTTGTCGATCACCTTGTACTGCGACTTGTGGAGCAGGAAGACGCGCTGCTCGGGCGGGGCGTTGTCGTCGAGGTAGGCGAGGCCGGCGAGCATGTTCCACTCGCTCGGCGCGACGCCGCTCGAGAACGGCCAGCGGCCCGAGACCACATAGCCGTCCTTCACCTTTCTCGCCTTGCCGGCGGGGAAGACGAACGACGAGGCGATGAGCGCGTCGCGCGAGGCGTTCCAGATCTCGTCCTGCGCCTTCTGCGGGAACATGCCGAGCATCATGTGATGCGCGGCGTAGTTCACCCACACCCAGGACGTCGAGGCGCAGGCGCGCGCGAGCAGCGCGCCGAAGGTGACGACCGCGGCGAACTCGAGCTCGGCGCCGCCGACGCGCCCGGGCTGGTGGATGCGGAAGAGCTGCGCGTCGTGGAAGTCGCGCAGGGTCTCGTCGGGCAGGCGGCGCAGCTCCTCGCACTTCGCGGCGCGGCTGCGCAGCGCCGGCAGGAGCGCCTGCGCACGCGCCCAGAGCTCGTCGTGGCCCGGGACCTTCACTTCTTCTTTTTCCGCCGCGCGCGGTGCGGCCTTTCCTCGAGGTACCAGTCGAGGATCTCCTCGCCGGTCCAGACGACCTTGGCTTCGCGCGCGAGGATGTACTCGAGCAGCTTCTCCAGGTAGCCGATGCGGTGGGGCACCCCGGTGATGTACGGATGCACGCTGATCGCCATCACGCGCGCCTGGTCCTCGCCCTCGCGGTAGAGGCGGTCGAACGTGTCGATGCCGCGGTGCAGCCACTCGTCCGAGGGGTGCTGCTGGATCACCATCATCGAGATGTCGTTCATCTCGACGGTGTACGGCACGGACACGACCGGGCCGTGCCGCGTGTTGATCATGCAGGGCTGGTCGTCGAGCACCCAGTCGGCGACGTACTCGATGCCCGCCTCCGCCAGCCAGTCGACCGTGTCGAACGTCTCGGTGAGCCCCGGGCTTTCCCAGCCGCGCGGCGCCGCGCCGGTGAACTTCTTGATGGCCGCGACGGTATCGCGGATCGCCGCGCGCTGGTCTTCGACGTGGTGCATCGGCCGCTGGATATAGCCGTGTCCCATGAATTCCCAGCCGGCGTCGCGCGCCGCGCGCGCCACGCGCGGGTAGCTCTTGATCACCGAGCCGTTGAGGGCAAGCGTCGCCCGCAGGCCGTAGCGCTTGAGCACGTCGAAGAAGCGCCACACGCCGACGCGCATGCCGTACTCGTGCCAGGCCCAGTTGGGCAGGTCCGGGAGCAGCGGCTGGCCGAACGGCGGCGGCAGCACGGTGCGCGGCATCGCGCGCTCGATGGACCATTCCTCGACGTTGACGATGACCCAGACCGCGACGCGGGCGCCCCCGGGCAGCCGGAGCGGCGGCCGGTCGACGATGGCGGAATACGGGACGCGGTCTTTCGGGGCTGCGGCGGGCCTGGCGCGCTTGTCCGGCATCGGCCGAACTGTATCATTGGCATCGAGGAGGAGTGAGCATGGAAAATGGCCAAGTGGTGCGGGTTTCGCACCTGCTGGACGAGCGCGGCGTCACCGGATTCCACGTCCAGCTGATCTTCTGGTCGGCGCTCATCGCGCTCTTCGACGGCTACGACATCGCGGCGATCTCGCTCGCCGCGCCGCACCTCGTGCGCGAGTGGCACGTCGAGCGCTCGGCGCTCGGCCCGGTGCTCTCCGCGAGCCTGGTCGGCATTCTCTTCGGCTCGATGCTGTTCGGCTGGATCGGCGACCGCTACGGCCGCAAGAAGGCGCTGCTCGGCTCGCTGCTGCTCTTCGGCGTCTTCACCTGGATCGCCGCGTACGCCACGA
>DASRFM010000001.1:0-2278 GCA_035651575.1 Burkholderiales bacterium | reverse complement strand
ATACTGCAGGCCGCTGCCGCCAGCGGAAAGTCCGTCAAGTTCGAGCTCGCCGATTTGCGCCTCGCGTTCGGCCGCGGCGGCACGCTCGCCGTAGAGCGCGCGACCGTGCGCCGTGCGACCGACCACGCGTTGCGCTAACGCCCTCTGGGCATTGCTGGCCGGCCGGGCGAGCGACGTCAACATCAAGGAGCGCATCTGGGCGTTCTTCGCCGCACATCCACGCGGCGGCGGCACTAGTTCTGCGAGCGGTCGACGATGAGCCTTTTGTAGAGATTCTGCCACTTGTCGTGGTCGTCGATCGCGGCATGCGCGTCGACCACCGCGAGGGGCTGGCCCTCGCGCACCAGGCGGCGCACCGGCGTGTCGTAGCTCTTGTTCGCCGGCACGCGGTGCACCTCGGTGTAGAAGCGCTGGCCGTCGGTCAGCATGTAGTCGTAGAAAAGCACGGCGGCGTGCGGGTGGGCGGCGCGGCGCGAGACCGCGACCGCGGAGGGCAGCACGACCGCCGGCGGCAGCACGAACCAGTCGATCGGCGCACCTTTCGCCTTCATGCGGTCGACGTCGTGGCTGAAGACGCCGAGGAAGAGTGGAATCTCGCCGGCAATCACCCGCCCGGTGCTGTGCGTATGGCCGGTGCGCACGGCGACGCCGTTTTCGCCGAGCCGCCTGAAGAGCTCGAGTCCGGGCCCTTCGCTCATCGCCTGCACGAGCGTCGCGAACCACTCCGCGTTGGTCGATTCCATGCCGAGCCGCTGCTTCCACTTCGGGCCGGCCAGCTCCTGCCAGGTCTTCGGCAGCTCGGCTCGCTTCACCGCGTTGGTGTTGTACGCGTAGACGAGGAGGTTCAGGCGGTCTGGCGCCCATACACCGTGCGGCGGCAGCGTCTGCGGCAGCAGCACATCGGCGACGTGAGGCGAGTCGACCTTCTGCAGGAGCTTCTCGCGCGCGATCGCCTCGATCTGCGGCGAATTGGTCTCCAGCGCATCGAACTCGTAGCGGCCGCCACGTGTCTCGGCGAGCACGCGCTGCAGAATGTTGGTCTGGCTGCCGCGCCAGAACTTGAGCGTCACGCCATAGCGCTTCTTGAAGTCGGCGGCGAGGCGCAGCTGGTCCTCGGGCGTGAGCGACGAGTAGAGCATCAACTCGCCTTCCTGCTTCGCGCCTGCGATCAGGCGCTGCGTGCGGTCGGCGCCCCTGTACGCCGCCACGGCAGCGACCTCGGCGCCGGGTTCGACAGCGCTGGCGAGGCCGGCGAAGAGGACGCTACAGGCGCAGCAGACGAGCAGCGTTCTCACCGAGGATCTTTGCTTTCTGCCGATCATTGAGATCCGTGCGCTCGCGCAGGGTCGAGACGGTGTGCGGGTACTCCGAATCGAAGTGCGGATAGTCGCTCGCCATGAGGATGTGATCCTCGCCGAGCTCGGCGATCGGGCGGGCGAGATCGGCTTCGTCGGCTTCGCAGGTGACGTAGCAGTTGCGCCGGATGTATTCCGAGGGCGCCATCTTCAGCTGCCCCGAGATCTGCGGAAAATCCCGCGCCCATTCCCAGTCGTCGTCCATGCGGTGCATCCAGTAAAGGATCCACTCCGCGCTGCATTCGAAGAACACCACTTTCAGGCCGGGGAATTTTTCCAGCACGCCGCCGAGCACCAGCGCGACCAGCGCGGCGCTGCAATTGGTCGGCCGGCCGAGTACATGCGTCTTGTAGAAGTTGTCGAAGCGATCGATCAGCTCGCCATTGCTGTTGGGATGGCAGCAAAGCGGCACGCCGAGCTTTTCGGCCGCCGCGTAATACGGAAAGAACGCCGGATCGTCGAGATTGCGGGTGCCGACATAGGGTACGAGGTGCGTGGCGCGGAAGCCGAGCTGGTTCACGCAGCGCTCGAGCTCCCCGACCATCGCTTCCGGGCACCCGGCAGGGGCCATCGCCACCGGCAGAAAAACGTCCTCGCGGTCCTTGACGAGGCGCGCCACCCAGTCGTTGTAGAGCCGGGCGCACTCGCGGCCGAGTGCGCCGAGGTTCGACGTCGCGATGGTGATCTGCGTTGGAAAAATAAGCTGCTGGTCGATGCCTTCTTTTGCGATGTCGGCGAGCCGCCGCGCCATGTCGTAGCCGCCGACCTGGCGCGCCGCGACGTCGCCGCCGCGCCAGTTGGTCTTCGGATCGTAGATGTACGGGTGGCGGTGCGCGGCGTGTCCCTGCGGGCTGATCGGGTCGAGCGAGTGCATGAACCTGGTGTTGTGGCTGCGGCCGTCATTCAGCCGCACGGGCCGGAAG